>CAXTWQ010000069.1:0-3144 GCA_964248065.1 uncultured Bryobacteraceae bacterium | reverse complement strand
CGGCCTCCAGGCAGATATCCACTAGGCACGTGGCCTCTTTGACGTCGCTACTTCCCCAGGCTTTGAAAAACTCCGTCGTGCCGCCGAATGTACCTGTGCCATAGCTGAGAGCCGGCACTTTCAGGCCCGAGTAACCGAGCTGTCGATATTCCATACCGGCTGGATGGAAAGGCAAGGGTGAAAGTTTCGCTGGAGGAGCAAAGGTCACCATCTTGCCTGACACGGGAGTGCGTAAAGCATGATGAGTCGCGAGCGTGAACTTTGTTACGGGATTACTTGGAAGCCACACGTCGTATTTCGCTTAACGGGCCAACTGATATTTCCCATAACGGTTCGCAGGATGCGATTGATGTGACTTGACCGGCAGCCTTGTTTCCAATGACGATCAGCTAGGTTGATACCTCGCTTTCTAAGGAAGGAACTTAATACCTTCGCTCGTTCGTCTCCATAACGGCACTCGTTAGCTGCGAGTCGAGACAGCGGTGATCTTGTTAAATCACATGTACCGTTGACCATCCGCAACCACCTTATCTGGCCGGTACCGTTTGGCTTACGGCAACTCGTAGAACTTGCGGCAGCTTGCACCTCATTCTTATCGTGAGACGTTCACATGCGTTACGTTAGTGCTCGCCTTCTCACGATCTTTCTCCTAGCATTTGGTCCAGTCATTGTGCCCTGTCATGCTGCACCTTTCTTCCGGCTCACAATGCAGAGCCAGCCTGGTGATTATGTCGGCGCCGGTCAGAGTTATTACTACGATGACTTTTCCAGCTGGACTGTGAGCGCTAACAACATTCCAATGCAGTATTTTGCTGGCTTCAATTACGTCTCAATTCCTGCTACTTCCGGGCTGGCGAATGCCATTTCTTTTAACATCGATCAGGAGATTGCACCTGGCTATTGGAGACTCTGGTCGCTTAACTTTCGGACCAATAACACCGGTAAACCGCTAGAAGCAGGAACGTATTTGGGTGCGACAAGGAACGCGGCGTTGTTAGGAAGTCCTCTGATAGACATTGCGGGCAACGACACTCCAGGTCAATCGGGGCGCGGCTGTGATCAGACGTTTGGAGCTTTCACCGTTACCAGCGCCCCGATCTCAGTTACCAGTAGCCATATCTCTTTCGCTGCCACTTTCGAGCAGCATTGCGAACAGGCAACAGCTCCGGTGCTTACCGGCAGCATCGTATACGACTCTGATGGACCGCCGCCAGAAGTGCCGGAGCCCGCTCAAATGCTTCCAGTATCCGGTACGATCACGGCCATTGCCGCAGAAACTTTCAAGCGTTCTCGTGCAAGCCGAGCCAAAATTGGTTCGCTTTAGGTCTACTTGAGAAGTTGTTGGATCGCATTCTCGAAGTCACGTCGATCAACTACACCACTATGCGATAAGGCAATGCGGCCCTCCCGATCGATCAATAATGTAAGTGGCATAGCACCAAGCTCGTACTGCTTACCGACCGCTTCGTTTCCCAGAACGGTTGTGTACCTAATACGCCATTGTTTGACAAACGGTCTGACCACCTTTGCTCCTTCGTCGTCCATAGCAACACCAATGACTGCGAGCCCGCGACGACGGTATTTCCTATCGAACTCCATATACCAGGGAATCTCTGTCTTGCAGCCTCCGCACCAGGTGGCCCAAAAATCCAGCAGCACGACCCGACCACGGTACCCTGACAGCCTTACGGCGTGGCCTCGCTCGTTTCGGAGAATGAAATCAGGTGCGAGTTTTCGCTCAGCTATTGGCTCGACGACTTCGTGAGTGCCGCTTACTTTCTGGCCGCCGCTTGCCATCACGGTAAGCCAGCCGAACAGCAAGCCTAATACCGCACCTCTTGAATGCTTAAGCCGATACATGTGTGATCTCTAACTTTCTTCCGAAGCTTCGGCCCATTCCAAGCAAGTAAACAAGCGGCCAGCTCATTACCAGAAGCGGCAAAATACGTTCAGTCCACGGCGTCCCATGCCATTGCCCGCTACTCCATGTCTCTTTAGCGACCTCATACCAACTACCGGTCCAAAGCAGTAGGACGATCAAGGAAACGCCGGCAATCGCCTGACAAATTGCTGGCCCCAGGTGGATTGCCCGCTTCCGTTTGCTTGCCATTGCGCCCAAGCCCGCTGCAGCCAGAAAGAGAACCTTTCCTGCCGTACTCGGAAGAAAGAACGGGAGCAACATCATCAGGATTGGGGGGCGATGAGCGTAGACTATGCTCCCGTTAGATACAAGCAGGATCAGCGAAGCCGTGGTTACCACGGCATAGAAGAATGCAAAGGTCAGCCATGTCGTGCGCCGCGATAAACGGGCAAGCACAAACCCGCTGGTCCACGACCAGACACTTAGAGCCAGTAGCGTGGAAAGCAGGGTGATTATGTCCTGCACTGCACTTACACCCTGCCGATAGTGAACGCCGTACTTCCAGTAAGTTCTTACTTGCAGGGATACGCCTGCATCGAAATTAAGCACCAGTTGGCTCAGGTAAAATCCTGCCAAGCCCGCCACGCCGAGCAGTGCTGCCCATGGTTGCCAGTGCCGCCATTCATCAAGTTGCCGTCGCAGGGCAAGACCGAGCACTTCCAGAAGCGCTCTTCCACTATTGCTCTCCGACTCAGCCAAGTCACCGAGAACGGCAGTGCGCTCGTCCGGCTTGAGCAACCGGCTCAGGAGTTCAAGGGCCCACCATGGTAGACCGCTCATACCAGCCGTTTCCGCTCTGCCCAAATTACTCCGCGGCTGATCGCAGAGACAGCCCGGTAGAAATCTTTCGCGGCCTTCGCACCGGCAGGAGTAATTTGAACCATTCGCTTTGCACGGCCACCTCGCTCCGCTGTCGGTTCACCCATCCACGTCCGAACCAGTCCTTTCGCTTCGAGCCGATCAATGGTGGTGTACAGTGCCCCGATGGAACAAGCACGTCCAGTGGTGGTGGCAATCTCTTGCCGGATCGAAGCGCCATAGGCCTGCTCGCCTAGCCGCATGGTGGCAGTCACCAGAAGGTACTCAAATTCTCCAAGCATTACTTCTGCATTGTAGTCCAAACAGAAGTCGGCGTCCACTGTCCAGTGAAAGCTCGTACCGCTTTTGCTGGACTGGCCCGTGTTGTAGCCAGTTTCTGGAAGGTAACTAGCCAAGGAGATGTT
>CAXTWQ010000068.1:27183-27653 GCA_964248065.1 uncultured Bryobacteraceae bacterium | reverse complement strand
GCAAGCTTCTTGTGACGAATCAGGACTTGCCCGGCGCACCCGTATTCAACCAGTAACTTCCCATGCACTTGATGTAACTTCTTCCGTGAACTTCAATTGGGCAAGTTGCGATCAAGCTTCTGAACCTTCCAGTAAGAAGTGGGCAGACGCTGGTTGATTGGCGGCAACGGGAGCATCTTGGCGTGTGGTTCGGTTTGATACCAGAAAGCGACGCTTGTATATTCGTCCTCCCGGTCGTTCGCATGTCCATGTTCGATGGTTGCGCGCAGACGTGTCTGGAAGTAGATTGGGTCTTGAATATGGAAGCGGTACATGGTGTGACTTCCGGTCCAGTCCCGGTTTCCTGCTTGCGAATAACCGATAAAGGGATAGTTGAACTCTTTCTGGAACATCCAGGCGTTATTGAAGTAGTCTTCCAAGCCCGTTCCACTGACCGTCGGGCGAGAGGAATCTCCATCGACGAAAAACAT
>CAXTWQ010000068.1:14863-27173 GCA_964248065.1 uncultured Bryobacteraceae bacterium | reverse complement strand
AGCCGGTAGACCGTCCAAAAATATTCAAGATGGTACCTACGTATAACCCTTTGCCGGTAGCCTCCATGAACACATAATTGTTTTTGCCATCGATGTTCTTACCGCCTGACTCAGAGGGCGGAACGGCACGAGTCAGTTCGTGCTTCCATTGTGCGTGGAAGCGCCCTTTGTTACCGGTAGCTGTTGCATTGCTGAACTGCTGGTAGTCGATGTGGAAGTACAAATTCGGGACATCCTGTGCGCCATCATTGCTAAGAGTCAACCGCGCGCCTTTTCCAAACGGCATGTCGAAGTAGCAGTTCATGGCGCGATCCTGCACTGTGATGGGCATGGACGACCATGAATGGTACGCTTGGCCGCGATGCCCGCCCGGAATGTCTTCGTACTCGAAACCAGTTCCAAAAAAGTCACCTATGGGAACTTCGACACTGGGATCGGTTTCGCCATCCCAATACATGCGTAGAACAAGCTCGCGCAAATGAAACGGACTCGGTGAATTAATCGTGAACCAGATATGCCGGATGGAGCCCGCGCCTTCCAGATTTGCCAGCGTGACGGTACTATGGGCTTTTACTTCCACAGCATCAGCATTGCCGCCAGATGTGTCAGCACTGGAGGCACGCTTCGACACCGTGTCACTGAGATTCGCTAAGCCATCCAAGGGACTAATCTGGTAACCGAGAAGAAACGGCGGCAAGCAGACACAGGCAAGGATAGTCCGTCCAAATACACGTTTCAGGGCTCGCACCAGAGCAAACTACCACAGTCGGCAGCAGACCTGCCTGGGCCGATTGGAATCTCAGATAATAGACTTGCTGAAGTCTACAAGAATTCTTCCGTCTCGTTCCGTCCGGCATTGGCTTATAAACATTGGGTTGTGATTACGATTCGACTATGACACTGTTTCTTCCGCAGTTGCTCTGCACCGTTCTTTTTCTCAATTCCGCAATATTGCTTCAAGCGGATTGGCCCACTTACGGACATGATCCTCAGAGATCGGCCTGGGCTTCGGAGGAAACGAAGTTGTCTCCTGCCAACGCCAAAGACCTGGAACTGAAGTGGTCCATTCAGTTAGACAATGCTCCTCTTGCATTGAACGCGCTCACCGCTCCTGTGGTCGCCCGGAATGTAACTACTTTGTCCGGGGCTAAAACGCTTGCCTACGTCGCGGGAAGTTCCAACCATTTATTCGCCGTGGATGCTGAGACTGGCACGTTGGTTTGGAGCAGAACCTTCCAGAGTTATGTGAACGCGAAAGCAGAGTCTTACTTTCTCTGTCTCAATGCTGTCAATGCGACGCCGGTGATTGATCGCCGTCAAAACATGATCTTCGTTCTCGCCTATGACGGAAGGTTATTCGGGCTCGATCTAGGAACGGGCAACATCCAGTTTGGACCGTACCAGTTTGTGCCACCCTTTTCCAAGCCCTGGAGTTTAAATTTAAACAACGGGTTCATCTATACGACGACTTCGCAAGGCTGCGGAGGCGATCGCTCCGGTATTTACTCGATGCAAGTAGACAATCCCACGCACCGGACCAGTTACGAAATGCTGGTACGAAATGGTTCAGGTGGCGGCATGTGGTCTCGCGGCGGTGCTGCCATTGGTCAGAATAGCATTGCTTACGCGACTACCGGAGATGGAACGCTCAACCCGCAAAGTGGAGACTTTGGCAGTACGGTATTAGCTGCTTCCACACCAGCCTTGGACATTGTCGACTATTTCAGCCCGCTGAACTGGAGGGACGTGAATCGGAAAGATCTCGACCTTCCATCTGGCGGGCATCTGTGGTTCGCCTATCGGGACTACCATCTTATTGCCGGGGGCGGTAAAGAGTCAGTAGTTTATCTGCTCAACGCAGATCTTCTAGGCGACAAGGACCACCAAAGTCCGCTTTATCTTTCGCCACAGATCGGTAATCAGACAGGGTCGCTGGAAGAGAAAGGGATCTGGGGCGCGCCGGCTCTTTGGAAGGAAGAAACGGGCCAGCCTTGGATTTACGTGCCACTGTGGGGTGAACCAGCGAAGGCATTTGCAACCGCTTTCACCGTGAATGGCCAAGCGCCGCATGGATCTGTATTTGCATTCAAAGTAGAACTGAGCAAGACCGGTACACCGTGCCTGAGGCTAGCCTGGGTGTCGCCCGACGTGAACTTGCCTGATGCACCTGCTGTCGCCAATGGCATTGTCTTTATTCTTGCCACGGGAGAGAACCCACGACAGGTGAAGCAGGAAAGGACCGAGTTCAAGAGCGAGAAGGATTGGAAGGAGAATCTACTCACGACCGAAGAGCGCGGCGCAGGAACTCATGGAGCAGAGCTAATGGCTTTGGATGCAAAAACGGGCAAGCTGTTGTACCGAAGCGGAACCGCAATGAAAAGTTGGAACCATTTCGGAGGCCTGGCTATAGACGACGGAAAG
Source organism: uncultured Bryobacteraceae bacterium (assembly GCA_964248065.1). Taxonomy (GTDB): domain Bacteria; phylum Acidobacteriota; class Terriglobia; order Bryobacterales; family Bryobacteraceae; genus Bog-105. The sequence continues at coordinate 24,752 of CAXTWQ010000068.1, read as the reverse complement.
GTCTACGCGGTGGACCACAGTTCAACGCTCTATTGCTTTGGAGTTCGTGCTCCAGTGAGCAAATGAGTCGCTTTGCTTTTAACTAAGATCAGCTTGCCGGAATTGCGAAAGCAATGAAGGATCCACCAGAAGGACGATCTCTTCCCCCACCGGCCGTTACTACCACGAATTGCTTTCCCTTGACTTGATAGGTGGAAGGAGTCGCGTTGTTGGCATTCGGTAGTGTAGTCTCCCAAAGAAGCGCGCCTGTTCCTTTATCGAAGGCTCTGAACTTACTGTCGTAATGGGTTGAGCCTATAAAAAATAATCCGCCGGCAGTAACTACCCCGCCGCCATGATTTTCGCTGCCGGTATTCGGAAGTCCCTTCGCCACCAGTTCAGGGTATTGACCCAACGGTATCTGCCAGCAGTACTCGCCAGTATCCAGGTTGATTGCAGACAGAGTTCCCCAAGGTGGAGTATTCGCGGGGTAACCATCCGGATCCAGGAATTTGCGATAACCTTCCACTCCGTACTTCAGAGCCGGAACAGAGCCCTTGACGTTACGCAGAGTGACTGGGGTGTCGCTATCGTTTTGTAAGTACGCAGTAAGTGCTTGGATAGCAGGGTCGCCGAGCGAGGCGAAGCCAGGCATGCGTCCACCGCCGTTGTGAATTTTGGACGTGATCTGCTCGGCTGTTAACCGTTCACTAACGTGATCGAGCGCTGGATATTCGGGTGGTGCGCCTTTTCTGTCAGGCCCATGGCAACCTGCGCACCGGTATCGGTAGAGCTTGCTGGCCGTAAGCTTGTTCGCGACCTCACCGGCGGGGATCAATCGCACAAGCCAGGGCAGTTCATTCGCATTGATGTAATACAGATGGGTTTCGGGATCGTAGGCGCTTCCACCCCACTCGGCACCGCCTGCCAGGCCCGGGAAGTAGACGGTTCCCTTCAGGCTTGGTGGCTGAAACAGCCGGCCGTAATCGAGCTTGCTCAGCTGCGCAAGTACTGCCTGGTGCGCTGCCTCAGTTCGATTCGTAACCGTGTCCGCCGTGAATCCCTGGCGCACGAATGGCGCAGGCTTAGTCGGAATTTTTTGGGTAGGTGCAAGCTGCTCACCATCCACCGAAGATGCGGGCACGGACCGCTCCTCAATGGGGAATAAGCTTTCGCCCGTGTCGCGGTTTAGAACATACAGGAAACCATCTTTGCCTGCCTGGGCAACAGCGTCCACTAGCTTTCCATTGTGACGGCAAGTTACCAGAAGAGGCGCGGAAGGAAAGTCAAGATCCCAAACGTCGTGACGTATCTCCTGGAAGTGCCATTTGCGTTGGCCTGTAGCCGCATCCAGACACAACAATGAATCGGAAAATAGGTTATCACCGTGGCGGTCAGCTCCATAAAAATCGAATGCGGCGGAGCCTGTTGGAACATACGCCAGACCGCGTTTTTGATCAACGACCAAGCCCGCCCAATTATTCGCGGCGCCCGATGTCTTCCACGCTCCTGGCGGCCATGTATCGGAGCCGAATTCTCCCGGATGAGGGATGGTATGGAACGTCCAGGCAAGCTGACCGGTTTGAACGTTATAGGCTCGAATGTCACCGGCCGTAGCTGGAAGCGTTTCCGCCACAGAGCTGCCGAGAATAATCAAGTCTCGATAGATAACGCCCGGGCTCGTTACACTAAGCGACGTGTCCTCTAGTGGTGTATCGAAAGCCTCCCGGAGATCCACTCGACCTTCCTTGCCGAAGAGCGGGTCAAGCTTCCCTGTTTTCGCGTTTAATGAAAGCAGTTCGTGCCCGAGTGTCAGCAGGATACGTGATTCTTTGCCGTCCGTCCAGTAAGTCAGCCCGCGGTTAGGATGAGGTGCCCGTCCACCAATCTGTCCCGTGAAGCTCCAGCGTTCTCTTCCTGATGCTGCATCCAAAGCGACAACGCGCAGCTTGGGAGTGGTGATAAACATTACGTCGTCAACCACGATCGGGTTGCATTGCATGTCGGAACCCGGATAACTGTCGCCGCTATCGTACGTCCAGGCAACGCGAAGAGACTTTACATTCTCTTTGTTAATTTGCTTGAGCGAGGAGTAGTGGATATTTTCGGTGTTACCGCCAACTGCCTGCCAGCCACTGTAGTCGGGTTGAGCGGCACAACAAGCCGCTGAGATGAAAAAGAGAACTATACGACGCATTCCACAGAGGGGCGTTTCAAAGCATAGCAGAGAAGATTGGGACTAAGTTGCAAATGGGACCAAGTACCTGTAACTCCTCGTTTTTTGATTCTTAAGAAATTTCTTAACAAGAACTCTCTCAAAAATTGTTGACATTGCGTTACCGATGTTGATATTCCTATCACTCAGCACCCCGTAGTTGAAAGGAATCACCATGAAGTTTTTCACGAGGGCAGTTCTGTCTGCTCTGCTGTTTACATGTTTCTGCTCTTGGTTGGCAGTGGCGCAAAGCTATCGAGCGCAGATTCGAGGATTAGTCACCGACGATTCGGGTGCGGTCATTCCAGGCGCTACGGTGACGCTTTCAAATATCAACACAGGGGTGAACGCAAGTCGTCAATCGGACGCTGACGGTTTGTATATCTTCGACTACGTGGAACCGGGCACGTACCGGATAAACATTAATCTGACTGGGTTCGGACCGTTCACACAAGAGAATATCGCGGTGCAGTCGGGCGGTGACATTACAGTCAACGCCAACATGAAACCGGGCACTCTGCGCCAGAGCGTAACGGTGGATGCAACCCCGCCGGCCGTGGAATTCAACTCGAGTAACCAGGAATTGACCATCGACACCAAGCTGGCCAACGATACTCCCCGGCTCGATCGCAATCCTTTCAAGCTAACTTTGCTGGAACCCGCGGCTATCAACACACGAGGCGAGGTTCAGCCGTTCCAATCCTGGTCAGCCAATAGCGTCGACCTGGGCGGCGGCACAAATTTAAAGAACAATTTATTGGTGGACGGCTCCCCTATCGGCCTTGGTTTCAAAGCCGCTTACCCGCCGAACACGGACGCGGTACAGGAAGTGATCGTTTCTCAGAACAGTGTTCAGGCCGAGGCGGGCCATAGCGCGGGTGGTGTTATTAGCGTTACGACCAAGGGCGGAACCAATGACTGGCACGGTTCCCTGTTTTACCTCGGCCGCTATCCCTGGCTCAGCGCACAGGCGGATCGAACCCGGTTTACAAATAACGCTCAGCGGCAGAATATGTTTGGCGGTACGGTTGGGAATCCACTCTGGAAGAACAAGATCTTCAATTTCAGTTCACTAGAGTACTGGATTATTGCTTCGCCCGGGAGCTACCAGCGCACAGTTCCGACTCCGTTGGAACGTACGGGTGATTTCTCACAGACTTTAGCGGCCGATGGCTCTCAGCGCACGATCTATGATCCATTCAGCACCGTCGTAAACCCGACCACCGGGGCCATCTCAAGAACTGCTTTCCCCGGCAACAAGATTCCGTCAGCTCGCTTTGATCCTTTGTCGGCAAAGTTAGCCTCCTACCTATTTGATCCTAATCAGGGAAACACGGGATACAACCACACTAACAATTATCAGAAGGGTTATCTCGATAGCTACAATTACTACAATTGGTCTGACCGAATCGATTACGTTATTAGTGATAAGTGGCGAGTTTCTGGCCTATATGGCCGCTATCACACGACTGATGTTGCAGGAAATCCTACTCCCAATAACTCACCTCTGTATGTTCCCTCCGGCAGTGAGCGAGGTGCTAACCAGGCTATCGGCGATGCCGTTTGGTCAATCACTCCAAGCACTGTCATCAACTTTCACGGCGCTTGGTATAACCTGATCGACGCCTTCGCTTCAAACTCTCTTCAAAATGGTTGGAACGGTATCTGGCCGAATGGAAATACGTTTTATCAGAGTTACCAGGGTGTATCAACTGGCGTGCCGATCTACTATCCGTCGATCAACATTGGCGGATCGAGTTTCGGCGGAACGGGCTATGTGTGGAACCAGCGTCCTGCTGCAGAGACCTTCAGCGTGCAAGGTTCTCAACAAAGAGGCTCTCACTATTTGACCGCAGGCTTTGAATACAGGCGTACTGGCGGTTCCACTTTGGTTAGTGGAACATCGCACTTTGATTTCAGCCAAGGTCAAACCGCAAATACTTACAACAACCCTGACCTGACTAAGTCAGGGGACAGTTTCGCTTCATTCCTGCTCGGTGCTCTCGACAGTTCCTCTCAGATGATTGGTGGCCCGGCGCCGAACCCACTGACTGACTTCTTCGGATTGTACATCGGGGACAACTGGAAGGTAACTCGGAATCTGACCGTCATTTTAGGATTGCGTGATGAGTACGAAACTGCCTGGCATGATCCGGCGCACAACCTTTCTCAAGGATTAGATTTCTCAAGAACTGACCCTGCCATTGCGGCCAACCCTCCGCAGATGCCGGCTCAGGTCCAAGCGATTGTTGGACCGAATTATTCACAGTACAACGGCCTTTGGAGATTTACGAGTAGTTCCAATCCCGGAATGTGGCAAACGCCGAAACTCAATCTGCAGCCGCGCGTCGGCCTTGCTTATCAGTTGGATCCAAAAACCGCGATCCGGTTCGGGTATGCCATGTACACCGTTCCTACTGAATATAATTTCGCCAGCACCCCGCCTGGAGTTTCGGGATACGAAGCGCTCAATTTCCTTGAACCACCCTATCTTGGTTTGACCTCCATCCAGAACACCGCGCCTGTGTTAAATGGGGTTCCTCAGGCAACTCTGTCCAACCCGTTTCCGTCTACCAATCCTCTAATTCCACCGCTCGGAAAAGCCGTCGGTACCAACTTAGGCAGGGGCGGAACTGACCTGATCTACTATCCACAAAATTTTCAGCAAGCTTACAACCACCGTTTAAACTTCACGGTTGAGCACCAGTTTCCCGGTCAGATGGTTGCAACCGTGACTTATTTCCGCAACTTTGGTGATCAGCATTTTACAAAGTCGCTGAATAACATCGATCCTCGTATTCAGACTCAATACCAAGACACCTTGAACAACACGGTGTCAAATCCGTTCTACCACTATCTAAATACGACGTTGATACCTGGTCCGCTTTATAATCAGCCCACGGTTACGCTTGGATCTTTGTTACGTCCGTACCCGCTCTATGGCGGCATCTATCAACTCAATACGCTGGGCGCAGGAGAACGATATCAGGACTTCGAAGTCAGAATCCAAAAGCGCTTCAGCCAGGGTTATAACTTTCTGTTCGGCTATATCTACATACGTGAAAAGTATCAGCAGTACTTCAACGATCTGAGCACGTTCACGGATAATCTGACATGGCAGGCAAGCGACCAGCCACATCACCGCATCACCAGCGCCGGCAGTTATGAATTGCCCATCGGTAAAGGTAAGCGTTACTTCTCCTCCATGCCCAGAGTTGCAGATTCAGTTCTCGGCGGCTGGCAGATCACAGGTGTTCTTACATTCAACACCGGCGATTACCCACGTTTCGGTAATCTGACCGTGGTCAGTAATCCGTGCCAGAACGTTCCAGCTGGCTACTACTTCAACCCGAACGCGTTTCAGCCGCTGCCAAGTCAGGCGTACACGCTACGAACTAACCCGCTGCAGTATTCCTGCATCACCGGTCCGAGCTTCTTTGATCTCGATGCGAGCATCTTAAAGAACATTCACATCACGGAGAAATGGCAGGCGCAGTTGAAAATGACTGCTTACAATGCAACTAACAAATTGAACCGTGGAGACCCGGACACCTCACAAAGCAGCCCTTACTTCGGGCAGGCACTTTACCAGGGCGCTCCTGGGGGCCAGTTCGGATCTCAAAACGCTACATACGGAAACCAGGCAGGTCGGCAAGTTGAGATCGGGCTTCGAATTCTATTCTAAGAAATGAGTTGATTCTATGCTGGTAGCGTGATCTTGGAGGCAAGTTCATCCTGACGCGCCGCAATCTGCTGAAAGGGCTCACTCTTCCACTGAGCCCTTTGCTTTTAGGGCAAGACAGCACTCAGAGTACAGCTACTCGCAATAACGGCGGGATGGCGTCGCGACACGTGCACGCCACGGCTCGAGGTAAATCTTCTGGCCTGCCTTTTAACGCGAAGTTTACTGACGTTGCCCGCGAAGCCGGCCTTCACAAGCCAGCCATTGGCGGCCATAAAGATCGGGCCGATTATGTTATCGAGGCTATGGGCAGTGGCGTAGCCTTTCTTGACTACGACAACGATGGATGGCTCGACATCCTGGTGCTGTCAGGGTCTCGCTTTGGTGATCCACCGCCTGATTGTTCCTCGCGCCTTTACCGAAACAATCGAGATGGCACCTTCACAGATGTGACGCAGCGAGCCGGACTGCTCGGCAATCGTTATGCGTTCGGGATCACCGTTGGCGATTACAACAACGATGGCTGGGAAGATCTGTTTATTACTGGCTGGCCACAGAACATTCTGTATAGAAACAATGGTGATGGTACGTTCACCGATGTGACAAAGGTTGCAGGACTCGTTAGCACTGAGTCGCGTTTTGGAACCGGTTGCACGTTCCTCGATTACGATCGCGACGGTAAGCTTGATCTCTTTGTCTCAAATTATCTGACCTTCGATATCAATTCGGTTCCTCGCGCCGGAGCGTCGAAGGAGTGCAATGCGGAAGCAGTGTTTTGTGGCCCTCGCGGACTTCCCTATGGCCAACATTCTTTGTACCGCAATAACGGAGATGGCACATTCACGGATGTCACAACAGTGTCGGGTATTCAATCTGTTCAGGGCGGCTATGGATTAACCGCCGTAGCAGCGGATCTGGATGATGATGGCTGGCCTGATATCTATCTGGCATGCGATTCGACACCTAGCCTCTTCTTCCACAACAATCACGATGGCACGTTCACCGAGCAGGCGATGGAGCGTGGTATCGCTCTTAGCGAGGACGGAATGGAGCAGGCTGGAATGGGTATCGCAATCGGTGACCTGCGCTCCTCCGGCAATCTGGACATCGTCAAGACCCACTTCGCGGCGGACACTCCGGCAGTTTATTTGAACGATGGAAAAGGTGACTTCCGGGACGGCACCGCACATTCTGGTTTAGGCGTCGAAACCCGATTTATAAGCTGGGGCGTAGGCATCCAGGATCTCGACAATAACGGTTTCGCTGACGTACTCTGGGTGACCGGAGGCATTTACCCGGAACTGCAAAGCCATCCCGACGAGCCTTATGCTGTTCCACGAATTTTATTTCGCAATCTCGGGAATGGCCGTTTTGAAGAGCTGATCTCTCAAGCTGGCCCGGGTATCCAAGCCTGCCATTGCAGCCGCGGCTGTGCTTTTGGGGATTTTGATAACGATGGCGATATGGATATTCTCATCATGAACCTGAATGAGCCGCCATCGCTGTTGCAAAACGACCTTCGAGACCCTGGCAATTGGATCAAAGTGAAACTGGTGGGGGTGAAGTCAAACCGCAGTGCGATTGGCGCTCGCGTTATTGTCCGCTACGGCGATAAGCTCCAGGTTCAGGAAGTTCTAGCCCAGACATCGTACTTATCGGTGAACGATAGGCGCCTGCACTTCGGCCTTGGCCGAGCAACTACCGTCGGCATTGATGTTCGCTGGCCCAGTGGCGGTCTTGAGAAAATAAGCGGTGCTTCCGTGAATCACCTATTGGAAATAACTGAGGGAAGCGGTGTTACTCGTTCCCAACAATTCAACAAGTCCACTTAGCCATGAGAACAAAGGTATATAGAGCCGCTGTTTCCGCTCACCCTTTTCTTTGCTGCTTCCTCTTTCTATCGGCTTACCTTTTCGGGGAGCAAACGAAGCTGGAGCAGGCCTGGAGCCTGGCGGCCAGAGGAGAACGCGATGCGGCCATCACTTTGCTTCGCGAACTGGTGCAGACCAAGCCTTCAAGCGCGGATGCACGCCTCCTTTTGGGCAGCCTGCAAGCTGAGGCCGGGCAGCGTGAAGAAGCTATCAGCCAACTCGCTGAGGCAGTGCGACTGCTTCCAAAGTCGCCCGAAGCTCTTAATGCATTGGGCGAGGCCTATAACCGCTTTGGCAATTCTAAGGAGGCGCGTAATGCATTTGAACGCGCTGTTGCTCTCAATCCAAACTTCGGCGTAGCCCAGGAAAACTTGGGAGCTGTCCTTCTGCAACTGGGAGACGCGAATGCTGCTGCCACTCATCTTGACCGGGCCATCACATTGCTGAAGCAAGCCTCTGAAGCTGCAGACGCGCACTATCTACGCGCCAAAATTTTCAGCGCTGAAAGCAACAACAGCATGGCGATAAAGCACTTGCAAATGGCCGTTGCAATTCGCCCTAATTTTCCGGAAGCGTGGTCAGACCTTGGGGTTTCACTCAACGCAACCGGCGATGATGACGGCGCATTGGCCGCCTTTCGCAGAGCTGTTGAATTAAATGAAAACGAAGGGATAGCGCAATATCGGTTAGGTTCTGAATACCTGCGCCGAGCCGAGCCACAACTCGCCATTGGTCCCCTTCAAGCTGCCTATCGACTGAACCCGGAAGATCAGTCAACGCTTAACTCGCTGCAGAGTGCATTGCGACAAGTCGGACGCGATGACGAGGCCATTGTCATCCGGCGGAAGCTGGCCGAGGTGCTACATGCTCGGGATCTAAAAAGTCAAAATGCTTTGAAGTCTCTACAAATCAACAATGAAGGGACTGCTTTGGAGAAGGCCGGCGATTTGCCAGGGGCGCTCGTGCGGTATCGCGAAGCCTTAACCTTGAATCCGGATCACGTCGGCATACGCACTAACTACGCCATTGCCCTACTCCGGCTTGCTCAATGGACCGAAGGGCTAACGGAGCTGCACCGAGCAGTGGAACTTGATCCGAATAACTCCAGCCTCACAGTCGCGCTCCAGGATGCGCTGTCCAAAGCACCAGCGAATCTCTTGCCGGAGTGGGCACGATCTAGTGCGAAACGTTAGTTTCCCCCAGAGCCTTCGCTCCCATGGGGACAGCGACTTGAGCATCGGTCACTTTCCGGCCTACCAGCAACCACGCAAGGGCACCGCAGCCAGCAAGGGCAGCAGCAGTTAGAAACGAAACATTCCACGAAGTCTGAAGCGCAATGGCAGGTGTAAGTGAAGCTGTTACTGCGCCTCCGAGCTGTGCGCCCATATTCATGACCCCCGACACAGACCCGGCCGACTTGCCTCCAATATCAGCACTGGTTGACCAGAATGAACTCTGCGCAAGGTAAAGTGCGCCCGCACCGCCGGCCAATACCAGGCTTGCAAGTTGTGCGCTCGCTACCTGAGTTCCCAGGGCAATAAAGATGGCACAAACTCCAATCCCAAACACGGCGATGCCGCAACGCCCAACCCGCTTGCCATATAACTTCGTGAGGTAATCGCTAATAAACCCACCCACAATCGACCCAATTGACATCGCAAGAAACGGCAGCATTGTATAGAGAGAGCTCTGGCGTAAGTTGAGGCCGCGAACCTCGATCAGGTAAATAAAAAACCAAGAGAAGAAGATCTGCGCAACATACCCGAAAGTAAAGTAGCTGAACGTCAGCAGCAGGATGTCAGGATTCTTCAGGATTGCCATCCAGGGCATCTGCTTCTGTGAAGATTTAGCGCTGGAAGGAAGTCCGGCCTCGATATAAGAGGCTTCCTGCTCTGTCACCCAGGGATGCTGACGAGGCCGATTACGAGCCAGCACAAACCAGACCGACCCGGCAACAAGACCCAGCGCGGCACTGACATAGAAGGCTGCACGCCATCCATGCTGAATCATGATGTATGTGATCAGCGGCGAGGTGATGCCAGCACCAAACCCCACGCCAGCAAAGATCAGGCCATTGGCTATTCCTCTCTCGGTTGTAGGAATCCAGGAAGAGACTACGCAATTGGAGGCAGGATACATCAC
>CAXTWQ010000068.1:0-14853 GCA_964248065.1 uncultured Bryobacteraceae bacterium | reverse complement strand
ACACCCGGAATGCTGGTGGGAAGAATGGTGATACCGATAGTGAACAGCGCCCACCAAATCACGCCGAGCATAAGAATCAAACGCGGGCCCAGCCGGTCCGCCAGACGTCCGGCTGGTGCTTGGGAAAAAGCGTAGCCCAGGAGTAGGGCACTGAGCACATACCCCAACTGCACGTTATTCAAACCAAATTCTTTTTCGATTGACTTACCCGCGATGGATATATTGACGCGATCCAAGTACGCAACCGCGCTCATGAGAAAGATCCAAAGAATCAGGACCCATCGAATGCGTGATCGGATGAAGTTCATTGTAAGTTCAGGTGGAGATTATCACATCAGCTTGCAAGGACTTGGGCAAGTAGAGGCTTCCCTTCAACAGCCTTCGGGTGATGCTCTACCGTGCAATGTTGGCCTTTTGTTTCCGCCGCTCAATGCTCCTGTTGTCAATGGCTACCCTTACGCTCGTCAATGGCCGGGCAGCACAGGGCCCACAGGCGCAAGCTTATGCTGCCAAGGTGGAGCGTAATCTTCAGCAGAACATCATTCCGTTCTGGCTCTCGCGTTGTGTGGATAAGAAAAATGGAGGTTACCTAATCGACTTCGATGAGCAAGGCAACCCATCCGGTAAGACGGACAAGATGATCGTTACGCAGGCCCGCATGCTCTGGTTCTTTTCGCGGATGGCTCGCGAAGGCTATCAGCCGGAAAAGATGCTATCTGCGGCCGATGTTGGTTTTCGGTTTCTTCGAGATAAAATGCTCGACAAGAAAAACGGCGGGTTCTATTGGGAAGTCGATGTTACCGGTGACCATCATCTTCTGCCAGACAAGCACCTATACGGGCAATCATTTGGGCTTTACGGATTATCTGAATACGCCCTTGCTACGAAGAAACCGGAGGCGCTCGCGCTCGCCACTGCGGTTTTTCAGACGCTCGAGACCAAAGCTCACGACCAGCAGTATGGCGGTTACATGGAATCTTTTAGCGAGGATTGGACGCCGCTTCGTACTGGCAGCAGCTACATGGGGCCAGTTGAGTATAAGCTGATGAACACTCATCTTCACTTGCTCGAATCTGTAACTGCTTACTATCGCGCGAGCCGGTCCCCGCTGGCGTTGCAACGTCTGATGGAGCTAATACAGATTGAAAGCAATGCAGTCGTACGAAAAGGAATCTCCGGTTGTACCGATAAGTATCGTCGTAATTGGGAACCGGACATCTCTAATGGCTACGCACGTATATCTTACGGACACGATCTTGAAAATATCTGGCTGCTGATCGATGCCTGCAAAGCCGCGAATCTTTCGCCGTACCCGCTACTGGATCTGTTTCGCGCTGTCTTTGCAAACGCCCAGAAGTATGGCTTCGATCAGCAACAGGGAGGCTTCTTCGAATCGGGGCCTTTTCTGCAAGCGGCCGACAAAACCGATAAGGTCTGGTGGGTCGAAGCCGAAGCCTGCGTATCGGCGCTGTACATGTATCGGCTAACCCGCGACTCCATGTACTGGGACGTATTTGCAAAGTCGTACGACTTCGTCGATCAGCACCAAACCGATTGGAAGAACGGCGAGTGGTGGGAGACCGTCCGCAACGGTAAGGGAATCGGCGCAAAAGCTCAAATTTGGAAAGCCGGTTATCACAATGGAAGAGCGATGCTGGAATGTCTTGCCATTTTGCGTGAGCTTCCTCCGCAGTAAGTAACCCGCTGAGCAGAATTGGGCTGCTTACCAGTTAGTGATAGAGCCGTCTGGTCGAAAGTAAGTCTGAGCTCGTGCAGTAATGGGCTGAGTGTATTCTGCAATCAGTTTTAAGTGGTTCATATCCAACTCAACCCCCAGCCCGGGCCGCTCGTTCGGGTACAGTTTGCCATTCTTGAAATCGAGACAGACGGGCAGATGAGGCAAGGTTTTCCCTTCGAAGTTGTACTCCATCAGAACTGGTCCTGAGAAAGTACCGAGGCTGTTTACCAACGCTGCTGTTGCGATGGGTCCGGTGAAGTGTGGAACAATTCCGACAAAGTGGGTTTCACAGATCGCAGCAATCTTCATCATCTCCGTGATGCCTCCAACATTAGGGAGTGTCGCGCGCACATAGTCGATGCTATGGTTCTCGACAAGCTTGTTGAAGTCCCAGCGATTGCCCCACTCCTCGCCAGCCGCAATCGGAACGCTTACTTTACTGCGCAGAATTGGCAGATCCTCATTGAAGGCTTCGGCTCGCACGGGATCTTCCACAAAGAACGGAGCCAAAGGCTGAATCAAGTCGCAGCCGCGAATCGCGTCAGCTAAGTCAAAGCGCTGATGAAAATCAACCACCCAGTCGCCGTTCTTGCCAACGCCTTCTCTCACCTGCGCGCAGTCCTCATAGAGTTGGTTCACCCGTTCTCGAATGTTATAAGTCGTGTTGGCGGGCCGGTCCGCTGCGCCCATTCGAAATGCGCGATACCCGGCTTGCACGGTTAGTTGCGCTCGCTCCTTCAGACCCATGCCAGGTTTCACGCCAGGGATGATGCCCGCCGTGTTGTAACATTCGCAATGGTCTCGAACCATGCCGCCCAACACCTCGTGTACCGGCATATTCTGGACTTTGCCTTTGATGTCCCACAACGCCAAATCCAGCGCTCCCAAAGCATCCTGCTTTTCACGCCCTGGAGGGTAAAAATAGGCGCGGCTCATGTCTTGCCAAAGCTGCTCAATGTGCTGCGGATCACGCCCGATTAGCCGCCCGGCGCACTGCTGCAGAGTGTCTTTAGATCCGCCTTCGCCCACGCCCGTGATACCGCCGTCGGTCTCAATGGTGACGACCAGGTCACTTTGATTGAACAATGGCGTAGGATTGGGCGGCTCGTAAACCCGTACGCGCGTGATCTTCATTTTGGGCAGCGTCGCAGTAACAAAGCGGCTGCCGACCACACTCAGGGCCATGGCACCAGACGAGCGCAGAAACATTCTACGGTTCAGCATTTAGCGTTGCACCCGACCCGAACCGCCACCGCGCACCAGCGCCTTCACTTCCTCACTGCTGAACCGATTGAAGTCACCTGGAATGGAATGCTTCAGGGCCGAAGCAGCAACGGCAAACTCAAGTGCTTCGGCTGGCGAGGGCAGATTCATCAGGCCATAGATTAGCCCGCCTGCGAAACTATCGCCTCCGCCAACTCGATCAACGATATGCGTGATCTCATAACTCCTGCTGAGAAAGAACTGTTCGCGGTTATGAAAACATGCCGACCAACCATTATGCGAAGCACTCTTAGACTCGCGCAACGTAATCGCTATGCCTTTCAAATTTGGATAGGTGGCTAGAACAGTCTCTGCAAGTTGCCGATACTTCTCCCGCTCCAGTTCGCCGCCCTCCACATCAACATCCAGATGAAGATCCAGACACTTCTGGCAGTCTTCCTCGTTGGCAATGCAGTAATCAGCATGCCGTAGAAGCCCGGGCATCACCTCACCTGCGCGCTTGCCCCACTTCCATAAATTACTTCGGAAATTCAGGTCGATAGACGCTAGTGCACCCGCTGTTTGCGCCGCTTCCACTGACTCCAGAGCCAACGCGGCGGCCGATTCACTCAACGCCGGGGTGATGCCGGTAATATGAAACCAACCAGTCCCGCTGAATGCCCGCGTCCAATCGATGCTCCCTGGTTGGGCGATCGCGATAGCAGCGCCGGCCCGATCGTATACCACCTTGGACGGCCTTTGGTTTGCGCCTTTCTCGACAAAGTAAACGCCAAGTCGCCCCGGCCCGCGAACGATCTGTTCGACATCTACGCCGAACCTGCGTAGCTCACCGATACACGCGTCAGCAATTGGGTGATTAGCCGGCAGCACAGTTATATAGCGGCTCTTTCCTCCAAACTGCGCGATGGATACTGTAACGTTTGCTTCGCCACCACCCCAGGTAGCTTCGAACTGCGGAGTTTGCAGAAAGCGGTCGTACCCTGGCGGAGATAGCCGTAGCATGATTTCGCCAAAAGCGGCCACTATCTTATTCGCGCCGCCAGCCTTCGATTGACTTACAATCTCACTCATCCGTTTGTTCCTGAAGCTGCTAACTTCGAACGAGAATCCATCACTTTTTGACGAAATTGACGGGCACGCTCGACGAAGACCTCGTACTTGCCCGAAGCAATTGTCCCGTTGTCAATCAGTTCGCTCCCGACTCCTACCGCAGAACACCCCGCTGCCAGAAATTCGCCGATGGTTTCCAAGTTGACGCCTCCGGTTGGAACGTATTCGATATTAGGGAATGGTCCGCGTAGGGCTCGAATATACTTCGCTCCGCCCATTGCGCTACAAGGGAAGACTTTGATGGCGTCGGCTCCCGCCTCCCAGGCAGTCAGGATTTCGGTAGGTGTCAGAGCGCCCGGAAAGATTGCTTTTGAGTAGCGTTTAGCCAGTTCAATTGTTTTCACATTCAGACTCGGAGTAACTAGAAATTCCGCACCGGAAAGCATACAAGCTCGAGCCGTCTCCGGATCAAGAACCGTACCCGCGCCCAGCAGCACCCGATCGCCGAACCGCTTCGCCACTTCCTCTAAGGCCCGGAGCGCGCCCGCGACTGTCATCGTAATCTCGGCGCAAAAGATACCGCCCTCGCAGATTGCCTCAACAGACCGGATTGCTGAATCTGCATCAATGGTCCGGACAATTGGCACAATTCCGAGAGCTTTAATTTGTTCGACAGTTTCTCGACTGTTCATTGGTCCAGAAGAGCTTGCTACTGCTCTTTCACTTTCTGCACAAAGTAACTGAATGTCTGCCCCGATTTAACCTTCAACTGATGTGGAATGTTTGGCGAAATGTGCACCACATCGCCCTTTCGCAAAATCTGCGACTCTCCGTTCGAAATGCCGCTGCCGGTGAACTCACCCGCGCTTTTCATTGCTCGGCCAAGCATGGCTCCGCCACTTACCAGCGTTGCTTCGCCATCCACAACCATGTACAAATCGGACTCATGCTCATGCAACTCTGCCTGTCCATCCGAGTTGCGATACACCAGTAACGTGTAGTCATTTCCGTATTTCAGCAAGGGACTGACTGTAGGAGTGCTTGAGTTGGATTTGGCATTTGCTCCAAAGGCTTTTGCTTTGTCTTGTAAGCCGGAAGCCGAGTAATAGTCGACACCTTGCGTCGCAGCCATACCTAGCAGCGGCAAAGCAGTAAGTAAGCTATAACGTGAAAGGAATGAAATTGGGTGCGACCCATAACGTAAGAACATAATTGTCAGAACCTTTAGCTTATTGTCCATCAAAATTGAAAGCGGAGAGCCATCTGCAATTGCCTCGGATTACCTACCGTGCTGGTGATGGTTCCGGCTTGCGGATTCCCGATGTTGGCATTCGGCAGTGCGAATTGTGGGTGGTTGAAGATGTTAAACGCCTCCGCACGAAGCTCAAAGCGCGTCTCCTCACGAATTACGAAATCTTTGAAGAGCGACATGTCCCAGTTCACACGGCCCGGTCCGAATAGAATATCGCGCCCGGCATTCCCATAAGTGTAGGGAGCAGGTGTAGAAAATACACTTGGGTCAAACCAGTGTTGTAAGGTCTGTTGATAACTTGGCGAGCCACTGACGTTTGGCCGACTTCCGGTGCCTGTGTTAGTAGTCGACGTTTGTAACACTGGCGAGAACGGCAATCCCGTTTGCACAGTAAGAATCCCATTCGTTTGCCAACCGCCGGCAACCCAGTCCAGCAAGCCCCTTCGATTTAGGAAACTTCTTCCGCTACCAAACGGCAGTTCCCAAACATAACTGAGCGTTAGTCTATGGCGCTGATCAATGATTGAATTCCCCCGTTCAGCACGAAGGTTACGCGGATCCTGCGGTTGCGGGCCTGCCGCACCGCCACCGAACTCGAGCGGAACGTCATCAATCGCATGCGACCATGTGTAGCCCAGCAGAGTACTTATTCCTCTACTCAAGCGCTTGATGACCGTCAGCTGGAATGCATAATACTCGCTCAAGCCATTAGTGGAGAAGTAGTTTACGTCGCTTAAACTCGCATCCACGGGGTAAAAGGGTCGGCGGGTGTTGAGCGAAGTTGCGCCTGGGATTGCCTGGTTAGCATTCCAGGTGTTGTATAAGTGGCGTCCTAGGTTTCCGACCACAGCCGTCTTCACTACCATCGCCGCAGGAGCAATCTCATGTTCCACCGTAAAGTTAAACTGCTCAGCATACGAAGGCCGGAACTTAGGATCCACTGCAAACATGACTCCGAACGGCGCATCGGCCAGTGCGAGATTGACTGGCTGCAATGGTGGGAAGCCATCCTGCACTCGCTGACCCACAAAAATGTCTCCAGGGGAAGTGCTCAACGTAGATCCAAACGGAAGTTGGCGGAATAGCCGTAAGCTGTTTCCTTCACTGCCAGTCGGGTTGTAGAAGAGCCCGAACCCGCCTCTGATGACCGTGTTCTTTGCTGCCTGGTAAGCAAATCCAAAACGCGGGCCTATGTTTGCATAGTAAGGCTGGACGTCGGCATACTTATTGACTCCATTCCGTCCGGCAATGTCCACTTTCGCGGTCGTGAGATTGAAATTCGCCCAGCGGTTTGAGACCTCATCATAGGGGCTGAAGTAATCCCACCGCAATCCAAGGTTCAGAGTCAGATTCTTGGTCACACGCCAGTCGTCGGCAACATACAGGCCAAGCTCATAGCCTCGTTCGCCCGGCCAATTTAATGTGTAGTCATGTGCAATCAAGGTCGGGTAACCCAACAGGAAGCTTGCCATCGAGTCGCCGCCCTTGCCAGCCGGCTGACGAGAGTCAGTCAGCGCCGGAGAGAAATTAAACCGACCGTTGCCTTGGTTGGTCTGATAGATCGTCAGTTGACGCCGTCGAAAGTCTGCGCCCCACTTCAGGCTGTGTGTGCCTTTGGTGTAACTGAGATTGTCGAGATATTCAAAGGTGTTTTGACGCCGGAAAATTGGAAGTGAGCGTGTCTGCCCAATACCAAGGTAGTTGGAAGGCGAAAAGATCGGCAGGTTTTGCTCATTCGGTGTGACGTTCGCGTTCGGAACTCCTAATTTATTTCCTAGCTGAGCATTGGGCGCAAACTGATTCGCTGTGTAATCCAGCCGGTAACGGTTGAAGCCTGCCCGAAACTCATTAACCAGTGTCGGGCTGATGATCCGTATGTAACTCGCCACCGCGTGTTGAGTGGGCTGAAGAGCAGTTCCTGCAAATGAACCTTCATCCGATAAGTTCACAGGCTGCGGGATGCCTGTAATTGTCGTAGCCGGATAAGTACTCGGAATGATTGTCTGTGTATTTTGCGGAGACCAGCGCGCGAAGAAGTTGTCTTTCGATGAAATTTGATGATCGATGCGAACATCACCCTGATTCCACTGCTGGTTCTGTATCTGGTTTGAAAGATAATTACTGAATAGACCCAAACTGGTCGGCACGGGATAAGCATTGATCATTTTCAACGAGATGGGATCCTGTCGGCTAATCGGAATCTGGTTGCCTGCAAACCGATCGCGAACGAAGCCTGCTCCATTCGGATTTGGCCGCGTGGTTAGCGGGTCGTAGATTGGCCCCGTTTCACTGAAGTCGCCGCTGCGCATCTTAAGAGTTGGAATATTGCCCAATAGTAGTTGCTGTGAGTCACGCCGGTAACCTTCGAAATCTACAAAGAAGAAAGTTTTGTCCTTGCCGTGATAAAGCTTCGGAATGATAACAGGTCCCCCGAAAGAACCACCGAACTGATTCAATCGAAAGCTCGGAAACGCGGTCCCTTTCGGATTGAAGAAGTTTCGCGCGTCCATCGCTGAATTACGTAAATACTCGAACAGACTGCCATGAGCACGGTTCCCGCCCGACTTTGTAATCACATCGACGACCGCACCCGAGTTTCGCCCCAGTTCCGCGCTGTACAGATTCGTTTGAATCCTAAACTCACGAACAGCTTCGACAGCCGGCCGAAGCACAATGGAGAGCGTCAGACGTTCGTTGTCATCTACGCCGTCGTAGAGAAAGTTGTTAGAACCTTCGCGATTACCATTGGCGAAAATCTCAGTTCCCGGCCGCCGATCATCCGGGCGTGACCCGCTCATAATGGTTCCGCCCGCGGAGTAGCCGACACCGCTAACCCCAGGACTCAGTGTTGCTAATTGGACAAAGTTGCGGCCGTTCAGCGGAAGATCGTTGACCAGTTTTTCATTCACAACAGTGCCGAGCGACGATGAATCCGAATCCAGTAATGGAGCTTGAGCAGTCACCTCCACTGTCTGATTTACGTCCCCTACTTGCAGAGTCAAATCTAATCTTGCCTGCTGCCCGATTTGTAGCGAAATGCCGTTTTGAATCAGCTTTCGAAAGCCGATTGCTTCGGCAGTAACGGTGTAGTCGCCTGGTGGCAGCAGGGGAATGTTGTACGTTCCCGATACATTCACAACGGCTTGGTGCACCTGGTTTGTGGATAAGTCAGTTGCGAACACGCGTCCGCTCGGGACGGCTGAACCGGACGGATCAAGCAGTGTTCCGCTCAGTTCTGCCATAGCAACCTGAGCCTGACACGGCACCAAGGTGAACATAGCCAGAACCGCAATGGCAAACACTCTGGACATTGGCTGCACTTCCTTTCTCCACTGAATGATCTTAAGAATCATACGCCTTGTGAGAAGGGAGGCTCGTTTTCGGAGGGTAATCGAAGTGGCATATCCTCCAAGGTGCTCAGATATCTTCTCAGCCACTTGATATGCTTCTTAGCGGCAATTGGCGGATCAAGCGAAATAAGACCGATGGTGAGGAAAGCCTCGCCCGGGCTCGCCGCCACTACAGGAGAGACGAATGTCTAAAAAACGAACTCAGGTAAGTCGACGAGGACTCCTTCGAACTTCAGCCGCATTGTTTGGCGGGGCAATACTTGGAAGCAGGGTTGATGCCGATCCGGAGCCGCGAATTCAGAATGTAAATACCCATTCCAGCCCGTCAGACCTGAAGATTACAGATCTGCGGGTTGCCACAGTTCACAAACCCGGACCAAGCCCCTGCACCATCGTTCGTCTTGACACCAACCAAGGCGTCTACGGGCTCGGTGAAGTGCGTGACCTATCGAGTCCTACTTACGCGCTCTTTCTTAAAAGTCGACTTATTGGTGAGAATCCGCTCAAGATCACTTACTTGTTCGAGAAAATCAAGCAGTTCGGCGGCGACTCGCGCCAGGCGGGCGGAGTGGTATCGATCGAGGAAGCTCTTTGGGATATCGCGGGCAAAGTTTATGGCGTGCCGATTTACCAGATGTTAGGCGGTAAATTTCGTGACAAGATCCGCCTTTACGCCGATACGACAGAATCGAAAGACATTAAGACTTATGCACAGAGAATGAAAGCTCGCAAAGAAGAGATGGGGCTTACCTGGTTGAAGATGGACCTGGGCGTTGACATGGTTTCAGACACGCCTGGCACGCTGACTGGTCCTTCAGGTTTGAGTAAATGGGAAAACAATAATCTGCCCCACCCGTTTCTGGCTAATGAAGTAACTAACAAGGGAATCGAGATGCTGGTTGCGTACGTTGCGGCAATCCGCGAGGCGGTAGGCATGGAGATCCCGCTTTCCATGGACCATCTCGGTCACTTGGGTGTGAACTCTATCATTCGCCTGGGCAAAGCATACGAGCCCTACAATCTCTCCTGGATGGAGGATGTCGTGCCATGGCAATACACTGAGATGTTACAGCACATTACCAGCGAGAGCCCGACCCCAATACTTACAGGTGAAGATATCTACCTGAAAGAAGGGTTTGCAAAGCTCTGTAGAAGTCATGCAGTTAGTAAGATCCAGCCGGATATATCCACGTCCGGAGGTATCTTGGAGACGCATAAGATTGGCGACATGGCCATGGAGTATGGGGTTCCCATGGCGATGCATTACGCAGGCTTGCCAATTGGAGCTTACGCCAGCGTTCATTGCGCTGCAGCGACGGAGAATTTTCTTGCCTGTGAGAATCACTCGCTCGATGTTCCTTGGTGGGGAGACCTGGTAGAAGGCGTCGAGAAGCCAATCATCAACAAGGGCTTCATTGCAGTACCGGACAAGCCCGGCTTGGGTATCACTCTAAACGAAGATGCTGTCAAGCAGCATTTGTTGCCGGGCACTGGATTTTTCGAGCCAACGCCGCAGTGGGACAAAGAACACTCAGTAGACCGCCTCTGGAGCATGGCACCGCCGAGAACACAAGTGAAGCTCGGCTAACCGAGCGCAAACTATTTCGTAGCAGCGGCACTGATATAAGGAATGTCCAGAAGAACCATGAAAACACTTAGCTCCATTGCATTAACAGTAGCTTGCATTGCAGTAAGCGCTGCACCCTCCTTCGCTCAGGTGAAAATGACCAGGGATCAGATGATGTTTTATACGTCTGACTGGAAAGGAGATCGGTACCCCGATGGTCGTCCGAAAGTTCCGGACGATCTGCTCAAGCGAGCTATCGATGTCTCAATTGAGGATGTATGGGAGTATCTTGGCGAACACGGATACAAAAATCAATTTGAAGGTGGCTGGCAAGCTCTTCATATAGAAAAGCCTTTTGCAGGACGTGCCCTTACCGCGCAGTATATGCCAATCAGGGCCGACATGGCAAAAGCTATCGCTGCAGAAGGTAAAGCTGAGGGACGTGTAAGTGGAAACAATAGTTGGCCCATCAATGAACTACAGATCGGTGATGTCTACGTTGCTGACGGGTTTGGAAAGATCATCGAAGGGACTCTGATCGGTTCTAACTTAGGCAACGGCATTGCTGCCCACACACATACCGGCTTTATTTTCGATGGAGGAATTAGAGATCAGGAGGAGAACCGGCAGATTCCGAACTTCAACGGATTTTACCGCGGCTATGATCCTTCTGCTTGGGCTCAGATGGAGTTAACCGCAATTAATGCTCCGGTCCGAATAGGCCGTGCAGTTGTGCTGCCTGGAGATTTAGTTCTCGCTAAAACGGATGGAGCTCTCTTCATCCCGGCAATTCTGGCTGAAGCTGCTGTTAGTTCAGCCGAGTTCACAAATCTTACAGACGCCTTCAACTTTGATCTAAATCGCCAGGGCGCAAACGGTGCAGAATTCGAAGGCGGTTGGACACCGAAGAAGTACGCTGCCTTTGAGAAATGGGTTAACGCTCACCCGGAAATGTTGAAGATGCCACGTCCAGAGTTCGATGCGCTGTTGGCAAAAGCAACTCGCCCGCGTACGACCAACCGCACATCCTCTCCAGCGGAGCCTTGATCGGAAAATGGTTCGGCAATTCTGTCCCGCATTACTATCGGCTAACTCCGAAGTCATTCAGGCGTACACCCTCAATAACGTACTTCTGCTTGAGATGCGCCAATGGCTTCCGTGAATTTATACGCGCTCCGGAGATTCTCGTCATGCGATACGAGAAGAACTGGTTAAGCGGATAGATATTGAACTCAGCCGGAAAGGGACAGTAGGACGCCAAACGGAAGGAGTTTTCCGTCCTTACTTCTGAGGTATCAGAAGAGTCGTGCGTCATCTGAATAGTTACTAAGTCGGGCGATGGTCGGAAAGTCGAGTTGCAAAGCAAAAAGCGTTCTTCTGCTGAACAAAGGCCCATGCCAGTCACTGTGATCGGGCGAGAATCCAAGGGAATGAGAGAGCTTTGCCTGTCCCCATAGAGAGTAAAGAAGAGCGTGCCACTAAGTTGCAGGGTCTCGCTCTTGATTCTCAAGTAGGAGTTTCTTCCCATAACCGCCCGCAGCAGAAGAATGCCGTCCTTAAAGTCAAATAACGAGGGCGGTGGTTGATCAACATTCCAAGTTGAGCCGTCGAAAGCACGCACTGTGATCGTCAGGCCATTTGGCTTCAGTTCCTCATGGGGAGAGAACCCGCTGATCTTCAGCGGTATCTCAGCAACCATCTGGTCATGCTCGGTAGGATAGATGTGACCTAGCCATTTCCGGTTGGAATCCAGCTCGATTCGAAGTGCGGGAGGCTTAACGATTGCGCGTGATAAGTGGTTCTGCAAAGCAAATCCCATGCTCCAGGGAAGTGATACTGCACTAAACATTAGGATGAAAGGAGTAACCGCTGCTACCATCCGCGTGCCGGAAGTATTCCGCTCCTTATACTGCCAAATTAAAATGATCGTGGCTGCCCCGGCAAGTTCGGCGATTAAACAGTAACTCTTTACCCATTCCAACTCCATCCATGGGAAGCCCGAGTGAATTGATGAGCTAACAACTATCTGCCCCAGGATCAGAAAAATAATAAATAGAGTCACAATCAAGAACTCTGCCAGTCCGCTCGTGATAGCAGATACGGCCGCTGCTGGAAGGGCAAATGCCGCAATCAACAACACTTGTGTCCAGAGAAGGCCAGCAACTTGCTGCCAGACCGAAAACCCAGCAGTATGAATAATCACTGCGTCCGCAACCAATAAAGGCAGATTGACAAACGCAAATATGAACAAAGCTTTCGCGCCAAGAAGACTTTGCCAACGATAGGGTCGCGTTAGCCAGAACTGCTGGTTACCGGGTAGTGCCTCGGCATGAATGACTCTTGCTATGAGAAACCACCAGGTTGCCGGAAGAAACATGGCTGCCGGCCCTGGGCCCTGGACACTATGAGCTCCGATGACACAAAAGGCAACGGCCGCAAGCAGCGCAACCGCTATGTCATACCGAAGATGGCGGACGTCTTTCTTGAAAATGTGAAATGCTTGCTTCATTCATAGTCCCTTTCGACTTGCCTTGGCCAAAGTGACGAAGATGGATCGGAGAGGCATCGCTCTTACCGCTACCTGTTTTACGTTGGTGAAAAGCTGCCGAACCTCAGCTATCGTTCGGTTTTGCTCGAATTGCGTGTCTACAAATCTGACCAGTGAGCCAGCGTGTTCAACATTTAGCCACGATGCAGGCCAATGGAACTCTGGTACCCGAAATTGATGCTCGGTGGTGATCTCAACCTCCCGAAAGCGCTGAGTCAGAGATGTCATCTCTTCGGAGAACTGCAAGCGCCCGCGATCAAGATACCCGATGTGGCTCGCGAAGCTCTCAATCTCGGCCAAATCGTGTGAGGAAATCAGAATCGATGCGTCCTCCATATTGGCCAGCAATCCTTCAATCACTTCATCTCGGGTGAGTGAATCGAGTGCGCTGAAAGGTTCGTCCATCAGAAGCAAGCGTGGTCGATACGCGAGCGATGAAGCCAGTGACGCCTTCATGCGCATGCCTCGCGATAGATGTCGCAGTTGCCGTTCCAGGGGCAGGTCAAACTCGCGTAACAATTGCTCTGCCCGGCTCGCATCCCAGTGTGGATAGAACGGCTGGAGATAAGCCATGAAGCTCTCCACGGTCATCCAGTCCGGCAGCTCCTGACTTTCTGCTACGTACCCGATTTGTGTCAGATCTTGCGGCGAGATTTGCCGACTATCATTCCCAAAAACTATGGCACGACCTGAACTCGGCTTCTGCAGATTCATAAGTATCTGGAGCGTGGTGCTCTTACCAGCGCCATTCGGTCCAAGGAGCCCATAGATGCTGCCCGCCGGTACGCTCATGTTCACATGGTCAAGCACTACCGTACTGCCAAATCGTTTAGAAAGCTGAATGGTTTGGAGTATCTCGTTCATTTAATCTCTCCGTTGAGGCGTTGCCAGTGCTGAGACAAAGCTGTTTTGACTTCCTCTAATTCGAGGCCGAGCTTTTTCGCCTCAACTACGAGTTGTTCGAGCTCTTTTTTTAAAAGCCTGCTGCGCTCCGCTGCTGTAGAGCCGAATTTTGCAGAAACGACGGTGCCGATGCCGGACCGAACCTCCAATACTCCTTGGGCTACCAAATGGGCGATTACGTTATGGGCTGTATTCGGATTGATCTTGAGAGCTGCGCTGAGCGCGCGTACAGATGGAAACGGTTCGCCAGACCGCAGTTGCCCTGACACAATGGCCTTCTTAGCCGCATACACCACCTGCTCATAAAGCGAAGTGCCTGGCTCAAATGTCAGCCGGAAGGGCACCACGGGTGTACTATAGCAGCTAATACACCTAAATGCATGTTTGCGGCACTTTGCATATTGAAGGTCTAAGTTCTCGCTTAGTTCTTAAGTAACAGGGCCTCGCAATAAGGACTGCCTGCTGCCGTGTCGCTTGGCAGCCTGAAGCAAAAACAGGAGTGCAGGATGATTATTCTGTAGAACGGCTATCCCGCATAGTACCCATAAGAAAAGTCTTATAACACTAACCGGGGTACGCTCAAGATATCCTGCTACTCCCTATCAAATAGGCCTTGCCAATCCATATAATCGGCTCAGAAGTCCTTTTCCTCATCGAGGAAATATCGGTAACTGTTCCGCTCAGAAGAAACAACCGAGAGGAGGAACTCAGGCAACAGACTCTGTTAGGGGAAGGGAGACCGCGCGTGACTAAGGAGAGAAGCTCAAAGCCTGAGGTCCATGCCATTCTCTTGCCCAAACAAATGCCTCTTCTACCAAGTAAGCCCGACTTGAATTCACTTACTGGTTTACGTTTCTTCGCAGCTTTCTCAGTGGTCGTTTACCACTTTGCTCGCCCAGCACTTTCTGGTTGGCCTGCGCCCTTGATCAATCTGGCTAACTCCGGCTATTCTGCCGTCAGTTTCTTCTTTTTCCTGTCTGGCTTTATTCTTTCTTACAGCTACATCAATCAAGCAGGGCTGTTACGCAGTAGTCGTGCTTCTTTTTATTCGGCCCGATTTGCTCGCGTTTACCCCGCCTACTTTGTGGCGTTTCTTCTTGCCGCCCCTCATAATATTTCAACTAGCCTGCACGCAAACTCGTTGGCGGTGGGCGGCTCGCGATTGGCTTTCAGCGCTCTTGCGGCGCTTTCTCTTCAACAGTCGTGGACTCCGTGGACCGC
>CAXTWQ010000067.1:0-27805 GCA_964248065.1 uncultured Bryobacteraceae bacterium | reverse complement strand
GATCCGAGCTTGGCTCCAAGCTGGACCCACCACGGCCATGATGGTTTTTCCTATGGACACGTCCTTTTTTCTTACGGACAGAGGGGCGGGCCACGCTCGAACAACTCCTTACTGCACGTTCAGCGATCTGCACGCACGACCGTACAGATTAGTCGACTAAGCTGCAGCTGGATCGGGGGGGGGTCTACCAGGCACATACTTTTACCACAACAATTGGGAATTCGATGCGGCGCGAACCGCACTTGAGATGTTGACCGGCACGAGCATCTATGATGCGCTGGAAGATGATCTCGCGAAGCCGCTCGGGATGCAGGATTTCTATCGGGAACAGCAGAAGAAAATTCCATCCCGGGGATTTACGGATTGCAAACGCTGATGGTACTCTCCAGCTGAGGTTTGACTTATCTGATTCGCATGGGCTGGATCCCACGTAAACATTGAAACGTATGCGCCAAGGAATCTCTTTCCCGGAGATCAGAGAATGGCCCAACTTACAATTCTCCATCTGTTTGTACAGCCTTAAGTAGAGGAAGGATGAAAGATAACTTGCTAATTAATCTGGAGCAACAAGCTTTAGAAAAACAGAGGAACAGAGAATCTAAGGGCGCACTAGCTCTTTGGTTAGAACTGGCTCGCCTCGATCCAAATTGGGAACATGGGATGGTTTACCACGAGATTTCGGGTTGCTTTGAGGAGTTAGGTGATCATCAGCAAGCTAGAAGTAATTTAGAAAAAGCATTGAGCATCGAACCAGAGAATGAAGTGTTTATTGGAGCAAAAGCTTCTTTCGAGTATTTGCATGGTGATCCCAATGAAGCTCTCGAATTGTTTCTACAGCTTGCTCATACGTACCGGAATCAGAGAGCAAGAGTTGATCAGATCAAGCTGCCCATCTACGAGTTGGCCAATAGGATAGGGTTGAAGGAATTGGTGGTTGAGCAAATGTTGGAGAAGGCGTTACAGAACACACGTGAGTGACAAAGGTCATACTCGTTCCACAAGGATCTATCCACCTGAACACGCAATGTATTTGTCCGCCAAGATATGGCGCGGTCGGGATTGCTTATGCGGCATTACGGAGATTGGAAAGCACGCAGGATGCCCTCCGTTATCCCCTGGCGAAATGAATCAGAGTCCGTTTCAAGGGCCTATGAAGCAAGAGGGACGGGCGGCCAAATATGATCGTGGTTCCATCGCGAGATCCCATGCTAATCCACAAAGTGGATCTTGAGGAAAAGCCCAATGCATCCACCAGCCACGAGGAATGGGATGCCGTCACGAACATGGCTAGTGCAGCGTCCTGCGCGACCCATGCACCCTTTGATCCCGGTAGCGCTACACCTTCGGGTGCTGAAAACATCAGACACGTGGCGGAGTTGTGATGACGATGGCCCGGGCTGGCGATTCGGAGCGGCCACTGTAACAATGCGCCTCTGAAGAATCGAAGTACACGCTGTCTCCAACTTCAAGCAGGTGTTCCTCTGCCTGATAATGAATGGCCAACGTTCCATTCAGAACGTGGATGAACTCGGAACCATCGTGGGAGTGCTCACGCATGCCTGATCCTGGGTCTTTGGGAAACTCAGCCAGGTACGCCGACATGTTCTTGTCGATGGCGCCGTAAGTCAATACCTCGAAGAAGTAACCAGGGCAGGGATCATCCGATAGCTCCGGAAACTGAAGCCGCTCTCCGGCGCGGGTAATAGCAAAGACTCGTTTAGGCCTTTTTTCTCCGAAGAAAAATTCCAAGCCAACATCGAACACCATTGCGATTCGCGCTAAAGTCGGAAGAGTTGGAATCAACTTGCCGTTTTCCAACTGCGACAGCATGGAAGCTGAAAGCCCCGTATGCTTGCCCAAGTCAACGAGCGCTATCTTTTTGCGTAGGCGAAGCTGCCGGAGCTTACTGCCGATGTCGTAGCTGATCAGCACTCGGCGGATCATCTCCTCACTGTTTTCAGCCGCTTTCAACTTCCTTTCATCGAGGGTAACATCCGCTAATAGATTTTCGCTGCTGCTGAAACGATCTTCAGGATCATTAACCAATTTGGTTTGCTCCAGCATAAAGTCGTTCATAGAGGCTTAATTGGATGGATTCCCAAGCCCGGCGACGGATGCAAAACCGTATTGACGGTGAAGTGACGGATGATTCTCTTGTGGAACTTTGCAAGGCGGGAGATCAGGCAGCATTTAGTGAGTTGATGCGCCGGCATCACTCGGCGGCCTTGAAGGTTGCTTTATCGATCGTACGCGACAAATCGGATGCCGAAGACGAAGTGCAAAATGCATTTTGGAAAGCATTCGAGCATATTGGTCAGTTCAACAAAGACGCAAAGTTCTCAACCTGGCTTACGCGTATTGTTGTGAACCAATGCTTGATGAAGCTGCGTCGATCACGCCGTGCTCGCTATACCTACATCGACGACATCCTGGTAGGTGAGGAGATCGTCAGCCTTGACCTACGCGATAGCAGGCAAACTCCCGAACAGGAACTCGGCCGGTCTGAGGTAGCGCAGGTGCTGGCGCAGGAAATCCGTAAAACGCCGCCACTGCTCCGTAGCGTGTTTTTGCTTCGGGACGTTCAGCACCGGCCTATGCCTGAAGTTGCACAGACACTTGGAATTTCCGTAGCAGCAGCGAAGAGCCGTTTGCTTAGAGCTCGTGCTGAATTACGCGATCGGATGCGACGTCACTATGGTGATATCGGTCCAGCTACCTTGATGGCATAAGACGACGCGGGTGATGAGATGGCTGTGTCACCCGCGCGTCCTATTTACTGCTTGTCGGTGCTTGTCTTCTTCTCGGGCACTACAGCGTTCTTGATTCCTTTGCCAAGATTCTTGGCTGCGTGACCAGTGCCGACACCCATCTTAGCCACACCTTTGCCCACGCCCTTGCCGAAATCAGCGGTGCCCTCGCCGACTTTGCCGTGCTTAATTTCGCTGCCGGCTGCCTTGGTTCCGTCGGCAACTTGGCTTCCGCCGTCCGAGTAACCGTTCTTGACGTTCTCACCAGAGGCCTTGAAATTCGTCTTGGCTCCAGCTTTCTTCACGCCCAAGGCATCCAGTGTTTTCGGTCCAAGACGCCCGTCTTCATTTAGGTTCTGCTGATCCTGGAATTTCTTGATTGCGGCTTTGGTCTGCTTACCATTAACGCCATCGACGGGCCCTGGGTCCAGCCCTTTATCCTTCAGAGCCTGTTGTGTATCGCGAATGGTTGAGCGGCTCTGCGCCATCATCGGAACAGCTGAAAGAGCAAGGGTAAGAACTGACGAGACTATGAATTTGTGCATGATTTATCTCCCATAATTTTCGTAAACGAGTCTGCAGCGCAGAATGAACTAGGCTGCCAGCGTCCATCGCCCGGCAGAGTTCCTACGGAGGCGCTCAGCAGACCTCAGCTTTCTCTATCATCGTATGAATTTCTTCTAGTTGCTACTAATTGAAGTCATAAGAATTCAGGCATACCCATGACCCCGAATCTTTTCACGGACACCACCAGTTCAGATCCGCCTTTAGCAGAACAGCTCGGGCCGGGGTCTGTCATTCTACGCCGCTTTGGATTAGCTGAAGAAAGCACGCTTCTTCACGATTTAGAGAGCGTGATAAATGCAGCGCCGTTCCGCCATATGGTCACTCCTGGCGGTTTCACAATGTCAGTGGCAATGACCAACTGCGGGGCGCTTGGGTGGATCTCTGATCGACGTGGGTATCGGTACGAGCCAGCGGATCCGCAAAACAAGCTGAGTTGGCCGCCTATGCCAGCCAGCTTCCTTCAGCTAGCATCGGCTGCGGCATCGCAAGCTCGTTTTGACAGCTTCATACCAGATGCTTGCCAATCAATCGTTATACTCCCGGAGCTAAGTTGACATTGCATCAGGATCGCAACGAAGCGGACTTCGCTAAGCCGATTGTCTCGGTCTCGCTCGGGCTTCCTGCGGTGTTTCTTTTTGGTGGGATGGAACGGACTGACAAGGTCCGGCGAATGCAGCTGGAACATGGAGACGTGGTCGTCTGGGGCGGGCCTGATCGGCTCCGTTATCACGGCATCATGCCTTTAAAGGACGGACACCATCCTATCCTGGGTCCGTACCGAATCAACCTCACCTTTCGTAAAGCGGGTTGAAGCCAAGGCTCGTGTACGCTGCACGTATGCGGTTCCTACTGCCACTCTTGTTGCTGGCTTATTTCTGCTGTGCGCAAGAGCCTGGCGCAACCGGATTGGCGGGTCGCCTTCTGGACGATGTGGGCCATCCAATACCGAGCGCTTCGGTTACCTTACGTCTCGGCGAAACCAGCGAGTCCACTAAGACTGGAGACAGGGGTGAGTATCGGTTTCCGCCACTTCATCTAGGCTCATATGGGCTTACGGTGCACTGGAAGGGTGGAGATGCAACGTCCGCAGCCTTGCTTGCCTTGCCGACCAATCAATCGGCTGAGCTTACAGTTACGAGCGCAGGGTCGGTCCTGGTCCGGTTCCTGGAATCCTCAGCAAGCAGCGGTGGCGAGACATTAGGGGCGCAGGCCGTCACTGCAATTCCGCTCAACAAACGTGACTTCAGCCAGCTTCTGCTGCTGGCGGCAGGAACCATGACCGATGCCAATGGCGCTACCAACTTTACTGCCCAATTTGCTGTGAATGGACAGCGCGGGGTGGAGGCGGTTTTTGCTATGGATGGAGCGGATATCAGCGACCCGGAGATGGGCGGCGCTACTTTCTCAAACTTCAACGTGGATGCTATTGCCGAGATTCAGTCTTCGTCTGGCTGGATGCCGGCCGAAATAGGACGAGGCGCGGCGGGATTTACGAACATCCTTACTCGCTCAGGCACGAATGTGTTACATGGCTCTGCTTTCGAGTTTCTGCGGAATTCGGCTCTTGATGCGCGCAACTTTTTCGACCGGCAATCCACGGTCAATCCGGGTCGTATCCCGCCATTCCGGCGAAACGAGTTTGGCGTTGCCGTTGGCGGGCCCATCTGGCTGCCGAAGATTTATAACGGCCACGATCGTACGTTTTTCTATCTTCAGTATCAAGGCTTCCGTCAAGTACTTGGGACCACGCAGGTGCTGCCAGTTCCCACGCTGGCCGAACGTGCGGGCATCGACACCACGGCCTTTCCGGGCGACACGCTTTTGGTACCCGTCAATTCTCAGATTGCAAATCTGCTCCGTCGCTACCCGGTGCCCAATGATTCAGGTGGACCCTTTGGAGCGCGCACATTTGCTACATCCTCAAAAGTCCAGACCAACGCGGACCAGTTCTCAGGCCGCGTCGATCACAAGCTCGGATCAAAAGATTCGCTGTTCTTGCGCTTGAGTATCAACAATCTGAAAGGCCCTACTACCAATCCGAATCAGACGGCAATCGACCCAAGTTTTGGTGTTCTCTACACTGACCATCAGCGCAATGGTGTCCTCACCTGGACCCGCACGGTATCTCCTCGATTGATCAATGACGCTGCTCTCAGCTTTACTCGAAGTACGCCATCGTTTCCGACGCCCAACCACACTGATCCGGCACTTACTTTCAGTGACGGCCTTTATGAGCCTTTTAATGCTGCAGCAGGTTCTGTGGTCGCTTCGCGGGGTAATCTCTTTCAGGGCAGGGAAACGGTCTCCTGGGCATTGCCCCGACATGCAATTAAAGCAGGCGGCGAGTTTCGCGCCAACCGCGATTCCACTTACTTCGGAACTGCTCCTAACGGGTCCTACACCTTTGGCGGAGGAACTGCTTACTCGGCTGTCAACATACGCTCACTAAGCGGGCTGCACAATGTCGCTCCTGGGAACGCGCTGCCTGACACCTTATCGGCGCTGCTGACCGGTAGCGCCTTTGCGTACACGGTGGCAATTGCACCGGCTGCCTTCCCGCAAGGCAATCAGATTGGAGTAGCTGCTGTTTCGCGTTACGGCGTGAACTTGTTTGTGCAGGATACATGGAAGGTATCCGGTCGATTGCAGCTTGATTACGGACTGCGTTATGAGCTCTACACGCCGATTACCGAACGAGTCAAGCGCACTGCGGGAGTGAACTTTCTCAATCAAAACGGCGTGCTCAGCCAGCAGTACCTGATCAACCCTCAGCCGACCTACCGGACGAAAGGAAACAATTGGGGTCCGCGCGTTCGTCTCAATTGGCTTGCTCCCAAGGGGTTTCAGCTGAGAGCCGGCGGCGGACTGACGACGATTCCGCCCAATATCTGGCAAGACAATTCACTAACCGGTGCCGCTCCCTATGTTGATTACCCGAGGCTAACAGCGGCAGCGGGCGCGCCACTTACCTTTGGAACACGCATCACTCCGGAGCAGTTGCCGGGTGTCTTCACGCCGTCAGGAGTCAATGTATTCGCAGCGGCAGCAAACGATTCAAAGGCGGTGCCGCCTAATACTGTTTGGAACATCACTCGCTTTGCACAAGCGCTGGCCGGTCTGAATCCGAGCCGCCAAGTCACGCCGCTCAATGTGAACGCGATCTCGCAGGATTTCCGTAATGCTTACCTGGCTACCTGGAGTTTCGTTGTCGAACGGCAGATTAAAGGGCTGGCCGCCAGTGCTGCCTATGTCGGGACCGCGGGTATCAGCCTTCCTGCCATCAATTTCCCCAACGCCTATCCCGGCGCAACGCCTGAGTTCGCTCGCTATACGCAGTTCAATTCGCTTGGCCAGCCAACTGGTGGATTTGGCACGGAGATGCTGATGACCAACCGTTCACACTCCAGCTATCATGCCTTGCAGACTTCAATTCAAGGGTCAGTTCCCAGCGGTGGACCGTCCTTGCAGGCCAGTTACACTGTTGGCAAATCACTGGATGACGCGAGCACTGTGATTGGTGGCTTCGTCAGCGGAGCCTCTGGAGCGACTGCGCCGGCTTGGCCGCAAGACCCGTTCGATACCCGAGCTGAAAAAGGACCATCGAGCTTCGATGTTCGGCATTCGCTTTCGGTCAGTGCTATCCAGGATCTGCCCGTACAAAGAGTCTATGGTCTGCGAGCGCTGCCTTCGCGAGCCGTGAAGGGTTGGCAACTGTTAAGCGTGACGACACTGAGCAGCGGTTCCCCATTCACGGTTTACTCCGGGGTGCAGCAGACCGGTGCAGGCTCGAACGGCGTTGATCGCCCGAATCAGGTCGGGGTGCCGATATTATCAACGTCTCGGAAGATCAGAGAAGACTACTTTGGCCAAGGCACCGGCAATGCTGCGTTCTTTTCCATTCCGGTTAACGTGCCTGGAGGAAGTGGTCCGAACAGCGGCTTCTTTGGGACGCTTGGCAGGAACACCTTCCGCGGGCCGGCATTTCACAACTTCGATTTCGCGCTGATCAAGGACACGCCGTTGGCAGAACGTAGCGGAAGAGAACTAGCGAACTTACAGTTCCGGGCCGAGTTTTTCAATCTGTTCAACATCGTGAACTTCGGGTTACCGGCGAATACACTGCTCGGGTCTGGTTTCGGGCAGATTAACCGGACAGCGGGGACTTCGCGGCAGATTCAGTTTTCGTTGAAGTTGATGTTTTGATGTTCCTAAAAACCACAACCCGAAAGCTAAGGTCGGTTATTATGATTGTCACAGGAATTCCAGATTCGGTGTTATCCACTAATTGGATTTTATGGCCGATGGAGTAGACAGCATTGACGGCTCCTAAAAGCACCAGTCACAAGACGGAAAAGCAGGAGGAGTTCGATCATCAGTTTCGAACGCAAATTGTTGACAAAGTAGCAAACCTCGCTGTCGCCTTGATTCAAGGTTTGACTTGGGTCGCAATTGCATTCTTCGTGTACCGTACGATTGGAACGTTATCTGGCCGCCACACGTTCGCTGATATAGGAGTAAAGGTACTAGCAAATGTGAGAATCTCAGACGCTGTGGCTTGGCTGTTTGGCGGCAGTGGCGTTATTTTCGGCCTGACGGAGCGAAGACAGAAACGTGATAAAACAGAATATCTACAGGAGAGGATCCGCCAATTGGAAATATCTGTGGATCCAAAGAGAACCTCAAGCAGTTTGACCCCGAGAGGAACAACACATGCAAGGGACAAACTATGAATATACATGAAGTTAGCATCGCGCTATCAAGCGCATTCTCTATCAGTCTTTTAGTAGCGCTGTTTAAGTTGTGGCGTGACTGCCAGACTGATGAGTTGAGGCAAGAACTTTTTCAGATAAGGGATGAGCTTTTCGATTTTGCTCGACAACGTGAGGGAGGTTTGGATAATCCTGCCTACCAATGGGCGCGAGTGGTCTTGAACAGCTTTATACGTTACGGACACAGATTCAGTGTTGTGAGGATCTTGCTAACGGCTGTTATGCAAATGGTCGCTCCGGCCGAGAAATCGGGAAGATCACTTAGAGATACGCTGAAGAAATTTGACGTTCAGGATGGACCATTGCAGGAGAGGATCGTCGGATCTTTCAACAAGGCGAGCCTCGCAATTACGAAATTCTTATTTGTATCTTCTCCTCCACTGTTGCTGATGCTGGCTTTGTACAGGGCTTGTATATCCTTAATGCATTTGATTGAGTTGTCTTTGCACACGCAAACTCAACAGTCTCGGCCGACTCCGGTCTTGGGCGCTGCGAGAAATTTCCCCGGATTGGAACAGATGGAATGGCAAGCTATAGCGGCTGATCCTAATCAAACAGCACCCCAAAATCTCCCGCCAGTTTATGCATAATTACAAGCAAAGGTACGTCTCCCCACTATCACGGCATTTGTTGTAGGGCAGTTTAACTTTAAAGCTGCTTAAGCGATCAAGGAAGATCACGAGTTTGCTTCTAATCGCTGAACTTTGCTGTGCTTAGTTGAATAACCGAAGTAGATCACCAATCCAATGGCGACCCAGATCACCAGCACGCCCCAGGTTAGCCAGGGCAGCTTGACCATCAGATAGAAAGCGCTGCCAATTCCTAATATCGGAACCAACGGCACAAGTGGAGTTCGGAAAGGGCGGGGCAGGTCCGGGTTTCGTCTTCGCAGGATCCAGACGCCGGCACAGACGATGGTGAAGGCAAGCAGCGTGCCCATGTTGACAAGCTGGCTCAACTTATCGATAGGCAGCAGAGCCGGTAGAAACGCTACGATACCGCCTACCAGAGCCGTGGAGATCCAGGGCGTTCGAAATTTTGGATGAATGGCACTGGCCCAAGCGGGTAGTAAGCCATCTTTGGACATTGAGTAGAAGACGCGCGATTGGCCCAGAAGCATGACCAGCATGACCGTTCCTAAGCCGAACACCGCGCCGACCTTCACCATGAAACTCCCCCAGGAGACACCTGTAACGTCGATTCCAACAGCAACCGGGTCAGAGACGTTCAGCGATTTGTAGTTGACCAATCCCGTTAAAACCAGCGAGACAACAATGTACAGAGCAGTGGAAACCACCAGGGAACCGATGATGCCGATAGGCATGTCGCGTTGCGGATTGCGGGCTTCCTGGGCTGCGGTCGAGACTGCATCGAAGCCAATGTAGGCAAAGAACACCGAGGCAGCTCCCGCCGCGATCCCGTTAAGTCCGAATGAACCGGAGGCGTCCCTTGGTGGAATGAACGGATGCCAGTTGGCTTGTATTAACTCGGGATGGTGTAGCAGGTGTCCAATGCCGAGAACGAGAAAGATACCCACAATCGCCAGCTTGACAAATACGATCACTGAGTTTAGATTTGCCGACTCTTTGATGCCCACAATCAGAACCGCAGTGACAAGCAGGATGGCGATGAAGGCGACCAGGTTGAAAACACCGGTCATGTGTGGAAGCCCGGAAAGGTTGGCGTTCGCGGGCATAGAGGCTGCCTCTTGCCACTTGCCTCCAGAAAGGTAAAGGGTGTTGCCGTAAGTGGTTGTGAACTGCGGAGGCAGTTGGATGTGCATCTGCTGCAACAGGCTCACGAAATAGCCGGACCAGCCCGACGCTACAGTAGCGGCACCGAATGCATATTCCAGAACAAGATCCCAGCCGATGATCCAGGCGACGAACTCACCCAGCGTGGCGTAACCATACGTGTAGGCAGAACCTGCAATCGGGATTATGGACGCAAACTCGGCGTAGCAGAGGCCGGCAAAGGCACAAGTGATTCCTGCCAGGACGAAGCTTATGGCTATTGCAGGTCCGGCATGTCTGGCCGCGGCTTGACCAGTCAGGACGAAGATGCCTGCTCCAATGATGGCGCCGATGCCAAGCGTGAGCAAATGCATTGCACCCAGCGAGCGCTTGAGTGTATCTCCGCCTTGTTCGTTCCCTTCCTCTTCGAGAACTGAAAGCGGTTTCACTGCGAGTAAGTTGGCCATAGATCCTAGATTGCTCTGTCCGAAGGATTCCATCCCCGGACGGTGCGCGTTGTCATTCTCATACAACCTCTCAGTTGTAAGCAATTGTTTAACATAAGCACATGAAGTATGTGTCAGCTGCGGAGGCGAAAGAACGTTTTGCTGAGGTGCTGCAGAGTGCACTGCGAGAACCTGTGACGGTGCGAAGCTATGATCGCGATGTAGCAGTGGTGCTCTCGCTTGAGGATTGGCAGCGGCTGAATGGGACCAATTTAGAGGAGCGAGCAGAATTAGCGACGCTTCTTTCCCAACGCGCTGTGAAGGTATAGCCCCACATGCAACGTGTCGACGCTAACGAAGCACGTGACCTGCTGAACCAGCCGCTTCAACAGCCAGTGATTGTGCAAGAACCTGATGGTCAAAGTTTTGTAGTCGTCTCGCCCGGTGACTACCAACAGGCGCGTGTACAGGCTCTCACACGGCTGCGCGAGCTTTGCGAGCAGGTAGGAATGCAGGCCGAAGCCAACGGGCTAATTGAAGAAAGTCTTGCCGAGCTACTTGCCGAAGACGAGTAGTGGAAAAGCCTGGTGTCGTGGTGGACACGGGTGTACTGATCAGCCGTTTGCTACGGCCTCGTTCGGTTCCGGGTTTAGCCGTAGACAAAGCGCTGTTCGAGTGTCAGCTTTTGCTGTCTATTGACGCTCTCGCCGAACTAGAAGACGTGGTTAGCCGGCGCAAGTTCGAGCGTTACGCGACGCCTCTCCAGAGGGCTCAATACGTCTCGGACGTGAGGGCCTTAGCGAAATTCGTCGAGATCACAACGCACATTCGTGCTTGCCGTGACCCTAAGGATGACAAATTCTAGAGCTGGCCGCGAGTGGGAAAGCCTCCGTTGTACTGAGCGGCGACAAAGACCTACTTTCATACCACTTCTTGCTTCCGCTTCTCAGTGCAGTTCGGGAGTTTTCAGGATCTGCATCAGGTTGTTATAGCTGTCAGTCCAGGGGCGAAGACCCGGGCGTTCGTTGATTGGAAACGCATGAGCGCGGACACTCGGGTTCTGCAACACGCTCTCGTTGCCGGTGACCAGCATCCAGTCAGCGGCGAGCAAATTCTCAGCGTCGTCCTTGTGATTGCGTACTAAGATAGAGCGCTTGCCGGCAGCATGGGCCAGCTGTTGGACGACGGGGGCAAGATCAAGAAAGTCGTTCGAGACATGCACAGCCAGGACGCCGTCAGGTTTAAGATGTCGCCAGTACAAGGCCATAGCTTCACCGGTAAGCAGGTGCACGGGGATGGCATCACCTGAAAACGCGTCAAGTGCAATGACGTCGAAAAGCGGCTGCTCGGGCTCGTGTGCAAGCGAGAGACGGGCATCGCCAGGGATTACGCTAACCGAGGCTTTGGACTCGCGCAGATACGAGAAGAGTGAGTGCGCAATGTCGGTGACCTGGTCGTTCAATTCGTAAAAGCGGAACGTATCTCCTGGCGCGCCATACGCAGCAACTGTGCCGGTGCCAAGCCCGACAACGGCGACGCGCTTCGGTCCCGCAAAACCCTCACGGAGCAGGATGCCGATGCCTGAGTCAGGCCCGTAGTAAGTGGTAGGCCGAAGCCGGTTGGGTAAAAGCCTATATTGAGACCCGTGTTCGATGGTGCCGTGGAAGAGGGTCCTCATCTGTTCTGGTCCTGCATTAGGAGTCTGCACCACGCGCAACGAACCATAGAAGCTGCGGTTCAAGGTAAGCGCGTCCTTGTGAAAAGCGGAGACGTTGGTGGCCAGCACGGCAATCATACAAGCCGTTACGCAGCCCCACAACACCCGGAGCGGCCAACCACCCTCACGCCAGGTAAGTGTCGCTGCCAGCAGCGCGGTATAGATTAGGGTGACCGGCAATTCGTAAACGGCTTCGAAGATGTGAGGAGCAACGATGCCGATTAGGATGGCGCCCGCAGCACCTCCCGCAGCCAACACAAGATAAAACGTTGTGAGATTGCCGGCAGGCGGGCGAAGACGATTCAGTTCGCCGTGGCAGAACATGCAGCAGACGAAGAGACCGAGGAGCAGTATGGGAATGCTGATCTGTAGAGCCTCTACCGCATTAACGTTGTAGATGCTATAGCCGAGTATGGCCAAGGCAAACGCAAGCAGACGGAGCCACAACGCGCGAGAAAGGTTCTTGGCTGATCCGAAAGCAATGATGAAGGTGAGCAGATAAAGAGCGAGCGGAATAACCCAAAGCAGCGGGACTGCGGCAACGTTTTCATCCAGATGATTGGTAATAGAGAGCAGCAGCATTGATCCGCAAGTAGAGAGTGCAAACCAGGCCAGCATGCGATCTGGCAGAATCCAGATACGTTCTTCGCGTTCGACGGACATCCTTTGGGGTCGGCGTGAAAGCCATGCCAGCGAAGCGCAGAGCAGGACGAAACCCGCGTAGAACGCCGACCAGATGCGGGCTTGTGTACCGGTGTTAAGCAGCGGCTCAATGGCAAGTGGATAGCTAAGCAACGCCAGAAGCGAAGCAACGTTTGATAAGGCAAACAGGCGATAAGGCAATCGATCTCCGCTTTGAGCAAGCCAATGCTGAAGCAGCGGAGAGGTGGCGGACAGGGCGAGAAACGGAAGACCGAGTGAGGCTGTAAGCAAAACGAGAATGGTGAGCGATGGCTCACCGGCGACGCCTGTCGATGCGTGTGCAGGACCGATGGGCAGTAGTAGCAGAGAGAGCAGCAGCAGTGCAATGTGGATAGCGCTGGTCAGTAGTGGCGAACGGAGTTTGGCGATTGCAAGTGCGTACCCGTAGCCGAGCAGCAACGCCGATTGATAAAAAACCAGGCAGGTTGCCCAGACTGCAGCAGAACCACCGAACCAGGGCAGGATGCGCTTGGCCGTCAGCGGCTCAACGGAGAACAGCAGGAAAGCAGAGAGGAAGATGGTGCAGGCAGAGAGGAGCCGTCGTAAGGACAAACTCCAGTTTAGTTTTGAAGGTTAGTCGAACGCTTCGGCTTCGATTGCGGCACTTTGTCCGGCGGCTTTCTTTTCTTCATACTTCTTGACCCAGGCTTCCCAGCTTTTGCCGGCAGCAGGATCGCGGTCGCTAAACTGCAAAGCGGCAACGTCGTTATAAGGGATGCTCACGCGCGGGCTGCCGTCAGCAGGAAGCAAGCGGACCAGGGACGATGTGAGTGTGTTACCGGTGCGACGGTCGTAGAGATAGCCGTTGATTACGTCGCCGCTCTTGCGGGTGACACGAACGTCGCCGCGATAGTCGAAAGCTTTTTCGAGCGCGGTCCGAATCTCTTCCTCGTTATCGAGTTGAGGAACCCAGCCCTGCAGTTGCTCATGCGCAAAACCAGGCGCTACTTCCATCTCGTTAGGGTTCACAGTCTCAGCCATTAAGCTTGCCGTTCACTCGTGGCCTGAATTTGCACAAGCGGTTTCTTCCCGTTTACCGAATTGGCTGGGTCGTTCAAAAGCGCTTTGCCATACGCATCCTTGTAGCCGCTAAACAGGTAGGACTTAGCCATGCCGAAGAATCCCCCTAGTGTGTTGAAGCCGTGGTGCACCGAAGATGCTTCATACCCGCTATGGACCATGCAGTTAGCGCACTTAGGATTGCCGGACTCAGTGCCATAGTTAGCCCAGCCGGTCTCTTCCATGAGCTCCTTAAAAGTGTCAGCGTAGCCGTCTTGCAGGAGATAGCAGGGCTTCTGCCATCCGAACACGTTATAGGTGGGCATGCCCCAAGGTGTGCAGGTGAACTCGCGGTGGCCCATTAAGAACTCGCCGAAGAGCGGGGACATGTTGAACTTCCAGCTCGACTTGCGGTTGGAAAGAATAGCACGGAACAAACGCCGGGTGCGGGCGCGACCAAGGAAGTGCTGCTGGTCGGGAGCTTTATCGTATGAATAGCCGGGCGAAAGCATCATGCCTTCCACACCGAGCTCCATCATTTCGTCGAAGAAGCGGCGAACGCTGTTAGGGTCGGCACCATCAAATAAAGTCGTGTTGGTTGTCACGCGGAAGCCGCGCTCAAGAGCCGCCTTCATGCCTTCGATAGCGATATCGTAGCCGCCCTCGCGACAGACTGAGAAGTCGTGGTGCTCCCGCTCGCCGTCCATGTGGACCGAGAAGCTGAGGTACTTGGACGGGGTGAAGAGATGGAGCTTCTCTTTTAAGAGCAGAGCGTTCGTGCAGAGATAAATATACTTCTTGCGGGCTACTAGCCCTTCGACAATTTCTTTGATCTGCGGGTGCATCAGCGGTTCGCCACCCGGGATGGAGACCGCAGGAGCGCCGCATTCGTCAACGGCCTGAAAACATTCTTCAGGCGTCAACTGGCGCTTGAGCACGTGGGCCGGATATTGAATTTTGCCACAGCCCGCGCACGCCAGATTACAGCGAAAGAGCGGTTCCAGCATTAGGACAAGCGGATAGCGCTTGCGCCCGGCGAGCCGTTGTTTCCATACATAGGACGCTACCGTCCACATTTGAGACACAGGAACACTCATAGTTTTTAGGCTGTAACCCTATGAACAGGATAGCGGATTTGGCCACTGACAAGAGGGCTTCGAATACCGGGCGGCAATAAAGTATTAAGAAATTAGTTGACAGGGTTGGTGACACGCGGTACAACTTAAGATATTAATTCCTTAATAGAAAGCATGTTCGTTCTGTGGCACGAAAGAAATCGCGCGAGTTAACTGAGGCAGAGTTACGGTTGATGAACGTTCTCTGGACCAAACAGACCGCCACTGTTGGGGACATTGTCGAGGCGTTGCCTGCTGAACCGGCTCTTGCGTACAGCACTGTTTTGACAACCCTGCGGATTCTTGAAATCAAAGGAGTCGTTCGACATAGGAAAGAGGGACGAGCCTTTGTATATGAGCCGGTCATAGCGCGCGAAACGGCGGTTACTGGCGCTGTTCGACATTTGCTGACGCGTTTCTTCGATGGCTCGCCTGAGCTGCTGGTCGCAAGCCTGCTAAAGAACGAGAAGCTCGGGAGCAAAGAACTGGCGCGGCTAAAACGTTTGATCGCGGATCACGAGTAGAGACCTAACAATTGGAGAAGAACGATGTCAAATTTCATGGCTGAGTGTGATGAACTGGCGCGGCTGGTAGAGACTGGGTTTATCAATGCAGTATTGCCTAGCCTGCTAATCGTGATGCTTGCTTTTGCCGCTTTGCAGCCGAAGCGAATCAACTCTGCAACGCGCGTTTGGGCTTGGTCGTTCGTGCTTGCATTGCTTGTCTTCCTGCCAGTAGAGATGCTTGTGCGGAAGCCATCAAGCTTCGACAAAACAGAACAGACCCGGAGTGTACAAAGAAAGATCCCGATAACAACAGGCGGCGTCTGGTTTGTCAATTCGATCCCGGTCTCGCCCATTCCGGCCCAGAAAGCACTATCGTTTTCTCATTGGAAATCAGCCGTAGCTGCCATTGCTTTGCTCATTGTTGCCGTGCGGATGCTTCGCCTGTTTTCTGGCTTAATTAGAGCGTTAAGTCTGAAATCGCAGGCTACGCGCATGCCTTCCTGCAATCTCGGCAGCAGAATTACCCACCTCCTCCATCCAGATCACGGAGGGCGAACGGTCTCCGTTGCGGTATCGCGTGACATTACGGTGCCTGTTGTCGTGGGCTATCGTCAACCGGCGATTCTGGTGCCGGCTTACCTGATGGAGACGCTCAGTTCGGCAGATATCGAGCAAGTGCTCCTGCACGAGTTGGCTCATGTGGAGCGCTATGACGATTGGGCGCTGCTGATGCAGAGAACGGTCGAGTCTATCTTCGCCTTCCATCCTTTAGTGCAATTTGTTGGTCTGCAGATCGACTTACATCGGGAGATCGCATGCGACGACCGTGCGCTCTCTTCGCTTCAGCCCAAAGCATATGCAACCTGTCTGGCTAAAATTGCGGAACTGACCGGGACAAGAAGTGCTATGGGCCTTTCTGCCTCCTTTGTAGAACATAAGGGCCAGCTGAGCCGGCGTTTAGAAAGCATGTTGGATCACACTCGCGAGCACATGCCAGCTCTTTCCGCCCGCTATCTGACCTCGTTCGCGAGTGCTGCTGCGTTGCTCGCCTTCGTAAGCCTGAAGACGCCAGCGCTGGTTGCGAACCCGGTACCAGTTACGGAAATCACTCCGTTGCAAGCCTTCGCTCGACGATTATCGATGGTTGCCGAGCCTCAGTCGGCCGCTGGATCGAAGGCAGTGCCGACCGGTTCGGTTGCTACCTCCGCAGCAAGTACTCAAGATGATTCTCACAACGATTCGATTGAATCGCTCACGATCACATCGGGAGATGCGAAGCACGTCTTTTTTCAGAATTACGGAGACGACTACCAACAAAGTTTCAACTTCCCGAAGAACGCAATCCTTTACCGGAAGAATGGAGTTAAGTGGGTCATCCGTGACCCAAAGGTGCTAAGCGAAGCACAGGCAATCATGCGTCCTCAGGAAGACTTAGGAAAGCAACAGGCAGCTCTGGGCGAACAGCAAGCAAAGCTGGGTGAAACGCAGGCGAGCCTCGGTGCGCAGCAAGCAGCGTTTAGCGACCGGAAACTTGAGCCTGCACAAATGCAAGCCTTACAGCAGCAATTGCGTGAGCTGGAGCAGAAGGTTCGTTCTCTGGCGACAGATGGGTCAGAGAGGACGACTTCGGAAACACAGGGGCAGCTCGCAAGCTTGCAGGCCCAACTTGGAGAGATGCAGTCTCGTGTGGGTCAGGAGCAGTCCAAGACTGCTGGAGAGCAGGCAAAGCTTGGTGCCGCTCAGGCACAGCTTGGGGCGCAGCAGGCTCACTTGGGAGCGCAACAAAGTAGGCTAGGGAGTGCTCAGGCACAAGCGGCCAAAGTGGCCCAAGGTAAGCTGCGAGAGCTTATCCAGCACGCTGAGGCTCAGCATTTGTCCGAGCCTCTTCAGTAGGGCCTAGTCACAGCTACGAAGGTTATTGCTGCTGCTGTTGCTGCGCGATAACTAATTCGGCTTCCTGATCTTTTTCGAGGAATCGCGACCACTCTTCATCGGCAGCAAACTCCTGGTCGGGCGGCAAAATAGCTTCTGAAGGCGTTACGCGCACACGGACCTGTAGTTCGCTGCTGGCTCTACCTTTCATAGTGCCCATAGTCGGAGGGACATCGGCATAGTCGCGACCGATTGCAGTTCGGATATGTCGTTCACCGGCCAGCAAATTGTTTGTCGGGTCAAAGCCGACCCAGCCAACACCGGGCAGCAATGCTTCCACCCAGGCATGGGTAGCGCCTTCGCCAGAACGATCTAAATGCCAGGACTCATGATGAAGATAACCACTAACGTAGCGGCACGGGATGCGCAAGCCGCGTACGAGCGCAATCATAATGTGAGCAAAGTCCTGGCAGACACCTTGGCGCGATTGCAAAGCGTCTTCGATAGGAGAATCGACCGAAGTGCTGGCTTTCACATAACTGAAACCGTTGTACACCTGCGAGTTCAGCTTTTGCAAAGCCATCAACGGATCTTCGTTGCGTCGATCCACACCGAATTCTTTGGCCAGGGCTTCCAGTTCCGGAGACGAACGAGCGAAGCGACTGGGGCGGAGCATATCCCAGTAATCTTCGTGCTCAATCATTTCGTCCAATTCGCTCCAGGCTTGCGGCCCTAATGAATCTGGAAGCACGACAGGCTGATCCACCTCGACCAAGGCATCCGCAATAATGGTGAGCTGGCCGTGGGAAGCAGGAATGTCGAAATGGTGCACGGCGTTTCCAAGATGATCCGTGTAAGTAAAGATGCGTGCACGCGGGCTAACGGATAGCTGAAAGGTAAAGCATCGCTGAGCATACTCGCTCCGCGGGTGCATGCGAACTTCCATCACACTCTGCGAAATCGGT
This sequence comes from uncultured Bryobacteraceae bacterium, assembly GCA_964248065.1. GTDB lineage: Bacteria > Acidobacteriota > Terriglobia > Bryobacterales > Bryobacteraceae > Bog-105. The sequence continues at coordinate 9,667 of CAXTWQ010000067.1, read as the reverse complement.
CGGCTATAACGGAAGCGCGTGAAATGTCGAACGGCGTAAAACATCAGGCGTCGAAAGCCGCTTCGATTGGGTAATCAGTGTAAATTTCGTGCACTGCAAAGTGTAATCGATGGCACTGTTCAAGTATGTTGTTCAAAAATGAATGCACATCGCCGGCCATTACCTCGTCAATCTGCGCATAGGCGAGCGAAGAATGCAACTTGCCGATTGTTCGTGAAACCTTCGTGGTCTTACGGGCTGCAGTAAGGTTAGCAATCGCTTCGAGAGTTGATTGCATGCTTTCCGCAGAGTAGCGCACTGAATATGGGAACTCAGGATTAAGAATGAGGAATTCAGCCACGTGATTTGCCGTAAGGTCGGCCGTGTAAACCTTGCGGTACGCTTCCAGCGCCGAGCAGCTGGTCAACAGTCCGATCCAGTCAAGATCATCGGCCCCGGCACAGGAAGCAAAGTGTGCATCAAGCAGGAGAGAAAGCGCGCAGGCACGTTCCATGTACTTGCCGAGTTGAATGAAGTACCAGCCTTCGCTGTGGTTCATGGTGCAGTCAGTCACGCCGTAAAACTTGTAAGTGTCGTCGTGCAGAGCAGCTAACAGGCGGAGCATTTCGCTGCCGAGTTCTGTCGTAGCGCTGGAAGAGTTAACCTGGTGATAGAGACGATTCAGGCGCTCCCACATCTCTGAGCTGATCTGTTCCCGCACTTGGCTGGCATTATCGCGCGCGCCCGCAATACAGGAAACGATAGAGGCCTTGTTGCCGGGTTTAGTAATTAGCCACATCATGGCAGTCTCGGCATCGGAAGTGGCGGCTGAGTCTGGCAAACCCAGCGAGGAAGTGATGCGATTCCAGCGCTGCTCGCGAGAAGACTTAAACGGATTCAGTAAAAGGTTGTAGCTGGTTTCGAGCACGCGGGCGCAATGGTCAGCACGCTCGAAGTAACGGCTCATCCAGTAAAGGCTGTCGGCAACTCGGGAAAGCATGGGGCTAAGACTTAATTCTGAAGCACCCAGGTATCTTTGGAACCACCGCCTTGTGATGAGTTCACCACCAGTGAACCTTTTCGCAAAGCGACACGCGTCAAGCCGCCCGGGACAATGGTCACCTGGTCGCCCCCGAATAACACGTAGGGACGGAGGTCAACATGCCGCGGTTCGATGTTGCCGTTTTCGACAAAGCAGGGTGCCGTAGAGAGGGCGAGCGTTGGTTGAGCGATGTAGTTACGTGGTTGCGCATAGATCCGATCACGAAATTCAGCGCGCTGTTGCAGAGAGCTATGCGGTCCTATCAACATGCCGTAACCGCCCGACTCTCCCACTGCTTTAACAACGTATTGTTCGAGATTGTTGCAGACATGCTCGCGTTGCTTGGGATCCGTCATTAGATAGGTTTCGACGTTGTCCAAAATCGGCTTTTCGCCCAGGTAATAGCGAATGATCTCCGGCACGTACGCATAGATTGCTTTATCATCTGCAACGCCGGTGCCCAGAGCGTTTGCTAAAACGACATTGCCTGCCCGATAGGCATTGAACAATCCGGCTGCGCCAAGAGATGAATCGGAGCGAAAGACGAGCGGGTCGAGGAAGTCATCGTCCACGCGGCGATAGATTACATCGACGCGCTGCAATCCGCTGGTGGTCCGCATATAAACAAAATTGTCATGAACTACCAAATCGCGGCCTTCAACCAATTCGATGCCCATCTGACGGGCAAGGTACGTGTGTTCAAAGTACGCCGAGTTATAAACGCCGGGAGTTAAGAGAACAATGGTAGGACAAGAGCGGCCTTCCGGCGCAAGTGAGCGAAGGGTGGAGAGCAGTGCCTGGCTGTAATGCTCAATCGGGCGGACACCGCACTTGCGAAACAGTGCTGGGAAAATCTGCTTCATCACTTTGCGGCTGGTGAGCATGTAAGATACGCCGCTCGGTACGCGAAGGTTGTCCTCCAAAACGACGAACCGTCCATCAGGCGTACGAATCAGATCCGTACCGCAGATACTGACGTACACGTCCTGGGGCACTTTGATGCCGCGCATCTCACGACGAAAATGGCCGCAAGTGTAGATCAGTTCGCCCGGAATGACACGGTCCTTTAAGATGCGGCGCTCGTTATAAACGTCTTTCAGAAACAGGTTGAGAGCCGTCAGCCGTTGTTTCAAGCCGCGCTCAATGATTTCCCACTCGGCATGGGGAATGATGCGAGGAAGAAGGTCGTTCGGAAAAATACGCTCGGTACCCTCGCCGCGACCATAAACTGTGAATGTAATGCCCTGATTAAAGAATGAAAGATCAGCTTCCTGTTTGCTCTGAAGGAGTTCTTCAGCAGGGCGGTTTAGCAGCCGGGAATAAAGAGCCTTGTAATGAGCACGAGGACGGCCAGAAGCGCGGAACATTTCATCGAATGCGCCGGAAAGCTGATACTGAGCGAAGGGGGTCGCGTCATCTTGCCCAGCAGGGAAGGGAATTGCCATGTTCCTCGAGTTTCTATTTAGCCGGAAGCCTTTCAGACTCGGAACAGGACCGGTTGGTAAAGCACGATTATAACTCCCTTGTCAGAAGTCTTACGTAGCGCACTCAAACAGCCATAAGTTGTCGCAAGTATGTCGCCTTGACTCGTTCGTTGGCCGCGCGTTTCAAAAATCACGAAACTGCAACAGACGTCTGGCAAACTCGGTGTTCGAAACGAGGAGCATTACCAATGCGTGTGTACTCGCGCCAGTTGTTGATACTGAGCGTACTAACTCTGGCCGTGGCGGCATCTGCGACTGCACAAGTAGATCGATCGTCGCTGACGGGAGTGGTGAAAGATCCACAAGGCAGCCGCGTACCGGGCGCAGTTATCTCGGTCTTGCAAACTAAAACTGGCCTGTTACGACAGACCACTACAGCGGCAAAAGGAACTTATTTAGTCGACGATATCCCAATTGGAACTTACACTGTCACTATCTCCAAAGCTGGCTTTCAGAACTTTGTTGCTAATCAGGTCCAACAGCAAATCGGAGTGACACGAATCTTAGATGCAACGCTAAATCTTGCGAGCGGATCTGCGAACTCGACTACAGTCACAGAGCCGCTGATTCAGTTAGACAGATCAAGCGCTACAGTGGGCGCGGCAATTGAAAACACGCAGGTGCAGGAGTTGCCGATTAATGGGCGCAACTGGGCTCGGTTGACAGCACTAGTGCCAGGTGCAATCGACAATGGACCGGGTGATCAGCGCAACATTCGCTTTGCCGGCCATGGTCTGGACGACAACAATATTACGCTCGATGGCGTGGATGCGACCGCCGTGTACAACCAGGAGCAGCGCCAGTATGTCCGGCTAAATATCCCACTCGGCTCTATCAATGAGTTCCAAGTGCAGTCGCAAAATTTCGGCGCTGATGTGGAAGGAGGAACGGCTGGCGGCCAGGTATCAGTCGCCTCGCCTTCCGGAACGAACGCCTTCCACGGTGAAGCGTTCGAGTTTTTTCGCAACGATTATTTGGAAGCTCGAGCCTTCAACAATGGCGCTAGTCCCAATCCTTTCCTGCTGAACCAGTTCGGCGGTAGTCTCGGCGGTCCCATTGTTAAAGAGAAAACGTTTTTCTACCTTGATTACGAGGGAATTCGCCAACGCTTAGGTCAGCCTCAAATTGGCGTTGTACCGAGCCCTGCGTTTCGGACAAGCGTGCTCAATACCTCACCGGCTCTGGCTCAGATTCTGTCAGCGTACCCAGCCGGAACGTCGCTTACTGCCAATCCCAATATCTACAACTACGTTGCCGAGCTAAACAATGTCGATAACGAGGATTCGGGTATGGTGCGGATCGATCAACACTTCTCCCGGAACACCACTGGTTTCGTACGTTACAACCAGGACGAGGCTATCGGCCAGAACCTAACAGGCAATCTAAACGCAACAGCGCTCGCTGATACGAAGTTTAAGAATGGAGTCGCTGAACTGCTTCATGTCTTCTCGCCGACTCTGGTCAATGAGGCCAAGCTCGGAATGAATTTGCAGATGTATCACACCGGCAATCAAACGCTGGTACCGATTTCGGTATCGGTACCGGGCTTCAGCACACTGACAGCGAGTAATACCTCTGACGCGTACGCCAAGACCATCTCATTGATCGATAATGTCTCCTGGCAAAAAGGCAGACATAGCCTGAAGTTCGGTTACGAGACACGATGGATTTTTCTCAACCAGGGGAACTCGCCTACCGGTTCGCTCACTTATGTCTCGCCGGGTGGAGCAGGCAGAGCCCAAAACAACTTCCTGAACAACATTGTTGATAGTGCTACTTACGTTTCGCTAACCCCGCTTCTGCGGCTCAGGAAGGCACAATATTGGGGCTACGCGCAAGATGAATGGAAGGTGAGCGAATCGCTGACACTGAACCTCGGCCTGCGCTACAACTTCTTCAACCGATTCCACGAAGTTGCGAATCGAGCAGTGCCGTTTGACTTTCAAACCTGCGGACCGCGAGGATTCTGTCCCAACAATGCTGAATTCAGCAAGCCTCGCTATAACGACTTCGATCCACGGGTGGCTTTAGCTTGGGCGCATAGCGGAACTGTTTTCCGCGCCGGCTTTGGCCTGTATCACGACGATGGGCAAGAGGACGATCAGAATCTTCCGTTAGCAAACGATGTGTCCCGCTATAACTTGACCAGAGGCACGCTGCTTCCAAATCTGTCCTATCCGATCACGCCATTTCTCTCGTTAATGCAGGGCGTTTTGAGTCCGCGCGATAACTATCGGCTGCGTAAAGACTTCTATGTTTCTGCCTGGACCGCTTCAGTGCAGCAGTCGATGCCGGGCGGAATGTTAGGTACAGTTTCCTATCTGGGCAACAAAGGTACAGATATCCTGACTACCACGTACATAAACGTAATTAGTCCCGCAACCGGTACGCGTTCCTACCCGGCATTTGGAGCTATATCCTGGCGCGGCAATGACAGCAACAGTTCCTTTGAAGGATTGAATGCAGGTCTGCGACGGCCGTTTGCCAATGGCTTGCTGCTCTCGTTTAATTACATGTGGTCCCACTCCATCAACGATGACGGAATCGGCGGGGGAGAATCCGACACTCCTCAAGATGTGCTGTGCCGTGCCTGCGAACGGAGCAGTGCCGACTTCGATGTTCGCCAGGTTTTCAACATGTCGGTTGCCTACCAGTTACCTTTTGGGGCCGGAAAGAGGTATTTGTCCAGTCCGGGGATTTTGCGCTCAGCGCTGGGCAATTGGGAAATGACTGGAATTGGGAGCTCACGCACTGGCCTTCCGGTAAATGTCACGGTGGACCGGTCAAACAGTTCGGTTCCCTACGGCTTCAGTGTGGGTGGCGAGGAGCGGCCGAATCTGATTCCTGGCGTTTCACTCTCCCCGGCTGGAGGGCGGACACCAAGTAATTGGATTAACCTTGCAGCTTTCAGTGCGCCGCTTCCCGGAACCTTTGGCAATGCAGGACGTAACATCGCGCGCGGACCGTCACTGTGGCAGGCGGATTTGGGACTCACTAAATCGGTAACGATCACCGAGCGCCTGGCAGTTCAGCTGAGAGCAGATGCTTTTAACGTGTTCAACAGAGCCCAGTACGGGCAGCCTCTGTCCGACATCTCTTCCCCAGGCAACTTCGGTCAGATTGTTTCAGCGATTAATACGATCGGCACGGGCAGCGGTACGCCACGGGAATTTCAGCTTTCGGTGCGACTTCTGTTTTAGCGGATCTATCACACTTAACTCTTACCAAAAGACTTCAACTAAGCCAAACCGCATTGCACCCCTGGTCTCCCTGCCGAAATGAGACAGTAAGTTCGCGCCGGTCATCCCGCCAGCTACTTGGCGCGGATTGCATACGCAATGGCGTGATTTGTATACCCCAGGGGATGCCAGACATCTAACCTGGACGTGTGAAGGGCGGCAAGCAATTTCGGCGCTGCCGTTTGCTGACGCCCTTCAGATTCATGAATAAGCAATTTCGTATTCCTGGGGACGAGCTACGGAATATCGACGAGGCGGCATCGAGAACTCCCGTGCAGGGCGATAGATACCCGGAGGAATTGAAAAAGATGACTGGGCGATAGTTTACAAGCTTGATGGCTCTTTCCGAGCCAGCCCATGCAAGCCTTCATTAAGAGCTCCATCACCTCAAGTCATCACTTCCATCGGTGGCGAGTGGAACGAGATCTCTGGCAATTGCTCTACAGCCCGGCGCAGACTTGTCTCCCACGACGAGTGAATGATAGTCAGGTCGGGGTCTGAACCGCCGAAACGGCGATAGTCCCCGAGTTCAAATGAGTCCTTACGATAGAGCAAAACTTCGACCGGTGGACCAACGGTAACGTTCGATCTGATAGCTGAATCGAACGACAGGAGTGCGTACTTGGCCGCTGTCTCCAAAGGCGTTCGCGAATCAACGCCGCGATCCAGAATCGGGCGTCCGTACTTCACTTCGCCTAATTGGAGATACGGCGAGTCCTCAGTGGCTCGCAATGGATTGCCTTGGGGGTAAATCAGGTAAAGGCTGGGTGGTTCGGCGCCAAGCACCTGTCCGCCGAGGAGCAAATTCACATTGAAGGAGAACTGGTCGCGCTCAAGCGCCAGGCGGTCCATATCGGAGACGCGGCGCACACACTCGCCAACGATCCTTGCAGCATCGTATAGTGACTGAGCCTGGGCCAGCCCGCCGCCCGCGTTAAAATCCTTTCGTAGAAGCGTCACGACCGATTGGCTGATGGAAAGACTCCCGCTTGACAGCAGGATGAAGACTCGTTCGCCCGGGTGCACAAAACAATGCATCTTGCGGCAAACGTTCACCTGATCGAATCCCGCATTAGAGCGCGAGTCGGACGCCATTACCAGACCGTCGTCCGTCACAATGCCCAAACAATAAGTCATGATCCTCCGGGCTTGCAGCCCTCTGCTGTACCCATTGTGGCAGGGGATGATTTCAATTTGATCATCAGGTACACTGTCGGTACGCGCTGATTCAAGCGGCATTGCTTTGCCGTGCCCCGTATGCAAACAGCAGCGACTTTCGTAAGCCGGAATCACGGAAACCGGTGGAGGAACCCTTAACAGAGATGCTGATCCGCTTAGGGTATGACATGACTTTTGAAGCGCAAATGGATGTTCCGATGGTAGCCGTCCTGAATGTCTATCAGTCGCGAAACGCTGACTTGCGCGAACCTGATTTTCTTCGAATTGATCCTCCTGTAGCGGTGGATTTGTATCACGATACATTTGGAAATCAGTGTTCCCGATTTGTAGTCCCGGCCGGCACTGTACGGCTGCACAACTCGACGTTGATTCAGGACTCAGGTGCACCGGATCCAGTTGCGCCCGACACGCCCGAAGTGCCAGTGGGCGAGTTGCCGACCGATGTTCTCCAGTACTTGCTGGCGAGCCGATATTGCGAGGTAGATTTGCTAATGAATACGGCAACCGAACTGTTTGCCAATGCCGGTCGTGGCTGGCATATGGTGCAGGCAATCTGTGACTGGGTGAACACCAAGGTGATGTTCGGTTACAACTTCGCACGCTACACGAAAACAGCCATGGATGTCTACATTGAGCGTGCAGGAGTGTGCCGAGATTTTCAACATTTGGCGATAACGTTTTGCCGCTGCATGAACATTCCGGCGCGATATGCGACCGGCTACCTGGGTGATATCGGTGTGCCGTTATCGGATTCGGCCATGGACTTCAGCGCGTGGTTCGAAGTCTATCTGGGCGGGCGCTGGTGGACTTTTGACGCGCGGCATAACTTTCCTCGAATCGGGAGGGTGCTGATGGCAGTGGGCCGCGATGCTGCCGATGTTGCGCTGACAACATCATTCGGAAGCACCAAGCTGAAACGCTTTGAAGTGACTGCGCTAGAAATCACTGACACGCCTTCGCTTGGAATCTGATCTCCAAGGTGTTGCGTTACTGCTTTAGCTGATTCGGAGTGGACACAAACCGAATGGCGCTAGATTCTCACCAGTGTCAATGGGATAAGTCAGCGAGTCGACTTCTATTTGGCATCCGATGGAGGCTGATCAATCGAGAAGCCTTCGTTGCTGCCCGGTATATGGCTCCCGCAAGCAGTCGTAAAAGCGTCTATGGCTTGGCTCAATGCTTCAAGCCGGGCTGCAATATCAGACAAGTTGATTTGCCCTGAGGGCGTTTTGATGATCACGTCCGCTGTGTTGCTGTCTAACTGCACAGTCCGGTGACTGGTGAAGTTGTCCACACCGACATAGCGGCTACCATCTACATGGATTTGGTTCTGGCGAGTGGGATTTGCCGAATACAGAGTGGAAGCTGTTTTTACACCGACAGTATTCAGGGAGCTTGTGCGCTGGCCCGTCGCTGCAATTTGTAAGGGAAGCGCTTGCACGGTTACGTTGGAAGGCATCGTCTAAATCTCCTCATCGTGATTGATTTCGGACATTCCGGACTGATGCATGTGTGTGTCCAGAGAATTGCGACGCAGAAGGTTGCGAGTTCAGTAGAGTCGCTAAGTCAAGAATGCTAACGAAAAGGATAATCCGTTAGCCACCAAGACACTGAATAGATATAGCGGTTGGCGCTTTCCGCTAGCGCACCATCAATGTGCCGGTTCGGCATCGCGCCGCTGTCCGATCGGAGGTCGTCGCATGATAAACGGCAGCGGGACGAGACATAAAACGAGCACCGACATAGCCCAGAAGCTGTTCTGATAGCTAAGTGCGCTTGCCTGCGCCTGAAGGGTCTGATAAGCCATAGCCATTGCTTTGGTTGTTGCAGTGACGGCATCAAATCCCTGAGAGATAAACAGCGACTTGAATCCCGCGATCATAGCGTCGAAGTTGCTGCTTCCGTTCGTCGTATGCCTGATCAGAGAGTTCTGGTGAGTTTGATTCTGCCGCGTCAAGAAGACACCGAGCAGGGATGTACCGATACTGCCGCCGATGTTGCGGGAGAAGTTAGAAAGTCCGGAAACCTGATTGTTCTTCTCTTTAGGAACACCGATGTAATTCAACGTGCTGATAGGCACAAAGATGAACGGCAGAGGCAGTACCTGCACCACGCGGAGCCAGACCATGGTCTGAAAATCAATGCCGACGTAGATCACAGTCATTCGGTAAAGAGTGAAGCCCATGGCGAGAAAGGCGAGCGAAACCAGCAGGCGCGGGTCCACCCTGGTCTTGGTAGTAATAAAGCCGGCAAAAGGCATGACCAGCATCAGCGCAAGGCCACCTGGAGATAGCGCCATGCCTGCGCGTTCGGCGTTGTAGCCCAAGCTGGTCTGTAAGAACTGCGGAATCAGAACCGTTGTTCCGAACAGCACGATACCGAGCACGAACGAGAAGAAGACAGCGGTGCCGAAATTACGATTTTGCAGTAGCCGCACGTCAACAATCGGATGATCTTGATACCACTCCCAAAGAAAGAACGCGATCAGCACGGGCACTCCGATACAGAACATCGTGGTGATAAGGGGTGAGCTGAACCAATCGTCTTCTTGTCCTTTGTCGAGAACGATCTGAAAACAAGCAACTCCGATCACGATCAGCGCCAGCCCGATGTAATCGATGCTGATGCCCGAACCCTTCCGCTCCCGCACCCAGGGCGGATCTTCAACGAAGCGCGATGTCATGAAGAGCGAAAGGAGGCCGACTGGGAGATTGATAAAGAAGATCCAGTGCCAGTTATAGTTC
>CAXTWQ010000066.1:0-28166 GCA_964248065.1 uncultured Bryobacteraceae bacterium | reverse complement strand
GAAAGCTCAGAATTGTCGAGAAGCGTCGTCGATCATCTGCTATGGCATCTGAGCGGCATCTTCAAGACTGCCTTGAGCGACGGCGTTGTCAATTCGAATCTAGCTGGCGCATTGTTCGTGCCTGAGTGCAAGCCAGTCCGTGAGAGGCGCTCCATGAATGTGGAGGAGATTCGGCTCGCCTTATCAATACTCGAAGCTCGGGATTGGCTGATCTTTCGGATGGCGGTCTTCTTATGGATGCGCCCCGGCGAGATCCTGGCTCTTCGCCTTGGAAGAATCGGGGATGGCTCGATCCTCGTCGATCAGCGCGCATACAAGGGCAATATCGACACGCCCAAGGGCAGGAAAGGCAAGGTCACAAAGAGAACGGTCGCACTCACACCGGGTATCGGAAGTGACCTGCAGACGCTTATCTCCCTTCTTCCGACTCAAGCCCCCGAAGAGTTCGTCTTCCAATCTGAACGAGGCACTCATCTTTGGCGTGACAACGTTTGGCGTCGCTCGATGCAGCCGCGCCTGGCGATGGTCGGTCTGGAGTGGGCAACATTTCAGGTTTTACGGCGGACGAATGCCCGCTTGTCTCGAAAACTAAAGATTGACGACAAGGTCAGCGCTGACCAGCGCGGCCACGGCCTTGGAGTCAGTATGGAAGTCTATTCCCGGAGCGACTTGGAGCAGATGCTCGAGGCCGTAACGAAACTGGAATCAGAGGTAATCCAGTAGTGTCAACCCGCGTTTCGGAAGGGAGTCGAAAACCTCGTCGCAGCGGTCAGAATCAGCTGCGAGTTGGCTTATTGGAGTAATCGGAGTAACGCGTGAAACTCAGAAACTCCCAAGTTATTGAGAACATGGAGCGGGAGACGGGGATCGAACCCGCGACGTCCAGCTTGGGAACTTGGACGAAGGTTGATAATAAAGAACTTACACGTCCAAGGGTCTGCTTTCTGACAACTAGCATCCACTGAGTTTCGCGCTGTTCTTTGAAAATCGCCCTTAATGGAGTAAACGGAGTAACGATGTTTGCTTCTGCAGGGGCGGTCCCGATAGCCTGCACGACCTCCTTCCGAAACGCACAACATTGCCGCTCTTGAGCGGCTTACGAAAGGCGTTTCGTTGTCCATCAACAGCAGTGTAGTAGACAAAAATTCACCCGCTCACGGGGGCTTCGAGAAAGCTTCTGCCATTCTCGGTCGGACACATCGCGAGCTCGTCGTCTCTAAACAGCAACTCGGCAAAGCGAGTCGAATTCACCTTGTGAAAATGAATCGCGAGCAGCGAACGCAGGAACTCTGCTTCGCTTCCCGACCATTCGTGTTGTGTGGCTTGCCGGTGCGAGCTCTGCCGGCAGGGCAGCTGATGTATGAAAAGCGCAATGGTCAGTTCGTGCTCCAAATCACCGGGCATCCCAAGTTTGGAGTGCCATTCGGACAAGACCGTATTGTGCCGATCTTTCTGGCAACCCTGGCCGTCCAGCAGAAAAGCCAAGTCATTCGGTTCCGAAGTGCCGGGGAGATGCTGGAGATCTTCGGCATGCACAAGGGCGGGACAGAATACCGCCGCCTTGTCGGAGCTTTCGAGCGTATATTCGGGGCAACAATCTTCTTCGGCACCGATCAGCTGCGAGGGCCAGCCAGGATGGTGCAGCAGTCCCGGTTCAACTTCTTGCGCGCGGCTCAGCTCTGGTATAACAAGGCCCAGGATCAACCGGTACTCTCCGAGGAATTCGAGAATGTAATCGTCCTTAGCAATGAGTTCTATCAGGAGATCACGGCGCACCCGATCCCGACCGATCTGGATGCAGTTCGGACACTTGCGGCCTCGCCCGCTGTCCTGGACCTTTTTATGTGGCTCTCCTACCGGTGCTTCGCTGCGAAATCAGAAGAGTCGGTTCCGATCTTCGGTGCACTCGGCCTGGCCGCTCAATTGGGAAATGTTGAGTATGCGCGTCCTCGCAAGTTCCGAGAGAAGCTTCAGGGCTGGCTCGATCTCATCAAAGCGATGTGGCCGGAGTGTCCGGCTCGCATCTCCAAAGACGGAGATTACCTTCTAATCCGGCAAGCAGCAGCGCTGACTGGGAAGGGAGCATGAGATGGCATCTCCATCCTTCGCCCCGGAACCACTCTCCCCGAAACGCATCAGTTTAGTTGAGATTGACGCGGTCGTTTCCGCTAAACTTGGTGCCACGCGTACCCTTGGCAATGCTCAGCCGGCGTGTTTCAACCGGCAGGTAGCGATGTATCTTGCGGCACGGGTCGGTCGCTGGACTACTACGGTGATCGGCCGATTCTACAACGGTCGGGACCACTCAACTGTTTGTCACGGCATCCAGCGAATCGAAGCAATGCGCGAGTCTGATCCTGAAGTCGATGCTCTACTCAGCGAATTGAAGAATCAGCTGATAGAGAATACCCAGCAACCTCAAGGTCGAAATATCAGAGCTATGTGGGCTCCGAGCGGCCGGTCTCAGCTGAGCGACTCAGACCTTGAGCAGCTCGCAGACAGGATCGCCGAACGCCTTGCTGAGAGGATGAGAGACCTGCTTAAGGAACTTCTTTGGGAAGGGCCATTAAGAGCAGAGTAGCTACCGAACGAGCCCGGGACTTTGGGGGCGAAGCGTCGGAGCGGCGGAGCTCTTTCCCGACGATCAACTTCACGTTTATTGCTGCTCGAAGGTCTTCTGCTGGCCAGGGAGTGCCGTACTCAATGCTGGTACCAGATACGGTATCATCAATGGGTCATGCAGAAGGCACGTAAGATCACCGTTGAAATTCCGCCCGAGCTGCTGGACAAGGCTCAACGGGCAAGTGGCGTGGGAATCACCCAGACGGTTCGCACGGGTCTGCAGCTTGTTGCAGCTTCCGAAACTTATTCGAAGCTATTAGGTTTGCGTGGCAAAGTTCGGTTTACCCGTACGGCGGCCGACCTAAAAGTTGATCGATGATCGCAGCTGACACGAGTACGTGGATTGCGTTTTTTCAAGGCGAAGCTGGTAACGATGTTAAGCTACTGGCGCGGGCGCTCAGTGACCGACAAGTTGTGATGGCTCCGCCCGTTCTCACAGAGTTGATGAGCGACCCAGGTATCCGTTCTGAGGTAGCTAAAACTCTCTCGGAAGTGCCGCTCGTTGAGATTCGGCTTGGGTTTTGGGAACGGGCCGGTGCACTTCGCGCGAAGGTCTTGGCGAAGGGTCGCAAAGCACGATTGGGTGATGCGCTGATTTCACAAACTTGCGTGGATGCTGGAATCCCGCTGTTGACGCGCGATCGAGACTTTCGATCGTTTGCAACGGCAGCTGAGTTAGTACTGTTAACTCAAGTGGACTGATACGAAAGGTGGTCCGGGATTTTAGGGGCGCGGTCGTCACAGCCTATCTGCTCTGCAGTATCTGACACTAACGTATAAAGGAAAGATGAGGGTAACCATAAACGTGCCAGACGAGCTATACGACGAAGCTCGTGCCGTTTCTGAAGCCCATCGCGTTCCTGTTGAAGAAATCTTCGTGTCCGCTTTTGCCGACCAGCTGGCTGCGTGGCAACGTCTCCGTGAACGGTGTGTGCGCGGCGATCGGAGCAAGTTTCTGATTGTTCTCGAGAAGGTACCTGATATCGAGGCTGAGGAATTTGACAGGAGTTAATCAGCAGAACCATTGCCTCAAGCAGCCCTCTTCAATTGACGCCGAAAGCAGTACCCTGCAACCAAAGAGCGCCGGTAACGTCTTCCCCAACATATGGTCGTCGGACTTCGCCGACCTTGTCATCTAGCACGTATAGAGCGATGTCGACGGCTTTCCGGCCGTTATTTGAGCGGAGCACGGTCGCATTCAGCCGCGATGCCGGACGCGTTAGGAAGTCAACTGATTCAATACTTTTGACCGGTGCGCGGAAATGATAGTCGTCCAGCCCTGGACGTTCCGGCGACGAATGGATGTAACTAAGGCCAAATCCGTCTATGGGTAGTGGTGCGGGCAGCGGGTCGTTTATAGGAAGCAGGACAGCCGCGCCGTCCAAACGAGTCTCGCCAAGTTCCGGGTGTTTGATTGCCTGGCCACGCTCTAATACCGAGAGCAAGTAGCCAATGCTCGCAAGCGAAACGTCCATTTCCAAGCCGGGCGTGTACAGATGCGAACAAAGCCCATAGTACGGATCAAAGAAGTTGATTTTGGCTTCACCGATCGAAGCGCTTATGCATGCCTCCAATCCGAAGCTGGATTCGAAAACTTCCAAGATACGGACACGGTGAGGAATGCCCTGAGCGGCCACCGGGAAGGCGGTATGCAAGAAGGATTTCGATGCTGCCGAGACGACTACAGCAAGAACTCCGAGGCCGGATCGGGCGTTCTGAATCAATGTTACTTCCGCAGACGGAATGCCAACCGGCCCGCTCCAGTTCTGTCGATGAGCTTTCCCAATCACTTCGCCCGACTGGATTCCGATGTCGAGGGCGGCGGCAAAGTCTTGGTCGAAGCTCTTTAGGACTACTTCCCAGTGTGTCCCATGGCCCATATTCCTTTTAGTGTCACAGAGCTGTTGGGGTCTCTGGGAAATATTCGCAGTACCTCTGAAATGATGCAATCACCTGGCACCACTGACCTTGAGATTCTAAACGCGATGTTCTGACCGGGACTTCAGGGGCGCACACATGACGATCTCAGCTGGAGCTTTTTCTGCCGCGCAGTGTGCGGGAGCGGCTACCTGGATTCCCACATATTCACAACAGCGAGTGCGATTACGTCAGGTTATTCTTCCGGTTATCAGGTATATAAAGAAGAGGCCCCTAAAGTCCCGGACTTGGGCCCCTAATCTCCCGGAGAAAGCACTTGAAAGCGCCCCTACAATCACGTGGATGTCGATATTTTCAACAAGCCATGAACGGGTAGGTTCTTCGCGTACACCTCATATAGCCGACTGAATGCCAATTACGTTCCGCGTGCCCGAAGAAGGGCAGCTAGTGCATGTTCGCCAGCGTCAGTTTGTCGTCACTGATGTCTTAGCTGGATCGCTGCCATTTGATCCAATTACTCGTAGGCCTGCCACTGACCAGCATCTAGTCTCCCTAAACTGCGTTGCCGACGACGGGTTCGGTGAAGAGCTCCGGGTGATTTGGGAGATCGAGCCCGGTGCTCGTGTTGTCGACCGCAAGTCTGACCTACCAGCTCCTTCCGGCTTCGATTCTCCCCAGAAACTCAATGCATTCCTGGATGCGGTTCGTTGGGGTGCGGCCTCGTCCGCAGATCCCCGCGCAATCCAATCGCCGTTTCGCAGCGGCATCACGATTGAAGACTACCAACTCGATCCCGTAGTGCGTGCCGTCCAAATGCCACGCGCAAACCTGTTGATAGCCGATGATGTGGGACTGGGCAAAACCGTCGAGACCGGTCTCGTTATTCTGGAACTGATCCTGCGTCACCGCGCACGTACGGTGTTGGTCGTCTGCCCCTCTGCCCTGCAGATCCAATGGCGTGATCAGATGCGTGACAAGTTCGGACTCGAATTCGTCATCGTTGATTCCAAGCTCTCTTCTGAGCTTCGCCGCAAGCGGGGCCTCCAGGTAAATCCTTGGACGCACTTTCCGCGCCTGATTACCTCCATTGACTTTCTGAAGCGGCCTCGGCCGTTGCGGCTGTTTCGAGATATTCTTCCTGCACCCGGTAAGCCCAGCTTTCCGCGTCACTTTGACATTCTCGTGATCGACGAAGCTCACAACGTAGCTCCTTCCGGACGCGGAGCTATCCAGCTTGACTCCATGCGTACCGAAGCTATTCGCACATTGGCGCCGCACTTTGAGCACAAGCTGTTCCTCAGCGCCACACCGCACAATGGCTATCGTGACAGTTTCACTGCGCTGTTGGAGCTACTGGATAATCAGCGTTTTGCACGCAGTGTCACTCCCCCTGAAGAGCAACTTCGAACGTCCGTTGTCCGGCGTCTGAAAAGCGAGATTGTCGATGAATGGGGCAACCCGAGATTTGCTCGCCGTGAAATTGTTCCTCTCGAAATTGATTACCATGCCACTGACGAGAGGCGCATTCACTCCGTTCTTCGCCGGTACACAGAATCTCGTCAGCAGCAAGCTGCAAATCCTGCAGAGCGAGTCGCCACCGAATTCGTATTGAAGCTGATAAAGAAGCGCCTATTTTCGTCCCCTGCTGCGTTTGCCTCGACGTTGAAGAAGCACCGGGAAAGCCTTCACCGAGCCGGTCGTAGGACTGATGCCCAGCTCTCGCCTGCGCAACTTGAACGGGATTTAGATCGCATCGACGAAGATTTCGGCGACGATGACCAGTACGAACAAACAGTTGACGAAACACTAAACACCGCGAGCAGCCTGTTCCGCCCTCCTGATCAGAACGAGCTGGAATTGCTGGAAGACATGTCGGAGTGGGCACGTAAGGCGGTTGATCGGAACGATGCCAAAGCCACGCGACTGCTTCAGTTCTTGAATGAGTGCCTCCGTCCTAACGGCCATTGGACCGACACTCGAGTCATCATCTTCACCGAATACCGGGATACTCAGAAGTGGCTTTTCGGTGTTCTCACGCGTGCCGGCTTCGGTGGCCCTCGTATCGACATGCTGTTCGGCGGAATGGACCCGAAAGGACGCGAAGCTGTCAAAGCCGCCTTTCAACATGATCCGAGAGAGAGCCCCGTCCGAATCCTTCTCGCCACCGATGCCGCGAGTGAAGGGATCGACTTGCAGAACTGGTGCCATCTGTTGGTGCATTACGAGATTCCCTGGAATCCGGCTCGTCTCGAACAGCGCAACGGTCGCGTCGACCGTCACGGTCAGCGAGCCCCTGAGGTCTTGATCCATCACTTCGTCGGAAAGGGTTTTCAGAAAGATGCGCTGGGCATTCAAAAGCCTGGCGAACTTGAAGGCGATCTTGAGTTCCTGATGCACACTGCATTCAAGGTCAACACTATTCGCGAAGATCTCGGCAAGGTTGGTCCTGTAATCGCCGAACAAGTGGAAGAAGCCATGCTCGGCAAACGTACCGTGCTTGACACAACACGGGCGGAGCGCGACGCCGAACCCGCTCGCCGTTTGCTCAAATTTGAGCGTAAGGTGCGAGAAGACGTAGCCCGCCTCCGTGAGCAACTTGCCGAGACGCGTCGCGACTGGCGGTTCGAGCCGTCACATATTCAGATAGTAGTTGAGACTGCGCTTGCGTTGGCCGATCAGCCGCAACTAATCCCTGAGAAGCTCGCAGGAGTCACTGCTCCGGTGTTTCGACTGCCGGAGTTTCGCGGCACTCTCGCGCAAGCCGCCGTAGGTCTAGAGCATCCGCACACGCATCGGATTCGGCCTGTCACGTTCGATCACGATGCCGCTGCCGGGCGGGACGACGTCGTCCTGGTTCATCTGAATCACCCGCTCGTTCAGCGTAGTCTCGCGCTCCTGCGAGCAGAAGTCTGGAAAGAAGAGGGCAATCGCACCCTTAACCGTGTGGCCGCGCGGATCGTTCCCGATCACCTTCTCGACACACCGGCTGTTGTGGCATACGGCCGTCTCATTGTGATCGGCGGACGAGGCGACCGGCTGCATGAAGAGCTTATTACCGCAGGCGGCAAAATTCGCGGAGGGAAATTCGAACCGAGAGGCGTCGAAGAAATTCGCCTATGGCTTGAGGGGGCTACGGCCAGTGAGCCTTCCCAGGCAGTCAAGGTGCGCATGGGCGACGTCTGGCCTCAAATTTCCTCGCGTCTCCGAACCGAGTTGGACAAGCGTGCTCGCGACCGGAAAACCAGTCTCGACGGTAAGTTCATAAACCGCAGCAAGGAAGAGAAAGAGAAAGTTCACGCAATCCTTATGGAACTCCAACGGAGCATAGAGAATGAACTGGACGAAATCGATAGCCCACAGTGGAGGCAGCAATTGCTGTTCACAGATCGCAAAGAGCTGGAACTTGTTCAACTACAGAACAATGTGGACTCACTTCGGACCCGTCTTCGCGAGATTCCGTCTGAGGTAGAGCGCGAGACTGAAGCCATCGATGCCCGATACGCCAAACGTCAGGAACACTTGTTTCCGGTAGCAGTCACCTGGCTTGTGCCACAAAGATTGGCGAAAGGATAGTGAATGCCGGCACAGCGCAGACAACGATTACCAGCACTGCAGGACTTTAAAGAGTTCCGCCAGCTCGTCGAAGTGCAAGGTCCCTTCATCAGCACCGCCGTTCTGCGAAACACCTTTCCGCAAGGCTTCCCCTCGGAAGAGTCGCTTGTTACGGACTTGCAGCAACTGCGGATCGCCTACGAAAACTGGCTCTCCCCTGATTCAAATCTCGCGGCTCACAACCAATGGGTTCGTCTGGTAATTTCGGACGCGCTTGAATTTCACGACGCGAACGTATTGGCCGGACAAGCCATCCCGCAGTCCATCCGCCTGGCACTTGCACCGGATCTGCTTATCGCTGTTGCCCCGGAAGAAGATTTGCTAGGCGGAGAAGCAGCGCCGGCGCAACCGCTCTTTCCTATCTTTGTGCAGGGTAAGGGTGAAAAGCTCGATGCTCTTCTGGATGGAGCTGTCACCTATCTTGGCCAGACGACCTTCCCGCTTGCGCTCGTCACAAACGGCGAACAGTGGGCGATTGTCCATGCTCCGCTCGACGGCACCAGCAGCACCGCCATCTGGTACGCCGAGCTCTGGTGGGAGGAGCGGCTCACCTTTCGCGCCTTCCGTGCTTTGCTCGGCGTACGTCGCTGGTTTAACGCTGCAGCGACGGAAAGGTTGCCTGCTCTTCTCAAAAGCAGCGAGGACAACCAGGGCGCCATCACTAAACAACTTGGCCACCAGGTTCGCCAAGCCGTCGAACTTCTCATCCTCTCTCTCGACCGAGCCGACCAGGATAAGAACCGCGGTCTGCTGGCCGACGTGGACGTCCAGACTTTGTATGAGGCGGCGCTCTCAGTCATGATGCGCCTTATTTTCTTGTTCTTCGCGGAA
Source organism: uncultured Bryobacteraceae bacterium (assembly GCA_964248065.1). GTDB lineage: Bacteria > Acidobacteriota > Terriglobia > Bryobacterales > Bryobacteraceae > Bog-105. The sequence continues at coordinate 19,223 of CAXTWQ010000066.1, read as the reverse complement.
GAACGTGGGCTGTTGCCAGCTAACGACAACCTGTATGCCGAAGCCTATGCCGTCTCCACCATGCGTGAACAGTTGCAGGTCCAAGCTGATCGCTTCGGGGCGGAGGTGCTGGAACGTCGACACGATGCTTGGAGTCGCCTGCTCGCCACATTCAGGGCCGTTCATGCAGGGCTTGGGCACGACCGGTTGACTCTCCCTGCATATGGCGGCCAGCTGTTTGATCCTGACCGCTATCCATTCCTCGAAGGCCGTCCGTCCGGAACCACCTGGCGAGAGACCAACGCGGTGCCCCTGCCGGTGGATAACCGAACGGTCCTCTATGCCTTGAATGCCTTGCAAACTCTCCAAGATGGCGGAGAGCTGCGAACCATTTCGTTTCGCGAACTCGATGTCCCGGATATCGGTCATGTCTACGAAAGTCTGCTGGACCATACTGCCAAACGCGCAGTAACTCCGATGCTGGGCCTAGAAGGCGCTGGCGGGAAAGAGCCCGAAGTTCCGTTGGTCCGTTTGGAAGAATGGCGCTTCGCTCGTCCGGAACGGCTGATAGAAGAGCTGGGCAGCGTCACCGGGAAGTCCGGTTCTACACTAACCAAGTTGCTGGGTAAGGAAGTGGAGACGCGCTTGCGTGATCGTTTGCGGACCGCTTGCCGCGGTGACGAAGGCCTGCTCGCCCGCATCTCGCCGTTTGCCTATCTCATCCGGCCAGACCAATGGGGTCATCCGGTCGTCATTCTTCCGGGGAGTGTCTTTGTCACTGAAGGCAAGGATCGCCGCAGTACAGGCACTCACTACACGCCCACTTCACTCACCGAGCCGATTGTGCAGTTCACCCTGGAGCCCGTTGTCTATACGGGTCCAGCCGAAGGCTTACCGCGTAAGCAGTGGACGCTAAAGTCCCCGGCGGACTTGCTGAAGCTGAAGGTATGCGATATGGCATGTGGTTCCGGCGCGTTTTTGGTGGCCGCTGCCCGATATCTGGCTGCTCGTCTGCAGGAAGCTTGGGGCTTGGCCGGAGCCTTTCAGCCCGGAGCCCCCCGCCGGTCTCCTGACGGCTTCGTTTCGCAAGGCGGGCCTGAAGAGGATCTGATTCCGCTCGAACCCGAAGCTCGCGAGACTTATGCGTTGCGAGCCGTCGCTCAACGCTGTTTGTATGGCGTCGATGTAAACCCGCTCGCAGCTGAAATGTGCAAGCTGTCGCTTTGGCTGCTGACTCTGGCAAAGGGCAAGCCGTTCACGTTCCTCGATCATGCGATTAAGAGCGGCGATTCGCTCATTGGCGTAAGTCTTCAGCAACTCGACGCGTTTCATCTCGATAATCTGCAGCAACTGCACCTCAACTTCGGACCGACTTTGGACGAGATCACTGACAAGCGCCGCACCATATCGATGGTACGAGCCGAAACCGTAAGGGACGTCGATCAGCAGGCTCGGCTGCTGGCGGATGCCGAAAGTAAGACTGCGGCGCTGCGATGGATCGGCGATGCGCTGATCGGCATGGAGCTGAAAGGCACAGAAAACCGGACTGATATCGGCACCCAGTTGAGGCTTGAACTGCAAAGCAGAAACTTTGAGGCGATTCGCTCGCTTACTGCGCAGTATCGTGACGGGGTTCGCCCGTTCCATTGGGCGCTGGAGTTTCCAGAGGTCTTCGAGAATGGTGGTGGGTTCGATGCCATCGTGGGCAACCCGCCATTCATCGGAGGTCAGAAGATTACTGGCGTTCTCGGCCGGCCTTATCGCGAATTCCTGGTCAACCGTCTCGCCAATGAGCAGCGCGGAAGTGCCGACTATTCGGCCTATTTCTTTTTGCGAGCGCGCATGCTCCTGGCGGAGGGCGGCTGCTTTGGGCTCCTGGCCACCAACACCATTGCCCAAGGCGACACACGCGAAGTCGGAATGGATCAGCTCATCTCTGATTCGACCATCATGCGTGCTATCTCAAGCCGCAAATGGCCCGGGGAGGCCAATCTCGAAGTAGCCTACGTGTGGATACGCAAAGGATCTTGGCCGGGACCGTTCGTAATCGATGACACCGAAACACTTGGGATTACTGCATCACTGAAAATGCCGGGAAGGGCGGTGGGAAATCCACATCAGCTAATAGCAAACGAAGCCAAATCGTTTCAAGGATCGAATGTACTCAGCCTTGGATTCATGATGCAGCCGGATCAGGCGCAAGAGCTCATTGCCAACAACTCGCGAAATGCTGACGTATTGTTCCCATATTTGAATGGCGAAGACCTGAACAGCCGCCCGGATCAATCGGCAAGTCGATGGGTGATCAATTTTCGCGATTGGCCTCTGGAGAGAGCCGAAGAGTATGTGGACTGTATGCGGATCGTACGCGAGAAGGTCAAGCCCGGAAGAGATCGCCTGGCTAGCGGAGATGCAACGGCACGTGACCGCGCTCGTCGTTGGTGGCAGTTCGCACGACCTGTTTCAACACTCTACTCCGCTATTGATGGATTGGATCGCGTCCTAGTGAGGGCGAGAGTCGCGGATAAACATGCCCCAGTTTTCATTAAGGGGAACCAGGTTCTTAATGAAAAGCTTGTCGCCTTTTCATTTAGTTGTGGCTCGCAGTTTGCTCTACTTCAGTGCTCGCTCCATGAGGTCTGGGCAAGGCAGAACGCAACGACCTTACGGCGCGACATGATGTACAACCCGACACGTTGCTTCGAGACCTTTCCCTTCCCCAATGAGATCTCGAGCGCGGAGAGGGCTGGTGAGGACTATCACACGCTTCGAGCCGAGATAATGAATAACCATCAGATTGGTTTAACTAGGCTCTATAGCGCGTTCAACGAGCAAGGTTCGCAAGTGGGCCAGATCGCGCATCTTCGCGCCCTGCATGTCGAGATGGATCGTACGATTGCTGCTGCCTATGACTGGAACTTCGATTTAGGTCATGGCTTTCACGAAACGAGGCAAGGTATTCGCTTCACCATAAGCTCGCGAGCTCGCGCAAAAGCTCTCGACTTGCTCCTCACTCTGAATCACGAGCGTTGTGCAGCTGAGCAGCACCTAGTGCCCACAAGGAGGAGCAGGCGGAATTCCGGTTCCGAAGAACCGCTGCTTGCAGGACTGTCAACATGAGCACCATCCGAGAAGAACTTCTCTCAATCGTGGATCGGGACCTACTGGGGCCTGCAGGTGGCCCGGACGAAGAGATCGCCGAAACGCGTGTCCGAGAGCGCTATTTAACGGGAATGCTCGCGCCGCGAAAACAGGCAGCCGCCGAGGAGGATGACGAACCGAGCGAAGAGCCTAGTGATCGCATCATCCAGCCTGAGATGGAGGACGAGCTCGCTGCCGCCGGGCCGGGCAACACCGAAGACGGCACTCCCGATCGCGCGGTCATCTCTTCCCCGACACTTTTCCCTTGCTCTTTTGGCTTGACGTTCGGAGTCTCGCTCCGTGCAGAAGCGATCGAAGTGGAAGCGCGCTGGGGTCAGTATCTGCGCGAGACGAGCCAGTTTGCCCGCAAGCCTGACGGCAGTCCAAGGCTGATCTGGAAGCGCTACCCGCGTGGTCGCACTCTCGCGCCCATACGACTTGTAACCGATAAATCGATCGACGGCCAGAGCATCGATAGCGACAGCCCTGAAGTGCTGCTCAAAGCGCGCATTCGTCGCTATGACAATCACTGGAGCGTGACACTCTTCCTAATCAACAATCAAGCCGAGCCAAAGCGCCGCCGTGACGAGGCGTGGGTTTTTCAGCCGGAGCTGATCGTGCGCTCGCCCGACGGTGAGGCTATCTTTGAACGGCGCTCGCTCACCCGCTCCTCGCGAGGAGCCGATTCGGACGAGATCGAGATGCTTGACATGCTGTACCGCAAACGCCTGGAGTTTGCGACCGGCCATGGTGTCAGCGTGCATGTTGAACCTGATGAGACGGGCACTCGCGCTTATTCAGTCACAACCCGCGTAATCCCGCAGACCGAGGTTCGCCAATCCACCAGTCCGACGACTGCAGACTTTCCGGCGCTCGATGGCCTTGTGCTGGACATGAAGGCGCTTGCCGAGACGGAGCAAACGAATCTGCGCGCGAAGCTTGCGCCCCTCGTTCATGCCTATCGTTTGTGGATCGAGGAGCGTGCAAAAGAAGCTCAGACGCCGGACCTGGAAAGGCATGCAGGAGCGGCCGCCAATGCTTTAGACCATTGCAGTAGAACGCTGGCGAGACTCGAAGACGGCATTGACCTTGTTGCCTCCGATCGCCAGGCTGCCGAGGCTTTCGCGTTTGCCAATCGCGCTATGTATCTGCAGCGGATTCGGTCCTTGATGGCCGAGGAAGTCCGCAAAGGACAGACGCCCGACCGCACGGCGATTGACATTGAACAGAACCGGAGCTGGCGCGTCTTCCAGCTCGCGTTTATCCTGATCAACCTGCGCAGCTTGACTGAGTTGCACCACACCGACCGCATGGGGGAGGCCTCTGCCGTCTGCGATTTGCTGTGGTTCCCAACCGGTGGAGGCAAGACCGAAGCCTATCTGGGCTTAACTGCTTACGCTCTCGCTATCCGGCGATTGCAGGGAGATATAGGAGGACGGTCTGGAGGCGAGGGCCTGGTGGTGCTCACGCGCTACACGTTGCGGCTCTTGACTCTCCAGCAGTTTGAACGCACAGCGGCGCTGGTTTGCGCTTGTGAGGCACTGCGGCGCGAGGCTTTGAACAAGGGAGATGTTCGCTGGGGACGATCCCCGTTCCGGCTTGGCTTGTGGGTCGGCCAGAAGACTACGCCGAACACCAACGAACAAGCGGACGAAGCAGTAAAGACGGCTCGCAGAAACAACCGTGGCTTTGCACCACGAGGTGGCGTTGGTTCGCCCCATCAGCTTTCTTCCTGCCCATGGTGCGGCTCCGCTATTGACCCGGGCCGGGATATCGTAGTCCGAAAAGCGCCTAACGATATCGGCCGCACACTGGTGTACTGTCCGGACCGAACAGGCAAGTGCCTCTTCACGGGAGCGAAAGCTCCGGATGAAGGCATTCCCGTGATGGTCGTTGACGAAGAGATCTATCGGCGTTTGCCGTCGGTCATGATCGCCACAGTCGACAAGTTCGCCCAGATGCCTTGGAATGGTCGCGTTGGTATGCTGTTCGGCCAAGTCGATAGCTCGTGTGAGCGACACGGGTATCGATGTCCTGATGTGGACGATGAGTCACGACACAACGCTGCAGGCAGACTTCCGGCCGCCAAAACCGAGAATGTCGCACTGCTGCGTCCGCCCGACTTGATCATTCAGGATGAGCTGCACCTCATCAGCGGTCCGCTTGGGTCGCTGGTGGGCCTTTATGAAACCGCAGTGGATGATCTCTGTTCCTGGACTGTCGACGGCCGCACAATTCGCCCGAAAGTGATCGCATCTACTGCAACGGTTCGCAGAGCCGCCGACCAGGTGCACGCTGTCTTTCGCAGAAAGGTCAACATTTTTCCGCCGCAAGGCCTGGAGGTGGGCAACAGCTTCTTCGGCATCGAACGCGAACCATCGGTGAAAACGCCCGGACGCTTGTATCTCGGCATTTGCGCACCGGGACGCCGTGTGAAGGTGGCTCTCATCCGCGTTTATGTCGCGATGCTGGCCGCCGCGCAAGAGCAATGGGAAGCACACGGAGTCGACGCCGATGCATACATGACGCTGGTCGGGTACTTCAACGCAATGCTGGAACTCGCCGGCATGCGCCGCGTGGCCGACGACGACGTTAAGAGTCGCCTGAATCGTGGTGATTTGCGCGGCTTGAAACGACGGACAATTCGCGTGGTCGAGGAACTGACCTCTCGCAAAAGCGCTACCGACATCCGCCCCATGCTGGATCGGATGAAGATCGCGTTCGATCCGAAGGTATTTGCGAAGAACGAACAACTACGCCGCGAGAAGAAGTTCGACGCGATGACGAAGCAACCCTTTGACGTCATTCTGGCTACCAACATGATCTCGGTCGGCGTTGATGTGCCGCGTCTAGGATTAATGGTGGTTGCGGGACAGCCCAAAACCACAGCCGAATACATTCAGGCCACGAGCCGCGTCGGTCGCAGCCATCCGGGCATTGTTTGCACGGTTTATAACTGGGCCCGTCCGCGTGATCTCTCGCATTATGAGACCTTTGAGCACTACCATGCTTCTTTCTATAAGCATGTGGAAGCGTTGTCAGTAACTCCATTCTCCTCGGGTGCGATCGGGCGGGGGCTAAGCGCGCTGCTTGTATCGGAAGTGCGATTACGGAACTCCGGGTTCAATGCCAATGGAGCTGCAGGCCAGGTCGGTTCAGCGAGATCAGCGCTGGACGAAGCTATTGAGCGCATTACGCAGCGTGCGCACATGGTGGCAGGCGCTGCTGCTGCAGACTCGGTAAAAGCGGAACTTGGTGATCGAGTGCACGAGTGGCTTGGCCGGGCCGGGCAGATCAGCGGCGGTGGTGTACTCGGTTACCAACAATCGAACGATGGCCGGACTCTTGGATTATTGAGCAAGCCGGGCCAAGGCAGATGGGAGCCATTTACGTGCCTCAACTCTCTTCGCGATGTCGAGCCCATGGTTAATCTGATTCTGCAGGATGAGCAGATGGATGGCCTTGAGAGCGTCGGCATCGGGATTGCGCCTGAGCTGGCTGAGGCCACGGAAGTTGAGGAAGTCTTATGAGCGTTCGGGTAGGTGAGCTGCGCCCGAGCCAAATCCTGCTGACTTACGGCATCGGTGCCTTGGCTGATCTACCAAATCTTTCGGCCGTGATTACCGGCCTTGAAGACTGGCCGGTTCAGCCGCAATCGACAATCGTGGAGGACCGGCTGCTGGCTTCGGTTCGTGAAGAACTTGGAAGCCAGGTGATGCAGTTGATGGCGCCCCCTCGTTTGCTGGAGGAAGTCTCGGCAGGATCATTCCCGGATGAGGCCGCAAACTCAATCGGCGTGCCCGTTGCTTCGTTTCCGCGCTGGCTGGTCTGTCCCCACCCACATTGTCGATTGCTCGCGCCCATCAGTTCCGGACTGTTTGAACTCAAGACGGATCTATTCCGGCCTGACCGTGCGCGTTACCAGCACCGCAACTGTTTTACTAAGAACCCTACACCAGCTCTTCCTATCCGCTTTCTGACCGCGTGTTCGTTTGGACATCTGGACGACTTTCCTTGGGTCGACTACTCGCATCGCGGCCAACCTTGTACCAATCCCGAGCTTAAGTTTCTGGAGCAGGGTAGCGGCGATGAACCTACTGAACTTTTCGTCCGCTGTACGCAATGTGAGGCTGGCCGGTCTATGGCCGAAGCTCTGGAGCGAGACGGACCGTACGAGATTACATGTGCAGGGCGGAGACCGCATCTGCGCGATTATGCGCCGGACGGCTGCAAGACCCGGATGCGCGTCATTACGCTGGGGGCGTCCAATACTTGGTTTCCCGCTCTACGAACGGCCTTAACGTTACCGACTGAAGGCGATCGGCTCACTCAGTTGGTCGAGAGCCATTGGGGTCTGCTGAGCAAGGCCGAGCACCCTGCTTACGTTGCCGCCTTTCGAGTCTCCGGGCAGCTGAATGCATTTGGACAGTTCACGGATGAACAACTCTGGAAGGCAATCGAGGTTCGTAAAGCCGGCGTACTTTCGGAAGCGGGCGATCTCAAGACGCCTGAGTACAAGGCTCTTATCAATCCGTCTGAGGTCGCACGCTCCATCGACTTCCGGGCCCGTGAGGTTGCCGTTCCGACTGCGCACCGACGATGGCTGGAGCGGGTCGTTCTTGCCGAGCGGCTTCGCGAGGTACGGACACTCATAGGCTTTACACGTATCGAGTCGCTGGCCGAAATCGACGACCCTGCTTCGGAGCGGGCCCGCCGTGCGCCGATCTCCCGTCATCCTCCAAAGTGGGTACCAGCAACTGAGATCCGCGGTGAAGGCTTGTTCCTACAATTCAGAGAGAAGGAGGTCAGCAAGTGGGCCGATAGCTTCGGAACTCGCGATCGGGAGTTTGCGCGATCGCATAAGCAGTGGCGAACGCTGCGCAAGATTCCCTCGCCCGAAGCCGGTTACCCGGGTTTACGTTTCGTCCTGCTGCACTCGTTCGCTCACGCTCTGATGCGCCAGTTTGCTCTGGAGTGTGGCTACTCCGCTGCGAGCCTGCGCGAGCGGATCTACTCTAAGAATGCTGATGAGGAAGACGGTCCGGCGGCCGGAATCCTGATCTACACCGGCGCGGCGGACAGCGAAGGAACGCTAGGCGGCCTGGTCAGCCTTGGAGAGCCGCAAACACTAGGGCGGCACATTCAGTGTGCCCTTGGCTCAATGCTCCTGTGCGCCTCTGATCCTTTGTGCGCTGAACACGATCCGCCGCAAGACGGTCTCACGTTACACGCATCGGCTTGTCACGCTTGTTTGTTCTCAGCCGAAACGTCATGTGAACGGGGGAACCGTTATTTAGACCGTTCCGTACTGGTCGAAACGGTTGAAAGCCGAGATCTCGCCTTTTTCAATGAGGCAGAGCGTGCAGCAAATTGATTTGGTCACCGAAGCTGCTCGTCTAGGTGCCGAGCTTCCGGTAAGCGTCGCTCAGGAAATCGACGAGAGCGCCAACGTGCTGGCATCTCTGAGGGCACTCAGCCCTGCAAGCCGCCGAGAGCCCTTACTTCAACTATTTCGGCAGTGGACGGGTAAATCTCCTCAAACATTTGGAACGGCACTTCTGACTGCTGCACTCGCAGCAGAGCAGAGACGTCGGGATCAATCGATTGAGCTAGTCTGGACGGGCCCGGATTCGCATGTGATTCCAGTGCTGCAGACCGGGCAAGTGCTTCTCGATCTCATCACCTGGGCTAAGCAAAATCTGCTGATTGTGAGCTATGCCGTTTTCCGCATTCCAAAGATCCGAGAAGCGCTTGTGGAAGCTGCCAGGCGTGGCGTACGGATTCGCATTGTTCTGGATTTGATCAGTGCCTCCGATCCGAAAGGATACAATCCTCTGCGCGCCGTCGGTGATGACGTCGCAGCGTGTTCAGAGATCTTGTATTGGCCGGAAGATCAGCGTCCGCCCGATGCCGAAGGAAAGCGCGGCTTACTGCACGTGAAATGCATGGTGGCCGACTCGGAACGTATGTTTCTGTCCAGTGCCAATCTTACTGATCAGGCTCTGCGCTTAAACATGGAGCTGGGCGTTATCATCAGTGGCACCGTTCATTCTACGAACGTTGAAAGTCATTTTGCAGAGTTGCTCGCCCTCGGCATACTCAAGCGGCTCTAGGCGAAGATAAAGCGAAGCCCGTGATAAGCTCCGCTTGTGCGCTGCTGCCACGTTCAAATGAAGGGCAAGGATGGAAGATTACACAGCGTGACCTTAGAGGCCGCAAGTTTGTATGACGCGGCGGATCGGGCGATTGCATCGTGGGCGAGACTTTGGTGGTTTGACCCGGCAACAATCGTCATCGTTCAATCGTCAGAGGAAGTTTGGCATGATCGTCAGGAAGACGTCCGTCGATGGCGACAAAAACCCCGGAATATCTAGAAATTCACTGCGGACAAGACTGGAACTCCGAATAATGCTGCCCAAGCCTGCACGCTAGTTTTTTCGACCTCTGGGATACGAGTACCGGTCACCCATACGTTGTTTGAGACCGCCACGATGAGTGACGGGCGTCTTAGAAAGGAGGTGAGAACTGGCCAGGTAAGGAGTTGTTCGTAGCAAATTAGAACTGCAACGCGCTTCCCTGCAACTGTGATTGTGCCGGGCCCGTTTAGGTTTAGCGGAGCACCGCTGTTTGTGAACGGTTTCCACATTCCAATCGGAATCGGCACGCGTTGAATAAACTCGCCGGTTTGAGCACCTCGGATCAGCAGCTTGTTCTGGTAGCTCGGAGAGCCGGGCCGAGTGCTCTGATTTACTGAACCCTGCAGTGCGTTTAAGGTAGCTGCAAAGTCGAAGTTTTTTTGTGTCGGTTCCACAGCGCCCACCAGAACTATCTTGCTGTCGGTACCGATCAGATCGCCAACCCAGCCTGATACGACTGCTTCCGGGAAGATAATCACCCGGGCGCTTGATCGAAGAACCTGGGACCGAATCTCTTGTCCGATACGGAAATCGTGGACCAAATCGACACTGCCGTGGCCGACAGTACCGAAGTTGGTGTCGATTGCTTCCCAATCCATTGGTGGCTTAGGCTGCGATAGGGTCAGCAACTGAAAGATAAAGATGACGAGTGCTGTTGAGACAAGGCCGGGTTTGCCACTGTTCAGTAGAAACGAAGGCAACCATAGGGTAAGAGCAAACCCGGCGTACCCTGCGGCTGGGAACAGCAGGCCAGCAGCTGTGACCGGTGAAGCCCATCCAATCAAACCTAAGGGCGGGACTATAGAAGCAAGCAATGCAAGCGGACACCGCCATGGCGCCGCAGCGGGTGAAGTCGACCAGGCCCAGAGCCATGGAAGGGCCAACAAAGCCGCTGCTACTAACCAGAAGCATAAGCCATTGATCAACCCACTCTCCGGTCCAAAGAAGTTCCGCGAGACGACTGGAAGGCTTCTGAGAGCCGCAAGGTAGTACGCGAGGGCACCCGTGTACGAGACGGCACGGGACCCTTGTCGAAGCCAAACTACCGGCGCAAGTATTGAGAAAGCTAGTCCGATCGGTGTGCCGCTCGAGATAGCTAATCCTAATAGTCCTGAAAGCGCAATGCCTAGCTTCATTGAGTTAGCAGTGGCCGAAGATAAGCTCGGATCGCTGAGGTGGCGATAGGTCCGTAATATCGGGAGTCGAAGCTGCGCGCGTTATAGCTTGAGGCGACCCAAACTTGTCCCGATGCTACAACGTATCGGCCATACGGATAGTGCTGCAGAGGTCGGCCTTCCGTGTCCTTGACGAGTGGTGCGCTGTGCGGGAGCGGGCGAGCATTGACCGAGATGCCTTTGGATGAAATCTCAACAACATCGCCGGCTAAGGCAACGACTGGCTTCAGCAAAGGTGAAGCGCCGTCAGGACAGTTCCCTCGTGCCCTGTACCCTCTCGCAACTGCCAGTGAAGCGGCCGGCTCCGCAGGGCAGAACTCGACAAGCGGAGACGTTGAGTCCGCCTCAACGTAGAGCCCAACCGGAAGAGAAGGAGTCGTGTTGATTCGCACGCCGGCCTTGCCCACAATTACAAATAGGCCGACAAGCGAGGCAGTGACGACAAACGCAATACTCCGAGCTCTTCGCCAATCGGGCCTTCCAAAATGGCTAGAGAGGCCAGTTGTGCTGGAAAGTTTCGCTTGACTCGTTATTCTCATTGGCTGACGCTTCCGGTGCATCCGTGCCCTGACCGACTGCGTCGCTTCCACTCGCATGGCGTGACGGTGCAATCAAGTGGCAGCTCTTGACTACAATCTCGGACACTGTTCGTTTACTTCCATCGGCTGGCGTGAACTGGCGCTGTTGCAAGCTACCTTCGGCGAACAGGTTGTCGCCTTGCTCAAACGAAATGGCCAGGTCAGCAAGTTCGTTGTAGAACGTCAGCCGGTGCCAGTTCGTATGAGTCTCGGTCTTCTGGTCCTTGCCTTTGAATCTGTAGGTCTCACCCATTCGGGCGTTTGCGACCTTAGTGCCCGAAGGCAGAAAGCGAAGCTCTGGCTTGGCAGCCAAGTATCCCGCTACTTGAAATCGATTTTGTTGCATTGCTAATCTCCAAAGGTTCCGAGTTGTAATTCTTCAACGAAGCCCTTCTCACAATCGGTAAGCGTGTCGGCTCCGGAGGGCACCGTCTCCGGCTTGCTGATTCGATTGCGAGTCCGGGCGATCGTCCTCTGCGGCGTTACAGATCCGCCCTCGATTTGATAGAACTCTGAAGGCGGAGCGAGCTCGGCACGCGTCCGCAGAATAGGGTCGAGGAAGTAGAGCATCTGAGTGCCTAGAATCGGAAAATGGCCGCTGACGAAGATCAGCATTTGGCCAGGCCCAACGATCTTTTCGGTTGGACCCTGTCCTTCCTTTCGTGCCGGCGCTAGGCGAGACACCTCGTCAGGAGTCATCAGCGGCCGCTCAATGTGATCGACGCTAGCGTTGACGTGCTGCATGACTGGCGAGAACCGCGATCCGCTGAAGCTGTAACTTGCCTTGGGGACTGTTGCGACTCCGCTCATCTTGCTCAGCAGCTCGGCAGTTTCGTACTGATTCGGAGCATACGCGATTCGCACGTGGCAGTTGGAAACGATGCTTTCGTTATTGCCGTAAGCGTCCACGATCTGGCGGATGTCCTGAGTAATCAGGTACGCCTTCAATCCATACCCTGCCATGTAAGACAATGCATCGGCGAATATCTCCATCCGGTTCAGGCTAGGAAACTCGTCGATCAAAAGCAGGAGGCGGTGGCGGTTCTTTTTCTGCTCAGCGCCTTCAAACACCATGCGCTCCGTTAAACGATTCACCACCATCGTGAACATTAGTCGAATCAGTGGCGGCAGGCGGATCTTATCGCTCGGCGGAACGACCAAGTAAAGCGACACGGGTCGTTCATGGTTGACTAAGTCGTCAATTGTGAAATCGCTGGCCGATGTGTTTTGAGCGACGAGGGGATCACTGTAAAGGGTCAATGCGGTTTTGGCTGTTGAGAGGACGCCACCGAAGTCCTTATCCTCTTTGTCGAGCATTTCTTGAGCTTTCTCCATGACAACGGGATGAGTGGCGCTCTGACCTCCATGTGGCATGTGCCAGCCGTGAGCAAACCCGGGATCGTGCTCAAAACTGAGGATCTCGGCAAGTGTCTCCCGGAATGACTGGCCGGGTACGGTGAACGTATGCGTTAGGTCCGCAGGGCAAGCAATTCGCCCATCAAGCGCCGCTTGATAACAGACGTGAAGGATCATTCCAGTCGTGATCGAGGCCGCGGCATCTTGCCAGTAACGTTCCTGCGGGCTGTCTTCTCCTGTGCGGACGATCATATTGGCTATGTTTTGGGCATCGCTAACGTCCCGAGGAGTGAACAGTCGGATCTCGGCCAGTGGATTGAAGCGAGAGCTTGCGTTGAGCTCTACAGGCGAGAACTTAAAGCACAGGTGACCGGCTTTATTCCGGAATCCGGCCGTTCTTGCCCAATTCTCTCCTTTGATGTCGTAGATGATCGCTGACTCGCTCCAGGCAAGAAGAGTTGGTATCACCAAGCCAACGCCTTTGCCGGATCGGGTTGGCGCAAACGCTAGGAGGTGTTCCGGCCCGTTATGGCGTAAGTAGTGGATATGGGAATCACCATTCCGGGTCCATCCACCGACATAAACACCTTGGGAGGATTCTAGAAGTCCCGTATCCTTGACGTCCTGTTCCTCCGCCCAGCGGGAGGAACCGTGAAGATCCTCAGCGTTCTGAGACAGTCGGCGAGACCGCCGATTTGCAGCAAAGTAGAAAATGGCAGTGCTCAAGATGCTTCCGGCAAGGACGATCATTTCTCCTTCGAATAAAGGGCGGCGAATCTGCTGATCGGGCGAAGTCGAATTGCGCCAACCCCAAACCACCCATGCGAACGGTTGATAAACACTCGTTCCACGGATGTGAGCAATGGGTGTGCCTAGCGCACTTTGGTAATCGAAGGCTCTCGCCATAAACTGGGTGGCTACCCAGCTCACGATCACGAGTAGAGTGAGACCCGATAAAGTCGCCCGGCCAGTTGTATCCGCCCAGGTATCCCGGTTGTTGGGGTAGCCGGTAAAGGCTTGTCTTATATGCCACGCAGCCGGGTACTCAGCGAGACATCTCGAGTGCTCGCCCTCGCTCTTTGATCGGGCGTACTGACGGATTGCCTTCGATGTAGTTGATTGCAACATTCGCGCCGACCTTTGGCACTTCGCTAAACAGATCCTTCTCGTGAACAACACTCGACTTCGGTGATAGCCGCTGCAAAACAGTTTCGGAAGTCTCCGCAATGATCTGCCCACGATAGCTCCCGGCGGTGAGCGTTGCCGGTTTAGTTTTCGCGTGCTGTCCTAGCAGCTGAGCAGTTAGCGAAGCTGCCTCTTGTAGATGGTCAGCAGCCGGTGTTGTCTGACTCTGGAGCGTGGCGTGGGTTCCGTTGCCAATCGAAGACTTCTCAAGCTGAATTCTCCTCTCCGTTCCGGTTTGTTTGTCACTGACACTGACTGCGCCATTCTCCGGCTCCGATCGCGCGGCTACTTGCGTGGATTCCTGGGTTGTAACCTCTGGCTTCCTCTCCGCTTCCATCTGCTCACGAAGGCTGTGAGGCAACTTTTGCTCAAGAATTGCGAACTCAGTTTCGTGTTGCTTCAGCTCTTCAGGACTGGCGTGGTGCATGTCGCCTTTGGAGGCGTACTCTACTGCCTTATTGCCGTTTTCGTTTTGAGGCCGAACGTATGAGATGTATTGATCATCGGCGTATAGACTCGCGACGATACCTGGCGTCCATGGATTCGGTTTGGGCTTGCCACCATAAAAGTACGGCTCGTAAGCCATCACCTTATCTCCAGGATTAAAAGGGCTTGTCGGAGCTGTCTTCACATTGCGGCTCTCGACCGAATAGTTTTCTGCGGGTCGTTCTTGAATGGCTTCTCGATCACGCTCCAGCTGTGATGTCTCTGCTATCGTCGTCTCGGTCTGAAGTGCTTGGGTATCTAGGCTCTGGTTGGCAATCGAAATGTCGCGATCGAGGGACAAGAGGAAGTCAGTCGCTTTCGATGCGTCGTGAGCTGCGCGGAAGATTTCATTCTTGTCTTGCTTCAGCGACTGGATCCATGAACCGACGTATGCGGCGTGGTTCTCGGGATTATGAGGGATACCCTTTTCCGCTGCGAGGAACACGCTGGCAAGTTCTGCTCGAAGCTCCTCTTTTGCATAGTTCGTGTCGCCGAATTTGTAGTTCTCGGCCAGGGTATATCGATTAAGGCGGGTCGGGTGTCCACTCCAATGGGCAAGCTCATGCAGGGCTGTGCCGTAGTAACCAGCGGAGTCCTTGAATGACTGCTGGGCTGGAAGATGAATCTCATCTTTTCGGCGGTCGTAGAAAGCATGATTTGCTTGATCGTGGGCGATCTTCGCGCCACTACCATTCAGGATTCGCTCGCCAGCCTCGACCACCTCAAATGGTTTTCGCCCAATCGGGGTAGGAGCCGGGATGCCGTCGATTTGACGCGCGTTGAAAACTGTATAGACACGGTGGATGAGTTTTGAGGAAGGCTCATCTCCTTTGCCCTTATCGCCGTCCTTTGAAGGGATTGGGCTCCGGGTTGTGTCCTTCGGACCTTCCTGTTGAGGCTTGACGTCCCAGAACTCAATCTGCGTTCCCCGTTCGCCCTTTCTAACCTGCCAGCCTTGTTCTGAAGCTTGTTTGTAGGTCATCCAACGCGGATCATCATAGTTCCGCTGAAGCCCAACGGCAAGCAAATGGATGGCATTGCCACCTCGATAGCCTCTGTCTGTTGTGGGATTGACGGGCATTTTCGTCTGTGATTGAGCATCCCAAGGCTTCTGCCAAGGTGCTACGCCTTTCTCCAGCAGTGCAACGATGTTGTCTGTCACTTCCTGGCGAAAGTCTCGTAGCTTAGGAGTCGGCTGCTCATTGTTATCTGGCATCGACTACTCCTCAGCCCTCTCGTCAGAGCTAACGACGTCGGGTTCTGGAGTTTCAGTCTCAAAGCCTGAGCCGCCTAAGCTCTCGCCACCAACGGTGTCGAGTTCAGTCGTGATTGTTGGGTGTGAACTAGAAAGATCTTTCATTGCACTCCTTTGGCGAGCCCTTCAGCGACTCTCACTTGCCAAGGGAACGACAGAATCAGTTTCGGTCACTGGACCGTAGGAATGGCCCGGAGGACCAGTTGCCAGCAACACTAAAATTGCTTCGGTGTGACCAACCGCTCGGGCACAGTTCCTAAATACTGCGGTTACCCATGTGAATCTCTAGAGGGGCAACGTGATCAATCAATCTCGGCAGAGCTCGTTATACGGCAAGAGAATTTTGCTCATAGACAAACCCGAGAATGCTACCCGCGCTATTCAGAAATTGACTTCGTTGGGTCCGGCGGTGCGGCGGTGTTCTAGCTGCAGAAGCCTAAGCCTTCAATTCATCAAGCGTTACGCGTCGAATTGGTCAGGTAGCCGCGTAGGACCAGCAGTCCTGTCCAATGTACCTATATGCTGGTTGGAAGTTGCACGCGCTCGGCCGCGACAGAGAGGAACATTGGAAGAAGAGCAGCAATTAGATTTCTTTATCAGCTATAACCACCGCGATCGCGAATGGGCGGAGTGGATTACCTGGGAGCTTGAACACGCCGGGTATATATGCATGATCCAAGAGTGGGACTTTGTCCCCGGTGCGAATTTCATTGCCCAAATGCATTATGGATTGCTCCGCTGCCGCCGGGTTGTAGCGATCGTGTCCGCAAACTATCTGACGTCCGCGTTCGTAACCGCGGAGTGGGCAGCAGCGTACGCTGACGACCCAGACGGGAAACGCCGGAAACTGCTTCCCATTCGCGTCGAGGATATCCAGGTCTCTGGACTGCTCAGGGCCATCGTTTATGTGGATCTGGTTGGCATAGACGAAGAGTCTGCGCGAAAGGCCATACTAACGGCTGCTAAGGTCGATCGCCGAAAGCCGGAAAACTCTCCTGCGTTTCCCAGTGGGCGACAGCGAGCTGCGTTCCCAAAGCCCAACAACTTGACCAACTCCGGTGTGGTGCGCTTCGCGATTGTACTTACCGGGACGGTGGACGAGCTAAATAAGCCGCTGATCGAGGCAATGATGAGGCACCTTCAGCGGTTCGCTCCCGATTCGCAACTCACCCTGGAGCGGATGCAAAGCGGCTCCATCGTCCTTACCTTCTTAGCCTCACGAACCGTCTACTTGCGTCTCCAAACGTGGTTCAATTCCGATTCTCATCCTCGTTTATTGGGGATGAATGTTAAACGTGTCTCACTTTTGACTCCCGGAGAAGCGCAAACATCAGCATACGAGGCTGTAGCGCAAACGGGAGGTGAGCGCTTGGCTGAGGCCGCAGCACTTTATTTTGCGCTGGAACATGCGCTTGGTCCGAACTGGTTGAGCATGCTCGCGTCCTATCTCAACTACGACGACGACGATCTGCGAAAGGCCACTGTCCGACTTCTGCTCAAACTTGCGCATTTCTCCGAAGCCGCACTGCCGATCGTTCTTACCTTACTGCGTGGGCAAGACCGGGAAAAGGAGGCAATGACATCCTTCGTCATAAAAGAACTACTGATTCACGGCGATCTGGGGTATGCGGCAGTCCAGGCATTAGTCGCCTCACGGACTAACTCCCAGGGAACAATCGAAGAAATAATTAAGGGCGTACTCTTGCTCGGGTGGCAACGGCCAACGCGCGTAGCAGCGGAGGTTTTGGCAGTCTTGGAGGCGCAGGATGATCCGCCATATAGATATGTCGTATCGAAGCTGCTAGAGCGCGTGAGCAGTAGCGAAGTAGCGGAATCGGCAGATCTTCAACGAGTGCTTTGGTCATTGTCACGCATGGCGCTGAGATCCGATTCTGCTTACGACCGAAAATGGGCAATTGAGGCTCTTAGGAGTCTTCGAATGAAGAACCCGCTGGTGGAACGTGTATTGAAGCTAGTTGCACTAGACCAGCGGATTGATGTGACTGTAAGTTTGGCGGCCATCGAAGCCCTTGTCGAAGCCACCGATGTCAGCGAGAATTTAGTGGAACGTTTGTTTCAGATCATTGAGACGCCCGATGCAAGTGGCGTAGAGGAATCTGCCGTCAGACTTTTGGCCCTTTGCCGCAATCCGACAGCGGATCTCTGCGAGGGCTTGATTGCGTTACTCAATACGAACCATGTCTCTGTGCGCAGGGCTGCAGTTAGAGCGCTCGGATCGTTGGGCTACAACACAGAAGCTATCTCTCCAGTACTTACGCGATGCCTTTCCGATGAGGATTCAGTTGTGCGCGAAACTGCCGAAGCGGGTCTCGAGCGCATTAAACGAGATCGGCAATACGCCCGTGCCGACCTTGAGGGCCTTTTAGACGCTCAGGATGCAGTAATTCGCGAACGGGCACGCCAACTGCTGCATGATCTTCGCGAGGATGACCATTAGCGCTGCCAGGTTTCGTTAAGAGCAACCCGCCCGGAAGAGATTTAGCAGGCTGCTGCAGATTTGGAACACCCTTCAGGTCTGGAATCCAAGTTGACGCATAGTCCTGGTTGCTGACTTTAACTTCTCGCGCGTGATGCAAGTTCATCGCGAGTCATCTACTTCCGAGTTGCCGGCCATCTGATCACCGCGACAGATCTGTCCGTGGAATTGCGATGTTATTCTCTCGCTTAAGCAATGCGCCCAATCAAGTTCATTAAGAAGGAGTGGGGACTCGCGGCACTGTCGGTGTGCTTGGCGCTCGCATCTTTTCGGCCGCAAGATGCCACCGTGTTTACTCTGATGTTGGTGGGGTCGTGGATCGCACTTCTGTATTTGGCATACCACCACCAAGGAAAACAAGGACACCGGCTGACATTCGTCTTGGTAGTCACCCTGATCCTTGGGTTTGTTGCCTATCGCGACTTCTCCGGCATTGACGCTCTGAAATCGCCGCCCGCGCGACTGGAAGTGACGAACGTTATTCCTGTCCCAGCTCAGTCAGAAAAAGGCAAAGGGCTATTCGTGAACGTCTTCTACGCCAACCACGGTAAGTTGCCGATCAGGAGGATGGTTCATAGATGCGTCGTCCAATATCCAGAGAAGCCTCTGAGTGCCGCGCAAGAGACTGCTCTTATGGCCACCGCTGATGCGCTAAAGTTTCCCGAGAGCCTGCCGGATGATGTCGAGATTGAATCGGGAGATTCTCCGAAGTACTACTTCACATGCCAACAGAGTGACAAGGAGATCAGTGGATCTGCACTCGCGCTTGACGTGTTGCGTACGGAGCATAGATTGTACGTCGCAATCGCAATGAAGTATCAAGACGACATTACACCACGAAGTAGTGTGATGGTCACTGAGTTCTGCGGATGGTTTAACCGCACGTTCGACATGTGGCACAACTGCGGTAAAAACCGCATCTTTATCCAACCGCTTTAACAACTTGCTAGCGGGCCGACTGATCTAAATGTATCGAGATCCAGGATTAGGTCATTCGACCCGAGCGACCACTCGATGGAACCGCCATACCAGCAAGGGGCAGAGAAATGCAATTTGTCGTATAGACTTCTGAGTCCAAGAGTCAACCTGTTAGAGCACACTTTTCACAGATGCGTTGGCGGCTTCCATACCTTGCACACACTTCATTCGGGAAGC
>CAXTWQ010000065.1:27498-28709 GCA_964248065.1 uncultured Bryobacteraceae bacterium | reverse complement strand
GCCGCGTGCTGGTCGACTACAACCAGAATGCCTGGGGTCGAACGCTGGCCTCTGTTTATTCGGTTCGCCCTAAGCCGCAAGCGACGGTTTCGACCCCGATTACTTGGCAGGAGATTGAGGAAGGAATTGAAATAGAACAATTCAACATGGACACCGTTCCTGCTCGATTGGAAAAGCTTGGTGACCTGTTTAAACCGCTACTTATGCAGCGAGCCCGGATCACCTTAGCGCAATTACAATGAAGCTCCCGATTCCAACAGACTTCCCGCCGATGGAAGCCGAGATGGCCCGCGAGATTCCCATCGGTGCCGAGTGGCAGTATGAGCCGAAGTGGGATGGCTTTCGTTGCCTTGCCTTCCGTGATGGTGACGAAGTAGAGTTGATTTCAAAATCGAGCCAACCACTGGCCCGCTACTTTCCGGAAGTGACAACTGCTTTGTTGGCCTTGCGTGCCAAACAGTTTGTACTGGACGGCGAACTGATTGTGACTGAGAAGCGTAGCCTCGATTTCGATGCACTGCTACAGCGCATCCACCCGGCTGCCAGCCGGATTAAGAAGCTCTCGGTTGAGACACCCGCGACTTTCATGCTGTTCGATCTGCTCATCGACGACAAGGGCGATAACTGGACCAGCCATCCCCTCCATGAGCGTCGGAAGGCTCTGGAGTTGTTTGCTCGCGAGTTTACAGTCGATAACCTGCGGGTCCGCTTGTCGCCGTATACCTGCGAGTTCGAAACCGCGAAAGGCTGGTTTGAGCGCATGGCTGGTCCTCTGGATGGAGTCGTTGCCAAGCGAACGGACCTTCCGTATGACGCAGGAGCGCGCAGGTCCATGCTGAAGATCAAAAATCTTCGTACAGCCGATTGCGTGGTCGGCGGCTTCCGTTACGGAACCGGTGCGGAGACTGTGGGCTCTCTGCTGCTCGGTTTGTATGGCGAGGACGGGCTTCTTCACCACGTTGGCTTCACATCAGGCTTGGCCCGGGATAAGAAGGCTCAATTGACAGAACAATTGGAGCAACTCATCGAGGAGCCCGGCTTCAGTGGTGCAAAGCCGGGTGGCCCCAGCCGCTGGAGCACTGAGCGCAGCACCGAGTGGAAGCCGTTGGCACCGCGACTGGTCGTAGAAGTTCAGTACGATCACTTCTCGGGCGGGCGTTTTCGTCATGGCACGAAGATCCTGCGCTGGCGGCCCGATAAGCGCCCTGATC
>CAXTWQ010000065.1:19767-27488 GCA_964248065.1 uncultured Bryobacteraceae bacterium | reverse complement strand
ATACTGATTCGCCCTTGTCTCTTCTCGACTAGCGGTTATACCGGGTCTTGGTTTCTTCGGCAGCAAACGTCTCACCGGCGGAGAGACTAATGAAAGCTGTTGTATTCCATGGCGTCGGAGATATTCGCTTAGACGACGTGAAAGAGCCGAAGATTCAGGAGCCGAACGATGCCATAGTGCGACTAACTGCCAGTGCCATTTGCGGGACCGATCTGCACATGGTTCGCGGTACGTTCACGGGCATGAAGCCCGGTACTATTCTGGGTCACGAGGGTGTTGGGATTGTGCAGGAAGTGGGGAAAAATGCTCGTAATCTGAGAGCAGGAGACCGTGTCGTTATCTCCTCCACCATCGCTTGCGGGTACTGTTCTTACTGTCGCGCCATCTACTACGCGCAGTGCGACAACGCGAACCCGGCCGGTAAGCAGGCTGGCACTGCGTTCTTTGGCGGTCCTGCAGAGACCGGCAGCTTTAATGGCCTGCAGGCCGAGTATGCCCGCGTTCCGTTCGCCAACGTCGGACTTACTAAGTTGCCGCCCGAGGTAAGTGACGATCAAGCTATTCTCATCTCAGATATCTTCGCTACCGGATACTTTGGTGCGGACATCGCAAACATAAAACCCGGCGATACAGTAGCCGTGTTTGGCTGTGGACCGGTAGGTCAATTTGCAATTGCCAGTGCGCTGCTGATGGACGCAGGGCGTGTCTTTGCCATTGACCACATTCCGTCCCGCCTGGAGATGGCTCGGGCACAAGGGGCTGAGGTCATTAACTTCGAGGTGGAACATCCAGTGCTGACTCTTCACGAGCTGACAGGCGGGGTGGGCGTTGATCGAGTTATTGATGCAGTAGGCGTCGATGCGCAGCGGGCGCACCATGGCCCGGCTTCCAAAGAGGCTGATGCTAAGGCAAGCGAATACAAGAAAGAACTGGCCGAGATTGCTCCGAAGACCAATCCTAAGAATGGCAACTGGGTCCCAGGCGATGCGCCATCTCAGGTGCTCGAATGGGCTGTCTCTTCACTCGCCAAGGCGGGGACTCTGTCGATTATTGGCGTCTATCCAATGACAGCCAAGTCGTTTCCAATTGGCATGGCGATGAACCGCAATCTAAGTATCAATATGGGTAACTGCAATCATCGAAAATATGTGCCGAAGCTGGTCAATATGGCCATAAGCCGAAGTATTAGCCCTGAGAAAGTGCTTACTCAGATTGAGCCGGTGATGAGCGCTATAGATGCTTACAAAGCGTTTGACAAGCGGGAACCAGGTTGGATCAAGGTTGAACTAAAACCAGCGGCCACGGCACTTGCCTAAGCCAAGCTCGGCGGTTGAGGGCCAGGACAGGTAAGCCTTGCCCTCTACGGGGCTGACTCAGAAATGAATACGTAATCCTAACTCAATCTGCCGTGGGGAGTTACCTTGCTGAGTTAGTACTCCAAAGTTTTGAGGATTATCTATGTTCATGTACGTAGTGCTTCCGTTCGTAGTGCTTCCAGAAGTAAATGCCGGCTGGAAGTGATTCAGGATATTGCTGAATTGGGCATTAAAAGTCACTCCCAAACCTTCGCGTATAGGAATTGTGAACTCCTTGCTTACTTGCAGGTCAAGATTCCAGGTAGGCAGATTCCGCAGAACGCCCGCTCCGCCACCGTTGCCGTTGATGCCGAGCACCAGGCGACCTAGTTGGTTGTATACAGCATTCGGATCTGCAAATAGGTTCAGGCCTGATCCGCCCTTGGCAGCGTTGCCAGCCGATGCGACCGTCGTGGTACTGGTGACGTTCTGATGGGCCGAGTTGCCGCCGGTATACGGGGTTGTGAAAACAGCATTCTCGTAGGTACTGATTGAACTGCAATTCGACTCTCCGAAAGATTGACAGTCGGAAGTGCCACCGCCGCTGATGTTGACTTCCAGAGGCGCGCCGCTCTGAGCAGTAAACAGTGGAGCGAAATTCCAATCGCCAAGCAGTGTGTGCAGCAGCTTCTTGTCGTTGAAAACCTTCGGCGCATACACAATGCTCAGGTTGTAAACCACTGGAAAGTCAAAGGGCTGCGGACCATACATCGAGTGCAGGTCCCACGGATTAAGAACAGTAGTTGAACTGGTTGATTGCGACAAACCTACGGTGCCTAGAGCGCGGCTTAAGGTCAGGTTTGAGCGCAAGGTAACATCGTGCCAGTTCTTCATCGTTACGGCGAGAAACGCAGCGTTGTAGTTGCCGTAACCAAGACTGGTTGTCTCGTAAAGAGACGAAGTCTGCGCCGGAGCCGAATCTGGCAGCGTACGACCCAGTGTCCAACTGCCCGCCGCTTTGGACATTGCAGTCCAAACACTGTAGGCCTGAGTTCCAGTAATCTGTGTTCTTTGTTTACTTGCCAAAGCCGCAGTGCACGAACCAAAACCTTTGCAATATGGAGAAGTGGCACCGCCGAGTGCTGCTTCGACAAACGGCTGCATACTGGGAGTTTGCTTTCCATTCAGTGCTGTATACAGGTTGGCAAATGCATTGGCGTACGACTGGCCGTTCAGCGTCATCATGGTGGGAACGGCATCTAAATTGATTAATTGAAACTCGTTCTTGATGATGCGTCCGATATAGCCGGCCTCGATTGATACCCGATTCGAGATCTGCCGTTGAATAGTGAAATCGAAAACGTCAGAACGGTCGGGGCGAAACTTGCGGTCAAGCACAGTAGAGTCGCCCGCAGCAGCATTCCCGTTTTGCCCCGGATAGTACGGTTGCGGCAATGTCGCACTCACGCTTGGAAGAGGAGCAGACAGGCCATCAGTTCCGATGCGGAAAGCCGTGGTAGCGTCAACGCCGCCGGAACCGAGGCACTGCCCGGAAATGTTAGCTCCAATACATGAGACCGGCTGAGCATAAGCTGCGCCGAGTAGCGGATTCAGTACCTGTGCAACACCATTCAACCTTCCGAAGATCCGGCTCCAGCCTCCACGAATCACGGTGCGATTGCCACCGAAGATAGCACCCAGGATGCCGTCAGAGTAAGTAGGGTTCCACGCCGCTGCCAGACGCGGACTAAAGCCGCCATAGAAAGGATCGTAAGGATAGCTTGGCTTACTTGCGACGTTATGGATGGTTGCAAACCCAAGATTCGGGTTATAAACCTGCCCTTGCAGTGCAGCAGCCTTCTTCGCGTCCAGATACTGCTGCGCACCAACCTGGTGCCCTGATTGGTCAACAAGAATCACTTGTTTCCCATTGCGTTCTGTGGGCGGCATCTCGATCTGATAGCCGAGGCCGTAAGTCAACGTAAAATCGCGCCGGGCACGCCAGGTATCGCTGAAGTACACGTTGTAGTAAGGAATAGTAACTTGATCGAACAGATTAGTTCCCAGCGGCTGCAGGTTCAAGTTAGTTCCCGACCGAGTGTATAAAACCTGCGGCTGGCTTACAATGCCGAGCACTTCTGTGTAGTAGTTATTCCAATTTGCGACCTGGTTGGCGGGGAGATTTGAAGGTATGTAAGCGTTAGCAAAGTTTATTCCGCCCGTTGCGCCTCCAACTTGATAAACGGTGTTGTTGAAAATACCGGCACCGTTGTCATCCCGCTGGTGATAGTTGAAGTTGTGCTGATAAGATCCGCCAAACTGGAGCAGGTGATTGCCCTTGACCCAACTGAGGTCGTCACGGAACTGATTGTCCTGTCCGTCCCAGAATCGCTGGCGAACGTTCTGTGAGTTTACGTTGTATGGAATCAAGGCATTCAAGCCAGCCGATTCACCACCGATCTCAACCGCACCGCCCAAGCCTGGAAGCTGAGGAGGCGCTCCGTCGGTGCCCCACTCCCAGTAATTGCGGAGATAACTCCAATGGAAGTCGTTGGTCAGCGTTGGAGTGATAGTGGTCGTCAGCCCAGCCACCCAGTAACTCGGTTTCTGGTCGCGCGGCGCAGTCGCCACACCCTGTCCCAAGCTGCCCCCAAGAAGTCCACCGATGTCGGTCTGGTTGGTCGTATTCTGATTAAATTTGTAGTAGCGATAGCTGGTCATCAGATGCCAATTCTGGCCGAAATCGTGATCGACGCGTGCCGTGTAATTATCTGAGACTTGGGGAATCCCTACGCTGAACTGATATCCCTGCGTGTTGTAGCCATCGCCGGATTGCGGGTCATTCGGATTGGGCATGAACTTCCAGATTTGATTGACAATCGGATTCAGACCGATGCGGCGTGGATCGCAGGAACCGGCGGGGCAAACTGCTGATGCATAAGTTCGCCCGCCAACCGTCACCGGGAACGGATTCAAGTTGAACGCCTGGTAAACTCCACCCGTCGTGGGCAGTTGAATCACTCCCGCTTTCAACAAAGCCGTCGGAACCGTGCGTTCGGCGGTTACTGATTGCGGAAATCGTCGTCCTTCATAGTTGAAGAAGAAGAATGTCTTGCCTCCGAGAAACGATGGACCCAACGGGCCGCCGAGCGAAGCGCCGTACCGATTCTGGTGTGTTTTGGGCAGAGGTGTGTACGGCAGGCTACCGGAAGGCGTGTGGTTGTTTTTCCATAAATTAGCTCCAAAGTAAGTGCTAAGAAAATACTCGTAAACAGAACCATGGAATTGGCTTGTTCCGCGCTTGGTCACCATCTGAACCTGTCCGCCGCCGGAGCCGTTAAAATCAGCCGTTTGGTTCGCAGTCGCAACTTTGAACTCTTCTATCGTTTCGATCGGTGTGGGAATTACTCCGGAAGGTGTACCGCCGGTTGAACCGCCGTTAATCGTTCCACTAGTAAGCGTGTAAACCGATTGACTACCATCCATGTCGCTCGAGTTATTACCGCCATCAAGTTGGAAGCCGTTTTGATCGGACACAGTGCCTGCGACATTGCCTCCCGGGGCTACTCCCGGCTGCAGCGTAAAAAGAGCGTTTGCATCGCGCCCCAAATTTGGAAGGTTCTCAAGCTGCACGCCCGAGATAGTCGAGCCGACAGTTGCATTAGTGGTCTGCAAGTCGGCGCCTACTTCTGCCGAGACCTCAACTGTGGTTGAGGTGTTTCCTAGCTGAAGCGATGCGTTCAGGGTTAATACCAAGCCAACGTCTACAGTCTGATTCGGAAAGCGAGTTTCGGCAAATCCAGGCTTGCTAACAGTGAGATCGTAAATGCCAGGATTCAGATTGAAAATGCTGTACCGGCCAGAGTCGTTGCTGGTAAATGTTCTCGGCGTGTTCGTCGCGCGATCCACCAGCCTTAGATCGGCACCAGCAATTGCCGCCCCCTGCGCATCAGTAACTTGGCCTGCAATGGTTCCGGAAGAAGTATTCTGCGCGTAAAGACAAAGTGGCGGCGCAAGAATCCCGACTACCGTCAGGTTTAAGGCCAGACAAACGCAGAAAGAAAACGAACGGACGCGACTTGATAGACGCCGCGAGACCATAGAAACACCTCGTTAGATGAGCTTTGTCAGCGACGTGGGCAGATCGTCACAACGAGGTAACTTGAAAATCAGTTCAGCGGGGAATACAAGGAGTCTATTAGTCAGGCCACAGATTGTCAATGCTAATGAAACAAAAGTATTCAGGGTAGTATCGCCTCGGCTTGCTACCCTGAACCAGAAAAGACGGATTTCAACCAGTACTTACTTCTGAGAGGTTGAGGTTGAAGACGTGGTGGAGGAAGAGCTTCCCGTTTTGTCCACATCCTTAGTTTTGGTAACGTGCTTCTTGCCATGCTTCGGCTTAGTCACGGTCTTGGTTTCAGTGGTGGTTGTGTCCTGGCCCGCTTTGACTGCATGCGGAGCAGCTACCAGGAAAGGAACAGCTACTGCTGTCAGGATCATCGATTTCAGTACGGAATTCATAGTTTCATTCTCCTTCAGGTTTGTGGCGGAAGTCTTGTTCGGCAAAGGGCAACCCGGTTGATAGTTAATAATTATTTTTGATTTGACCAAGTTGTCCTGCCGTGGGCATGCCGCGCACAACTCTACTTTCGTTCAGTTCCTGCCCGGACGCCATGCCCGTAAGACATGGTTTTGTATCCCGAATTTGCGGGATAGCGCGAGACAAACCTTAATGAAAGAATCAGTATCGTGCGATCTTATGACGCAATCAATCGAGGTACTCTACAGCGCTTCCTCCTACTTGGCCTGGGTCTAGCTGCGATCCTGCTGCTGGTCGCCGTGCTGGTTGCAGTTCGCACCGCGCGCGAAATCGATAGAGATGCCCAGACGTTCTCGAAGGAACAGGTAGCAGCTAGGAAAGCAATCGACAATATCCAACAACAGCAGATCAGGCTGAATGATCGCTGGATGCGGCTGGCACGAAGAAGCGACGTTGTAAGAAGAGAAGAGATTCTCGAACAGCTGGCAGAAGCGCGTCAGCAGATGAGTGTGGCGTTAGATTCTGCGTACCAACGAGCCGAGAATCTTCGACAAAGCCTGTATGCAGAGAGCCACGGCCTTTTGCGCTGGACAGCCTGGCTGTTTGCCGCTTGCATTGGGTTATCACTCGCCTCGGCTAGTTGGGCGGTGCGTTCCACAGCCGGCCTCTTTTCCACTCTGCAGCAGCAAGCGAGTGATCTCTCCCGGCTGCAATATCAATTTTTGGAAACACAGGAAGAAACCGCGCGCCGATTCAGCCACGAGCTTCATGACGAATTAGGGCAGGCAATGACCGCCATTAAAGCGAACCTGTCCGCCATGCGAGGAAGCGAAGACCGAGCACGCGTGGAAGACTGCATGGCGCTGGTGGATCGGGCGATACAAGATGTTCGTGAGATGTCGCAGCTGTTGCGCCCGACCGTCCTGGATGACTTTGGGTTGGATCCAGCCCTGCAAGCTCTGTCGCAAAGCTTCTCTGATAGGACTGGCATTCAGGTTTCTTATCGCAGCGAAGGGGAGAGCCGGCGACGGATGCGCGATACGACCGAGACCAACCTCTACCGAATCGCGCAGGAAGCTTTGACCAACATTGCGCGGCATGCCAGGGCGACTGCGGTGGCAATGCGTCTCTCTACCAAAGCAGGCAGGGTGACTCTGAACGTAGATGATGACGGGCAAGGGCTGGACTTGACGAATCGTCGAGCGGGCGCCGGTCTCGGGTTAGCCGGAATGGAAACCAGAGCCCGAGGGTGCGGCGGTCGATTGAAACTCGAAAGCACCCCTGGCAAAGGCCTGAAGATTGAGGTGACATGTCCGCTCGAGTAGCTGAAAGAAGAGCTGTTTCCTGGGCACAGGCATCCTTAGAGTTGGAATGAGAATTGTAATTGGAATTACCGGAGCATCCGGTGCCATCTTCGGCGTCCGTACCTTGCAGGCGCTAAGGGCGGCTTCGGTGGAGACTCATCTGGTGATGAGCCGGTGGGCGAAAACGACTATCGCGCATGAGACCCCTTACAGTTTGAGCGATGTCGAGGCGATGGCTTCCTCCGTACATAATGGAGACAATCAGGCTGCTTGCATTTCAAGCGGATCATTCCATACTGACGGCATGATCGTCGCGCCTTGCAGCATGAAAACTTTGGCGGCAATCCGTATTGGTTATAGCGACACCCTGGTCACTCGCGCAGCTGACGTGATCCTGAAGGAACGCCGGAAATTGGTGCTGCTCGCCAGGGAGAGTCCGCTCAGTGAAATCCATTTGGAGAACATGCTCGCTCTGACTCGCATGGGTGCGATAATTTTCCCGCCCGTGCCGGCCTTCTATAACAACCCGAAATCAATTGACGACATGGTGAATTACATCGTCGGCAGATTGCTCGATCA
>CAXTWQ010000065.1:13787-19757 GCA_964248065.1 uncultured Bryobacteraceae bacterium | reverse complement strand
GGTTTGCAGGTACCAGATCTAGATCGCTGGACCGGCTTCTAATCGATGGTGAGCATGGCTGGTTGAAACAAGTCGCTGGTCGTTGCACCCACAGAGTAGCTGCACTTGTCTGTGCAGAGATAGCCTTTGTAAGTTGCGCTTCTCATGCTTCCGCTTACGATTGGCGAACAACGTTTGAGCGTCTACGACCTTGAGGGCAAGCGGAAGAAAATCAGATGGTGCCAGCGTTCAATGCCGCGATACCTTCACGAGGTTCTAGACTTTAGTGCGCTGGCGGCGATCCGGCGAGCCCGTAGCAATGAGCCAAGGCCGAAGCCAATCATAATCGTGGCGAACACAACCGAGAGCATCAGCGCAAACGTCCCTTGCTCGTCAGGCTTGGGCCCACGCAGAATCTGGAGAACCTTCATCACGGCCGGAACTGCCAGAATCAGGAACAGCGCTCCGATAGCTTGGTTCCAGATGATTCGAGCCGGTCGAACAACTTCCGGAACAACGGTGCGTGCAAACGTTGTGGCATGGTGTGGCTTGACCGAGCGGAGAAGGCGTACGGTTTCACCAAACTTGTTCACGCCTTCATCGTAACAATCAGTTGATCGGAGTAGCCGTTAGGACCAGCTGCATCTTGTGCTTGCTGGTGACATCATCGGACGAGAATATGATACTCGGCTTTCTCAAGGGAATGACGAGCATTGAGTCCCACTGATTGGTGCGGACGATAGAACGATCGTTCGAACTGGAGCTGATACCAAGCTGCGGCTGTTCAGGAACACTGGTGATATTAGCGTTGACTTGCAGAAACAAACCATAGGAGCGCTCCTGCAATCGGCTTGCATCGATTCTCACCCCAAGCGATAACATTCCGCTTGGTGTTGGCAAATTAGAATCTGTTCGAAACATACAGTGCGAGGGCTGCTCAGTAGTTGCCGTTCCGTCATACTCTCGACTGTTCAAGACTTTGTTTCCGTCAACCTCCTGCAAAACAAAATGCAAATGATAAAACTTGCTGGGGGCTGGCGGCTCGTCAGCACGACCAACAACGGCGAAAGCAGCACATAGTGCAATCAACAACAGATTTCTCTTCACGGTCTCTCTCCTGAATCAGGCTGTTCATCAGCTAACGGAATAATTCTCAAAGCTTCTATACGCAAAGGCTGCGCCTCCTGCTGATGCAGTTCTGCGAACGCCTTTTCTGCCGCTTCCGGTGACTGCTCGACGAACCGTAAGAGCGCGCGTTCCTCCCCAGTTAGAGGCGATGGAGAAGGGAACACATTGGCTTTATACAACCTCTGTTTCGCGCTGCTTTTTTTCCGATGCAGAACTCTGCCAAGCCTAAGCTGACGGGAAGGCACTTGTACTGCGCCAGGAGGAGCAATGAATGCTAGAGCTGCACTGGCTGGCTTGGGCGGCTCCGGGCGCGGCTGAAGAACGAAGACAGCTATCGACGCAGCCAGAGCGGCGATTCCGAAAACAAATGTGCGCCGTCGCTTACGCGTGGACTCGGCGCGCGCTATGGATTCCAGGACTCGTACGTTGAGTTCTAAGGGAACTTGCGGCCGAGACGCAGCCAGCGCACGATCCAGTAAGTCATTCAACTCGCTCATTCGCCTATCTTCCATCGCGCACCTTCAGCGAAGCCATCTTCTGTTTGACCATCTGCCGCGCCCGGAACAATCGATTTCGCACAGTACCTTCCGGAATGCCCAATGCGGCTGCGATCTCATGCGAACTAAACTCTTCGATTGCCGAAAGCAATAAAGGATCGCGCAGCTCGGCGGGAAGTGAATCGATCAACAGGCGCACATGCGCATCCCAATCCGCGAAGGCTGACGCTTGTTCAGGATTTGGTTCCGCTGATACCTGCTCTGGCATTTCAGACGAACTCGATTGCCGGCTGCGGCGAGTTGCCGCAATCCGCCAGGTAGCTCGCGCCAGGTAAGCCCGCTCATCCTCGATCTGTTCGAACTTACCTTGACGATAGACTTTAAGAAAAGTCTCCTGCACTGCATCCTCTGCGTCGTGCGTGTTTCGCAGTACGGCAAACGCAATTCGAAATACGAGGGAACTCTGGCGGTGAACCAACGCCGCGAACTGCTCTTGGCGAGTTGGAACCGCCTCGCCCCGAGACGCCTCTGCTCCCTCCCAAGTCATCGATTGTGCCAGCTGCCCCATATGGAAAGCGATTCTTCACAATCTAAGACCCTAGAGGAGGGCTGAGCGTTTAGTTTTGTTGGGAGATTTAAGACTAAGTCTCACGATGGCGACTGCCATGAAAGACACTGGCAATGTTCACCACATCGCTAACGACTTCGTAAACGATGATGTAAGGCCGATGAGTGAGTTCACGCGTACCGTTGCGCCGACCGGGATGACCCATCCTCGGGTGTAGCGTTAGCTGTTCGGCAGCCTCTACGATTTCGCCAATCGCCTGCTCCGGGCGGGCAGAACCGGCAGCAGCGAGGTACTCGAAAATCTCCTCCAGCTGATTGCCCGCCGTCTCAGACCAGCGCAGCCTCACTTAGGTGTTTGCGACTTGCTGGCAATGCGCTGCTTTAACTCGTCAGTTGACATAGTACGGCCAGCCCGGACGTCTTCCATACCTTTATCAATCTGTTCGATTTGCCAACGGTGTGTAGCCAGGTGAGCCGCAATCGCTTCATTGATGATCCAATTGCGCGACCGATTGAGAGAAGAAGCGAGCCGATCAAGATCTTCCTGCGTGCTCTCTTCAGTTCTAAAGCTCAGCGAAATACTCATGAATACTTTGTACCACTCTTAAGCACACTCGACAAACGACCTTAGTCCTATCCAGTAAGGGCTAGTGTCCCTCTTCTTCCAAGTACCGCTCAGCCTCGATTGCAGCCATACATCCGGCTCCCGATGCCGTAATCGCTTGACGATAGATCCGGTCCTGCACATCACCCGCATGAAAAACACCTTTGATGTTGGTCCGGGCGCCACCGTGTGAAACCACATAGCCATCCGCGTCCAAATCTAGCTGTCCAACAAAGGGTTTAGTGTTCGGAATATGACCAATGGCTACGAAAAAGCCATCGACGGGACGATCGTATATTTCGTGCGTTTTCAGGTTACGCAGCTTCACCCCAGTTACTTCGCCCTTTTCGATATCGTAAACATCCTCAACAACGGTGTTGGTAACCAGTTCAATTTTTGGATTGTCCATGGCACGCTGAACCATGATCCTTGATGCCCGGAATGAATCTTTGCGGTGGACCAAGGCAACTTCACTACCGAACCGGCTCAGGAAGTTGGCTTCCTCCATGGCTGAATCTCCGCCGCCGATCACCATGATCTTTTTGCCTTTGAAGAAGAATCCATCACAGGTGGCGCAGGAACTGACACCGTGGCCGATCAGCTTGAGTTCATTCGGTAGACCAAGCCAGCGGGCCGAAGCACCAGTGGCGATGATCAATGTTCGCGTTTGGAAAGTTTCTCCATCCTCAAGCGTAAGAGTGAAAGGCGCAGCACTCAGATCGGCATGCATCACGCGTCCGTGACGGTAGATGGCACCAAATCGCTGAGCCTGATCTTTCATGTTCTGGACCAAGCCCGGACCCATTACGCCTTCCGGAAAACCAGGAAAGTTTTCTACTTCAGTGGTAATGGAGTGCTGTCCACCGGGCTCATGTCCTTCCATCACCAGAGGTGCAAGATTGGCCCGGGCTGTATAGATTGCGGCAGTGTTCCCGGCACAGCCAGAGCCGAGAATCACTACGTTCAAAATGTCGTTCATTGCAGGAAGAAAAGCTATCTCAAAAGGAAGTTAACAAGGTGGAAAGAAGCCCACGATCCAGAGTACGCCAACACCAGCATGTAGGAGAACTGAAATGCCGGCCACTTCCAGCTGCCGGTTTCCCGTTTTACTACAGCCAGAGTCGAGAAACACTGCATGGCAAAAGCGAAAAACACCAGCAGCGCTACCGCACCAGCGGCGCTTAGATCGTGCCGGATCGCGTGTTGCAAACCGGTTGACCAGTTACTGGACTGCTCATCTCCTTCGATGCCATAAATAGTGCCAAGGGTTCCGACAATGACCTCGCGAGCGGCTAGCGACGTTATCAGACCGATGCCAATTTTCCAATCGAAGCCAAGCGGCTTGATCAACGGCTCAATTGCTTTGCCGACCATGCCTGCGAAACTATGTTCCAGATCGGGAGCTTTGCCGCCATGCAGCGGCAAGTGCGCCAAAACCCAGAGCACGACCGCAACAGCAAGAATAACGGTTCCGGCACGGTGCAGAAACACCTTCGCGCGGTCGAGCAAACGGAGGCTGAGAGAGTGCCAGGTGGGCCAGCGATACGGCGGCATCTCCATCATGAACGACGTCTGCTTGCTCTGCAGCACCGTTGATTTCAACAATCGTGCAATCAGGACTGCTGCCATAAATCCGAGCAAATACATTCCGAGCATGGCTGCTACCGGCAGGGACAGCACTCCACGCAAGATGGGTAAGTTTGGCACGAAAGCAGCAATAATCAAGGTGTAGACCGGAAGGCGCGCCGAGCACGTCATCAGCGGCGCAATCATGATGGTTGCCATGCGATCGCGCTTATTCTCGATGACGCGGGTGGACATGATCGCGGGCACCGCGCAAGCATAAGCTGACAGCAGCGGGATAAACGACTTTCCCTGTAGCCCAAACTTAGCCATCGTCCGATCAGCAATGAGCGCCGCACGCGCCATATACCCGGAATCTTCCAGAACGCCGATAAAGAAGAACAAGAGCAGGATCTGGGGAAGGAATACCAATACCGAGCCGACGCCGCTCCAAACGCCATCGATCAGCAGCGATCGCCAGGGCGAGTCAGGCAGCACCGACTTCATCCAATGACCTGACCAGAGAACTGTCCACTGCAGGCCGTCCATAATCGGTTGCGCCCACGAAAAGATGCTTTGGAAAACTGCAACTACAACGGCTATGAAGATCAGAGGCCCCGCAACCGGATGGAGAAAAACAGCATCCAGGCGACGGGTCCACAATGGCGGCGCAGGCGCCTTGTAAGAGGCCCGAGTGCCGACGGCAGCCGCCCACTGCCGACACTTTGGAACGTCCTGCAAAACGGGCAACTCGATTCTGGCCGGTGGCGCGTTTAAGCGTGCGGCGGTGCCAAGCAGAAATTGCTGGATGCGATCGAGTCCAGTGCCTTTGGCAGCACTGATCAGAGCAACCGGGCAACCCAGTTCGGAAGACAAAGCGCCGACGTCAACTTTACCTCCACGCAAAGCAAGATCGTCTGCCATGTTCAGAAGAATCAGCGTGGGCAGCCCGAGACTCAGAATCGGAGCAGCTAAGACAAGATGCCGTCCCAGGTTGGTCGAATCGAGTATAAGGATGACGGCATCAGGTTTGGGAAACTCCGGCCGCTGCCCCTTGAGGACATCGTGTGTAACTTGTTCATCTTCAGCGCGTGGGTGCAAACTATAGACGCCGGGCAGGTCAACTAAGAAAACTTCCTGCTCGCCCTTCAGCTTTGCGCGTCCGGTACGCTGCTCTACGGTGACGCCAGGAAAATTGGCTACTTTCTGGTGAAGACCGGTGAGACGGTTAAAGAGAGTTGATTTCCCGGCATTTGGGGGCCCAACAATGGCGACAATGATGTCTCGCGTGCCTGCAGGCCG
The DNA here is from genome assembly GCA_964248065.1 of uncultured Bryobacteraceae bacterium. Taxonomy (GTDB): domain Bacteria; phylum Acidobacteriota; class Terriglobia; order Bryobacterales; family Bryobacteraceae; genus Bog-105. The sequence goes on along the minus strand of CAXTWQ010000065.1, from coordinate 14,117 downwards.
GGGCGGGGCAATGGTCGGGTCGGGCAGCAGGCTAGTGCGGGAAGAAGGATTGTGGCATCTGCTCATACAATTGCCTTAGGACAAAACCACTAAATCTGATTCCGGGTCGCGCCGAAGATAGAGCTTTGCTGCCGTATCGTCCCGCAGTGCCACTTCTGAGCCGTCAACACGAAATACACGTGGACCTCCCCCCGGAGCCCGCATAGCTGGAACGACTTCATTCCCGGGCAGAAACCCAAGTTCCATCAGACGCCGAGCCAAGTCTTCCGGCAGGTCGAGTCGATCGATGATGCACCGCTGACCTGAAGGTAGGTCGGCTAAAGTAGGAGG
>CAXTWQ010000065.1:0-13777 GCA_964248065.1 uncultured Bryobacteraceae bacterium | reverse complement strand
GCTTGTTTTCCAGCCCATTGCGATATACGACCAGTTTAGTACGAGTTCGGCGAACCCCGAATACTAACCATCTTCCGTGGAAATTTCGAGGCTGATTGGAGATTTGCGGCTGCGAAATGTAATCGATTTGCTGCTGAGGCAAGTCCGGTTCCAGAAAGCTGAAGACGACAGAGTGAGCAGCTGACCTTTCCGTGTCCTTTTCAGGCTGTCCACTTCAGGATCAGGGTCACCTGTCCACTTCAGAAGCACAGAACAAACCGTCCGCCTGATAAGCCACCAAAGTTCAAGAAAAAGGGCCGGGGTCTCGCAACTGCCTAACAGAAGCGAGACCCCGGCCTTTACCGCCTAGCGTCAGATTTAGAAGAAAAGCTTAGCGCCAAGCTGCATCACGCGAGGGTCGTAGGTATCCGTCACCTTCCCGAAGTTACCGTCCGTCAACGTCGTGTTCACATCGTGAAACTGAGTGTGATTAAACGTGTTGTAGGTTTCAGCCCGGAACTCAAAGCGAGATCCTTCACGAATGTGAAGGGCGAACGATTTGAACAATGCCACGTTCCAGTTTGCCCGGCCAGGACCGGTGATCGAGTTTCGGCCCGCGGTGCCGAACTGAAGCGGAAGCGGTGCAGAATATGCAGAGGTACTGAACCACTGGTCTACATTTTGCGGATAGGTCAGATTTCCGACTACGTCGGGACGGCTCGTTGTGCCACCGCCGAGTCCAAGATTGTCTTTCCCTGCTAAAGGAGTCAGCGGAGTGCCCGTTTCAACCATCGTGATGCCCGAAACAGTCCAGCCACCCACCGCTGTTCGTAAAAATCCCTTTGAATGTGCAAAGAAGGGAAGATCGTATACGTAGCTGAAAATCGCGATATGGCGGCGATCGTAATTGCCGCTGGCACGATCGTAGTTACGGTCAAACGGATTGGAGATACCCGTCAGATCACCGGATACCGAGTCAATTTCATGCGAATAGGTGTAAGCGCCTTGCAAACTAAGGCCGTGCGAGTTACGCCAGTTAAGACTGATCTGAAGCGAGTTGTAATTGGAGTTACTGGATGCCTGGGTCATGGTGATGTTGCCGAATCCCGGGTAGATTCTGAACGGATTCGGATCCTGGTTCGTCGCGCCAGAGATGCAGTTTCCACCGCACACTGCCAGTCGCGCAGGGCTGTTCAAGGGAAGGGTATTGATGTTCAGCTGTTCCGGCTGATGATAGTCTGCTGATCCAACGTAAGAAACGTTCAGAACAGCCGCTTCAAAAAGTTGATGTTGTATCCCGAAACTAAACTGTGCCGCGGTTGGGTCTTTATAGCTGCCACGATTGAGAGCAGTGAAGTTAGAAGGAAAGAACGGCTGCGTGGCCACACTTCCAGTCTGGTCGCTCTGCTTCGGGTTTGAGAAGTACACATTATTCGCGCTTGGGTCAATGGAGAATGGTGGGTTGGGACCCATATTGTAGACATCGTTACCCTGAATACGCTCGTAGAAAAGGCCTACGCCGCCGCGTATCACTGTTCTCTGATTCCCGAACACATCGTAAGCAAATCCGACACGCGGACCCCAGTTGTTCCAATGGTTGTCTACCAGACCATTCGGAGTCCCATTCTTGCCCGCTAATCCAACGCCGTTTAAATAGAACGGGGTACTCGAAAGAGCGATGCCCGGTACGGTTGCAAAACCAGGCCCAGTTTGATTGAGGCTTCCATCCGAATTAAAACTTGGCTGATTAGCCCGGTTGTATTGCCCAGGATAGAAGTTTGAGAGACGTCCGTTGACATCGTAGGCATGTGGGATGCCTTCCCATCGCAGACCAAGATTCAGCGTCAGCCTATTGTTCACTCGCCAGTTATCAATCGCATAGGCGGCAAACTGGTTGAAGCGGATGTTGACCGCGTCTTGTAACGCAACTTCGGAGTAACTATGTGCATAACCAAGAAGAAAGTCTGCAAAAGAATTTCCGGTCGCGCTTCCATCAAAGGTGAAATTGCCGTTGGTATTACCAAAGATGTCCTGCTGCTTGTAACTTCGGAGGTAGGAACCCCCAAATTGCAGGTTGTGATTCCCTTTGGAGATCGATAGATTGTCGCCAATCCCGTTCGCGCCATAAACGTTGTTCCAGGGCCAGGAACCGGTGTCGTAGTTCACACTGTAAGGGCTGCCTAAGTTGATCACTGGTAGCCGGTTCAGGTTGTTTGCTGGGAAATACTCAGGCACATTGAAGCCAGCTGGCCGTTGGTAGTTGCCGGTTGGAGTGAGATGTAACTTATTTCCGTTGAAGTTATAACTGATCTCGTTCACAACCGTCGGGCTGATGCTGTAAGTGAGATTGATCACGGTGCTGTAAGACGGCGCGGATAGGAGCGTGCCCACCGTAGGGTAAGTATCACCACTCCAGAGACTCGTGGCATAGGACTGCGCGCTCGAATCCCAGATCAGGTGCCCCATTAATGACAATTTGTCGTTGAAGCGATGATCCACACGAACGATTTCTTCGCGAAGATTGGTAGGAACAGGAGCTGCTTGCGAGTAGCGCCCGTCAGCCGTATTGGCTTTTGGAAATGCTCCGGTGTTCAGGAATATTTGTGCGTTCGGATCCAACAGACTGGCAGGGATTTTGTTCCCTGGAAAAGGCTGACCGGGAGTGACGTTAGCCGCTTTGAAAGCATTTATTGCATTCTGATCAGTAGTCGTCGGGACTTTAATCGGACTACTAAGTCCGCGAAAATCGCCATTAAACTCTGCACCGGGCAGTGCCGTTACGGTAATCTGATTTCCCTGAATCAGCTTACGCCACTCCATGTTGTAGAAGAAGAAGGTCTTTTCCTTATGGCGATTGTAGACGTGCGGAATGAAGACCGGACCGCCCACATTAAAGCCATAAGCGTTATAGCGCAATTCCGGCTTTGCGGTTCCGTTACGGTTGGCAAAGAAATCCTTTGCATCAAAGTCATCATTTCGATTGAACTCCCAGGCGGTAGCATGAAAGTCTTTTGCGCCACTCTTAATCGCCATGCTGATGGTGCCACCCGAGGCCGCGCCAAACTGTGCGCTGTAGTTGCTGGTCATCACGCGAAACTCAGCCAGTGCGTCCGGCGAAGGATTTACGATCATTCCACCGCCACCGCCGCGGTCGTAAGCCTCGCCTCCGTCTATCCGCCAGATGTTGTGCTCCGGCCGTTGCCCATTGAAACTGATGGCATTATTACTCGCCAGGGCAGTTGGCGCATTAAAGTCAGAAACCGTGCTTGCTGCACCGGGAACCAGCGTGGCTAGCTGAACCGGGTTGCGCCCGTTTGTATCTAAGTTCTGAATCTGAGTTCCGCTGATGACATTGCTTTGTTCACTGGTGTCCGACTGCACCTGAATCGCGTTCGCCTCAACCGTAACGCTTTCCTGCGCCTGTCCAATCTGGAGCGCAGCATCCTCACGCAAGGTGGCGTTTACATTTAGAGCGATATCTTTGCGCTCGTATTTCTTGAACCCAGGCGCCTCGACAACTAGGATGTAGCTGCCAATCTGTAGCTGGGCCGCATTGTACGATCCACTTTCGTTGGTAACCAAGTTCCGGGTGGCATTGGTGTTTGCATTTGTGATGGTAACTGTTGCATTGGGTATTACCGCCCCAGCCGGATCGGTGACCGTGCCGAGCATTGTTGCTGTTTCCTGTGCCCAGCAAGTTGCCGAAGCAAAGGCTAAGCCAAAAAGACAGAGAAGCACACGTGGCAGTCTCAAAAGAAAGTCCCCTTTTCGTAGCGTTAAAGCTGGAGGAGATTCTATCAGAACTAATTAGAATCGAGTAGGTACTAGCGGTTCCCGGTCACTTTCATTACAAGATCGTCATTCCGCTCTGCGTGAAGCGACTGTACTTTGCGCCTTTCCGCTTCCGCCTTCGCAGTCTGCCCGACAGCCGCGTACGCCTGCGCCAAGCGATAGTGAACTTCGGGGCGCTTAGGATTAACAGAAATGGCTCGTTCCAGGTCAGTGATGGCAGCACGGTAATCCTTTGCATCCTCAGCGATAATGCCGAGGTCGAAATGGGTAATCCAGAGCTTGTCTTCCACCGCCACCGAAGCTTCAAGAGAAGAGCGAGCCTCCTCCGTATGCCCGGCTTTGAGAAGCGAATCACCCAAGTAACCGAGCGCTGCATAGTCCCTCGGATTGATTGCCAGCTCCTGACGGAATTCGGGGATGGCTTCTTCGTAATGCTTGTCGCGAAGTAACAAGTAGCCGACGCCGAAGTGGGCTCCCCGGGCGCCTCCATCCCTGGCCGCGAGTCGAAACTCCTCAAGAGATTCCTCGCTTTTTCCCAATCCGTCGTACGCCTGTGCCAGCAGCATATGCACCTGAGCGGAGTCCGGGTTGGCCCTGAGCATGCGCACGAACTGCTCCTGCGCCTTGTCAAACGCGTTCGCTTCCAGGTAGGCACGCGCCAGAGTCAGCTGTAGTGCAGCGTTGGCCGGCTCGTGGGCGGCAGCGTCCTCCAGATAGGGGACAGCTTTGGCAGCTTGCCCTATTCCGTAGTAGCTCATCCCGAGCAGCAACCGAGCTTGCTCTCCAACTTGCGGAACCGAACTTTCTGCCACAATGAGCGGCTGAATTGCGTGCGCCAGTTGACCGGTCTTAAAATACGCGAGTCCCAGGTTGTAGTTGGACTGCGGATCATGCGGGCTCAATTGAAGCGACTTGCGATAGTCCTCAATAGCTTCCTCAAAACGATTCTGATGCGCAACGCAGGCGCCAAGGCTTGTCCAGTACCGAAAGTCTGCAGGAGCCGAGCGTGTCAGCTGCCGCCACACTCTTTCGGCACCAGTCCAATCTCCTCTTTGCTGCAGCGCCATCGCGTCTGCCGGGCTTTGCGCCCACATTCGAAAACAAAACGTCAGACAGCTCAACGCGTAGGTAAGAAGAGCACGGAGAGATGGGCGCGCATGGCCCAGCATCCCAGTAGGTTTCAGCGATTGGAGCATCAGACAGAGTCGCCTTGATAGGCCAGGAGTATCACGTACACGCCAGAAAACACACAAAAGGCCGCCGGGCTTCGTAAAAACGGCAACCGCGAGAAAGCTGATAACCAGTGTCAGGCCGTACTCGGGCACTGAACTAAGGCTCACGGGGTTCTCAAACTTCCCGTCTCGGAATCAACTGCGGTGAGGACTCACCAGTGAGTCTGCTGCTTCCTGAGCGGTACTCCTCTCCCGGATCCGACCGGACGGCGAGACAGCAGGAGCGCGATAAAAGCTGGATCGTAGGTATAACTCGTCAAAAAACTTCACGAACACCTTAATGACCGCAAGCGCGGGAATGGCCAGAACAAGCCCAAGCAACCCGTAGAGATCACCGGCAATAATCAAGGCAATAAACACCAGCATGGGATGTAGAGCGAGTTTTCCGCCAATGATTCGAGGTGTAAGCACGTAATCTTCAGTCATTTGAGCAATAGCGAAGACCACAGCGACCCCAATCAGCCGACCGGCCCCGGCGCGATCTAGCGCTGCAAAAGCCATTGCCAGGATGAAGCCGCTTGTGACGCCGAGATAGGGAATGATTCCGACAACACCGGCAATTAAGCCGATACCGGCCCAGAGTGGCACGCGCAGAATCAAGAGACCCGTACTGTAAATGGCGGCCATGATGCACGCGATCAGAAATCGTCCTCTCACATACCCGCGCAACACCTCCCCCACCTCGTCAAACAGCTTTGCCCCAACGCCACGATAGCGGATCGGAATCTGGTCCTCCAGAAGGTTCTTGAGCCGATCCAAGTCGAGCAGAAGATAGTAGACAAAGAAGGGAACAATCACCAATCCGACTGCTGCTGAACCGACATTGACCAGACCCAGTAAGCCCTTCGAGAGCCAGGTACCGATACGCGACACCAGTGCTGTCGGCTGTTTTTCAAAATTCGAGATGGAGGATTGCAGCTGCCCGTACATCTCAGGGCTGAGATGCTCTTGTGCGTAGCTTAGTAATCGTTGTGCTCTGGCGGCCACCGCCCGTAATGCAAGGGGCAGCTTGTTAACAGATTCGAGTAGTTGGTGGTAAACGCTAGGAAGTAAAAATACCAGAACCAAGGCCAGCACTAAAACCGCTGTTAGCAATGTAAGTAGAACTGCTGAGGAGCGCGAACGGCCGCCTGCTTGCAATCGAACCGTTAATGGCTCCAGCATGAAGGTAAGCGCGAAAGCCAGCAGTAAGGGAATAAGTATGCTGCCGCCTACTGTTACCAAAAGATAAAGCAGAAAGCCGACTAACAATGCCGCTGGAACATATCCCGCCCACCAGACCGGCGGCTGTCTCTCCAACACTTCTCCCTCTTCCATAAAGTCCTGTGTCACTCCCCAACCAACAATTCCTATATCTGAGACTACGGGGGTCTTCGGATTACAACATACGAACGTACTGGAACTCCGAAGCATCTTGGCTGCCTCACTGCCCGGATCACCTTCGTAATCTGTCGGAAACGGTTCACTCGCTAATGTCTCTATATAGGGAGCGGAGATGCCGTATCGAAAGCGGCACACGATTGGAAGGAGAAACTTACTATGGGATTTATTGCTTGGCTGATTTTAGGGTTGATTGCTGGCTTCATTGGAAGCAAGCTTGTTAACAAGAGAGGTGAAGGCCTTTTCTTAGATATTATACTTGGTGTCGTTGGGGCAGTGGTTGGCGGCTGGGTGTTCAGCATGTTTGGCGCTCAGGGCGTTAACGGGCTAAACCTTTACAGTCTGCTGGTCGCGGTGATCGGGTCTGTTCTTGTGCTTGTGATCTACCACGCTCTGTTCCGGCGTTCGGCTTAGTTATAGACGTTCGAACTGATTTACGTAATTATGGGCGGAATCCAAATTATTCTGCTAATATTGACCAATTTGGGTTTCGTCCACAAAGGTGTAACATCGAGATAAAACTCCTTGTCTATATCATCTAGATGGCCTATAAAGATATCACTCCTCGAATCTGCTGGAAGTCGGTGTCCATCCTGACTGCTGTACTCGTGTTCCTTGTTTCGTTCATCTGGCTCGCTAGCAACCATCTGTTCCTCGATAGTCATCCTTCATCCCATGTGTTTGTTCCGGGATCGAATCGGTAAGAGCTGCGGTCCAGGCACAGCTTAGACGGCTAGGCTGAGATTGTGATTGTAGACAGAGTCGTGTTCCCGGCGTCTGCACAGTAATTACAAACTCCCAAGTTTACAGACTGGACTCGCTACCATTGACCTGGAACTGCCCGTGTCCCGTTATATTCCTAATCTCATCACGGCATTCCGCTTAGTCGGTTCGCCAGTAATGGCGTTCTATCTCCTCAAGCGAGAGTTCCGAACAGTATTGGTGATAGTGATTCTGGCGGGTATCAGTGACGGCCTGGATGGATATGCGGCCCGCAAATTAGGGGCAAAGGGCGAAACCGGCGTGATTCTCGATCCTCTTGCTGACAAAGCGATGCTAGTCACTCTTTTTGTCGTACTGGGGGTTATCGGAGCGATTCCATTTTGGCTTCTGGTTCTGGTAATTGCGCGCGATCTAATTATCGTTGGAGGTGCAGTGCTGCTGAGGACGCTTCGTGGCCTGAAAGGCTTTCGCCCAACCAGAGTCGGTAAATTCAGCACGTTCTTTCAAATCATTCTGGTCCTGCTGGTTCTATTGCAGCTCTCTTTTCCGCATTTCTTTGTCCTGTTTCTTGAGAGAATGGCGGTCGGGTTAACTGCAATCTTTACGACTTTAAGCGGATTAGACTACATTCGTAAGGGATGTCAGATGGCCGGCTGGATTCCGGCCGAGACTAGCCGAGCACTAGAGAAGATTCATTGACGTCAATGACACCTGGGAGTAGCCTAATGATTATGGAGCCAAGCGTTGAAATCTATCTGCCCTCGCGTTCATACGCGAGAGTGGGCTGGGCCGCGCTTGCTGGCTCTGTTGTCTGTGTTGCCTGTGGATTTCGAGCGCATTACGCGCTTGTTCCTGGAGTGTTATGTACGCTTACGGCGCTACTTCTGTTTTGGCTTTCCCTTCGACCACCCATCCGTGTTGGCCATAACCAGTTCAATATAGGCGAGCGGGCTATTGCTTGGCGTGAAGTTCGCGAAGTCAACCGTAGCCGGTTCGTTTCGCCGCTAATCCTTCGGTTGCGGCTGACCAATTCGCGTAGAAAGATCCTGGTTTTTCCAGGCGAACCCGAGCGAATCGCCAGGCTCATGCTGCTGCTGCGTAAGCACTCCACTCTCGCCACTTTTGATGGAGTGGCCTATCGCGATTACTGGACCTGGAACAACATTAAAGAGCAAACCGGCGCTGAGCCCACCGAGACTGGTCCTGTCCGCATGCTGAGCCGCGACGACGAGGACGAGATTGAGCGCATGTACCAGAAGCTGAAGAGCGTCGGACGGCTGGATACGCGCAGTAAAGATTCTTCGCCTACCTCGCACGAGGATTAACCCTGGCCGGAAAATCCCGTTCATTCGGGTCTCGCGCTCGAGCTGGTTGCCTTCCCCTACTCGTTACAGTCATTCTGGTTGCTCCCATCCTTTACCTGGTACGCGTCCCGCTTATGACTGCTGCCGGCCAGTTTCTCATCGAAAGTGATCCGTTGCAGAAGGCAGATGCGATCGTGGTTCTTGGCGGCGACGAGTATGGCGACCGCATCGTGAAGGCGGGCGAGCTTCGCCAGGCCGGCTATGCTCCTGTCGTGCTGGTAAGTGGACCGCTCACGCTGTTGGGTCATGAATCGGACATCATGATCGAATATGGTCGACGTCAGGGTTTTCCGAACTCGCTTTTTACTCCACTGCCTCACGATAAGAGTTCCACGCGGGCCGAAACCGCCTATATTGGTCAGGTTCTAAAATCCCGTGGGGTCCGGCAGATTATCCTGGTAACAAGCCTGTATCACACGCGGCGGGCTGGCCGGCTGATGCGCTTGCAGAATCCATCTCTTCACGTGATTGTGGTCCCGGCACCCGATCCTTTCTTTTCTCCAGCAACTTGGTGGCACACGCGCACAGGCCAGAAAACCTTTGTCTATGAATGGCTTAAAACAATCGCGACGGCCATGGGAGCCTAGATGCTCAAATCGCTAGGGACGCTCCGCCCTTATCTGGTTCGCTATCGTGGGGGCTTATCACTCGGTATTGGGTCGCTGCTGATGAAGGACCTGCTGGCGGCGTCACTGCCGATTGTGATCAAGTACGGCGTCGATTCGCTCACTAACGGGTTTCGTATCCGCACGGTCCTGCTTTTTGCCAGCTTGCTGATCGGCCTCTCGCTGCTTAAAGGGCTGTTTCAATATTGGATGCGGGTGATCATCATCGGCATCTCGCGCGATATCGAATTCGATCTTCGCAATGACTTCTTTCGGCATCTGGTCGAACTTTCGCAGGACTTCTTCTCACGCTATCGAACGGGCGACATCATGGCTCGCAGCACCAACGACCTCAATGCAGTTCGAATGATGCTGGGCCCGGGCATCATGTACTGGAGCGAAACGTTTGTCATGCTGATTCTGGCCGTTGCTGTTATGGCGCGTACAGATCTTTCTCTGACGTTAATCTCGTTAGCCCCGGCACCATTCGTATCTGTTGCCGTGATCCTGTTTGGACGTCAAATCCATGCCCGCTTTGAACATATCCAGAAGATGTTTTCCGATATCAGCAGCCGCGTGCAGGAGAACCTGTCGGGGGTGCGCGTGGTGCGGGCGTACGCTCAGGAGCAGGCCGAGGTTGCGCAGTTCGAGAGCCTGAATCGCGATTACATTCGCGAAAACATTGGGCTTGCACGCATCCAAGGCATGTTTATGCCACTGCTTCAGGCATTGATCGGCGTCACCTTTCTTCTGGTGCTCTGGGCCGGTGGGCGCCAGCTAATGGCTCATCGAATCAGCCTTGGCAGCTTCGTCATGTTTAACACCTACATGGGCATTCTGATCTGGCCTATGATTGCTTTCGGCTGGGTGGTGAACCTGATGCAGCGCGGGACCGCCTCGCTGAATCGCATCAACGAAATCCTGCATGAGAAGCCGACCGTCGCAGCTCCTGAGTCAGGCGAACTTGACCCGCTGCAGTTCTCCGACGAGATACGCTTTCGGGATGTAAGCGTCAGCTTCGGCACGCGTGAAGCACTCTCTCATATCGATCTCACACTTTGTTCCGGTCAGACTATTGCGGTTGTCGGGCACACCGGTAGCGGTAAGACCACGCTGGTGAACCTGATTGCGCGATTGATGGACCCCACCAGCGGCGTTGTCGAACTGGGTAGGGTTGACCTACGCCGGTTCTCACCGGAAGCTCTCCGGCGGCAGATTGGCTTCGTTCCGCAAGAAACGTTCTTGTTCAGTGCTACGCTGGCCGAAAACATTGCTTGGGGCGTTCCCGATGCGACGCCGGATCAGATCCGGTGGGCCGCGGAAGTGGCTGGGCTGGCAAGCGATGTCGAAGGATTTCCTAACGGTCTCGAAACCATGATTGGAGAGCGCGGCCTTACGCTCTCCGGGGGTCAAAAGCAGCGCACCGCCATTGCCCGTGCCATTTTACGCAACCCGCGAATCCTGATTCTGGACGACGCACTTTCCAGTGTTGATACAGTCACCGAAGAGCGAATTCTGAACGCTCTAGCTGATGTCATGCGCAATCGCACAACGGTCCTTATCTCTCATCGCGTCTCAACTGTTCAAAATGCAGACTGTATAGTCGTCTTGAGCCAGGGCCGAATTGTGGAGTCTGGTACGCACGCGCAATTGCAGCACCGGGGCGGCTACTACTCTGAGCTTTATCAAAAGCAGCTCTTGGAAGAAGAACTGGAGGCGATCTAATCATGGCAATCTCTCGCCGGCAATGGATGGCTGCGGCATCAACCGCGACCATTGCTCTCGGAGCAAGTTCTTTGGCACCCGGGCAGGAGATTCCGCTCCCACCAGCTGATATCAAGCTCGGGATCGCATCTTACTCCCTCCGCAAGTTCACTCGCGCACAAGTCATCTCAATGATGAAGCTGCTGCGTACGCCGTATCTCAATGTGAAGGATTTCCACCTTGCCCTAACCAGCACGCCTGGGGAGATTGACGCGGCCCGCAAAGAGTTTAGCGATGCGGGAATTATCCTCGTCGGTTGCGGGAATGTCGCTTTCGATAAGGACGACGAAGCGGACATCCGCAGCAAATTCGAGTACGCCAAGCGTGCCGGCTTTCCCCTGATCGTCTGTGCTCCTACAGAAGTCACCTTGCCCAAGCTTGAAAAGTTCGTGAAAGAGTACGACATCAAAATTGCAGTTCACAACCACGGTCCCGAAGACAAGCACTTTCCGACTCCGGGAAGTGTTCTCAACGTTGTCAGAACGATGGATCCTCGTTGCGGCCTCTGCATTGATATCGGCCACACGTCACGGACCGGTACCGACATTGTGAAAGCGATGGCTGAGGCCGGGCCGCGCCTTCTCGATATGCACGTAAAGGATCTGGCCGACCCTATGGTGAAGACCAGTCAAGTGGCGGTCGGCGAAGGCAAGCTGCCCTTTCCGCAAACTTTTCTTGAGCTGGCTAAGCTTCGCTACGGAGCTTCAGTCAACCTTGAATATGAGATCGAAGAAACAGATCCCATGCCGGGCATGCAGAAAAGCCTGTCTTATATGCGCGGAGTTCTGGCCGGTCTTAACGCCATTCACAATCAGAGCTGAAGTGCTTTCGATGCGCGGCGATCGTTACTGCTTGGCCAACATGGCAAGACCCGTTTCAGCGCCGTACGAGTCTAGCTCGGGCATCTCAATCAAAGTCTTAGTTCCCTGGCCTGGCATACTGTTGACCGTGAGCCGGTAGCCGCTTCCAAACAGCACTCGCAACCGCTCGTTTACGTTATTGACACCAACGCCGTGGCCCTCCTCTAACAGCCCGGCTAGTCTTTCTTCTTTGATGCCAAGCCCGTTATCCTCAATCGAGATAAACAGATTCGCACCCTCCAGCCAAGTCCGCAGCCAAACTGTTCCTCCATCTATTTTGTTGGACAATCCGTGTTTAATGCTGTTCTCGATGATTGGTTGAAGAATCATGCTCGGCACCATTCGGTCGAGCGTGCTCGGATCAATCTCTTTCTGGAAGCGCAGCTTGTCACCAAAGCGGACAATCTCAATGCCAAGGTAATCATCGATGAAAGAGATCTCCTCTCGCAGCGGAGAGAAGTTCTCTGTTTTGCGGAGCAGCCGGCGTAAGATTTTCGATAGCTTCAGAATCATGCTGCGCGCCCGATCCGGGTCGAGTCGAATCAGCGTCGAAATCGAGTTCAACGTGTTGAACAGGAAATGCGGATTGATCTGGTTTGTGAGCGCAGCCAGACGCGCCTCAGTCAGCCTCGCATGCTGCGTTTCCAGCTGCCGTTCGGTTCGGAAGCTGCTCCAAATTCTGATGGGCAGGGACACCGCAAACAAGGTTGTTACTGCACAGATCAGGAAAGTGAATAGATCACGGTGAAACCCTCGTTCGAAGATAAAGAACGTGCTGTGAACAGGGAAGGCGAGGAACACGGCCCACCGCAGTGCTTCGGTTATAAGAACAATGGCGTTGCAGCCCAAATTGAATGCTGCACGATCCACTACCCGACGCTGTATCGCGTTGCGGTTCATCCGCGAGACCTGCCGCAAAAGCCGGTACAAGTTCAAATCTACGAATGGCGAAAACTGCCAAACGTCCTCTTTTTCCGGAGCCAAATCATGCATTAACGCCCCTAGTATTCCGGCCGCGGCAAACAAAGGCATCGACATATACTTGCCATCAAACATGTCGGGCACCGAAACAAGCAGCCCAGTTACCAGCCCTGTTACATAACCGCCCAACAGCCCGGCTATCTGTGCGCCTTCCAGAGCCAGATCTATCGCCTGATACTGGTGGTGGCTCAAAATGCGGACCCCTGCGCTAGCGCCGAAGATCACCGAAAAAGTGAATGCCAGCTGCAGCCGCTCAGCGATTGATCGCTCGTCTCGCAGCAGCCATTTCTGTATGCGCGCGAACCGCATCAAGATGCTGGCGATCGAGGCGGCCACGGCCACTTTGACCAGCAGGTCAGCCCATTGCTGTTGATCGAACATGGTGGGTGAATCGGAAAGAGCTTTGTCTCGCTCCTATAATAGAGGTGTCTTTGCCATCTTCCGACTTTCAACTAAACAAAGTAGCCGAAGCTAACTTCCCGAGCCGATTCGGGCACTTTCGAATTTTCGGCTTTGAGGGTATACGTCCCGAAGCTGTAGAAGAAGCTGTTGTGCTGAAACTGGGCGACCTTAGCCCGTCTGCGGGTCCGCTTCTGGTTCGGATCCATTCGCAGTGTCTGACAGGCGACGTGTTCCACAGCCTACGTTGCGACTGCCGTTCGCAACTGGAGTTAGCACTCGATCAGATTGTGGCGGAAGAGCGCGGGCTGCTTATCTATGAACACCAGGAAGGGCGCGGCATTGGATTGCTAAACAAGCTGCGTGCCTATGAGTTGCAGGATTTAGGTCGTGACACAGTCGAAGCGAACGTGGAGCTCGGCTTCAAACCCGACCTGCGCGACTACGCACTGCCCGCAGCGATTCTGAAGTACTTCGGAGTCAAGCAGGTTCGGCTGCTTTCAAATAATCCGGATAAGCGAGCTGCGGTGGAGCAGGCGGGTATTGAAGTTGTGGAGCTGGCGCCTATCATGGCACCGCCATTAGAGACCACGGCTGCTTATATGCGTACCAAGCGCGAAAAGCTCGGTCACCTGTTCTAAACTTTAGAAAGTGTCAGGGCCCTTAGCTCAGTTGGTCAGAGCAGGGGACTCATAATC
>CAXTWQ010000064.1:17009-28874 GCA_964248065.1 uncultured Bryobacteraceae bacterium | reverse complement strand
AACAAGGCGCATGGGCTAAAGCCAGTTGGCGTCTTGGCTGATTTTTTAGAGGTTGATGCGGGACTCGAAAAGGCTGTCGAAGAGTTCCTGCATGACGAGCTGGAGTTTGTTGTGGTAGGCGACTGGGCCGAGGCCGAGCGCGGTATGGAACTGATGCGCGGCGAACTGGAGGGCCGGGCGACTTTTCTGGTTGAGGCGCAAGGGGAACAGCCGGTCCGTGTGCCAGTGCCGATGCCTTCTGAGGAGAGCGCTGGGCTGCGTAGGTTGGCCGATGTGCTGCGGTTTTCAAACGGATTGACGCAGATGCCGACCGAGATGATTTCGCGGATCGCCAATTGTTATCTTGCTGAAAATCGAGACACTGCCCGCAACTTTGCAGGCAACTTTCCTCACTGCTGGTTTCTGACCGAGGATGGAGTTTCCTATCAGGGGCGAGCAGTAAGCGGCGGCAAGAAGGGCGGTGCGGGCCCGCTGGCGTTGAAGCGCGAGTTGCGTGATATGCAAAAGCTTGAGGCGGCAAAGAAGACCGAGCTCGATGCGCTCTCGGCGCGCTTGGTGGAGTTGGAGCGGACAATTGCAAAGTTGACCGACCAAGGCGAACAGTTGCGAGTTCGCCAGCAGACCCAAGAAAAAGAAGTGCTGGCGATGGACATGGAAAGCCGTAAGCTGGCCGAAGAGTTTCAGCGAGTGCAGACGCGCTTATCGAATGCGCGGCTGGAGCTGGATCGGCTGGCACGAGACGGACAGAAGAGCGCAGAGGCTCTGGCTCGCGATCGCGAACTGCTTGGTGAAGCGGAGAAGCATCGGGCTGAAGAAGAACAGCGGCTGGAAGCGGCACGCGAGCAGTTGGGGGACTTGCGGTCTGCGGTGGCACGGGCGGGCGAAGAGCACGGGGCATTGCGCGCTCAAGTAGCTGGCGCAGAGGAACGGCAGCGTGCGGCAGTAGCGCATCGGGCCCGGCTGGAGGCTCAGGTTAATGAGCTGCGGGATCGGCGGATGAACATTCTGCGCGAAACCGAGCGGTTGTTAAGTGAGAAAGCGCATTTGTTGACCAACAACGGGGAGATGGCGACGAGAATCCAGCGATTGACGGAGTCGGAGGCGCAGCGCGAAAGGCTTGTCGCTGAACTTGGTGAGCAGGAATCCGATTTGCGCGAGCGCCTGGCAACGGTGGAGGAAGAGCTCAAACGGCTACGGGCCGCCGCCGGAGTTGCGCACGAGCGGCGTTCCGCGAAGCAAGTAGCGCTGGTACGAGACGAATCGGATCTGAAGCATCTGGAGGAGACATGCCAGAAGGAGCTGGATTGTGCGCTAGCGAGTTTGGAAGCGGTGGATGAAACTTCCCTGGCAGCTGAAAAGCTGAGCGAGTTGGATGCGAAGTATACCGACGTTCGTCGCAAGATTGAGGCATTGGGGCCGGTAAATGCGCAAGCGCTGGAAGAGTTTGAAGAGGCGCAGCAACGCCAGGATTTTCTCACTGCGCAGAGGGCAGATTTACTGCAGTCAATACGCGATACAGAACAAGCGATCGGCGAGATTGATGGCGAGTCACGTAAGCGGTTTAGCCAGGCATTTACGGCCATCAACGCCAATTTTCGCGAGATGTTTCAGACGCTGTTTGGCGGCGGCACTGGAGAGATGCGGCTGACCGACGAGGACAATGCGGGTGATTCGGGCATCGATATTGTTGCCTCTCCTCCCGGCAAGCGTTTGCAGAGCGTGTTGCTGCTGTCAGGTGGCGAAAAAAGTCTCACAGCCATGGCGTTGCTGATGTCGATCTTCCAGTACAGTCCCAGCCCATTTTGTATTTTGGACGAGGTGGATGCGCCGCTGGATGAAGCCAATGTTGATCGGTTGACAAAGCTGCTGGGACAGATGGCATCCCAAACTCAGTTCATCGTCATTACGCATGCCAAGCGGACAATGGAGGCAGCGCAGTCCTTGTACGGGGTTACGATGCAAGAGCCGGGAGTATCGAAGTTGGTGTCGGTCAAATTCAAAGATCAGGATGGAAAAGCGGTGCGGGAAGGAAAGTCGCGGGCTGCAACAGCGGTTGTGTCGGGGGAGCCTCTGCTCGAAGCCGTAGGCGCTTAAGTGCTGAACTTCTTCAAGCGGTCAGCCAAGCCTGAACAGCCCTCTGCAGGCGTGCCCTCGCCATCGGCTCAGCTTGTTCGGGAGTACTCGATTGCACGCCTGAAGGATGACGCCGAACTCTTTCGCGCAACGTTTGCACGAGCACAGGAAGCAATTGGAAGCCGCGACTTTGGCTGGTATCCATATGACTCCTTGTCGAACTTTGCGGTGCTGGATGTCATTCTGACTGGTCACTTTCGAGATTTGGGAGCCCTGGCGGGAAGTCGTCCGATCCTGGATATCGGCTGCGCAGATGGGGCCACATCTTTCCTCCTTGCAAGTCAAGGCTTCGAAGTGGATACGGTGGATTATCCGCCAACAAACTTCAACGGGATGCGCGGGGTTCGTGCACTCGCCGAGTACTTCAAAACCCCTGTAGGTATTCACTCTTTGGATCTGGATTCGCAGTTTTCTCTGCCTCGATCCGAGTATGGGCTCGCCTTGTTTTTAGGGCTGCTATACCATTTGAAAAACCCGTTCTATGCGCTAGAAAAGCTGTCGTACTCTGCGCGGTATTGCCTGCTGAGTACCAGAGTTGCAAAGATGGATCCGTCGAAGGCGCACGTGCTTGAGGACCTGCCGGTGGGTTATCTGGTTGGGCCAGAAGAAACCAACAACGATGCGACTAACTTCTGGATCTTCTCCAAAGCTGGCTTAGCTCGGCTCGTCTCTAGAACCGGGTGGAAGATTGAGTGTTACGGACACTTCGGTAATACGACAGACTCAGATCCGGCGACGGCCGCTGGAGATGAACGGGCGTTTTGTTTGCTGAGCAGTCAGCGAACAACCTCTTGGAGTTGACACAGTTCCAACTATCAAAAAAGGGCGACCTTAACATTTGCCGAGACACCGGTACTCCCTATTTTGAGAGGGCGCAGGCTAAGCCACAGTAGCCGCTTAGTCCTCAATCCAGTCCCAGCAAAAACCGGGAGACGTACTTCCGCAAGAAGCCACTCACTTTAACAGGAAAGCCGTGGACACAACTGAGCAGAGTGATGTTAGTGAAACTGTGATCGCTCCAGCTGGCGCCTCTTTGTTCGGAGAAGTGCAGCTTTCTTCGCTTGCCGTAGCGGCCTTGGACGACCCGCAAGCCGGATTGGTGATCTTCGACGCGCATTTGCGATTACTGCACGTAACCAGTCAGATTCCTTCCCTGTTAGGACAACCACTAGACGGAACTCTACTCGGCACGGACGTACTTCAACTCATTGCCAAATCAACACTCGATCCCGAATCGGTAGCTAACGCGACTACCCGAATTGGTGAGTCCATCCGCAGTGCAGAAGTCAAGCCTGTTCTGCTGAGAGATCAGGCACGCACGCAGAATCTCCGAATGCGTCTTCGCTCTATCGGGAATGAGCATCGCGTAGCGTCGTTCGAAATAGTTGGCCCGGACGAGATGGCCAAACTGAGAATCAATGAAGCCGTCCTTCAGGACTCGCTTACCGGATTGGCGTCGCGGCGGCACTTTGAGGGAACTGTCAGCCTTTCACTGACTCACAAACCTGAAGAGCCAATCTCGATTCTGCTGGTTAACCTGGATCGATTCAAGGCAGTGAATGACACCTTGGGTCACGCGGCGGGAGATCAACTGCTGCGCCTTGCTTCCGAGCGGCTTCGTTCGGCTGTGCGGAAGACAGACGTTGTAGCGCGATTGGGCGGGGACGAGTTCGCTGTTCTGATTCAACCCTCACCGACAATCGAAGAGCCCAAAGGAATCGCTCAACGCATACTCGATCTGGTTCAGCGGACCTACTTGATTGAAGGTCAACTGGTTAATGTTGGAACCAGCATAGGGATCGCGCAGTCACCTAGTGATGGCACTGAATTCAATTCGTTGCTGAGAAGCGCCGACCTGGCTCTGTTCCATTCCAAAACATCGGGCAAAGGAATATTCAGTTTCTTCGCGCCGCATATGGAGTTGCGGGCGCAAGCACGCCGAACCAGTGAATTAGAGCTACGGCGGGCCCTGGCTTTACGGCAACTGGAGCTTTTCTACCAGCCACAAGTCATCACGTCCACAGGTCATCTGGTTGGATTTGAGGCGTTGATTCGGTGGCGCCATCCTGAGCGCGGACTAATCTCACCAGGCGATTTTTTGCCGATTGCCGAAGAGATCGGAATCATTGTTCCTATTGGCGATTGGGTATTGCGGACCGCCTGCCGCGAAGCATTGAAGTGGCCTTCCGACGTAGTGATCGCGGTAAACGCATCTCCGCTGCAGTTTGAAACTGGCAACTTCGCAGAGTCGGTCCGGCGAGCCTTGAAGACTTCTGGTCTACCGGGCGAAAGGCTTGAGATTGAGATCACCGAAGGCATCCTGCTGCGCAACGACGAGGCCGTACTCAAAATCTTGCATGAATTACGGGACATGAAGGTGCGCATAGCGATGGACGATTTCGGCACAGGTTATGCCTCGCTAAGCCAGCTGTCACGCTTTCCGTTCGACAAGATCAAGATCGATAGATCGCTGGCCGGATTCGAAGGCGAAGATCTTAAACAGCGGGCCATTGTCCGGGCAATCGCAGCACTTGGGCAGAGCCTGGGCGTATCCACTCTTGCCGAAGGCGTCGAGAATGCAGATCAACTGGCTCGATTGCAGAGTGACGGCTGCAACTCCGTCCAGGGCTATTTCTTTGGCAGGCCGATTCCCGTCGACCAAATCGCAGAGACGATCTCACGACTGCACTCTAATTCCAATCAGGAGCTTTCCGCTAGGTAGTTCAGTATGAGCAAATTTTTGTACAAACTTGTGTATTGCAGCCGCAATCGGATTCAGGGGACGAACGCCGAAATAAATGCGGAACTGCAGAAGATTCTGGCTAGTTCGCGAGCCAATAATCCGCGCCATGGGATCACGGGCGCTCTGCTTTACAATGCCGGGAATTTTGCGCAGGTGCTTGAGGGTCCGCTGGATGCAATTGAGCAGACGTTCGAGGTGATTCAGCGTGATGCGCGCCATAGCGAGGTGACTGTTATTCAGAGCGGCCCTGGAGAGGAGCGCGATTTTCCGGAATGGTCGATGGCGTTTTCCGGAAGTCGGTCCAGCGAAGCAATGCCGCAGGCGACGGCTGCGTTTGATGCCGTGTTTGCAAATGCTGCAGGGTCGACCGACTACATGCTAACTGTGCTGAAGGACCTTGTGGTTTGCGAGGACGACTGGATTCTTCTGGACGCGGCCTGACTTTAAGCCTGCCACATACCCATGCCGGTGAGCTTGATGGCTGGCACTACCGACTACCAACAGCACTCGTGCAGTTCCGAAGCAACGCGGGATCCTCTCCGGGACCGAGGAGTGTTACTACTTGTGGCACTCGAGTTGGTGCCCGGGCTAGACTTCTCCTGGAAACCATCTCTCAAGTGCCAAGCATCTTTATTAACAAACTAAGACCTTTGCAGAAAGCAGATAATATCTTCGACTTCTGCAAGAGTTCGCTCCCCTAAACTTAGAAACTAATACCTAGGAGCACGTCCCCTTGGTCTAAGTTCGTCCGCAATCCACCGTTCCCACTGACAAACGCCTGATTCGACCAGCGAGTGTATCGGGCCTCCGGAGTAAGTTCGAACGGACCCTTCTTGAAAGTCATACCGATCCCTGCCACACCGCCATACGAGTTCCGGTTGTGCAACTCACCCGCATTATCGTTAATCAACGGATAAGGCTGACTGGCCGCAATTGACGTTTGCGTGATCGTAGAGATATGACGGAGAGAAGCGCCCACATCTATAAATGGCCGGAAGTGACCTGCGCTCAAGTTCTTCTTCAGCAGCACTGGAAACTCCCACCAATTGAAGCTCGTCGGGCGGTATACCACGCCACCTCCAAATGGGTTATTGCTGTCGTAACCTCCACGCTTGTACAAAGCATCGACTTCCATTCGCAAGTTATATGGAATATGGAACTCGCCACTTACACCCATGATGTATCGTGGCGTGTGACTTGAGTAATTAGATCCAACAGCCTGGCTGCTTCCAAATGATGAAGTACCGTTCCCACCCAAGCTACTTCCAAATGATGAAGTATTGCTCGAAGTAAACATGTTAGTGACTGGAACACCTCCTTTGAGCCCCAAAGTAATCGGCCCAGCATCCTGAGCAAACACGAACGCTTGGCTCAGTAAAACAGTTCCTAATAGAAATTTCTTTATCGACATACCCTCGCCCAATCTCCTCTTGATTTCGGGAGAAAACCTATGACTTCTAGAATCCTCAACCTATTAAAAACACTAGAGTTAGTAAGGCTTTCCCCATCCCTTTTTCTTAGGTGTATCTAACAAGATTTAAGTTTCTTTATTCCCGAAAGAAATAGACTTACACGAGTAATTACTAGCAACATACCGTTAATCTATTAGTTAACATTTAATTGATACGGCCCTTGGTTATGGCAATGCAGGGCATAGAAGCCTGAACATCCTTCGCCAGAATTTCTTGCACAGCAAACTTACTGAGAGCCGGGCTGTGGCGCTCTTTTCCCCTTGGGCCAGTTTTTTGCCAAACGTGCTGCTACACCCTTAGCCGACGAGCAAAGAATTTACAGGTAGCTGGTCGACTTCGTCCCTAGTCAGTAATCGACCGCTGCAACGGTTGGCTAACTGTGCCCGTGTCGCCAGTGATAACAAACGCTTGATCTTGCATTCCGGATATCATCTCGGCACTTATAAGCACCCTAGTCGCTGTCAGCTTCAGCGTATGCCCCGCGACTTGTTGAGGAGTCAAGTACCGGGTTGTAACCGCTAAACGTTGCACGCGCGTTCGCCCAATGGCTTAGAGTAAGTGGAATGAGTTGGGCGAGAATCGCAGTATCGGCACTATGGGCAACAGGCATGGCGCGAAGCCAAGGCTTACCCCCCAAAGCGCAGAATCCCCAGGTACAGTCCATTGTGTCGCAGGTTTCGGCGGATCGAATTGCAGACACAGAGCGCAAGCTGGAGAGCTTCGGGACACGCCATATCTATTCGCCAACGAACGACCCGGCACACGGCATTGGCGGGGCAAGGGAGTGGATAGCGGCTCAATTGCGCAGCTATAGTCCAAAGCTGCAAGTCTCCTTCGATAAGCAGCCGGTTGCGGGCGCGCCGGGCAAGCGCTACTTCAAGAACGTTGAGTTATGGAACGTTGTCGCAGTACTTCCAGGAACCAGTGAACCGGAGCGGCAGGTTTTGGTAACGGGCCACTATGACACGATCAATTTGACACCGCGCAAGACGGTGGACGGCAAGAGTGTGGTCGACAACGAAGGTGTTATTGCGGCTCCGGCGCCCGGCGTCACCGATGACGGCAGCGGAACAGCCGCTGTGATGGAACTGGCGCGCGTTATGAGCCAATTCCAATATCGAAAAACGATCGTATTTATCGCCTTTGCCGGCGAGGAAGAAGGGCTGTTGGGAAGCAGCCTTTATGCACAGGCGGCAGCGGCAAAGCATCAGATTATCGACGGATTGTTCAACAACGACATTATCGGCAGCTCAGTAAAGGCGAACGGGGAGCGCGCGAACACGTATGTGAATGTGTACTCGGCGAATCCGGATGACTCTGTCTCACGACAGCTTGCGCGGTACTTAAAGACAGAGGCCGAGCGGTATCAACCGGGCTTTGCCGTGAACCTTGTTTTCCGCCACGACCGGTTTGGCAGAGGCGGCGACCACAGT
Source organism: uncultured Bryobacteraceae bacterium (assembly GCA_964248065.1). Classification (GTDB taxonomy): domain Bacteria; phylum Acidobacteriota; class Terriglobia; order Bryobacterales; family Bryobacteraceae; genus Bog-105. Next base: position 21,093 of record CAXTWQ010000064.1, on the reverse strand, counting down.
CCTTTTACGGCGTTAGGCTATCCAGCAGTTCGAATCACTACGCCGATGGAGAATTACAACAATCAGCACACCGCAACAGATACGTTTGCGAACACAGATCCGCAATATGCTGCACTAGTGGCAAAGGCCAATGCGGCTGCCGTTGCATCGTTAGCTATGGCACCAAAGCCACCGGAATTACGAACGCCGCCCCCGGCAGAAGGACGAAGCTACACGTCAGCACTCAGCAGAGGCGGAGTCGGGGAGAAAGGTTACGATGCCGTGATGACGTGGCACAATGATCAGCCGGAGCCGGACTTGTTGGGCTATGAAATCCTGGTGCGTAAAACAACATCGCCGGTCTGGGAGCAAGAGATCTTTGCCGGGAACGTGACCACATTCAAACTCTCCGATGTCAATATTGACGAGCTAGTGCTTGGTGTTGCTGCGGTCGATCGGGACGGAAATGAAAGCACTGTTACCGAGTACGCTAATCCCGCTTACCGGCAAGTGAAAATCGAGACGTATCGAGCAACGGACGGTGCATCAGGCCAAGGGAAAGACTGAGAGTGGCGCTCAGCATTCAATCACGAGTTGAAGAAGGGTTCGCGGTTATAGAGCTATCAGGCACCCTGACACTAGGTCCGACTTTGAGCAGTCTGCGTGAGACAGCACGTCAGTTGTTCAGCGCGAATAAACTCTCAGCGGTAATCCTGCATGTGGGTGGTGTCACTGTGACCGACAGTTCCGGTTTAGGGGAACTGACGGTAGTCTACACATTGGCTGCGAATCGCAACTGCCGCATCAGGCTGGTGGAGGCAAGCGCAAATCTCCGGCGCATGCTGGAGATGACACGGATTGACGAACTGCTGCCCACCTCAACAAGTCTTGCAACAGCGAAAGTAGAGCTCCGCAGGCAAAACAGCTAGCCGTTCTCGCCGTGTTCGGTATCAAGAACGGTAACGCCAAAGGGGTGGGCCGGTCTTTGAACATTGAAAGCTGACGAAGGCTGCTCAGATCTTTGCGCGTCCGGTCGAGCGCACTCTGAAAAGTTTCCTGCATACGCCCGTCAATCGACTTGCCTGAGGAGACATGTGTGGAGTAGAGCTGAGCAGCATTCATGAAGTTACGCATTACGTGATCCACAGTGGCCAGAGTGGTTTGCATTGCATGCAACTGTTGCGCCTGCCTCTCCACTTCTTTGGCGACGCTGATATCGCGGTGTATGGCCACCATGTATTTGAGCGAACTGTCCTGGTCGACATAGGGAACGAAAGAGATGCGGTCCCACAACAATGCTTTTGATGCAGTTTGGAACTTAGCCTCAACTGTTGTCGCCTGAGCATTCTGCAAAGCACTCTCGAGGGCTTGCTGAACTGATTGGATGGCAGAGGCTGGAAAGGTACAAGGCTGATTGATAACGTCGTGATACGAGTAGCCGGTAAATTGAAGAAAGCTCTCGTTCGCGTACAGGATTCGAATGCTGCCATCAGGCGCGGTGTCGGAGATGATAACGCCGTCGCTGGTCATATCGACAGCCTTAGCGAAAAGCGCGACTCCGGAATTGCGCCGGAGATCAAGCACTCTCAAAGCGCTTTCGGCCAGGATGCGAAGGGTTCGCGACTGAACTTCTGTAAGCTTGCGCGGCACAGTGTCGAGCACGCACAACGCTCCAAGCGCATGGCCGCCGGTCGAAATAAGCGGCATCCCAGCATAAAAGCGAAGACCTGGGTCGCCAGTGACATTCGAGTACGACCGAAAGCGGTCATCTTTCTGAGCGTCTTCGACAACAAACAGTTTTTCGCCATTGATGGCGTGAGCACAGAAGGAGATGTCCCGGCTGGTCTCGCGACCGGTCAGGCCCAGCTTGGATTTGAACCATTGCCGGTGGTGTCGACAAAGGTGAGCGAAGCCATGGGAGTAGCACAGACCTCTGCCGCAGCGCGAGTGATGGCATCGTAGATCTGTTCCTCAGCGGTGTCCAGAATGTCGTAGGCCCGAAGTGCGGCAACGCGCGAACTTTCATTAGGTGGAACGGGCGGCGGAGCAGCCGGCGTAGTCCCTCCTTATTCCTGCAAAGCGGGTCATCACTAGTAAGAATCAGTGGTTCTAAACAGGATGATATCGTAGCCGGGCACCCAACAGTAGGGAGCTTATTGCATACTGGCGACATGCCCAACGGCGACAACATCGTCACTCTGGATATCGGGACTTCCAGCGTTCGTGCGCTCCTGTACCGCTCCGATTTCACTCTTTATGAAAACGTCGGACTGCAAAAGAAGTATGCCCTGACCACAAAGACCGATGGCAGTGTGGAGGTGAATGCAGACCTGCTGGTGCAGTTAACGTTTGAGTGTCTGGATACGCTGCACGGGCAAATGGCTGCGCAAGGCCTTAAGGCGGCGGGAGTCGGCATCAGCACGTTCTGGCATTGCTTTGTGGGCATCAATATTGATGGCAAGCCGACGACGCCCGTGATTCATTTGTTTGACACCAGGTCGGGCGTGCAAATGGCGGAGTTGACCGACATGTTCAACGGTGCCTGGATGCATGCCGTGACCGGATGTATGCCCCATACGAGTTACTGGCCAGCGAAGCTGCTCTGGCTGAAGGAGACACGTCCCGAAGCTTTCGCGAGGACTACTCGCTGGCTCTCTTTGGGTGAGTATCTGCTGCGGCAGTTAGCCGTTGAAGCTGCCGATTCCACTTCCATGATCTCGGCCACAGGCATCTGGGATCAGCGCAAGAACGATTATTGCGAAGAACTCTTTCCGGCTCTGGGCATCGAACGCGAGCAATTGACCCGGATTGAAAAGCTGGATGAGCCATGCAAGGAGCTACTGCCCTTTGCGGTGGCGCGCTGGCCTTTGCTGCAAGGCATTCCGTGGTATCCGGCGTACGGCGATGGAGCATGCAACTCAATTGGCAGCGGTTGTACAACTCCCAAGCAGTTTGCGCTGATGGTGGGAACAAGCGGCGCGATGCGGGTAGTAGTGAAGCAGAACGCGGTGACCATCCCTTCCGGCATCTGGTGTTACCGGGTGAACCGTGAACGCTTCATCTTGGGCGGGGCGATCTCAAACGGCGGCGAAGTATTTCGCTGGGCCAGCAGCACCTTCCAGATACCGGCCGATGCGGAAGAGCAGATCGGCAGGCGGGAACCGGGTGTGCATGGGTTAACCTTATTGCCGTACTTGGCGGGCGAGCGATCGCCTTATTGGCGCCCCGAGTTGAGGGCGACCATTACAGGCATTAGCTTATCGACCAAACCGATTGACATCTTGCAGGCTTGCCTGGAAAGCGTGTCGCTTCGATTTAAGCAGATCTATAAACTGCTTACCAAGCCGTTCGCGCTTCCTGAACAAGTGATCGCTTCAGGTGGTGCGCTGACCAGTTCCAAGATATGGCTGCAGATGATGGCTGATGCGCTGGAGCATCCAGTTGAGGAGAGCCTAGTGCGGGAAGCATCCAGCCGTGGTGCGGCCATGATTGCAGCTGAGCAGATGGGCTTGCTAAGTGACTTAGACGAGGCACCATGTTTGGTAGGGCGAACGGTAGAACCAAACGGTGGACGCGGGGCCGCGTATGAGCAACTGCTCGAGCGCGACTTGAATTTATTTGAGGCACTGTACGGGCGCGGGTCAGTGTTTGAGCATCCGGAGAATGCGGGCGCGGTTTCGCATCTGGTCTAAGGAAAAACTCTTACGCATGTTCCCGGTCATCAAGAAATCAATTGAAAGACGTTCTCTGAGGGGCTAACGTCACCAAAACATGAACTGAAATTTTTGTTCTATTCACCTTGACTGCCGCGGTGTTGTACGACTCAAAGGCCACATGCGAAAGTGAAGCATGAAAGCCCGTTTAGCGACCCCTGCTGATTCGGCTTCCCTCGCTAGAATCTATAACCAAGGCATCGAGGACCGAACCGCTACGTTCGAAACGCGTCAGCGCACCACTAGCGATGTGCTGGCCTGGTTTGACGAGCTTCATCCCATCGTGGTTGTTGAGGAAGGTACGGAGGTGCTGGCGTTTGCCGCTACATCCTGTTACCGGCCTCGCGCCTGCTATGCCGGTGTTGCAGAAGTCTCGGTATATGTTGACCGTC
>CAXTWQ010000064.1:0-16999 GCA_964248065.1 uncultured Bryobacteraceae bacterium | reverse complement strand
GTGTTTGGCGAGACGTGGTCATTGTCGAATTAGTCCTTCGACTCAACCAACCTGTTCCTTGCCAGTCGAAATGATCGCATTCTCGCGCCCGGTGCCATCAGCGATGAACCCCCGTGTTCACATCTCACAGGTTTTGGGGACAGACTTACCTACCGCAAGATCCAAGTTTAAAGGCAGCATCCAACGGATCTTGACCAGTAGTTCTTTAACAGCATCGAAGGTTTTTGCAAACAACCTACTGGTTACGTAATGCTGTTTGCGGATCTACATGAGTTGCACGCAAAGCAGGTATGCAGGTTGCAAGGCCCACAAGGAGGAGAATCGCCACCAATGCGATGAGATGAAGCGCAGGCGCGCCGAAATGAACGCCCTGGAAGATAGAATCGAAGAGCTTCGGAAGCGGCAGGGCAATCAAGAGTCCGATGGCCGATCCAAACAGCGCTGTTTTGAAGCCCTCTTGCAAAATCATTTGCAGTATGTCCGTTGATTGGGCTCCTACGGCCATGCGAATCCCGATTTCATGAGTTCGCTGGCCAACCGAATAGGAAACTAAACCATAGATCCCGATCGCTGCTAAGACAAGGGCGAGAAACGCGAAAGTGCCGAGAATGCGCGTGAACAATGGATTACCGTTCCGCTGTGAATTGATAACTGAATCCATGCTCATGGCCCGAGCGAGCGGAAGCTCGGTGTCCAGTTGAGAGACGGTTCTACGTAAAACCGGTATTAGATCATTCGGTTCGACTTCCGTCCGAAGTACGACAGCAAAAGACGAAACAGGTCTTTGGGAAAAGGGTTCGTAAAGCTCTGGACCGGTAATCGGGTCTTCAGAGAACGTTTTAACGTCACCAACTACTCCCACTATTTCGCTCCAACTTAAGCCAGCACCTTTCGTTTCTAGTTTTAGACGTACTCGCAGCGGATCTTTGCCCTGGAGATAACGACGAACAAACTGCTGGTTGACCAGCACGACCCGTGGCGCGTTACCGTTGTCCATTTCGGAGAATGTGCGACCACGCAGGACCGGGATTCCGATCGTCTGAAGGTAGTCTGCGGTAGCAACAATATCGAGTGCGCTGCGCTGCTCATTCGATGGTTTTTCCCGTTCGCCCTCCAAGGTGACTGCAACGTAGGTGGCCCCAGTTGCTGGAAGATTGGACGCAATGGCAGCATCCTTCACTTGAGGAACTTGGCGAAGGCGAGAAATCAGGTCGCGAACGAAGAGCAGTTGGTGAGAGGCATCACTGTAGTGTGCGGGATCGAGCGCCATAGTCGCAGTAAGAAGGTGATCGCTTTGAAACCCTAGCGGCTGGTGATCGAACAAGTAAACCCCACGGATGAGGATGCTCGTCCCCGTTAATAAAAAGAGAGCCACCGCAACCTCACCGCAGACCAGAGCGGCCCGTAGACGTCTCTGAGACCGACCTGCGGAAGCAGTACGGCTCTCGTTTTTCAGACCTATATTTGCGTCAGCTTGCGCCGATTTAAGCGCAGGAACAAAGCTTGACAGCGCGGCAGAGACCAGCGAAATGGCCGCGACAAACAACAGAACATTAGCATCCAGCGTTACCGGGACCGAGCTAATTTCCTCGGAGAAACTCAAGTTGGCACGAACCAGGTGGATTCCGATATAAGAAAGCAGCAAACCTATACTTCCACCCAAAATCGCAACTACGAAACCTTCTGTAACGAGTTGGCGAACGATTCGCACTCGGCTGGCGCCGATAGAAATGCGGATGGCTAATTCTTTTCCACGTCCTGCTGCTCGAGTCAGTAGTAGCCCTGAGACGTTCGCGCAAGCAATCAGCAAAACAAAGCTCACAGTCGTCATAAGCACAGCCAGGGCAGTGCGAATGCCGAAGTTATAAACGACGAAGTCGGGTAGAGTTCTTGCTGAGGCTCCCCAGCGGCGTTCGATGGCTGGGAATTCTGCCTCAGAACGCCTCGCCAAGATAGTAAGATCTGCGCGCGCCATTGGTAGTGTTATTCCAGGGGCAAGCCTCGCAAACAAATACAGAGAACGGTCCTTGCGCGCTCCAGCGGTTTGATCCTCCGGGCTCAGAACGAGGGGCGTCCATAGTTGCGGGATGAACCCGAGAAGCCGGAAGCTTGCAGGCATCACGCCGATAACGACGTAGTCTTCGCGATTCAGACGTATCGACCGTCCGATGACTGAGGGATCTGAGGCGAAACGACCGGACCAGAGAGCGTGGCTGAGTATGGCTACATGTGCCCGTCCTGGCTGATCCTCTTCTTGTGCGAAAGAGCGTCCGAGCTGGGGAGAAATGTCGAAGACCTTGAAATAGTTGGGTGAGACGGCTGCGTATGGAACCGCGACTGTCTCACCTTGCCCGGCGAGACTGGCCGTCCGATTCTCATCGGCTGCCGCTATTTGAGCAAACATTCGCGTATGCTGGCGCCAGACAAGATAGTTCGGCACGGAAACAGGATATGTGTCTCCGTGATCGCTCTGGTTCAGATTGACAGAAGAAACAACCACTATCTTCTCCGGGTTACGTCCTGGAGGGCGAGACAGAAGAAAGGCACTGACCAGACTAAACATGGTCGCATTGACAGCAATACCAAGCGAGAGAGTTAACACTGCAGTGGCAGTAAAGCCCGGCGCTTTCCTGAGTTGCCGCAGCGCAAACCTTATATCTGCCCAGAAGCTCTCCACAGTTGGCCATTGCCAAACCTGGCGGCTGCGTTCTTCCAGCAATGTCACATTCCCGAATTCGCGATGCGCGGTATTCTCTGCATCCTTCCGAGAGACGCCATCGTCCATAAGCTCACCAATTCTTTCTTCAAGATGTTCTTTGATGGATAGGGCAAGGTCTTCGTAGCGCCGTTTTCGGAAAAGATACTGGTTCAACCAATGCATGCCAACTCCTATGCCTCTGAGACCGCAAGCACGCGACTAATCCCAGCCAGCATCTTGTCAAAGCTGGATACTTCGCGCTTAAGCTGTTGAGTGCCCGCCTGAGTCAGTCTGTAAATACGAGTCGGCCGGCCCTTTGCCGAATGCCCGCTTCCGACTCAAGTAATCCTTCCTTTAAGAGGCGCTGCAGCGCAGGGTAAAGAGACCCTTCCTCAATCTGCAGGAGATTGTCGGACACCTGTTTGATGTGTTTTGCAAGAGCATAACCATGCATCGGCTTTAGCCGAAGCGAGTGCAGAATCATCAGTTCTAAAGCTCCAGAGAACAAATCGCGCTGTCCAGAATCTTTAACCATGGTTTAAGGTATCACCAGATAACTATTTGTTGAATAGTATTAAAACGAAAGATTGGGCGAGTTTCGGGATGCCTAGCTGCGACGGGGCGACAACACTGTAATCAGGTGTCCAAAAGAGTGATGCTGCTGAAAACTCTTTTTTTCGCTCTGCCTTGACACTCGCATTTGCGTCAGCCCAGCATGATATCCTCTCCGACTGATATGGGCTCAATTTCCGTTGCATGCTACAAGCCGAAGCCCGGCTGCGCTGATGCTCTTCTTCAGCTTGTTCGTGACCATTTAGCTCCGCTCCGGTCCGAAGGGCTCGTTACAGAGCGTGCTTCAATCGTGATGCGCGCGAAGGATGGAACAATCATTGAGATTTTTGAGTGGGTATCTCAGGAAGCAATTGCCAGTGCTCATAATAATCCAGTAGTTGTTACGCTATGGAAGCGTTTCGAAGCAGTCTGCTCTTACGAGATACCGTGTAAGGTGGCCGAGTTTGGAACAATGTTCGCCCACTTCGAGCCGATCTAAATACTTACAGCCGCTCAAGCGGAATACAACAAATATGATGAAATGTTTGTGTGACCTCCGAGTACTCGACGTCGTCTTTTTCTTAAGTCCTGATGTCATTCGCGATCACTTTTGCGGAGGCGCGCTGCTCATCATGATGTGTCAAAGCACACTTCGGAGTCGCTGTTTTACTACTTCCGGATAGAAGATCACGTTCCCGAAGATCATCTCTTGCGGCTTATCGATCGGCATATCGACTTCGCTTTCGTGCGCGAGACCTTGAAGGCGAGCTACAGCCACACTGGCCGCCCCTCGATTGACCCCGAAGTTCTGCTGCGCATTCTCTTGATTGGATATTTGTACGGAATCACCAGTGAGCGCCGCCTGGTCGAGGACATTGGGATGAACTTGGCATATCGCTGGTTCACCGGGCTGGGGTTCGATCAGGACGTTCCGCATCACTCGACATTCTTCAAGAATCGACACGACCGTTTTCAAGAGTCGCCGCTTTTTCTAGAACTCTTCGAGCGAATCGTTCAGCAGTATATGGACGAGACTGGAACGACTTTTGCGGTCCATACGAAATGAACTTTTCCGCGAGCTCGAAGTGAGTCATACGATCTGTCGGGAGAATGCCTCTGGCGATCCAGATGCGAATGGCATGCGTGCTCACTTGCTAAAGGGGAATTTTCGCCACCATCTTGAGGCAACCGAGATCAAAGGCGCACACCAGCTTGTTCTGGTGAGGCTAGGTGATTAGCACCTTCACAAAGGTGCCAATCCTCCTTACTAGCGCGACTTAGGTATCTGTATCTTCGGCGCGAAAGGAACTCACTCGTCCTATGGAGGTTATGGGACGATGTGCGGCGACTTCGCTTTCAGCAGATCTTGCAAGTACGTGGGGCGTCTGCCCGTTTGATTGACGGCTATGACCTACTCGTGATTCTTCCTGAGTTAAGCCCTGCGGATACGATTCAGTGACTTCGGCTACTGCTGGCGCGTTTGAACAGGAATCTTTAGCATTGGCAGCTTGGCTGTATCGGTGATGGTAACTGGGAGTGCACCGGCCAGATACGGCTTGATCACGGCGGGATCGGCATAGGCGAGGTCGTGGCCGTTGTCGATGGCCAGTGCCCAATACTTGCCGGGTGATACGTTTGCAATTGCGAAGCTTCCATCGCTATCGCTCTGGTCGCGCCCAATGGTGTGAGAAGTGTTGGACGCCTGCGGGATAAACAGGACCATCGCACCAGCAGCAGACTTATCACCGCGAACGGCAAAACCTTCCAGCGTGGCCTCTTTGCCGATCTTGGCAAGGACAACCGACAGGCTGACATCAGAGCTATTTTCCAGAATTAACTCATCGTCAACAACCTTTGCGCCTTTTGCCTCCAGCGTCTTAATGTAGAAAGCCGGGGTGTTCGGCAAGTACAAACGGTATGAGCCGGGTGTGAGTCTTGCCTGCGGGAACTGAAAGGTGTTATTGGCTCCGGAAACTCCGCGTACGCCATTGCCCATGTCGTTTTGAAGCATAAGAGAGAGCTTGTTTTGGGGCTGCTCGCTACCCTCAAACTTAACGGTTGCCGTCACCGAGATATGCGAACCATCGCTGGCGTCAATGGTTGCTCCGTCTGCAATGTCGACAATCTTCCTGCTGTTTCGGGTATTCCCGCCGGATTTCTCATCGAAACTCATGATCATCAGCTGATAGCGGCCGGGCGCCAAACCAGATAGCTCGCCCTCGCCGTCCTTGGCCACCATGGAGCCACTGCCGCCTTGCACCGCCTGTCCATCCGGTCCCACCGGCATAGCGAAGATATTGGTGTTCGCTGTTAAGCCCGCAATGTGCACGTGCGCAGCAGGCCCAGCTCTTAGGACGACTTGCACAGGAACGTTACTGCCCTCCCCGACAACAATGGGCGAGGCCGAAGCAGGGTCGGTCGTCCCGGAATAATAAGTGAACGGGTAAGCGATGTCAAACCGCGGGTCGGGTGGGCCTGCTTCGACCACGCCTCCATTAGAATTCGGATCATTGCCTCGGGGTCGGCTTACCATAGTGTGCATTCCGCTTGAATATGCACTGCCAAACCAGGGCTGCGCACTTACGCCTAACGAGTAGGTGCCGGGCGTCAGATGGGGAACCGTAAACGTTCCGGAGTTGCGGGTTTGAGTCACACCGGCGGTAGTCACTCGCGGCAGGCCGTTCACCACCGTTCGTGCGAAGACCTGCACTTGAGCATTTGGAATGGGTTCATTATTCTCATCGACTACAGTGCCGCTGATGATGCCGGGCATGTGATACGGGAAGACCAGATGCGTGGTGTCCTGGTCAGGACCGGTGACGAGGGCGGTGGAGTATTGCCCGTCGGCTAAGAAGGCATGAGGCGGCCCGCTTTGGCGCTCTACGGTGAGAACGAACTTGCGGGCAGGCAGATTTGAAAAGACAAATCGACCATCCGGACCTGTGATGACCATGCGGTTCTCCCTGGGGTTCTCAGGAAGAGCAATCCGTACCAGCGCCTTGGACATTGGAGCGTTGGTAGCGGCATTCACTGCCACGCCACCAATGCTGTAAGGAGCTTGCACGGCCGGCTGTACGGGAGCTTGTTGCGCCCAAGCTTCGAGGGGCAGAACGAGTGCCGATAGCCAGGCAAACGCAAGCAGTTTCATTGACCCATCCCCGTATCGTTCACTTTGTTAATTTGAATCGCAGGTTTATCGTTCGGTGCGATTGTGATCTTCTGTCCTTCGACAGTCTTCAAGAACTGCGGGTCTGCATAGGGTGCATTCTGCAAATCTGTAAATGCATACACGGTGTAATCTCCCGGAGTGAGATTGGTGATCTGAAACGATCCGTTATTGGAAAATCCCATCTTGCCCAGGAGCGGCGCGCCGTCCGGAACCGCAATAATGAACACGTTACCGGGACCAGCGTTGTCGGGCAGTTTGCCTGAAATGGAACCACAGTCATTCCGTATTGTGACCGAGATCGGGCCCGGAGCGCTGCCGGCCATAACTGTTAGGTCGTCATGCAGCAAATTCGTGCTGCCGGATGTGACACCTCCAAGGCAGCTACTTCCAAATGGGAATGCAGAAAGCGTGTATGTTCCCGGCGTAACGGCTCGAAAGGCCAAGGCATCGCCTCGCTTCTCGGCTTGGAAACCCTGGTGTCTTCCGCCGGGGCGATGTGGAATCAGCTGAAATTGTACGCCTGAATGATCCGCGGTATTCGCTTCACCCGCAACAGTGATCTCTATATCAGGCAAAGGCTGAAGGCTGAGCCGCAGTCCGTCTATATCGCTGTTTTTGATATCAATGGGCAGCTCAGCATAAAGTGATTGGGACTCCGGTCCAAAACCGGAGCGGACCACCAAGGTGCAAGTACCAGCAGGCAGGCGTGAAAGGGTGAATTTGCCAGTGCGGTTATCGGCCCGGAACTCGCTGCTGACGATATCGCCGTCTGCATTTTCGCAAGAGGCACCGTAGCGGCGAACCTCACCAACTGTACCCGAGACCTGGTAGGCCGGCACAGCGGTCAGGGAGAAATCAGCCTCACTGTCTCGACCAGGCTGCAGTTCGACGGGCTGAGCCGAAGACCGGTCAGGCGAATTAGGAAAGTACTGCGGAAGGTAGAGTTCGGGATAGTGCCGGCCATCGACAACGATCTCGCTTGAGGAAGCAAATACCTGGTGCGGTTCGGTATGCACCAGATACGATCCGGGGCTTAGATTCTCGAACACAAAGACGCCTGTTTCATCTGAGCGGGCAGCGCCGGCCATCTGCCAATCGCGCCGTCCATTGTTCGCCGTGCTCCGCAGGATCTGCACGCCCACATCTTCCACCGGTTCACCGTCGGAGTTGACGATGTGACCACGGAGCGAACCTTGGGGCAAGAGCTTACATTCCACCGATGGTGTTGTAGCGCCGACCGCTACTGCTGACTTGCTGCGGGCCATCGGTAGAAAACCGGGGCGATGCGCATCGAAGACATAGCGACCTTCAAGGACGTCTTTTAGTTCAAAATGGCCGTCGTCGCCGGTGATTGCGCGCGCAGGTTCAGGGCCTTGCAGCTGAACCACAGCGCGAGGGATCGGGGCACCCGTCAGCGCATTCACGACAGTGCCGCTGACCGGGTAGCGTTTGGCGTTCGGGTTGGACGCGGGTGGCGGCTGCTGGGGCGTAGCAGCGTTGAACCATTGTTGTTGACCTGGCGCCATCGCAACGGCGAATAACAGGCAGCCTAGGACGCGTTTGAGCATAGTGGCCGGATACCAGTTTAGAAGGAAAAACCCGGCTGTGGGTTCCCGGCTTTGGTACCTACTTCCGAGTAGGCGCGAAAAGATACACTTTGGGCTCCTGCCCATTTAGCTCTCTAATCTGTCGATAACCCGCAACGGCCAATTGCTGCAGATCCTGAGCGTAGTCGGCTGATGAACCGTAGGGGCTCTTTGCAAGCGCAACAGGTGCGTGGCCCGCTAACGAATCGGCAGGGCAACTGTGACCGGAGAGATCAGGAACGAAGAAAGTGTAAAGCGTTTCGGAACTGGCAGGAGCAAAAACCAGGCAGCCGCCTCGATTGGCAACTAGCTTAAGTTGAGCCGACGCGGTCTGCCAATTTTCTCTCGGACGCCGGAAGAACTGAATGGTTCCTGCCAACAGGATCAGTGCAAAAGCAGTACAGACCGTAGCGGCGAAGCGAGCATTTCGAAGCCATAGTTGCTCAAGTCCGGCGGCGCTTAGCAACGCGAGAGGAATCAGCACCGTGATTAACTGGCGCGTTGCCAGAAAGTAGTTGAAGAGCACATCGGCCAGAACCGGAAGAAAGAGCGAGCAGGCAGCGAACAGCACCCAAAGCTGACGGTACCGGATGCCGTTCGGCCTCAGCGCAAGAAGAGCGAAAAGCACGGTCACAAGCGTGCCAAGATAGCCTGCTCCGACGAGTTCTTTTGCAATCATCAAAGAAGACCGGGGCTCAACAACGTAGTGCTGCTGCGATGCGGCCGAGCTGCGCCAGAGATGCACGACCCAAAGCTGCCAGGGAAGAAAGGCCAGACTCGCCAGCGCAATTGATATCAACGTGAAGATTGCTACTCGCTTATTTCGCAATGACCAGAGCAAGTGAGCCAGCGGCACGAAGATAGTGTAGGGCTGCATATACAATCCAGCGAGCACGAGCAAGGTATAAAGGGAAGCTCGAGAAAAAGTTGGGCGATTCTGCATGTATAAAAATGCAACGGTGGTCCAGGCTGCGATCGCGAGAGCCTGCGAGTAAGGGCGCGACTCCAGAGCATAACGGATCTGAATGGGAAACAAGCAAAAGATGACGACTGGGAGCAGCGGGTATCGAAGTCGTACTTGTCTTGCGAGAACGTAGATTCCAAGAGCGGCGAGTACGCTGAAAACCAAGGACGGCAAACGGGCCGAGAAGACGGAGTAGCCAAGAAGGTGAATGGAGGCGGCGCGTACCAGATAACTGAGGGGCACGCCGCCCGCATTCAGAGGAACTTGCGCGATAAGCCGGGCTGGATTGGAGTCGCGAATCTGTCGAAGATCAATGATCTCGTCCAGCCAAAGGGACAGCCTTGTGAGCAGTCCCAGCAGCACAACCGTGTAGACAGTAAGAAAAGCTGCAAGCGCCCGGGTAGAAGCCCTACCCAATCTTCCAACCCTTGCGGGTTGCGGGCTTCAGCAGATCGTTAGCTTGCGAGTTGTTCGTGATCTTCATTTTGTCGGCGTCCCACTCAAGGCGGCAGTTGAGCTTTACGGCAATGGCGCCAAGGGCGATCCACTCGGTAAAGGGAGCCGAAACATTGAAGTTTGAGCAAGCAGGGGTGCCTCCCTTGCAGGCGCGAATCCAATCCCGGTAGTGACCGGGCGAACGGGGCAGAAACTCGGGCGGAAAGTCGTAGTCCCGCATCTTTTCTACAGGAAGAAGGCGCGTCCACTCACCATAAGTGCCAGTGGTGATCATGCCCTTATCGCCCTTGAAAAGGCTACCGTTGGTTCCCTTCCCGATGAGGCTCATCCACTCAGCTTCTTTCTTCTGGTGCTCGGTCATCTGAGCCTGGTCGGTCTGAGGACGAGGTGGACGAGGCGGCTGCTCGACTGGATTGAAGAAGGCATCAGTGAAAACGCCTCCTTGAATCTGGCGTTCTTGTAGCGGTTGCTTTGCCGGTCTGGGTGCTATGCGGTTGCGGGGCAAGTCCCCCAGGATTTGGTCAGACGGAACACCCGGGAAGTTAGGCACCTCGTCACGCATGGCGTCGTACCAGAAAATCTTGACGGCGGGCATGCCCTCACGCTCGGGAAAGTCGAACCGCACAACCGATTTGGCGGGAAAGTACAGATCAGTGTTCGAGTCCTGGCTGATTGATTCGACAGATGTAGGCGAACCCAGCCGCAGGGCCATATTGGGCGCACCGAGAATGTGGCAGGCCATGTCGCCAAGCGAGCCCGAACCGAAATCGTAGAAGCCGCGCCAGCTGAAAGGCAGATAGTCCTCGCTGAACGGGCGCTCCTTCGCAACCCCAAGCCACAGGTCCCAATCGAGCGTCCCAGGAACCGGCGACGGCGTGGGCGATTCTTTCACACCCTGCGGCCAGACCGGCCGGTTGGTCCAGGCATGTACTTCAGTAACATTGCCGATTGCGCCAGACCAAATCATTTCCGCGCACTGACGCGTGCCTTCGTTCGAGTAACCCTGGTTGCCCATCTGGGTCGCGACTTTATATTTCTCGGCGGCCTTGGCTAACTCACGGCACTCCCAGACGGTGTGCGCCAGCGGCTTCTGGACGTAGACATGCTTGCCGAGTTGCATCGCGTCAATCCCGGCAGCCGCGTGCATGTGGTCGGGAATAGTAACGATGACGGCATCGATATTGTTGTTCTCTTTCTCAAGCATGACGCGGTAGTCGCGATAACGCGGAGCATTCGGATGCGCATTGAAGATGTTCGCTGCGCGGGTATCGTCGACATCGCAGAGTGCCACGATGTTCTCGGTCTCAGCACAATTACGGATATCGTCGGCGGCCTTTCCACCCGCACCAATGGACGCGATATTGAGCTTCTCGTTCGGAGACTTGTAACCGAGCCGGCTAAGCGAGGGCACTCCCCCGAACCCGCCAAGAGGCACAGCGCCCGCCAGCAGAGAGCCGTAGAAGAAGTAGCGTCTGGAGATACCGTCGCGTTTCATAGATTGATTCCTTGTCTATATGAAATCGTATACCTTACGGGGGAGAAGAAAATTCAGGTTGCTGTTTGTTGCATCGGATTTACAGACTTTGAAGCAAATTTGTTTCTGCAATCGCAAGAAATATTTGCAAAGGTAAAGTCTGTTGCCTGCTGATGAACGGCCTTCTGCTCCATCTGTAATCGATGCTGGCGCTGCTTAGGTCCTGGTTGGTACGTTTAACCCAATTTCGGTAGGAGAGCGATGCTGTTACCGAAGCTTATTGGTCCAGCGGTGACATGTTGCTTCAGACACGAGGACAGCAGATGCTCCTTCTTGACCTTGCTATTTTTCTGCTCACGTTGGGTCTCGCGATGATCGTTCTGGCCGGAGCGGCTAATGAGGCACTGGAGTGCGAGAGGCGGGAATCGAACTGCGAGAGCGACATGGTTGAGAATCCACCGCTGTAGTCGAGGCGTTGTCGATAGCTTTACGAGTCGGAGGTGGTGGTGTGAAATCAGGATTGGGTTGTACCAGCGGTGTCGACAGAAAGTACTTTCCCGTATTTATGTCAAAAAGTAGCGCCCAGGAATATCGGGCGGGACTGCTTATGTATGACGGGGACCGGCCAACTTGCTCTAGTAATGATGCGAGCACATCCCGGGCTGGTAGACCTTGAGCGATGGCCGTACATCGATGGTCTAACAAAGGTCCAATTGGAATTAAACCTTTTGCTATAGTGACGCCTCTTGCAGTTTCTATTTGATTAATTAAGGTGTTCAACGCGTCGCTGCACGACTGGTCCTTAATGCTGAGCGTCACTTCTGTGCTGAGAATTGGTTCGAACACCTCTTGCTTGTTCCCTATAACCTGCGTAACGGGTATGATGTGGGCGTACCCTCCTTCAAAAAGAGCAGAGAATTTACCGGGGTTGCCAGACGAGTGGTATTGCTCTATAAGCGGAGTAATAATTTCCGGCAATAATGTTGGAATAATGTTTTGGCCCATAACCGAGCGAGACTCCAAAACATTGAAAGTTACTGGCAGTGCCGCCGGCCTGCGATACGGGACACCATGAGGATCAATTACCGTTTCAATGTTTTGCTCATCAATCGGTGCCTCTTCATAAGAGACCAAGTAGCCGTAACGTTTCTGCAGCTCGATTGTAAGCGCACTTAGGGGTCGAGGAACATTCAGTGGAATAGTTGTTACTGATGATGACGCAATCAAAGGCAAGCTTACACAAAGCATTGTCATTTTAGTAATGGCAGACGAAAATTTCATAATTACTCCTTAACCACTTAGTAATGTAATTCCGGGTTGCAGACGCCTTACCTCTTGAAATAGAAATCAAGCTGGAAGCCACTGTGAACACTATTTCATTGAACCCGGAGTGGCGCGCCATAAAGTTCCGTACCGCTACCATTTCTGTGGCTGCTAGATCATGCATGTATTCCCCGCGTGGACGCTGAGTAAGTATTGGTGTATATATCCAACGATCTCGCCTGATATGCCCAACGTAATCGATCCCGTAATGCCCCTCGCCGGTGTCAGGCTGTACATACCAGAGATCCTGCGGCGCAAGAGTAATGGAAGAAGCCGGCCAAGGCGGGCCAGACCAGTAACAACTATCCGAACCAATGATCGACGGCGGGGTCTCCTGAGTACTCGGATTTCGTTCTTATACGACTCTCCCTCCAAAGTTATAGTCATTACCGCTATAGGCATCCGCAAGCGCAACGTTGAAGGCAGCTGTCGCTGGAAACCAAACTGATTCGCAGTGTCGTACGTCCCGCTTGCGAAAGTAGTTGTACTTGAATCACCCTTTGTCCCGGAGAGCATCTTGCTTATGTTTGCTCCGAATATCAAGCTCAAGGGAGTAGTCTCTCCTGTATTAACGCAACTAACTCAGTGAGTCACGGCAAGAGCCCGTACACCTGCAACTGATTCGACTGCCCAACCATGTACACTTTGCCATTTGCAACCACCGGTGAGGCAAATTTGGTGAAACCACCGAGAGCATCACGGGTTGCGTTCGTGTCGCTGTTCCACAGTTCATGCGTGATGTCGTCGGCGTCGTATGCGCGCAAGGTGCCGGGCACGATATCGTAGTCAGCCGGAGCAGCAGCAGTGGATGCCCACACGATTGCACTGCCCGGGGTGTTTCCATTCGCAGAAACAGTCACGCCGCCGATCACCTCGCTCGCTAGCGGACCTACTGCCAGTGGCGTAGTTTGCAGACGAGTGCCGTCAAACAGAAACGAGCGCAGTGCGTCGTGGCGATCCCAGACGAAGAGCCGGGAGTCGGTTCCGCGATCGAGAAACGCCGGGTTTAGCGTCTGGCTGCAATCGGTGAAGTGACAGCCGTTTGTCGCGTGGAACTGCTGGACCGGGTCGGTCGAAGAGCCGTCGTGCAGACCGCCAAGATTGGACGATTGCAGTAGGTAGAGAACGCCTTCCTTTCCGCCTGCGATCAGTTGCTCAGAACCGGGAATAAGTATCGGGCCGGATGCACTGATGTCGAGGTCCTGGCGGTAGAGAACTGGCCAAATCTTGGGCGTGAACGAATCGACTAGATTGAGGTCGGGGTCGAACTTGAGAACGCTGTTTCCAAATGCTGACACTCCGTCGTAAAAGCCGTTGCCGGTTGTTGCGTAGATGAACCCGTTTGAATCTGCAGCCAAGCCGCGAGAGGCTTGCCAGATATCACCGCCTTGGCCGTTCGTTGTTTGGAAGCGCGTCAGCGGATGAGATAAGTCAGTCAGAGAATAACTGAAAACAAAGCCCTCCTGCGATGCTCGATCGGGAGGACGCTGCTGGAAATTAGCGAAGCCAATGTAGAGCCTGCCGTTTGCAACCAGCAAACCCGCGCGCTGAATGGTATAAGGCGTAGCGGGTACGAGAATGCCTCTTGCAGGGAATAAGATTTCTGCGGGCGGGCCGTATTGGTCTGCACCAGTCAGTATGTTCAGCGCGCAAAGGTACATGGACCAGTGGCTTGTGTCGGTGCCTACATAGGCAACGAAGTAGATCGTATTGCCGTCGATCACCGGCGTGCCGAGCGTGCCCCAGTGAGTTTGCACGTTGCCAGTCACCGCTGGCGCCGGCCCTATATTGCGCGACCAGAGCGGGGCCGATTGTGCCGGGTCGTCCGCGTCAAAAGCGTAAGCAGTGTTGCTCGTAGAGACAACGTAAACAACGTTGTGTGTGCCTTGATCAGGAATGGTCAGGTTTGGAAGATACAGCGGCGTGGCGTAAACAGAATCATCCACCGGTCGCGAGAATAGCTTGCCGAATGATGCCGCATTTACGTTGGAGGTATTGAGCGCAAGCTCCGATAGGTTAGCGTTTGTGCGCAGGTTCGAGTATTGCCCAGTGAGTACGGAAATTTGCGCAGGCAAGCCACTCGCACAGAGAAACAGAGCCGCTGCTAAACGGCATATCTGACTTAGCATTGTTAGAGCCCCTCCTAATCCAGAGGCAAGTATACTTCCGTCGCAATTGGCGGGAAATAGCTAATTCAGAAGTTCACATTTTGGTGAAAGGATAGCTTAGAGATATCCCGTCCAGATTCAACTTGGCTCTGCGCCCTATGCGGTAGCCCACGGCTGACAGCCTTGCTTATGGAAGCCGAGTGCTTAACGATAACAACGTTAGGACGAGCTGCTGCTCTCACTTCAATTGGTGGTCTGCGTGCTACGTTCTTGGTGGTCTACCATGCCTGAAGCAGCTTACACGATTGACTTGCCTACTCATCCGCCCGTCGCCTGGGACAAAGGGTTTAGTGTTACGAAGCACTCTCCTAGGGCGAGAGACTACACGGTGCTCGCCGAATGGGCTGCTCTTCTAACTGCTGGCGAAGCCGGTGAGCTAGAGGCGGCTGGACTTGCATATGGCTACATGAACTACTCCACCTTGCAGAGAACTGTTCGCTGGACGGACACAAGCGCGCCGGTACTTGCGCCCACCAGTGGTCGCAGCCGGCAGCCTCAAGACAACAGAAGATTGCGTAATCGACTGTGAGGAGCATGTGTTCACTGCTAGCAGCAGTCGCGTTGTTCAGCTTCGCCGAAGGCTGCGGTTCCAACGTTCCAGGGCCACCTTACATTCGAACCACGGCCAGCTCGGATATGCAAACATTCGAAAAGTATGTGAACTTACCTGAGAAGCCGAAAGCGGTAACGTTCGAGACAACCTATCGCACCAAACCCGGCGGTGCTCCGGGGCCAACGGATTGGTCCCTGATCGCGATTCTGACTTACGAGCCGGGTGCGCTCGGCCGAATCAAGGATAAGGCGCCCAGGCAAAAAGATCCCGTGCTGCTAGATCCTGGTAAGGTCCGCCCTTGGTTTCCGCAGGTTGTGAAGGATGCGCTGGTTAGCTCAGGCAGTAAGGGCCTTTATTTTCCCGGTGCTGCTTACAAGGCCAAAGCATTTCTGAAGCCCCCGTTGAACGACGGAGAGTTTGCAGCCCCAGATAATTCGGCTATTTGTTCCTGCAGGTGGATTGTTGCGGGCCGAATACAGAGGGAGCGCAAAGTGAGTAAAGCGAAGCTGAGAGCTATCGCCTAGTGTTTCCAGACAGAGAAGCTTGCAAGTACTAACAAGGTTGTCAGGAAAATTGCGATTACGTCAGGTCTTCGGCGATACGGAATTATTGTGTGTAGTCCAACAAAGCAAAAGCTGCCGGCTACGATCGCGAGAACAATTAGTTCCCACGCCGATCCGAATGTGGAGAAGCCCGAGGTTTGACTGCGCGCTTCAGCGAAGGCACCTAACAGGGTGAACAGCTCGACCCCGCAACTGACCAGTAATGCTTTCCGGACAGAGCTGAAGGAGCGCCGGGCAATCCAGCCTAAAGCGATGCCCTCGGGAATCTTGTGTAATGCAAGGCCTGCAAAAACTGGCCATTGAGCAACAGCCTCAACAGACAAGGCGCGAACGCTCCACCCGTCTAAGAAACTGTGTACGGAAGTGGCAAGGAAGAGCGGGTTCATTACGCCGCTTTGCTGCCAGGTAACAGAGTGAAGCAGGTATTGATCACTCACCACCAGCAGCAGTGTTACGAATAGAACAAGCAGCAGCGCGGCTGGGGTACTCGAGCGCTGCGAGATCTCGGGCAGCAGCCAGAAGCAGGCGATCCCCACCAGCAGACCGCTGCCGGCAGCCCCAACCCAAGCCGAGAGCCGCTGAGCCTTACCCGCCAGCACACCGGCAAAGATTCCACTGATTGCCAAGACTGTCAGCAGTCCGGCTACGGCCATTTATTGTCCGGTGACTTTCACCACAAAATACGTGAACGGCTTGCCCGCTTCGATTAGCAATTGGTGGGGTTCACCGGCAGGTATATGGATGATATCGCCCGCCGCCACCATATGCCGCTCGCCTCCCGAGATCGACGTGCCACGAATCTCGCCCGGTTTCTGTGTGTGAGGATTGACCATCTTGCCACCAGAAAGTAGCGTAGCTTCGCCTTTCTCGATGATAAAGATGTCAGCTTCGTGCTCATGCACCTCTGAGGAGCCTGTCCGATTGCGCACGGCCAGCATTGTGTAGTGATTACCATAGCGGGCCAGATCAGCGCTTGCAAACTGTGCCTTCTTGTTGAGCAGCCTGCTGCTGGTATCGGCAACCTGCTTTGAAGAGTAGATGTCGACCGGTGCGCTATAGAGCACGCTGGCAACAGCCAGCAATAAGGGAAGCTTCACGGTTGTACTTGGATGATTGTTCGCGTTGACGGTTGGTGGGCCCTGTAGGACTTGAACCTACGACCAAGGGATTATGAGTCCCCTGCTCTAACCAACTGAGCTAAGGGCCCGGTCATCGGCGGCAAACGCTTAAATGAGTTTAGAATGTCCAGCTTGGCCCTGCCCAGGTCTTGTGGAGATGCTGCTAGTATCGTAGCGCTTGAAGCTTCTTCGTTTAAACTACCATGCTACCCAATCGGACTTTGTTAGTTCGAAGTCCTGTTGGGAGTTCCAACTAATCTATCTTGTAGTATTAACTGCAATTTTCATCGGCTCTAAGGTTCGCTGTACTACTACTCTTATGGCCTCTATGAGCTGGCAAGAAGTATAGTTTTACCGTCCAGATCGCGCCAAGAT
>CAXTWQ010000063.1:21609-29583 GCA_964248065.1 uncultured Bryobacteraceae bacterium | reverse complement strand
CGCTCAGATGCCATAGCAGATGATCGACGACGCTTCTCGACAATTCTGAGCTTTCTGGTCTAAGAACCGCTGCAGGTCCTCCCGAGTGATGCTCGACATCAGCTTGTGCTCGAAAGCTGGTTCGATGTGATTACTGATGACCGGCTCAGTCGTCATCCGAGTTGACTCTTTCCACTTCCGGCGACATAACGGTAAGTACACCTCCCTTATGTAAGCTCCAAACAGGGCGACTTGTGCCGTCTGGTGACCGTTTCCATTGTTTACCGGAGACAGGATTGAAGCCATTAGCGCCTCGGCTTGAGCTTTGGTAATCTCGGTGCACCTTCCGAGCACTTTCGACCGACGACCACCATCCTGCCACCACTGGGCTATCCATACTCTGTGGCGGCCGTGTTTTCTGGCCCCCACAGTCCCCTTTTGAAACCGCTTGCGACGCATTAAGAATGTCCTTTCGAGCGTCCGCGGGTCTGCGTTCTGACAACATGGAGCCGAGATTAACACTTGCGCTTGTTCGCCTCCATCCATTCGTCGAGCCATTCCCTTCGAATGAGGATTCGACGTCCTAAAGCGACGTGAGTTAGTCTTGGAACTCCGTCTACTTTCCCGTTCAGGACGTTCGACACGTGTGTCTTGGAGCAGCGAAGAATTGCCGCCACCTCTCGCAGGGTCAGAACGTCTCGACCAACAATTGCCTGGTTCATTGTTATTTCGTTAGACCGACTTGACATCGGTACAACGCGCCTCCAAAAGCAAGGGGGTTGTCGAAAGCAAATCCGGTCAGTGCGTCAGGCGAATTTTTTCGAGATCGAACAGAAAATTGCGGAAAGTCTTGGGGTGTGCATAGCGCATGAACGACACAAGGCCGCTCAGCTAAATTCGGCCCGCCAGATCAATCGGAATTCCAAATGCCCAAATCACTCTATGCTGCACCGTCAGGGCGGACGGATCGAAAGATTGCACCACCTCACGCCCCGCCTTAAACGGCGTCAAAAAGTTCATCGTGAAAGGCGCAAGAATAGAGGGATGGCTCTAACGCTCCTGAATTCAGAGATGCGCAACCAAGGGAAGATCGCCGACATCGTTTTTGTCCACGGACTCGGCTCAAACTCAGCGGAGTGTTGGAAGAATGAGAAATCAGGTTTCTCGCTGCCGGAATGGTTGACTACGCAGTTTCAGGATCGCGCCATATGGCTCTTTGAATACCAGACCCACAAGTTCTTGAACAGGGGTGAAACCTACCATAAGAGATATGCGAACCTGCTGGACGCTCTTGAAGCAGAATACATTGGAGAACGCCCACTGATTTTTGTGTGCCACAGTCTGGGCGGCATCATAGTAAAGCAGCTCTTACGGATGGCTCAACTAGATTCCAGGTACTTTAACATCTTCTCTGCTACTGCGGCGGTTGCGTTCATCGCCACGCCACACAGCGGCTCTTCGTTAGCTAAACTTCCTCCACGGTTGATTGTCTCCAAAGAGACCAGATCTCTAATGCCAGACTCGGATGCTCTTGATGACTTGAAATATTGGTATTCGAGCACAACAAATTCAAAAAACCTTACGACTAACGCCTACTGCGAGACCGTCAAGACTAAAATCCCCGGGTGGTTTCCGGGTGCAATTGTTGTTGATAACAAGTCCTCGGACCCGACTGCAAAGTCCTGTCACGTGGTTTGCGTTTCAGGGGCTGACCACATCAGTATTGCTAAGCCCGAAAAAGATGACGATCTGTGCAGGTCGATTAGACGCCTGATCGAAGGAGCGAACCGTCTGGGCCCGCGTGTCATCTTAAACTTTGCTAGCGGTCAAGGACTGAATAAGGTTGAAGGATTTCAGCGCGAAAACCCATCGTCTTTCTTCAGCATGATCTTGCACCTTTCGGTGCTGCCGCTGAATGACGGATTTTACTTAGATTCCTTCGACGTTGACTACTTTGTGAAAGGAATGATGGCTCCAACTGTTGATAAGTCTCTTTCTCTTTCTGAGACCGGGGACGCATTCAGCATGACAGGGGATAACCTTCATAGTCCGGTCTTAGTACCCCGATCAGGCGTGTCATTCACTTATCGAGCAAAGCTTTTCCCCCGCCAGGCGGCTTTCGTCGAGACCAACTTGATGGTGGCGACATTTGTATCACCTTGTCCTACCATCACGAACAGGCCGAAGGGCTTGCGGTCGAGGAACAGTTTTTTACATTGGACCTTTGTGGAAACAGTCCGGAAAAGATCGTGCGGATAAGTCCAGTTCCTCGACTAAACGACGACGAATTATATAAAGCAGTCGAACGGAATTTGATTGATGAAGGAGTTCTACAACGATTGCTCGCCATCCGCCCATCGTTGAGGTACTTGGCGGTTACAGAAAAGGACGGCCTCAAGTATGTCACCGAAGCCGACCTGTCGGAGCTTTCACATTTGTATGAGGAGACGTGCTCCGCCTAGCCCCAAAGCGAAAGGATGGCGTTTTCGCGGAAGAGCCAGCACCGTGGCTGTTAGCCCCTCGCCGACCTTTCCGTCAGGTCGTGGATGAGCTCTTCGTGCTCAGATCAGGCGGCGTCGAGACTAAAGCTTGATTCACAACCCTCAACAGAGTCGTGGTAGATAGACCCGCTATGGTCGCCCAGCGTTTAGGAATTTCCGAGCTTAGCCGCATTTCGAGTAAGCAGCTGAGATTTAAGACTGGAAGGTGTGCATGCCCCAGTAGACATCGTTTGGAGCCAATCAAACACGCAGCTGCTGGGTTCCGAGCCAACTTAGGATTGCACTATTCGCAAGCGCGTTCGTGGAGCAGCCTCTAGCCATGGCGGCAGATTTCAGAGTGGTGCCTTCAAGAACGCTCACCATCGCCGTAGTTCCTCTTGCATCGATCATCGTCTCGAAGCGACGCAATTCGACTTCCATGAGGTTCGTCTTCGAAAGAGCTTCCCCGATGTAACGGGAGAGATCTCCCCGGTAGCGCAGAAGTACTCGTAGGCTGTCGTTCACTTCAGCTGTAAGCCGCAAGAACAGCTTCATCTTCCCGGTAGTTTCCTTAACTGGTGACACACCTACAGCCCGGAGCGCCTCTTCAGGCCTTGATCTGGCTTCGGCGTTTCGGGATCAGCACTCTCTGGTGCATACGGAGCGTCGAAGAGAATGTCTCGGTTAACGCGGACAGTAAACTTGTATCCAGCCGGAACCTTGATTGTGGGCTGAACATTCAAATTGCGTCGGGTGATTTGTGCTCCGGTTTCGGAAAGCTCTCGACCGACGGAGGAAGAGGCGGTTTCTGAAACGCTCGGTGTGGCAAGCACGCTTTGACTGCGACGCTGTGAAATCTCGAACGCCGCATTAAAGGCGCTGGTCAGAGCAGCAAAACCAAAGAGCCGTTTGTAGTGCCGGTCGACCTTGTTGCGAAGGCCTGAGTTTCCCTGACTGTCCAAACCGACCATGCCTGCAAGGTCGATAGATGAAGCGTCAGGAAAGATGATTCGATTCCAGACAACCTGGACCCCATCTTGTCCATAAGCTACTCGCGAGTCGTATCGTCCAATCAATCGTGAGCCCTGCGGGATGAGCAGATATTGACCGCTCGCGGTGTCGTAGACGTTCGACAGCACAAGGGCTTTGATCTCACCAGGAAGATCGGAGTTCAAAGCCTGTTCCAATACAGCCGGGATTTCCCAACCGGCTTTGATCTCGTATTCCGAGAGGGGTGCGCTCCGAATGGACTTTAAATAGTCATCAGTTTTCTTCGCTGACGCTGAGTCGAGAAACTGCTCCTTCTTCGTCTGCATATTTTGGGAGTCATAGTCGGCTGAACCGGTTTGAGGGGTTGTCACTGAAGATAAGAGATTGGAGCTAAGACCAGTCTGCTCCGCGTTA
The DNA here is from genome assembly GCA_964248065.1 of uncultured Bryobacteraceae bacterium. GTDB lineage: Bacteria > Acidobacteriota > Terriglobia > Bryobacterales > Bryobacteraceae > Bog-105. The sequence goes on along the minus strand of CAXTWQ010000063.1, from coordinate 25,720 downwards.
CGTCCACCGGAGAGCGCAGCACCTAGAGCAGCAACCTGTGCAAGATCACTTTGTCTGGTTGGGTTTACACTCGCTGAGCTTGTGCCAGAAAGCTCCGCCCTTGCCGTTAGATGAACCCCGGTAGGCGCTTGCATCGCCTCCTGTTCCCGCCGATATGACTCCTGTACACGACGTTCTTCGGGGCTTGCCTCTTGCGCTGGCTGAGGCACAATCGACGGCGGTGCCCGACGGATTGCAACGCGCTCGATGGACGCGTTCTGATTTCCACAAGGACGACCACTCAGCGGATCGTATCGATAAGGTTGGCCAGTCCTCAGGTCCGAACCACACCCGAGATCACCCTTGTCGCAAGGAGTTCCCGTCTGAGGATTGAAGCGATAATGCTCGCCAGTCTTGGGATCCGCACCGCAGGCCGCCACACCGTCAGCAGCTTTCGCGTTTGCTTCACCAGGCGGTTTAAGTTGGCCGGACGGCTGTCCGGGTTTCACAGCAGCGTTCCCCGGAGGAATAGCTTTGGTGAACTCGTTTCCTGCTGATGTTGCGGGAGCCAATGCTTTTGGGATACCGGCACGGTCTGCCTTCACCTGAGCAGTCTTGCTTCGTTTCAACCCGCCGTAAGCGAACGCTAGTAAGAGCAAGAAAGCGACGGCGGCAATTGCGCCGGCAGCTCGCTTGCTTACACGTCGAGGCTCAGGCGGCTTAGGGTTTAGGTTGAGGCCCGATGGAGCCGAGATCGGCTCGACTGAAGGTCCCTGCGTGGTATTCGGCTCACTACCCTTTTGGCTCACGGCTAATCTCCACCTTTTGAGATTTCTTTCCACTGCCAAGAACAAGTTGAGCGCGGTCAAAGAGGCGGTCAACTATATAGGTCTGCTGCCGTACGCGATAATTCGTCATCTCACCCTTTCCATCCGCCCCTAGGACGAGCAAGACCGGAACCTCGCGATGCTGCATCTCAGGCGGCATCTGGATGTAAGTTTTTGCGCCGTCGTCGTAAACACGAAGGGGTGTGACGTGCTCGCTCTTGCTGCTAATGCGATAGCCGAAGTTGAGGTTCTCTGCTGTTAGCATCACCGGCGATGCCTCTGAATCCCGCTTGTTCTGCTTGGTAGCGATCCGCTGATCGATGATTTGCTGTTGCCACTTTCGAGCGTTCTCATCTTCCGGGTATTGAAAAGCGACCCGCGCGACATACTCTTCTGGCTTGGAGATCAGCCGAAGATAGTAAGCCCGGCGATCTGTTGCGATTAGCAGATTTGTGTCAAGTCCCGCGACCGTCGGCTTCAACGCAATCACCGATGTCGCGTCTGCACCCGCGCCGTACATTGCGGGAGAAATGTTCCACCTTACAGAGTCGCCGATCTGCGGTTCACCGACGATGTGTTCGCCCGCCTGCAGCTCGATGATGCAGACCCGCAAGGGAGCGCAAACCACGGTTGGCAGACCCGCGCCGAAACTGTAGAGAACCCTTCCGTCTGCGCCGGCAGCAGGCTCATTTGTTCCGCCCCGCCACTTTTCACTTACTCTAACCGCAGCGAGAGCCGTTGGACTTAGTGAAATCTCTTGCGCGGGCCGAGACGCCGATCCGGTGCTAGGTGCGTTCTTGTTTGAATTTGTGAACTGCGGGATCACCGCCTCATGCTTCAAAGACGGATCCAGGCTGCTTAGGTCGTTCAAGGCGCCAATCTGAGCAGCGTAGTTGTATTGCTTAAGCAAATCGGGAACGTCGGCTTTCGACGGCACTTTGTCTGCGGACAGCACGGCGGTCGAGGTCTGACCGAACACGCTGCATCCGAAGCAGATCCCCGTGATCAATGTTTTACTCACAAGATTCCCTCTATCGACCATTCCTTTCCTCACTGAAAGATCCGGGACCAGTTCGCGGACACTACATACAAACCAAGCGGATTGATTCGGGCGAGTCGCTCGTCTGAGGGAGGATTAGTCGCCACCGTAAAGGTTCCTTTCCAGTGGTCGGTGCTCTTCACAGTTCCGTATAAATCCCGCGATGTCTCAAGCCACTCAACTTCAAAGGATCGGTCGCTGGTGGGCAACACCGATCGAACATCGACGGAAACCGTCTCGCTTTGAGCCCGCTCGAAGGGTTGGTTCGAACGATAGAACTCGGAAATAAAAACCATGGCCGGGCTGTTGTTAGCGATGTGGCTATAAACCCGGTCTATGGCTTTCCGCTGCGCGATCCCGTCCGTTGTGACCGATCTCAGCTCTTCCACCCACTGCAATACAGTCGCCTTCTTCAGGCGCTCGTCGGTCGTTGAGGTTTGATCCCCAAGACCAGTAATAATTGGTCTGCCGAAGCTATCAAGTACAGCGATGAACGGTACAACCCGTGCGCGAGAAGACTGCCAGATTAGACCGCCAGCGAGGGTAAGAGCGATAAGGGCGCAGAGGACTGCCATGGTGCGCCAGTTTCGAGCGCGCGTGATCTGGTCACCATATCGTTCGTCCCATTCTTGGCGTGCTGCCAGATAAGGGTTGTATGACGATTCGTCATTTCTCGCCGAAGCGATCTCTTTCGGCTTTGATGCAAAGATTGCGAGGCTCATGGCTCAGTTCTTCTTTCTACTCGTGGTGATCTATCGGCATGCGCGGCGGTGATCCTGGCGAGTGCGCGTCATTCAGTTGCACCTTTCGGACCGCGTTCGATGCTTTTCGCAGCCGGTCGCTGGCTTTGGCCGCACCCCGAGCTACGCTGTTGTTCTGGCCAGACGACGATTCCGGCGTTGATTCGCTTGGAGCTTCGGAAACCGCTTCAGTCGTGGTTGCCTGGTCCGCTGCTTTGGTGCCACTCACTGGAGGTGGCACGCCTTTGGACTTGCTTGCAGAGCCAAATCCGCTGGCTGGACGCTCCGACTCAAAGCCGGAACCCGCCAAGCTCTGTCCCCCCACGTCTTCGAGCGCACTACCTGCAGACTTGGAACCCTGACTTCTTGCTGTTCCAGTCCCGTTTCCATTTGCTGAGTTTGCGTTGACCGGTGGATTAACTCCCGGCCCGCTACTGAAGCTGGCGGACGAGCTTGCCGGCGGCCGTACAGCAGCACCCGACGTTGAGCCTCCGGCTGTAGACGCAGATCCCACCGAGGACACTGCGCTTGCAACCGACGACCCGGAGGCTCCAGCGCTAGCCGCGGAGGAGGTCCCGGCTGCTGCAGATGCGCCTCCGGCAGCGCCGCCAGCACCAACCGCCCCTGCACCCGCAACTCCAGCTATAGCGCCAGCACCCATCGATGCCGCAGCAAGCGCGGCTCCTGCGACGGCCGTTCCGGTCATAACCAAGTCCCCACCAGTCAAGGCGGGAGAGCCTCCTATTACAGCGCCGAACAGCTTTGGAATTTGCCAGCAACACATCATGTAAATCAAGGAGCCGCCAATTACATCGAGCGCGGTCTTAGCTGGTGACGCCGAAGTTCCAATTCCGGAAGCCTCGGCGTTCCATCCAGCACCGAGGCTTTGGCCTGCTGCGATAACGCAATAGAGGACGAGTAGCTTGATTCCAATTGAGACCGCCAAGCCGATATAGCGCTCTGCGTAAGGCGCTGTCCACCGGCTGCCACCGAAACCGAGGAAAATATATCCGGCGGAGACGACCAAGTAACTCTCCACCAGCGTCACAACAAGGTTGATGGTAATGATGACGTACGAGACAAAGATTAAGAGCGCGCCCACTGCGCAGAGAAGGGCCGATCCGATGTCGCCGCTCAGAAAAGCCGATCCGCTGGCACCGGCCAAGAGTGACCCGGCAAGATCCAGTCCCTGAACAAACACGCTGCTCGGAGAGATAGGAGCACCAAGACCCGATGCGTTTTGCCCGATCTGTTCGAAGCTGTCGAGAATGTCAGGAATCCAGGTAGAACCGTTAACCAGCAGAGCGTAGAACGCCCCGATCCACATCAGCTTGCGAATAAGACCGGCAATCCAACTTTGAAGGTCAGTCTTGTCCAGGGCGAGCGCGATAACGGACCATCCGAATTCAATGAACGCCAGGAGCCAGAACAATCTCTGCGCGTCCGTCCAGATGTTTGTTGTCCATTGGGCGCGAAAAGAACGCATTTGCGACAAGATGTCGCCAGCAGTCGTTGAATTGAATGTC
>CAXTWQ010000063.1:0-21599 GCA_964248065.1 uncultured Bryobacteraceae bacterium | reverse complement strand
AACGGAGGAGAACACGACGACGATAAGCGCCGCGATAGTAAATCTGATCGGCAACCCCGTTAATTTCGACCGCTTCAACTTCCCTAGCTTCAAGACACACTTCTCCCGGATGGGTTCCTGCAACTCTTTCCTTCGACCCTTTCTACCTAGTGGTTGCCCGCGCCGAACTTCCGGTCGTCACCTTTTGTTTGACTGGGTGCGTAGAACGCTATGCGACCGGATGCCTTGCACAATTTTCCTTCTGTCGTGTCGCCCCATGCTGCCGAAGCCGCTGAGCGCACCGGTTTGCACATTCCCTCGACATCTCTGGCGACCTCCGGGTGCTTGGCTAACCATTGCGCCATTGACCCTTCCGAGGTCGCAGACAAATCCCCTGCGCCGGACGCCTCTGCTTTCGCTACTATCGGGCTCGGTTGCTCGGAACGCGAGCAATTCGTTGCTGCAGTCAAGCCCACAATCACTCCTCCTGCAATGAGGAATTGTCTTAGTCGGTTCACGCTTCTGTTTGCCTCCGACTACCATTTAATGATTTCCGACTCCGAAAGCTCTGTTGTCGCCGGTTGTCGTGCTCGGCGTGAAGAATTGCTCAGTTGCGGCCGTAGATGCGGCTTCCTTCTGAATCTGTGCTGCTTGGTACGCCTGCTTGCTTGACAGGTCGGAAAGCATGATTTGACGAAGCTTCATTATCTGCTGGGTTTGCTGCTCTGCGATGTCGCTCATGACCTGGATCGCGCGCACTGTTCCATTCGGAGATTGCGCCTGGGTTCTTAGCGCATTCAAGACGGCCTGTTCGGAATTGAGCTGAGAACCTTGCAGCCCAGCGGCCCGAAGTGTTCCTTGCAACGTGTCGAGGGCAGTAGTAGCCCAGCCCTTGTAGTTTGCGAAGTAACGATTCGGAGTGGTCCCATATCCAGTAAAGGTGTTTCGGAACTGCGAATCCAGATTTGAAAGGGAGTAAGCGAGCGCTTGCCCGCCTTGCACAATAGACGATAAGGCGGTCAGATCGGTATTGATCGTCCCGTAGATATGAGAGGGAAGGGTGAGTCCATTCCGAATCTGCTCAGAGTACATACTCAATTCATTGCTGAGTTGAGTTCCCTGCCTGATGTACGACATGATCAGTTGTCCTTGGTTAAGCAACTGCGTAAACTCAGTAGCGAATACGCCGGCCTGGCTCTTTTCAGGATGTTGCACCAACAGAGCCCCGACAATAACTGTTGTGACTATGCGATTGCGCATAACGAGAGTTGTTCCTCCTCAGATGTAATTCTTTCGAGATACTCGGCCCAAAGTTTCAAGCCTCTGATCCGAAGCCATTCCGTGCGCCAGTTCTCGGGGTGAAGATTCATCAACGCCTCGACACTCTGCCGTTCTTCTCGTCCGTTTACGCCGACCCAGGAAAGGGCGACTGGCCCGACGCCAAGATCGATCAGGCGACGCCCTAGCGCGCTAACAACGTAGTAGTGCTTCTTGGGAAGACTGAGTTCGAGGATCTCCAACTCCCGTTCGTTCAGGCCAACCCTGTTATAAAAGCTTCGAGAATTGGTCGTGCGCGCCTCAGAATTAGGCAGGAGCACCTTGGTTGGACAATTCTCCAAGACAATGTCGGCAATTTCAGACTTGGCGATATCTGAGATCTGCTGGGTCGCCATCACGACTACGGCATTTTTACGTCTCATCGTTTTGAGCCAGTCTCTTAATCGTTCCCTGAAGAGCTCATGTTGAAGATAAGACCAGGCCTCATCTAGAAGAATTAATGTCGGAGACCCATCAAGCCGCTGCTCAATGCGCCGAAAAAGATAGAGCAGCACCGGAATCACGGCTCTGCTATCCAACTGGAGCAGGTTCTCCGTCTCGAAGCTAAGCATGCGACCATCCCCGAGCGAGTCGGTATCAGCATCCAATAATGAGCCGAGGGGACCGGCAACTGTGAAGTGTTGGAGCGCTTCACGGATCTCAATGTCTTGCACGTTTGCGGAGAACTCGGTAAGCGTGCGGGTAGGGGAATGGCGGAGTTGCAACATGGCCACGGATAGCGCATTTCGATGTCTCGGCAAAATCTGTAGGCCACTGAGTTCGCAGAGAGACTCAGTCCAGCCAATCGCCCAGGCAAAATTGGAATCATCGTCAATGTCGCGCAGAGGGCAAAATGCAAGGTCACTCTTAGGTCCGGCTAAATCGTAGAACTCGCCCCCGGCTGCGCAAGTAAGCATCCAAATCGAGTAGCCTTTGTCGAAGGCGAAGACCTGAGCTCGCGGATATCGAAACCACTGCGCAGCGAGCAGGCTTAGCAATGTAGATTTGCCGTTGCCGGACGGACCAACGATCAACGTATGACCAAGGTCCGAGACATGGAGGTTCACACGGAACGGAGTTGCGCCACTAGTGGCCGCGTACATCAGCGGCGGACTCCCTTTTGACATTAATGCTGATGGATTTTCACGAAGGCCAGCCCACACCGAGGTAATCGGAAGCATATCGGCAAGATTCAAAGTGTGCAGAAGCACGCGCCGCACATTGGAGTATCCGTCACCCGGAATAGATCCCCGCCAAGCCTCAACGGCGTTTACGGTTTCGATCCGGCATGAGAAGCCAAGATTTTGAATAGTCTTCATAACAGAGCGAGTGCTTTCGTGAAGACGATTCAGATCTTCATCAAGACAGATGATGTTTGCTGAAAACTGGCAAAACTGAACTTCGCCTGCCGCGGCAACGCTCATTGCTTGTTCGACGTCATCCATCATGTCCCGTGCATTTGCATTGACGGCCCCATTTTGACTTCGAAATACTTGGTCCTTCCACCCCCGGATCTTGCTCTTCCACTTCTTCCGGTGTTGGTCTAGCACTGAGCGTGCATCTTCCGAATCGATGAGGATTGCTCTTGTGCTCCACCGGTATTCCATTGATAATGCGTCAAGCTCCCGTAGGATTCCCGGAGAACTTAATCGGGGGAAGCCGTCAATTGCAATCACGCACAGATGTTTGGTTCCGATCTGCGGTTCGATTCCGGCGACCAAATCGGCTGACGCAAGAACTTCGTTCAGATAACAAGGAAATTCTGGAAGTGCAAACGGGTAGTCTGTTCCGTCAATGCATCTTCTGACATACCGGAGCAGAGTGTCTAAGCAACAAGGATGTCCGTGGCTATCTACAGTCCACTTTGCCCGCAATCGATCTGCACGGAACAACGTTCCGAAAACATTCTCGAAGTTGTCGACCTTGGCACGAAACCGGTCAAGCGTCTGTTCACCTACTTTGCGCGCTGCTCGCGATCTGCCACCGTCAAACATCCAGCCCTTAACGCGCTCCTCCGCTTCGATAGGGGGCAAGTAGGTCAAGACCAAGAAGTATTCACTCTCATAATGAGCACCTTCTTGAAGGAACTGTTCGCGACGCTCGTCGTCGATCATTCGAGTGACGCTATCGGGGAAAGCGCCTTGATATGGATAACCAGGAGCTTGCGAGCGCATGACATCGCAATGAATCATCCAGCCATTGCCGAGCCTTAGGCATTGATTGAGTCGAGCGCTTAGCGCACTCATCTCTGAAGCGGAGGCGGCCATCATGTCAGGCCCTTGGAATGCCCAGCCGGCAACGAGAGATCCATCCTGTTGTAAAAGAATTCCATCGTCTACAAGCGCGTAAGGAATTAATAGGTCGGCCAAACCTCTCGGTCCTGATCGGTGTTCATTTCTTTGCACTGAAACCTCCGATCCATTGGAGGTCCGATGAGCTCTCCTTTATCATTGCGACCAGACTTATCTCCATGTCATCGGAACCTGAAGGCACTTGGAATACAGCCCACTCTTTGCTGGATAGAACGACCGATACCGAATGTGTCGCATGTAGACATGTCGGAGTATTGGATCTGCTGACCCCATTCGCCTTAGGACAGCCGTAGCCGCAACATAGAACGCCAAGGCTAAGCCCAGCCCCCACCAAGAAGCCAGGCTGAAGCCAAGTGCAACAGTTGTGAGGAGGACAACGAGCGTAAGTTCCCGATCGGCACCCATGAGCTGATGTGGCCGATTCAGGGATTGGTGGATGACTATTTCCCTGGGCTTCTCTCTGGTTTCCATGGCTATACAATTGCGGCAGTTACGCCAAAGGCCGACGAAAGCATTGGCGCAGCGAAAACCAGAACAGAAACGACGAGACCTATCATGCAAGCTTTGCGGCCAAACTCGGTCAGTTCTCCACCCCAAAGCATCGATCCCCCGGCAATGGCGATTCCGATTAAGCCGATTGCGTACGCAATCGGGCCAGTAAGCGATGTTGCGATGGCCGTCATCGGCGCTTCCCAGGGCAATCCTCCTGCGGCTGAAGCATGGGCGCGAACGCTAGCAGTGAATGCAAGGGTGAATAGGGTTGTCATGCGCGATAACAAGCGCGATGAAGTGAATAAGCGAGTGTTCATTTACGGTTTCTCTCCCAAGTGATAATTGACTGTGCTAAACCTGCTCGACCTGGTAATGGCCATCTTGATATCCATGCACGAGCAGAACCTCACGGACTTTTCGACCAGCAGTTACGCTCGCCTCTTCGTCCACGAAAATTACAAGATCCACTGCTTCAGCAATCAGTTGCTGCTGTGGCGCGCTGGTAGCCTCTGCTACTAGGCTCTCGAAACGAGTCAAGCCCTTCATTGCGTCGTCGGCGTGAATGGTGGCTGCTCCACCAGGGTGTCCAGTGTTCCATGCTTTGAGGAGCGTATGGGCTTCGGCACCGCGTACCTCTCCCACGACGATCCTTGTAGGCTTCAGACGCATGCAAGCGCGTAGACAATCCAGCATTGATACGGTGCCGCCTGCGCGTAAATCAAGATAGTTCCGCGCTGGGCACTGCAACTCGGTCGTGTCCTCAATTGAGATCACTCGATCGTGCGGTGTCAGGAAAGCGATTTCCTGAAGTATTGCGTTCACTAGCGTGGTCTTTCCGCTTCCGGTGCTACCGACGACTAAAAGGTTCTTCCGACATCGGACTGCCGCGCGAATGATTTCGGCATGAGATGAGCCCCGAATAGAATTGGCAAAGTCTTCCCGCCGTCGAGGCGCATTCAGGGGATCCACTTGCGAAGTTAGGATTCCAGCTTCTTCGTAATCGTCAAGACTGAAGACCTTTTTGGGTCGTAACCGAATAGCGAACACCGGCCTGCGAACAACGGGGGAGACAATTCCTTCGAAGCGACTGCCGTCAATCGGCAACTCGGTTTCGAGTATCGGGTTGTTGTGATTGAGAACGGTACCGCGCCAGGCGGCGATTGTCGAGAGAGCACTTGCTGCTTGCGCCGCCACCATCTCCCCGTTGCGTATAAAACCCCCACCCAGGCTCTTGACCCAAAGGGAGCCGTCAGGATTAAGGAGTATGTCTTCGGTGCGCTCTTCCGCGAGAAGCGCCAGTATGTTCTCACCCAATTCACGTTTCAATTTGATTTCTAAACGCACATGGTGTTCATCTGGAACCAAGGCGAAATTTGAATTAGAAACCATTGACGTTTTTCGAAAATGTGCTAGCTTTATGGCATTGCACGCTGGATTGCTCTCAAGACCCAAGGGTGCGAGTGTTAGCAAATCGGTCAGTGTGACAAGGTTTTCGTCTTGCTTTAGGTAATGCGCGAATGTCGGTGATAACGATTCCGTTTGGCTATGAGGCACTGCCGGCCACTGAGCAAAGTTCGATTGTGCCCATCTGTCTTCCAGCACATGACGACGATGGGCGACAGATTGCTTGGGGCTGGTTTCAAGCGGTCGAGCAGATTCAGACGCCTCTGAGGGGACTAGCCCGTACCTTTCTAGAAGATGTGTGGCGCGTATCGGAATTGACAGAATCTGCTGTCAAGACCGTCTGGCGAACGCACGGTGAAGACTTCGGCCACTCACCCAGCGGTCGGATCTACGTCCAAGCCAAGTGGGTTGCGCGAGATCTAAGGGCTGGAAGCTTTCGAGAACGGCGGGGCTTGAACGTCGAGTTGGATGAACTTGATAAGGCTTTGTCCGGTCGACTGCTTGCGGATCCATGCGATTACGATGCGAAATACGGCGTCGATATGGATTTGGCGGTCTTAGGCAAGCGTCTCCGCGAAAAGGGGCTTGGAGATATCGACCAAATGCTCTTGATGATTCGAGATGGCTGTACCTGGAAAGAGATCGGCATCCGGATGGGGCGCGATCCACAGGTAGCTTCCCGTCGATTCCTTAGGTGGATGGACAAAGCTGCGCGGCTTTTAGGCCTGGATGTCTAGAAGTACTGAGTGATAGGGTCTCTAGGTTTAACCCGCTCAATACGCTAAACTTCCGCAAGGGATGGGTGAATCGCCAGAACAGAAGTTTGATCGAATAAGTCGCGCTGTCCAAGACTCTATTCTTCGAAACTATCCTAATCCAGAACGCCGGGGTTGTCCGGGTGATAATGTGGTCCGCGAGATTGCCGAACGAACGGAGTTGAATGCTGATGTTCTTTGGGAGCACATCACACACTGCTCTCCCTGTTATGCAACCTTCTTGGCCTTCAAGCAGGAATCCAGAGCTAAGACAGTCATCCACCGGCGCGCAGCCATTGGCTTGCTTGTAGCCGCTGCAGCAACCGTACCGATTGTCGTAATTACCCGCTCTAATTCGTTTAACTACGATCGTCAGATTGGTGATTGGAATTTGGAAGCCAGCGCTTCGTCCAGGAGTGCTGATATTGCTTCAGAGACCGTCAGCCAACAGCGAGCTTCGAGGTTGCGCGGCTTCATACGGGTGCATCTGCCTTTAGGTAGCGATGGTGGTGAGTATCAGATGCAGATTCGAAGAAGTGAGGAAGGCTCCGCGCTGCGGAACTCAAAAGGAAAAGCAGAGATATTCGGCGGTCACACTGTGGTTTCATTTCCGGTTGATTTGTCAGATCTCTCAGCGGGCGCTTACATAGCCGCGATCGGTCACGGCACTCGAACCTGGCGAGTGTATCCTCTTCTCCTGAGTTAATTGTTGGTTCTTGGACTCGAACGTTGGCAACGGTCCGCTTGCATCGCCTTCAATCACGTATCCAGCCCAATACCATGGAACAGCCGTTCCGTTGAACTGAGTCAGGATGTACCGCTGGGCATTCTCCAGGGCGTTAGCTTTAGACTCTCCTTGCGCTAGTGACTGGTAAAAACGCTTCATCAACGTGGCACTGAACGCGTCGTCGACTGCCCAGAGCGTGGATGTCACGCTTTGGGCTCCGGCCAAGAGAAAGGAACGTGATAAGTTTGCAACACCCTCTTCGCCCTGGATTTCTCCTACTGCTGTCTCACAGGCTGATAAGACCACGAGATCTGATCGCAAATGCATCCGAACGATCTCTGGAACTTCAAGGAATCCATCATCGCCCGACTCCTTGTCTTGGAGGAAGACTAAGGCCGCAAGTTCTGGGTCATCCTTGGTGTGAGACATCCCGTGCACCGCTAAGTGAACCACCTCGCGCTCCTGTTTCAAAGCGTCTTTCACTGCAGTCTCCGTTGCAGATTTATCCTCTAAGAGAAGACTTCTCCCGAGCAGCGGACCGAGCATGTCAGAAGCGGTGTCTGCCTCCTCCTGAGATCCGGGAAGATTGCTTAGTTGTTCTCCGTAGCCGCGAAGGCCAGAAATGCGGGAAAGATCCGAATTGTAACGAACACCCCCGACGGCTAAGAGGCCATGATGAACGGAACCGTTTGTTCGTCGACCAAGGAGTACATAGCTACTAACCGACGGCGCACGGATAATTGAGTGAGTCTCAACCAGACGCTGTCCGTTAGCTACAAGCGCAGCGAATGGCACACCATGCAGTTGACCATCAGGGACGACAACTAGGTCCGAATGGCTCACCACTTCGGGAACTGCTTTGAACAGTAGGTCGTAAAGCGCGGCGCCTTCGTTGAAAGCGCTTTGCTTAGCGCGAACCGCCGTCACGAAAAGGTTCACAGCCTTGTTGACATTGGCAGTAGCCTCAATTTTTAGAACGCGCGCTGATCGATTGGTGATGACAACCGCGTACACAGATTGAGCAGTTACAACGTATTCGACCAGAAGTTCAGACGGCTTCAGCTTACTCTGAACAGTCGCGATAGGAATCACAGCTCCGGTATTTTGCCGCAAAGCTGGAACTGAACCGGTTTCCTTATCGAGCCAACGCTTATGGCGGGCAAAGAATACTGCTTCCCGGACTCGAGCAACCTCGCTAGCCGTTGTTGCTGAGGCGAGCTTCAGCCTTAGTGCACTGACTTCTTGCTCAGCAGATCCATCGCCAGATTCGGCGGAGAAGCTTCCTGTCTTGAGCAGATCAGTAAGCATACGCCCGCGAACACGCTCGATGATTGCGTATTCATTGTTCATGTTGTGGAAGTGCTCTGCGGAGAGCTCGAAGTGATCTGTGTAGATGCTGCTGGTTGATCTTAGGAGCAGCGGCTTAGTAGACGTCGGCGTGAGCGCAAGCTGTGCGTCCACTTCATCTTCTGCCTTCTTAAAGATTGAAGCGGCTTCCCTATATCGTGCCTCTTTCACCCTGAGGCGAGCCAGCAACAACATGTGCACAGGCAGGTCAGACACGATGCCGCTTCTGCTGCTCGAATTAAGCGAGCTTGCGACCCAATTAGAGGACTTCCGAACATCTCCAATTTGAAGATATATATTGGCGAGTGCCATTTGAGCTTCGGAAAGTGAGTGGTAGTAGTTTCCTTTTCCCGCGATCGTAATTGCGATAGTCAGTTCACGGATCGCGCCGGTCATATTCTTCTGTCGTTGATAGATAGCTGCAAGCGTCACGCGAGTTTGCGTTTCGTTGATGCGCCTATCTTGGGCATGCATTCTAGCGATGATTTCATTCGCAAGGCGCATGGCTTCATCGAGTTTTCCCGTCCCGATTAAACCCAGCAGCTCACCTTCTTTAACGTTCACGGGATACGCGCTCCCGGTGATTGCCGCAGCAAGTTGATCCGCCTTGCTCAGATGGTCGGTTCCTTTCGCAAAGTCGCCCCGCAACATGTACACAGTGCCGATATGAGTCAATAGCCTGACGACCGAAGGAGTGTCTTTCGCGGCAGTTGCTGCTTGCAGTGCTTCCGTCACAAGCTGGCGAGAACTTGCGAGATCGCCAAGATAATAGGCTGGAATGGCGAGCTCGCCCTTTGCGCGATACGTCCACTTTGAATCTTTTGATTCGGCAGCTGCTTGCTGGACCATCTGCCAATCGCGCCGTGCTGCCTCGGGAAATTGGATTTCGTTGTCACAATCGCCCTTGGCAATGTACAGCCACATCCGAACGTACGGGTCGTTTCGGACGGCTGGATTTTGAGCTATTAACTGATACTGGCGCGTCAATTCGGCCATGTTCCGTTGCTCCATCGTGGAGCGCATGAACCCAATCTCGGCAAGGACTTTTCCTCTTACATCCGAGGGAGAGAGGCGAAGTTCGGCGGAATGGAAGCGGGTACCGGCTTCGACCCAATTGTATGCCTCAGCAGCTTTCAAGCCGTCTGCCAGCTCCTGCTTGGCGCTCCGACTCTCGGCTTTAAGATCTGAAACGAGGAACAAAGATAGTGCAACAAGCGCTAAGTACATTGGCATAAATTTAAGATTCGGAACTAAAGAGTGCGAGCTAAGTCAATCGCGGCAATGAGCTGATTATCAGCTCCAACCAACGCGGCTTCGGGCGAGAACGGAACGTGCTGATCGGGAACGACACCGCTCCCCTCAAACGAGCGACCTTCCCAGGTCAGGTAATTGACCGTAGGTAGCGTCAAGAAGCAGTTGTGCCCAACTGATAAAGAAGACCAGCCAAGCAGCTTACCTGCGGTTGGAGTGCCGACCAGAGTTGCCAATTTGTGATCGGAAGCGAAGCCAGCAACGATCTCTCCTCCGGAGATCGTGTGCTCGTTTACAAGCATGATAATTCGGCCATGAAATGCCTGCTTCCTTAGGCCTTCGGTCACCACTGTGATTGACTTGTCGCCGTCCTTAAACTTCAGCAGAGTTAAGGGAGCCAGCAGCTTCGACCGAGGAATCTGTGTAAATTGCGCGAGCTCTTCTCGTTTGTATCCTTGCTCTGCCCGCGCCCGGGTCAAGCTGTAACCGACCGGAATCTTGTCCGGAGTCAGATAGCTCATAAGCCTCAAGTTGCCAGCGCCTGCTGACCCAAGATTGCCCCTCATATCAAGGATCATGACCTGGGAATTCCTTAGTTCTCGCACGGCAGAATCAACCTGATGCGCCACGCGCATACCGAGAATGCCAGGAAACTTACTAACTCTGAGATAGCCGATCTGAGAGTCAACCCTACGATGACTTACGTACCGGGTACGATCCTCGTCTTCTTTCTCCGCCGGATCGAATTGGAAGGTCTGAGCGCGGCAACCTGGATTTTGGAAGGTGACCTTTACGCTGCTACCCAACTTAAAGCGCGGTATGTCAGTCATGTCTGGTTCTGTGTCGTCGATGCCTAGAAGAGCAGCTCCGGATCGGACACCAGCACTTTCCGCATGGCCGCCAACTAGTACATCTTGAAAGATCAAAGCGCCGTTCCAGCGGAAAAAGCTGCATTTGATTGTCTTCCAAAGCCCAATCCGCCGCCCGGATTCGTGTCCAAACTCGACGGGGTATGCCTTGAGGCTGGAAAGCAGGTTATTGATGTCGGAGGTGAAAATGGAAGTTCGCAGAAGCCGAGACTGTTCGCCAATGAAGATGTTGCGAATAGAAACGCCATGGAGCGCCGGGTCGTAAAAACGTCGCTCACAAGTGGTGATTAAGGTTTCAATCAGCTGCTTACGAACCTCCTCGCTTGGTGCAAAGGAAGTCATCGCAGTTAATCCTTGATTGTAATCGTTCCCACAATTGCGGTCTAAGCCATCCGTATTGACCGAAGGTAATCTTGCTGTTCCCTACCGCATAGGGGGCGGCGCAATGGACAGGACAGCGCAGGCAGTAACAAGTCAGGTCCGAGCGATGGGTTGCGAAGTTTTCGAGATAGGTCTCTTCAAACCATCAGCTACGGGGAAAGATCCGGTGATGCTGCCCCGTATATGGGACTCTGATACTCTTCTCCGGTCTATCTCTTGGCTCAAACATCAGAATCGTGATGGCAGGAATATCTACATTCGGCCTAAGGGCGAGCACAATCTAACGCTTGTTGACGACTTGAATCTTACGAAGGTGCAAGCAATGAAAGATGCCGGCTTTGCACCAGCCCTCGTTGTGCAGACGTCACCCGGTAACTTCCAGGCGTGGCTCAAACATCCTGAGACGCTGAGCAAAGAGGTGAGTACCGCCGCCGCAAGAAAGCTCGCCCAGCAGTTCGGCGGTGATTTTGGGGCTGCAGACTGGAGGCACTTCGGACGGCTTGCGGGGTTCACAAACCGGAAGGAAAAGTACAGAGGAGAGTCTGGCCTTTATCCGTTCGTCCTTCTGTTTGAGCATAGTGGTTTACCATTCGCCACCGGTGCGCAGTTTAGTGGCGAAGTTCGTTCGCTAGTTGATGCTGATCAGGAAAAGCGGAAGAAACTCGCGATAACAGCTCATGTCAGCCTTGCAAAACCATCTGCGCTCAAGTCCATTGAGACGTTCCGTAGCGACCCGCGCTACAACGGAGACGGCACCCGGGTAGATCTGGCATATGCCATTTACGCCTTTTCGCATGGTGTAGATTGTCAGACTGTTAGCGGAGCGCTGTGCTCCCGAGATCTATCGCACAAAGGGAATGAACGCCGCCAAAATGATTACGTAGAGAGAACAGTAGAAAAGGCATTGAAAGCCGCTAGGTGCGAGAGCCGCTGCAGATGACATGCGCCGAGTAGCTGAGTTTGCATTGTTCCAGGCGCGAAAAGAGTGTACGGGGACCAATTCTCAAACAGTCCTTTCTCTTTTGCCGCATCCTGCCCCTTACGAAACCGGACAGCCCTGCATGCTTGATCTCCGTGTCGTATGCTGAGAGCTAGAAGGCTACTTTCAGTCCGTAAACAAACCCGCTTGGCTCCCGATTGACGGGAATCTCTTGGCCCTCAGCGCTCACCCGCCATACTGGTATAGACGAGGTCAAAAGGCTGACAAGTAGTGAGCAGAGGGTGAAGATCTTCGGACCAAAAGGCAAGAGAACGGGGTTCTTTTCTTGTCTCAACCCAAATGTCAGCGACTCGAGTCTTGCAAAGCAGTCGAGAGGGTCTTGCACACGGTAAGTAAGTTGATGGCTCGGCGGAACACCTTCGAGCAACGTTCTGTTTGCCCGCGCCAAAGCTGGAGAATAAGCCTCGACTTTTGAGACGGGAACAAATGTCCAGACTTCTGCCGCCTGTAGATGCTCGACTGATCCAAGAGCCTTATCTTCTTCATACCCTAGACCTACAACCGCTACCAAGGCTCTGTCTGGCTCCTCCCACCATCCTGCAAACTCGGGAGTGACCGGGCCAACATGGGAGTTTGCTTGCGCTGCCGCTGGTGGTGGAGTAAATGCTGCCAGCGAGTATACAAAGGATACAGTCAGGCTGCCTGTGCTATATTCCTGTAATAAAATAAGGAGTGTGGCGATTCGGAACCGAGTCACGCTCGAGATGTCAACGAGCAGGTGAAGGGACGATCGATCCGCAGGTAGACGGCCAAGCACGGAACGCGCCCAGTCACCGTATCCGGTATCCGTCTCCTCTGTGACTTCGAATCCTTGAGACTTGAACCACTGACTGTTCTTTGAGTAATCCAGAACTTGTTGGTCGCGGAAACCGCAGGCTACTCTGATTTGCGCTTTAGGCTTAAAGCGTTCCGCGATGTATCGGGCTCGACGCTCATAGCCTACAGTCGCGATGAAGAGGTCGTAGCCATACCCAACCCAATCTTCTGGAAGGCTGCTAACGCCGAGACCGTTACTCACCATCTTCTCCACCTCTAAAATCTAGTTGCCAATTCTCTGATTCATCAGCTTTGGTCTCGCTCGACCCCAGGACAGTGCTGAGAGCAACATCCTTCCCCAAACGAACCGGAAATCCGTAGAGAGGCGCGAGGAGATACGAAAGTCGGAAGCGTTTTCCCCTCAAGGAAGTTAGGATCAGTTGCCCATCGTCATCGGGGACGTATACAAGCGCACCGGCGTTGAGAGCTTGCGTCAATACCTCTAGCGTGTGCTCTGGGGTTTTCGAATCAACCTTAAAACTACCTGGGGGCTCTGGACGAAAGGGGCCGCGAACTGTTTCGGAATGGAAATAGTGACCGGCGATCCGGACGATTTGCATAACGCCTGTCAACAACGAACTCCCCGAAGTTGCTATAGGGATCGTGCGCAAAGTAGCGGTGAATCTTTGGGCGGCATCAAACAATTCCTTTCCCTGTCGGGGTGGCGGAATTCGCGGAGCGTCTGGGACCAGAGTTGCTAGCATTCGGCCCATTAAGCCGATGAACCATCTAGGGTTACCTTCAGTTATGGCAAAGATGGAATCGGCACCGGCATACAAGTCAGCGGTCTTCCGGCTTCGCAATCCCAATCCCTTAGTCTTCGGATCTTTCGGATCCTTGCGATAGAAGTTTCGCACAGCAACGATAGGCGCAATTTTGCGCACTTCAGAGGCGCGTTCAGCACCCCGCTTCAAGTCTAGGCTGTTAGGAGCGAGTTCATGACGCTTAAGGTAGTCTTCAAATGTCTGATCTTTAGCAGCGAGTGCGGCAAACCGTTTGCTCCATCGAGAACCCGGACCATAAGCTGAACCCGTCTTTAACACATCCTGTGGGTCGGACTCGAAATACGAGCGGCCTAACACTGATCTCGCTTCCAATCCCGCCATGCCTTTATCCTTCATCAATTGGCCCCAAAGACTCTCGCAGAAGGAATACGCATCGCGCTTCTCTGCATACCAAAGCGCAATTTGATCGAAGTCCTGACCCGCTGCTGGCGAGGTCGCCGCCTGCATCAGGTGGTTGTTGCTTGTGAAGGGATTTAGCGCTAGCTTAAATAAAAATCGATCATCAGGTGATCTGAGGGATTTAACTAATTCATCCTGAACCCAGACAGGAGCCAATTCGAGTTCGTCGAAAAGATATGCCCACTTTCCGCCCACAAGTCCACCGTAATGCTCAAAGGCTTCCACCGCAATAGCCGCCGCGCTAAGGAAGTGGAGGTGAAGCGATTGGTTAGTGGCGAGTCGCTCCTTCCGCCCATCTACACCCAACAGAACTTCTTTGCTCGCAATTTCGCGTATCTCTGACAGTCGTCGCGTTAAGGCTTGACGAAGCGCGAACAAACTAGAGCCAACCCCGGAGATGTGCCAGGTACTGCTGATTTCCTTTACGACTTCAGTCTGTAAGGATACGGCAACTTCAACGCGTTTAACATTCCGAGCTCGCGATGCATCTGGCGGTCCGCAACGTTGTTGTAAAGCGATTACAAGCGATCTCAAAGCATGGGTTGTAAAACTGGCGTTTGCTAGTAGTCTCTGTGTTTCAGGCTCTAAGCGCCCGTGCCCGAGTGCCGAAAGTTGTTGACTCCAGCTTATGTCGGTTGCGACAAAAACCCCTGTGAAATCAATCCCGGAGGCGATTTCGTCTGCCACTGGGTGTCTCCACGCTTCCAAGGCTTCAGGTTGAAGCATCTTCAACAAGGTGGTCTTGCCGCTACCGCGCGGTCCCAACACGATCGTATGACGCCTCTTACAAAGGTCCTGAAATTGGGGGGAAGGAACGAAGGACGCTGCAACCTGGTCTGGGGTAAGGGCGCGAGCATTGAACGATTCAAAGATCGTTGGGAGCTGCAACGTCATATGCGCCTGCTGATTTCAGACGGTCGCGAACCGCTTTTCGTAATCTCGATCATGTGATGCACCTTCAATTCGGCCTGTATTCTCTCAAGGTCTTGGGGCAGCACATATGTGAGCTCCGGCACGCTAGCTAAAAGGTCATTCCAGGGTAACGAATCTGGCCCTTTGATCACGGCAGCGATGCGCTTGGCCAGCAGTCCTGGGTCTGTCCTAGTTCCAAAACCAAACTCTGCGGGCAGTCCCGATCCATCCCTGCCTTCAATCCATCCGCTGCCGAGTGCCCAATCCCAAGTTCTTACTTTGCCTACGAGTCCATGCTCTTCAAGCTTCTTGAGATCGACCTCGATCACGTAAAACTGATTCCGGGCTACAGTTTGAAGTCCGGGATATAAGGTCGAACAAAGACTCCCGGCAGAGAAGACCACCGCTGACCCTCCGCCTCCAGCCGCGTAGGAGATCTTCGGGTGATGCTTGTGTCCGTGGACCACCAGCCATCTTCCGTGGGCACCCGAACCAAGCAGATCTAGCAAGATTTGTCCCTGCTTCATTACGTCATCCTCCCCCAGGCCGATTTCAGACTGTTGGTGGGGATGATGGTGGCATAGCAAAAGATTAAGATTCGCTCTGCCGCGATTTAGAAGCTCTTGGCGCAACGATTCGATCGTGCGCTTATCAATCCGCCCATGGTTCTTTTCTGTGGGAGTATTTCCGTGATATGCACTGCTATTCAGTACTACCAAGCGAAACTGGTCGTGATCCTTGATTGCATATGCCCGTGCCCAGTAGCGGTCATCCATCGGCTCGTTGTTGAACGGAAAAGTCGGCGTAAGTGATTTTAGAATGTGTTCCGGGTCGTGATCATCTCCTTGAAAGCTCGAATCGATGTCATGGTTGCCTGCGGTTGCAGTGAAGAAATCGGCCCCGAGTGCGGTGGCTGCGCGTTCCAAGGCAGCCCAAGCGTATCTGATTCCGTTCGGATCCGCTTGGTGCCCTAGATCTCCCGGGCACAGTAGCGCGGTGGCCCTCAGTGAATCCCGCTTGATCAATTCAAGCAAGCCCACAATCGGATGTTGGTTCCCAAAATTTTCGGGCGCAGACGCGTTTAGATAAGAAGGACTCGGAGCGTGGTTTGAGTGTGCATGCAAATCGCTTGCGACTGCCAACCGCAGAAGATTATCGGTACTCATCGGTGCCTTTGCGACTCCATCGGTCGGTTTGAGATCAGCATTTCCCGGACGTCGCGACGGTCTTCAGAAAATCCTGCCACGTGACGACGGACCGTCAATGTCCTCTGATGCCAGTGCCGGAATCGGGCTCTAATCGCCTTGCTGCACCGGTAGGAAAGTACGAACCCTGCTTTTGCACGGTCGATCATGTCGAGGGAGCCTTCCAGTCTGTCCAAGTCGTCTGACGAAAAGGAGCCGTAGCCATACTCACCGCGAGTTCGCTCATCGGATGAGGAGTAAGGTGGGTCGAGATATACAAAGTCTCCGGACTCCACACCATCTATGGTGCGTTCAAAGTCTCCCGCAATTAAAGTTGCCCGCTTTAAGACCTGGGCGCTTAACCGAAGGTCTGAGGCGTTAGGAAGTTGGCCGGTCCTGGTTCCTCTGGGTACATTAAACTCACCACGTTGATTCGTTCGAAATACACCATTGAAGCAAAAGCGATTGAGGTACACAAATCGCGCAGCTCTTCCAACAGACTGTAAAAAACGTGGATCTTGTGAGCGGAGCTCATAATAGTAACCTTCGCTCAAAGCCATAGTTCCGAGCTTCGCAGCAACCGCTTGCGGCGCCCGAGCCACAGTTTTGTACGTCTCAATCAGCTGTACGTTGAAATCGCCAAGAACGGCCTCTCGTGGTTGGAGTAAGAAAAACAAACACGCAGAGCCCGCGAATGGCTCAATGTACTTGTTGAACTCGGACGGACAGTAAGCGCGCAGCGTTGGAAGTAACTTGCGTTTGCTGCCCGCCCACCTGAAGAGTGGAGGCACAGTCTTGGATAAGTTAGTGAGATATGAACTCCGGCTCATCAGCCGTCAGTCCCTCGTGTATCCGCTTGGTGCATCAGTAATCATCGTGTTCAGTCGATTTCCTCAGTTACCCTTGAAAGGGTGGCTGGACTTCATTATCTTTCAATGTTTTAACACCAGCAATCAAATCTTCGTCTCGCCTAAATGTGGAGGGGAGAGGACCAGCAAGCCAACGCGCAATCTTCCTCCAAGTCATGTTTGGATGAGTTTGTGAGTTCCTGTTGGGTCGAGCGGCGACGTTTGGCACACGGATAGTAGAAGTGCCCGGAACTGCTAGCCCCTTTTGATCTGTGTCGGGGATTGTGCCAGTCGGGAGGCGTAGCATGCCGCTTCCTAGATCCGTCCCGACAACCCAGC
Source organism: uncultured Bryobacteraceae bacterium (assembly GCA_964248065.1). Lineage (GTDB taxonomy): Bacteria > Acidobacteriota > Terriglobia > Bryobacterales > Bryobacteraceae > Bog-105. The sequence goes on along the minus strand of CAXTWQ010000063.1, from coordinate 4,482 downwards.
TTTTCATAGACCAACTTCAGATCCGCAATGCCGCAATCATGAAAGGGTTCTCACTACAACACTGGCAGGGCAACCATGGTTTTCCACCAGTGAGTTCTTACGGGAATTGGAAACTATTTAGGTTCAAGACTCTCCACCTTTACGCATACGCGCGTCACCGTGACATCTGAAGCATAGATGCCATTAGTATGAGTGCTAGCAATGACCAAGCCAATAAGAACTTACGACCGAAGATCGCAACAAGAATAAGGAAGAGGCGCCTAGTTCTCAATAGTGTTCAGCGAGCATCATTCCAACCACAGTCCCGATCAGGAAAAGCAGCATGCTCGAGAGGCCTCCGATGGCCATCCATTTGTATAACAAAGGTCCTGTGCCAGCGTCTGTCAGCTGCGACGATTGCTCTTGAGCCTTCTGACTTGCAACCTCGAAAAAGCTCGCTACCTCGTCTCGTAATTCAGTCCGCGAACTGTTTACCTGTTGCGCAAGCAGGACACCAGCACGTTGCTCCACTTTGCTGAGTGACGCCGTGAACTGTTCCAGGAGTGAGGACACGTGCTCGTTCAGCTCGTTTACTGTCTCCTCAAGCACCAACTGGTTCAGCGTTACCAGCGCAAAAGCCGGATCATCTGGTTCAAGGCGGATGCCGTTCTTGGCTGCAACCTCACCGATCAAATGCTTTACGTCGAGCATATTCAGAAGCCAATCGAACCCAGTTGCTCGAAAAGATCGCGCTGAACAACTCTGAGTCGCTGCTTGCTCATTATCGAGAACTCACCCTCTTGAATCGCCTCCTCAAAGGTGAGTTTTCGCGAGATGACTTCTTCGACGTCTCGGCCAAAGGTATCGTGATTGCGTTGGGTAATGTGAACGGAGCCGAACACCTTCTCGGCATTCTCCGTGTAGGCGGCCATGTCAGCGAACTTCTTGCCGTCTCGTTCGACCCGGCCAAAATATTCGTTAACCCAGAGGACTATGCTTTGCTCCTCAATGCTCTGGGCCAGGCTTCGGAATCCATTGACTGTATCCAGCAACGCCTGGCCGCCGGTGATCACCGTGTGAACATACAGATTCTTGCCGGCCTTCCTTAAGACATCAATCACTTGGTTTTCGATAACGTAGCTCCAAAGCGGAAGAAATGTCGAAGCGCCATTGTCGATGACAAACGTAAGATCTTCCGTCAATAGTCGCTCCATCAGAACATCAAACCCGCGTGGATCGATGTTTCCGTTTCGTAGCAGTTCCAAACGACTGGCGTTAACCGCCTTGTATTGCGAAAGCGTTCGGTTTACCGGATCCGTGTCGATGCATGCAATCTTCCGGCCACGCGATAGGAAGTACTGCGCCAGTATGCTGGCGACGAGGGATTTACCGACGCCGCCTTTTCCCTGCAATGACATGTGTATCCCAGGCGCGTAACTGAAAGCCTCTCCTGGAACACTCGATGTGGTCGTTTCTTGTAATGCCGGTTTCGCCATAGATCCTTTTCTAAATCAGTTCATCTTCCTTGAAGTTCGGGTTGTACTCGAAGGTAGGGCGCTTCTGCTCCCGGGCTCGAATGTTCGCCAGCGGATCGGTCGAAGGGAGCGAAATCGTCTTTGAGGCATCCAACACCTGAACGCTATTAACTTGCGGAACATCAGCATTGAGAGTTGTGGATGGCTCAGACCCCGCTTTTGTTGACTCAAGTCCCGCTGATTTCGGATTCTGCAAGCTCCGACGAATTCTGCCGACGTAAGAAGTCAATTGGTTGTAAGTCAAGCAGATGCCCTCTTCTTCAAGCCAGGTGCGAACGCTCTTCAAGCTCTGCCCGTTTGCCAACGCTACTTCGATAGCGGGCCACAGTGCTCGAACAGCCCCAGCCTTTGTCGATGGAAGCGACTTTCCCCGTGCAGTCATGCGCGCGCGGGCAATCTCGATCCAGTCTTGCGATTTGTTGCCCGGCCAATCCAAGTTATAAATGCCTTTCAAGACGGAGGTCACCAGAAAGGCAGATTCGGTCACTGTCGCCTTCTTATTACGGCAAATAGTTACTGAAGGCGGCTCTAAACGGCAAAGAACAACGGCGATCGTTCATGTAACAACGGCGAAGGCAGAAAGTAGCGTTTAACGGCAGAAAACAGCATCTCGCTTCCAGCGGAATCAACAAACAACACCCCTAGGGCCAACGATGAATCTGTAGTGCAACGATGAATCTGTAGTGGAACATAAAGGGTTGTCGGACAGTTGGTTGGGTTTGTTGGATCAAGATGCTGCGCGGTGCAGGTATTGAAGTCGGACCCATTTGGTCATCCGTCGGACATCGGCCGGACACAACGCCCATCAAGTTCCTAGCGACTGAAACTGCCGTTTCCGCTCCCTCTAAGCGGGGGAAAATGAAGAAGCGAACGATCCGATTGCCGGACGAGCTCGACGCAAAGATCGAACAAGCCGCGGCGAGTCTCGGATTCCGAACGACATCCGACTTCGCTCGCAACGCCCTGAGATCAGCGTTGGACGGATCACGAGAGCTGACGGCTGTTGAAGAAGCAGAGCAGAGGCTGGTAGCTGGCTTAGACCGCATGGCTCGAGAGCTCCGCAGTGTCCGCCGCGTTCAGCAAGCACAATTTGCATTTACGGAAACCCTGGCAAAGGTTCTTCTCACCTGCATTCCAGAGCCCAGCAGCGAGGTTCTTGCACAGGCGAAAGCGCGGGCGATGTCCCGATATTCCGAGTTCTTGAAGAGCGTAGGCAAAGCCATGGATGGAGATTCGAAGGCCGTACTTGGGGAGTTGGCCACCTTCAATGGCGAAGAGCAAACGTCCTAAGCGGACCACCAACGAAGCTGCGACCGGATCGCCTTCGGGTGAGGACGAACCCGCATTCCGTTTGCGTCCGAGATCTCCACACGGCTCGGGTCGTGCAGAGATAGACTGGTCGAACGCTCTCAGGTCGGTCTTTCATTACGCCAGGAGTTCTGCTAAGTCCAGCAGAGCCGCTTCCAGCACGTCAGCCGGTAATGTTCATCCGCGCCGCTCATTTTGCCAGCGATGTGCGGTGCGTGTTACCTATTCACCAAACAAAACGGCAGGACAGTGGCGAGCACACGGGATATACATAGCTCGAGAGAGTGCATCGGGTGATCGGGGCCACGGTGGATTCGGGAAGGATGAATCAGCCAAGGACCCAGCCAGCACTCTCGACAAATGGCAAGCGGCCGGCGACGAGAGGATCTGGAAAGTAATTCTTTCGCCGGAGTTCGGCGATCGCATAGACCTTCAACGGATGACGCGCGATGTTATGCATAGATCAGAGCAGCAACTCGGCACAACCTTGGAGTGGACTGCCGTTTCTCACTTCAACACAGAGCATCCGCATGTTCACGTTGTGATTCGCGGTCGACGGGATGACGGAACACCTCTCAATCTGCCGAGGGATTTTGTGAAGCAGGGATTTCGGAACTTGGCTGAGAACGCTTGCACTCTTCAGCTTGGGCCGCGAACAGAGTTAGATGCATTTGAAGCAAGCCAGCGGGAGGTGAACGAGCATCGCTACACTGCGCTTGACCGAGCTCTCGAACGACGTGGAGCGCAAGGGAATGCCAGTGACTCTGCCTCATTGGATGTGGTTATCAACCGAGCAATGCGCTCTTCCTCTTCCCAGGCCCGCAGTCATGAGCAGCATCTCCAGGCACGGCTGCTAGTGCTTCGGAATATGGGCCTTGCAGACCAGCTCACCGATCAGAGTTGGCGCGTACGTCGGGACTTTGCGACTGTTCTAAGAGCAATGCAATTGGCCTCTGACCGGCAGAGGATGCTTGCTTCTAAGGGCAGCCTCCTTTCAGACGAGCGCTTACAGCTAAGTGTTTTCGATTTCTGGAAGACTCCGGAAGTTCAGGGTCGAATACTCGTTCACGGCGAAGAAGAGCAGAGCGTGGCTGGACGCCATTACATGCTGCTCGAAGGAACCGATGCACAGATACATATGATCTTCTACACGCCGGAGATGGAGCAAGCCAGGAGCACAGGAAAGTTAAAGCCCAACAGCTTCGTTCACCTTCGGAAGCAAACCGACGCGGGACAAGCCATATTGATGATCCAAGATTTGGGTGACGCAAATGCGCTTCTTAAGAACAAGGCATTCATAAGCGACGCAGCACGAAGACTCCTTATTCGAGGAATTATTCCTAGCGAAGAAGGTTGGGGCGGCTGGTTAGGTCGCTACCAGTCTGCCGTATGCCGAAGTGGTAAAGCCCCGGATCGCAGAATGAGCCAACCGAACGAACGCTGACGTTCGCATCGCCGCCCGTTAGTATCGCGCCAATCCTCTTAAACCGCCCTAAGCCTCCTTCTTAGGTGGCTCGTCATTCTGGCGTAATCTAAACCCGCAAGGAGATTTGTAAACACATCGCCACTACCCACGGGTGATCGAACGATCCAAATCTCCGAGATGCCGACTTATAGTCGAGCCAAGGAGTTGGCTCAAGAGGGTAGTTATCAACAGCCG
>CAXTWQ010000062.1:21525-30226 GCA_964248065.1 uncultured Bryobacteraceae bacterium | reverse complement strand
ATCGTGTCCTTGGCATCGATGTCACTGCGATTCCGCCCATTCATGCCGACCCCACCAACTTCCCGCATCCATCCCCCCGCTGCTGGCTATGTGGTTACGGCGCATCGAGCTTGATTGGCCAAGTGGATTACTCCACAAACTTGATCGGCCGTTCCGCCCTGCCTACCGCAACCGCGGGCAGTCTGAGTCAGCCTACTGCCGTTGCCACCGATGGGCATTACTTCGCGATCGCAGATTCCAATAACAACCGCGTTTTGCTTTGGAACTCCATCCCCCAAAACCAGAACACGCCTCCTGACCTTGTCCTTGGCCAAACTAATCTCACGTCCTTCCAAACTCCCCAGGTAGTCAACGCCAACTCACTTCGCGGTCCACAAGGCCTCTGGTTTCAGAATGGGAAGCTTTACGTTGCTGATACTCAGAACAATCGCGTACTGGTCTGGAACACAATCCCTACCAGCAATAACCAGCCTGCCGATTTTGTTCTCGGTCAGCCGAACCTGAATAGCTCCAACCACCCCACCGTCAATCCCAGCCCGGCAAGCAACGGAAGCCAGCTATTCAGTCCAGTCGCTGTTACCTCCGATGGCACCCACCTGTTCGTAACTGATCTCGGCTTCAACCGCGTGCTCATCTGGAACACCATCCCGACGACTAACGGCCAGTCTGCCGATGTCGCCGTGGGCCAGCCCGATCTTTCAGCTTCTCTGCCCAACTACGTCCAGGCCCTCTGCCCTTCCACCGGGACCGACAGCGCCGGCCATGCAACCTTTGGAGCGCGTTGCGAGAAAACCCTCAACTTCCCACGCTTTGCTCTCGCTGGAGGCGGCAAGCTCTATATCGCCGATGCCGGCAATGACCGTATTCTGGTCTACAATTCGATTCCAACTGTTAGTGGCGCTAGCGCCGATACCGTTCTCGGCCAGCCCGACTTCGTCAACGACACTGTCACCAATGTCACCGCCAGCATCGCCAGCACTGCAGTCGACAACACTTCTTCAGTTGAGACAGTGCAGTCTCCCTCTTCACTCGCCTTCGATGGCAGCAACCTCTATGTCGCCGATCCCTTCAACCGTCGCGTCCTGCAGTTTTCTCCGGCTGATATCCCATTACCTGACAACTCAGTTGTGAACTGGGCTAGCGAGATCATTCGCCAGGAAGGCGTTGTTGTCTTCTCTGGAACCGCTCTCGCAGCAGCCGACACCGCCACGGTCACCATCGCCGGTACCGCTTACACCTACACGCTTAAGAAAGGCGACACCCTCGACCTGGTAGCACAAGGTTTAGTGGCGTTGATTAACGCCAACACCGGCGACCCTAACGTCACAGCAATCTTCACCGGAGCCGGCACGGGCACGCTGTACCTCAGTTCGAAAGCTTCGAACCTGCCGTTCGATGCCATCAGCCTTGCCGCTACCACCTCCAACGCAGCGGACATTGCAGCAACAGCCTCCGGTGCCTACCTGACTGCGGGCACTGCCGCAACCGGCGCTCCCGGCATGTTGGTTGAGGTGAATGCACAGCCCGGCTTCACGTTCACCGACCAAACTCTAACCAGTCCTATGCCACAGGCAATTGGCGGCGCTCTTCCCTTCACATTGGGCGGAGTTCAAATCCTGGTCGATGGCATTCCGGCGCCCATTCTCAGCGTCTCTCCCGGTCAAGTTGTGATTCAGCTTTCCTATGCGCTCTTTGACCGCAGCAGCGTGAGCATCTCCGTCCTTTCCAATCGCAGCAACGGTACTGTGACGGCGACCACGGCCACGCCTGTCTATGTCGCGTTAGCAAACCCGGGGCTGTTCAACCAAGCGCAATATCCCGGCCAGCCGCGTCCTTGGCCTGCTCTCGGCGCCCTGCACCAACTCGGCAATCCGAGCGTCGTTGTCTCTATCGACGGCTCGGTCAAGGCTGGCGATGTTGCAACCATCACGGTCGCCGGTAAGGCGTATAGCTACACCGTGGTTGCCGCCGATACTCTGGCGACCATCACACAAAATTTGATCAATCTGATCAATGCTGGTCCTGACCCGAACGTCACCGCGAGCCTGGGCCCTGCCTTCACGCGCGTTGTTCTTACCGCTTTGCAACCCGGCGGAACCGGAATCACTGTTACCGGTACGACCAGCGCAAGCGCTTCGGTCACCGTGACTGCATACAGCGGTGCCACGTGCTGTAATGTGCCGCAAGGCCAACTGATTTCCAATGCTAGCCCTGCTGTTCCTGGCGAGACGATTACGCTGCTCGCTTCCGGCCTTGGAGCACTTGCCGACCCAGCCGCCCAAGCCGGAGCCAACCTTGGTGGTACTGCCTTTATTGGCAAGACTCCGAATACTGCCGGCATTCCGGTGAACGCTACAATAAACGGCGCGACCGCACAGGTCGTCTCTGCCGGACTCCCTACCTACTCGTATGGAACCTACTACGTGCAGATGATTGTGCCGACCTCGCTCAGCGCTACGCCTGCTGCCCAGGTATACATCGCCCAAAATGCCTTTATCAGCAACACCGTCACCATTCCGGTTTCTAATGCCGGAGCGGTCATCACCGGTCCGTCTGCGCCTGGCGCCGGTATATCGGGGGCCGGCTCTGTCGTTGTCAGTCCAGCCAATCTTGTCTTCGCTGTCCAAGGCTCCAATACTCTCGGAGCAGGTACTCAAACCGTAAGCATCCAAAATACGGGTACGGCCACTCTAAACATCTCCAACATTGCTGTCGCTGGTGCCAATGCATCAGACTTCAGCGTTAATAACGATTGCCCCCCTACTCTTGGGCCCTCTACCTTCTGCTCGGTTACTGTTGGCTTCACCCCGGGTGGTTCCGGCGTTCGTTCGGCCAGCTTGACTGTGGCCACAAATGCTTCGTCCTCTCCGCAAACCGTGTTGCTCTCCGGCGCCACTGCTGTTGGCCTTGAGATGATCAATGGTCAAACCGGCAAAGCACTGGAAGTAGCAGGCGGGTCAACAGCTGACGGGGCAAAAATCCAGCAATGGGAGATCACGTCAAATGGCAATCAGCGCTGGGCGCTTGTCGCCGAGGGTGGTGGCACCTACGCCATCATGAATGTCACAACGGGTAAAGTGCTTGATGTGCCCGGAGGCTCCGCAGTCGATGGTACGCCCATTCAGCAGTACACCTACTACGGTTATGCGAACCAGCTTTGGACTCTCACGCCTGGCCCTAACGGCTTCTACACGATCCTGAGCGTGGCCACGGGAAAAGCTCTCGATCTGTCTGGCGCTGCATACGACAACGGCACCGTCATTCAGGAGTTCACGCCCAATGGCACACCCGGCCAAACCTGGAAGTTCACAACCTTCCAAAGCTTTGAAATTAAGAGTGTGCTGAGCGGCAGTGTGCTCGATGTCACTGGCGCATCCACCGCTAATGGGACCGCCATTCAGGAGTACCAAGGCTTTGGTTATCCGCAGCAGCAGTGGTATCTGATTCCTGTTGATAACACGTACTTCCGTATCCTCAATGTGTTCACGCTCAAGTGCCTGGATGTGACCGGTGCTAATGCCGCTAATGGCACACCCATCCAGCAATACGACTTCTTCGGTTACCCGCAACAGCTGTGGGCGCTTGTCCCTTCGGGTAATGGCAATTTCGCCATTATCAATAAGCTCAGCGGCCGGGCGCTCGACGTCACGGGCGCTTCTCCGGCCAACGGAACCGTGATTCAGCAGTATGATTATTCCGCTTTCCCGCAGCAGCAGTGGACGCTGGTTCCCATTGGCCTGCCCGGGATCTAACCGTCGTTAAACCGCTTCACTTTGATATCCTGAGGGTTCCTGTAACGGGCACCCTCCTGGATACCCGTGTCTTTGCACTCATGTACATCAAGAAACAGCGACTTCTAACGCCTGGCCCCACCCCTCTTCTTCCTGCTGCTCTGCACGCCATGATGGGCTCTGATATCCATCACCGGACAGAGGATTTTCGCACTCTCTACAAGGGTGTTTTGGCAGATCTTAAGGAGGTCTTGGGCACGGCCAACGATGTCTTGGTTCTGGTAGCCTCTGGCACCGGTGGGCTTGAAGCCAGCATCCAAAACTTCTTCTCTCCAGGCGACGAGCTGCTGATCTGCACTGCCGGTAAGTTTGGCGAACGCTGGATCGAATTAGCCAAAGCTTTTGGCATGCCCGCAACGATCCTGAAGGCGGAGTATGGCAATGCGGTCTCTCCGCAACAGGTGGAAGATGCTCTTGCTGCCAACCCGAATATTAAGGGCGTCTGTGTACAGGCTTCTGAAACCTCGACCGGCACACAGCATGACGTAAAGGCCATGGGTGCGGCGGTCAGGAAAACTGACGCACTGTTCGTCGTTGACGCGATTACCGGTATCGGCACCATGCCGCTTGACATTGACGGGTGGAGCCTCGATGTGGTCATCGGGGGCTCGCAAAAAGCCTTCATGATTCCTCCTGGTCTGGCCTTCGTTGCCGTCAGCGAGAAGGCTTGGGCTCGTGCCGATGCTGCTACATCGCCGCGCTGCTACTTCGATCTGAAGCGCGAACGCAAGAACGCCGCCGGCGGCGAGTCTGCCTGGACACCGAACACTTCTTTGCTACTGGCGGTGGCCGAAGCTCTGCGCTACATCAAAGGCTTGGGCATGGATAAGTTGATTGCCAATGCGCAGATGCTGGCTGAGGCGACACGCGAGGCAATGCAGGCCTTAGGTCTGCAACTCTTCTCAACGTCGCCCGGGTCGTCCGTGACTGCCGTTCGCGCTCCAAAGGGCATGGACTCCGGAGTCATCATCAAAGAGTTTCGCAATCGCTTCAACGCGATTATCACCAACGGCCAGGGCTCGATGAAGGGCCAGATCTTCCGCCTCGCTCATCTTGGCTATTTTGATTTCCACGATCTCTTTGCAGTTGTCGCTGAACTCGAAATCATCCTTGCCGCACAGGGCCTGCCCGTGCGCTTCGGCTCCGGTGTGGCAGCGGTTCAGAACGTCTACGCTGAAGCGGCGCTGGCCAAAGAAGCCGTTCATACCCGCTAAGACATGAAGATACTTGTTGCTGAACCGCTCGCCCCTGGAGCGGTTGACAAACTCCGTGCGCAAGCCGGCTGGACTGTGATTCAAGCTGACCCGAAGACTTACGCCGAACACCTGCACGACTGCGATGCGCTGATTGTTCGTAGCGCAGTTAAAGTGACAGGCGACGTTCTATCAAAAGCGCCCCAGTTGCGCGTCATCGGCCGAGCCGGTGTGGGCGTCGATAACGTTGATCTGCCTGCTGCTACGAATGCTGGCGTGCTGGTGATGAACACCCCTGGCGGCAACGCAGTCTCGGTTGCCGAACATACTCTTGCCCTGATGCTTTCCATGGCCCGTTCGGTGCCGCAGGCGAGCGCTTCCACTCGATCGGGCAAATGGGAGAAGAAGAAGTTCTTAGGCAATGAACTACGAGGCAAGACGATCGGCATCGTTGGGCTGGGCATGATCGGACGCGAAGTAGTCAAGCGCGCCCGTGCCTTTGAAATGCGTATCGTCGGCCACGATCCATATGTCAGCAGCCATGCGGCGGTCGATCTCGGCGTCGAACTGCTGCCGCTCAACGACCTCTATCGCGAGAGCGACTACATTACGCTTCACGTCTCGTTGACACCTGAAACTGATCGAATGCTGAACGATGGGGCGTTCGCGGCGATGAAGCCGGGCGTGCGAATTGTGAACTGCGCGCGCGGTGAACTGATCGACGAAGCTGCCTTAAACCGCGCCTTGACCAGCGGTCATGTGGCCGGTGCAGGTCTTGATGTGTTTGGCAAAGAGCCGCCCGGCGAAGACCCGCTATTCGCTCATGAAGGCACGGTTGCGACGCCGCATATTGCTGGCTCTACCGAGGAAGCTCAGGAGATCGTCGGCGTTCGCATAGCTGAACAAGTAGTCGAGTATCTGAAGAGCGGCGTGGCCCTGAACGCGGTCAACATGCCAGCCTTGACCGCCGAGCAGTACCGCACGCTAGGACCGTTTGTTGACCTGGCAGAACGGCTTGGGCTGTTTCTGAGCCACATTTCCAGCGGCAACGCGCATACTATTCGCTTCATCTATGCGGGTCGGCTTGGTGATGGTAACACCCAAATCGTCCGCAACGCAGGCCTTGCTGGAATACTCAGTCGCTCCCTCGAGTACCGCGCCAATTTAGTAAACGCTATGCAGCTGGCCAGCCAGCGCGGCTTCCGTGTGGCCGAACAGCGCGAACCCGGATCGGGCAGCATGGATTCCATCCGCATGGAACTGGAAACCGATGCCGGCTCTTACTCGGCAGTCGGTGCAGTAGTGCTCGATAAGCCGCGCCTGCTGCAGGTAGAGGGCATTGCGTGCGAAGCTATGCTCGGCGGCAACTTGATGTACTCAAAGAACGACGACGTGCCGGGCGTAATTGGCTACTTGGGAACGCTGCTGGGCACCAACGGCATCAATATCGCCAACTTCGCTTTAGGCCGTGAAGAGTCTCAAACCGCCAAGCAACTGACCGCCATCTCAATCATCGAAACCGACCAACCTGTACCCGACTCGGTGGTCGCTCAAGTGCTGGAGCATAAGGCAGTAAAGCTAGTCCGGCGTGTCGCGTTTCAGTCTTAGTTTGCAACCCTCGGAGTTTCTTGGTTCTGAGACGTTCTAGGAGTGCTCGGGTCTTATGTTCTTCAGCTGAATAGAAGCGGGCTAGCGGAAAATCATGATGTGCGATGGCGCGCTCCATTGAGCGCAGAAGATGCTGCAATTGGTGCTCAGCCTGGATAACGTTAAGGAGCAGTTCTGAATTCTGTTGTTCTGTGCAACGAGGAGTTATGTAGCCGTCTTGCGCCCACCACTTCGCTGTATGCTCAACCATCAAACCTTTCAGTAATCCGATGCATTCGTGGATGGCGAATGCGGTGAGCTTCAGAAAGCCCTGCCCGCTGGCGGTCCTGTTTGCCCGGTCAAAGACGATGACCATCTCCGAGGCAAAAGTTCCGCGATACTCCGCTGGGTAGAGGTTCAAAATAGCTCGATAGAGTCTTCGCGTGGCTTATCCTTGATTCTCCTGAATTCTCGATGTGGCGATTCGTATCAGCTGCTTCAGTCGGCTCATCTCGACCTTGAGTTGTCTCCGGCCCTCAGCGGTCAACTTGTAAGCTTGCTTATCTCGTGATTGATCGTCTTGTTGAAATCGTTCAATCAATCCATCGTCCAGCAATCTTCGTAGAGCACCGTAAAGCGTTCCTGTGCTCAATCTCACTCTGCCGTTACTAATCTGTTGAACGTCCTGCATGAGCGCATACCCATGCTGAGGCTGATCTGCAAGGCTAGTCAGAATTAGAAACACTGGTTCAGTGAGTGGTTTACTCTCCTGCACCTCTTGCTTGTCTACGACATGTCGCATGGCGCTATATGAGAATCAGCTTCAACGTCAGTCAAGTACTCCATGTCATGTGTCGGAACAAAGGCTCCCCAGCGGGCAAAGTAGAAAGATTACTTTGTAAGCGAACAGGGGAAGATGGCTGAGCTACTGTTCAATGCGCGAGGCCCGAATCAGAGTGGAACAGCAACTCGAGGACTGGCGCAGCTCGTTTGAGGCAACCGAATGTAGCTTGCTATTTTGTCGTCGTGGAAAAGTCGCGGCTGCTAAACCGACAGCAGTTAAGTTCGCCGGGTCCAAATGACTAAGTCCAAGGGAAACTGGATAGAACGTTGCATGATGGTGACCCGGTCAAGAGCGCCGAGCGCAAATAAGTTTACAACTCATTAGCAGAATTGAGACCGTGGTTGCGCCAAAACCACTCATCGACTTTCGCCGATATCATAACCGTACTCGGATGGCAAAGGACCGCCGCGCCGCATGTCTTTAGCAAGTTAGTTGTCCAGTGTAACTAGCACGCTATTTATCTGCTTGTAAGGAGCGACCGGGGGACGCCGGCAGCTGGAAACAAGCCAAGGGATCACGGGCGCCTAGCTGGTATCAGTACGTTCGAGTGAGCCAACGCCATTCTGCGCGAGCACCATATTGCGGAGTTCAATCGTCGCTTTGCCAAGCTTTGCGGAAGTGAAGGAACGGCGTTCCGGAAGCGCGGGCGTACGAATCAACCACGCGGGATTCTCGCTCTGCCCACCGCCCGACGGCGACTACGCGCGTACACTCAAGTCCACGGCAAGTGGTGGAAAACGACAGTGCTTCTTAGCATCTTGCAATCCAGTCTAATTAGCGAGGTACGGAGCAAAGCAGTCTTGACTGGACAAATTAAAAGCTAACGGCAGTACTCAATGTCGTCAGCCGCGGATGCGGTCGGGGTAGCCGAGCCAAAACGGTTCGCGAAGAATTTGTTTACGCACTTTACCGGTGGTGGTTCGGGGTAGCGGGCCCTCGACGAAGTTCAGGCGGCGGGGTAGTTTGAAGCGAGCTACGCGGCTCTGCAGATACGAGACAATTTCATCCGCTGTAACAGAGTAGCCGTCGCGGCAAACGATGAGAGCAACCGGCATTTCTCCCCAATGCTCATCAGGGGCAGCGATGACGGCGGCTTCGAGTACGGCAGGGTGTTGCTCGATAGCGGCTTCGATTTCACTAGAACTGATGTTTTCTCCGCCTGAGATGATGACGTCTTTCAGTCGGTCAACGATTTGAAATGCGCCGTCGCCGGTCGGGACGGCGGCGTCTCCGGTTGCGATCCAGCCAGCGTCATTGTGAACCAGCAGTTCGCCTTTATTGCTGAT
>CAXTWQ010000062.1:12262-21515 GCA_964248065.1 uncultured Bryobacteraceae bacterium | reverse complement strand
CTCCGTGCCGGGAACGGGCTGGTACGCAATTGGTTCGCTCGTGACGTTCTTAGCAACCGCGACAACTGGACCGGCTTCGGTCAGGCCGTAACCGGCAGATACCTCGCATCGAAAAGCGGAAGCGATCTGGTTCACGAGAGCTGAGGTAATCGGCGCACCACCTAAATGAATATGGCGAAGGGTGGTGAGATCGGCAGCGGACAGGTCCTGATCGGCGAGAAGAACGCGGGCCATAGTGGGGACGAAAGATGTGCCGGTGACCCGCTCAGACGCAATGGCGTTCCAGACCGCGTCGGCTTGAAAGCGGCGCAGTAAAACTTGGCGTGCGCCGTGCCTGGTCGCCGTGTGTGGGCGTCCCCAGCCATTGGCATGAAAGAGGGGAACGGCATGAAGTTCGACAGGCGTTTGTTCAAGTCGAGAGTTCATGGCCAGCGCATGGAGATAGAGCGTGCGATGCGAAAGCGAAACCGGCTTAGGCTGGGCAGTAGTGCCGCTGGTATAGAAGAGTTCGGCAATTTGGGAGTCATCGAAAGCAGCCAGAGACGGGCGATGGAGCGGCGGGTTCAAGATGGGATCTTCAATGGGAATGACGTGCTGCAGGGTGGGACAGGCGGTAAGCAGTCCGCCGGCTACGGCTCTGAACTCATGTTCGAACAGAAGAATGCGGGCGCGGGAGCTTTGAACAATACCGGTCAGTTCGGGGACGGACAGTCGAACATTGAGCGGAAGAAAGATCGCCCTAACAAGAAGCGGCGCGAAGTAGCCGGCCAGCAACTGATAGTTGTTGAAGCTGAGATAAGCAACCGTATCGCCCCGTTGTGTACCAAGATGCCGCAACAAGGCGGCCAGACGCTGGCAGTATTCACCGAATTGTGCGTAGGTAAGTCGATCTTCGCCGGAGACGACCCCTATCTGCGAGCCGTATAAATCCATCGCTCGAAAAAGAAAGCGGAGGGGCGTCAAGGGGAGCGACATAACTTGAGGCTTATCGTTAAGTACCGAGGCAACACGAGGGTAGCGCGATTTGCATACCAGGGGCCTACACTAATTGGAAGCTCATCCCAATGCCAAACGAAACCTTCAACGAACCCCGTATCGCCCTAAACCGAATCTATACACGTGCCGGTGACACCGGGCAAACGCAGCTAGTGGGTGGCCAGCGCGTACCAAAACATGTGCTTCGCATTGAGTGCTACGGGACGGTAGATGAACTCAATTCATTCGTTGGCATCGCGCGCGTGACGGCTGAAGGACTCGCTTCGGAGTATCTGAAACTTCACGCATTTGCGGCCATTCTGAAACGCATTCAGCATGAGCTTTTTAACCTCGGCTCGATTCTGGCTACCTTACCAGGCGATGTTCAGCCACACCAGGCGCGCATCACTCAGGGTGACATCGATCAACTGGAGCGGGAGATCGATACCGCCAATGAAGAGCTGCAGCCCCTGCGTTCATTTGTGCTCCCGGGCGGCAGCCGTTTAGATGGGGAACTGCACGTTTGCCGGACAGTTTGCCGTCGTGCGGAACGCCTGCTGGTGCTGCTGGCCGAAGAGGAAGAGGTCCCGGCTGAAGCGGTCCAATATCTCAATCGTTTGAGCGACGCATTCTTCGTGTGGAGCCGTTGGGCCAATCACGTTGTGGGGGCTCCGGAGACGCTCTGGGAACCGAATGCAGCGGCCAGCGCTCATCTCCATGACTGATTCGGTTCCGCCCGTCAGCCAAGCAACCATCTCGGCATCCGATAGCTGGAGCGCAATGCTGGCCGGCTTTCTCGGCTGGACACTCGATGCATTCGACTTCTTTCTGGTCGTATACTGCCTGACCGCTATCGGCAAAGACTTCGGGCAATCGGACAAAGCAATGTCGCTTTCGGTATTGCTGACGCTGGCATTTCGTCCGGTGGGTGCCTTTTTGTTTGGGCTGCTCGCGGATCGATACGGCAGGCGCTTGCCGCTCATGATCGATCTGGTCTTTTACTCGATTGTGGAAGTGGCCACCGGCTTTGCGCCGAACTTCACGACGTTTTTGATTTTGCGAGCGTTGTTCGGCATCGGTATGGGTGGCGAGTGGGGCGTCGGCGCTTCACTCGCGATGGAGAAAGTCCCGGTCAAATGGCGCGGCGTCCTGTCCGGGCTGCTGCAACAGGGATACGCGCTGGGCAATCTGCTGGCTGCATTCTGTTTCTTCTTCTTATTTGAGCGCTGGGGTTGGCGTCCTCTCTTTTTCCTGGGCGGTCTACCGGCCCTGTTGGCTTTATTTGTGCGCGTCCGTGTGAAAGAGTCCGAGGTTTGGCAGAAATCAAAAGAAGAAAGCTGGAGCGGCATCGGGCGCAGTTTCGCAGGGCAATGGAAGATCTTCCTTTACCTGGTTCTGTTGATGACAGGCATGAATCTTTCCTCGCACGGCACGCAGGACATGTACCCGACTTTCTTGCAGCGGTTCTGGCATATGAGCGTGCACGATCGATCACTCATATCGGCCATCTCGATGGTCGGCGCAATTTGCGGGGGCGTGCTGGTCGGCTTCTTGTCAGACCGCATCGGACGACGGCGGGCCATAGTGATTTCGCTCGGTTGTGCAATTGTTGTCGCGCCGCTCTGGGCGTACGCGCCTTCTATCGCGCTCCTTGTTACCGGTGCTTTTCTCATTCAGTTCTTTGTGCAGGGCGCATGGGGCGTGATCCCGGCGCACCTGAGCGAGCTATCGCCAAGTAAAATTCGCGGTCTGCTGCCTGGCTTTTCCTATCAATGCGGTGTGTTGCTGGCAGGCTCAGTAACAACAGTCGAAGCAGCACTGGCCGAGCGCATGAGCTATGCAACCGCTATGGCAGCTACCGGCATTTCCGTATTTCTGTTTACTGCCGTTGTAGCCGGGCTTGGCAAGGAGCGCAAAGGTGTGGACCTATCCGAGTAGGCATGTTCCTATACGTTAATGCCTACCTGCCAGAGTGCAAAGCCGAGCGCCTGGCGCAGATAGAGCCAACTTCGCTGTTGTGGGCTGAGAGCTGCTCCGCCCGGTCGCGGCGAACCGTAGACTTGAACATTCCGTTCCTGTAGAAGCCGTTTGACTCGGTATATGTGATATCCATCGCTAACCACGATGCACGAATGAAGGTTCTCCCGCCGCATAATTTCGACGGCCGCATCAAGGCTTTGAGCCGTAGTCGCGCCGGCTGGCTCCACAAGGGTAGCTTCAGATGGGATGCCATGCCGAACCAGGTATGCGCGTCCCACTTCGCCTTCGGTGTAAACCGGATCGCCGCCTGCCCCGCCCGTGGTCAGCACGTAGCGTGCTAAACCACGCCGGTAAAGACTTAGAGCATGGTCCAAACGAGCCTGCAGAACCGGCGAGGGCCGACCCCGGTACTCGGCTGCGCCTAGCACGATGATCACGTCAGCCCGCTGAGCTTCGTCTATCGTTGATTGCTCTCTGATCTGTTCGGACAAGTAGAGCAGGTAGCCTAAGAGCAGAACCGGGAGCAGAACAATCAGTGTTCCAACGGTTCTCTTCATACGGCTTCCACGAGACCTTTTCGTATGGTGATAAGGACCAGTTTACGCCGACGATAAATCTTCTCAATGTAATCGATGCAACTGACCAGCCCACAAAATCCGATCCTCAAAAGCATTCGGCGGGCTGCCGCACAAGGGCGGATGACTCCGGATGGCTTGGTTGTGATTGAAGGGCCGCACTTACTGGAAGAAGCAGGGAGGAGTTCCTGGCGGGTAGAGCAGATCTTTTGCACGACCGAATCGAGAGGAAGATTTGCGGAGGTCATTGAGGTATCGCGAGCCGAGATCATTCATGTCTCTCAACGCGCCCTCAACAGCACCGCGTCTACTGAATCCAGTCAGCAAATCCTGGCGCTGGCGCGTCCGCGTGTCTGGTCATGGCCGGATTTGTTGCACGGTAAGCCGCTGCTGTTGGTTCTGGATGCGATTCAGGATGCGGGCAATGCCGGAACAATCGTCCGCTCGGCCGAGGCGTTCGGAGCTTCAGGCGTCGTTATGCTGACGGGAACGTGCCGTGTCTCGAATGGGAAGTTTCTGCGCGCCTCGGCTGGATCTGCCTTTCGTCTGCCGATGCTGGAAAACACTTCTTCACAACAGTTCCTTCAATTAGCTCACGAGAGTTCGCTGAAGGTGTACAGTCTGGCAATGCAGGCAGGAGCTTATTTATCGAAGGTAGATTTCCGTGGTCCGGCGGCTTTAGCCGTTGGCAACGAAGGAGCTGGTGTCTCGCCTGCGCTGCTCCAATCGTCGCAGGCAATTGCCATTCGAACCAATCAAGTTGAGTCTCTCAATGCTGCCGTGGCCTGCTCTATTGCGCTCTATGAAGCGGCCAAACAGAGAGCTACGTCGTGAGCCTGTTCGAGTCGGTTCCATCAGGGTTGCGGCCGGCAGCGGACGAGAGCGAGGATCGACCGCTGGCCGAGCGCATGCGTCCACGCACGCTGGACGAATATATCGGACAGGAACACTTGCTCGGCCCGGGTAAGCCATTGCAAGCTCAAATTGCCAGTGGGCGGCTAACCTCACTGATCCTTTGGGGACCGCCTGGCTCCGGCAAGACTACCTTAGCTTCGCTGATTGCCCGCGCGAGCCATTCAGACTTTATACCGTTCAGCGCTGTGCTCAGTGGCATCAAAGAAATCAAGGCGGTTATGGCCGATGCTGAGAAAGCAAAGCGCCTGGGCAGGCGCACCGTCTTGTTTGTGGACGAGATCCATCGCTTCAACAAAGCGCAACAGGACGCTTTTCTCCCCTATGTTGAGCGCGGAGACGTGGTTTTGATTGGGGCAACGACGGAAAATCCATCCTTCGAAATTATCTCTGCCCTGCTTTCGCGCACCAAGGTGTATTCGCTCCATGCACTCAGCATTCCCGAGATCCTAACCCTGCTCAGGCGCGCAATCGAACTACCGGGCCGCGGCTTGGGTCATCTTCACTTGCAGATTGCAGATGAACTGCTGGAAGAATTGGCTACGTTTTGTAACGGGGACGCGCGGTCCGCTTTAAACACGTTGGAGGTGGCAGCCAGCCTAGCCCACGATGGGACGATTGATCGCGATGTGCTCGCCAGTGCAGCGCAGCGTAAGGTCCTGCTTTATGACAAAGGCGGTGAGGAACACTTCAACCTTATTTCCGCGCTGCACAAATCCGTGCGTTCGAGTGATCCAGATGCCGCTCTGTACTGGCTAACTCGCATGATGAAGGCGGGCGAGGATCGGCTTTATCTGGTCCGCCGTCTA
Source organism: uncultured Bryobacteraceae bacterium (assembly GCA_964248065.1). Classification (GTDB taxonomy): domain Bacteria; phylum Acidobacteriota; class Terriglobia; order Bryobacterales; family Bryobacteraceae; genus Bog-105. The sequence goes on along the minus strand of CAXTWQ010000062.1, from coordinate 16,264 downwards.
GTTCGCATGGCGATCGAGGACATCGGATTGGCAGACCCGCGCGCCGTCGAACAAGCCATTGCATGCCAGCAGGCTGTTCACTTCCTAGGCGTGCCGGAGGGCGACTTGGCGCTGGTGCAGCTAACAATCTATCTGGCGTTGGCTCCAAAATCAGATGCGTCATACAAGGCGTTCGGTGAAGCAAGCCGGGTAATCGACAGCACTCCAGCTGCGCCGGTTCCGTTTCAGCTGCGCAATGCTCCTACCAAGCTGATGAAAGACATGGGATACGCGGAGGGCTATCAACATGCTCATAAAGAGGAAAATGCCCTTCCAGACATGCAATGTCTTCCGGAAAGTCTGGGTAGCCTCAGTTTTTACCGACCAACAAACCGCGGTTTTGAAAAAAACCTGAGCGAACGTTTGATTTGGATTAAAAATAATCGAAAGAAAAGCTCCGATTCAGCCGATTAGGTGAATGTAGTCGTAATTGTGTACCCTAAAAGATCGGAGTTTGAATATTGTGTCCGAAAGCATCCTAACTCTTGGCCGGCGGCCTGACGCTCCGGAAATCGCTAGTTCGGAACGGAGAAGGTCCAGCCGTTTCCCAATTGAGCGGGAAGTTCGCTATAAGACTCTGAATCAGCGTGCAGAGATTTTGATCGGTAATGGCAAGACGTTGAACATCAGCAGCTCGGGGGTGTTATTTACCTCCGATCACGACCTGCCAGTCGGTACTCGTCTGGAAGTCTCTATTAGCTGGCCTGCGCAATTAAATGAGAAGTGCCTACTGAATTTGGTGGCTCGCGGCCGTATTGCTCGTCACAATAAAGGACAATTGGCATTGCAGATTCAGCAATACGAGTTTCGTACTCAGAGCCGTCCGGCTGCTTCCTAAGGGCTCGCGAGTTTCAGCGAGAGCGGTCGTTTCCGCTACCATGACAGTGTTGTGCGCCAGCGACTGACATCTTTAGCAGCAGGCGTGAGTTTCGTCGTCCTGCTGATCCTGCTGATCTGGCAAGGGTCCTTTCGCATTGCGTATTCGCCGGCAAGCACCAGCGAGACGATCCTGCTGTGGTCGATCTCGACGCTCATCTTTCTCTTAACTGTTCTGCTGGCCTTCCTGCTTTTCAGGGCCGGTGTCAAGGTCTATATTGACCGGCACCGCAACAAGGAAGGGTCGCGGATTCGTTCCAAGCTGCTGGCCGGTGCGCTGGTGCTTACTCTGGCGCCTGCTCTTTTCTACGTCGTATTCAGTGTTTACGTGCTGAACAGGCACCTCGATTACTGGTTTAGTAAACCGACCGAGACTGCGTTGCGCCGGCTGGATGCTTTGTACCAGAAAGAGGCACAGGAGCGGGTACAAGCCGAAACGGACTGGATTGCCCTGCTACCTGAAACCCGCCAGGTCGCCCTGAGCGGCAGAGTTAATACCACCTTCTTCCGCAACATTTGTGAGCAACATGGTATTCGGCAGTTGATTGTTCAGGGGACAGGCAAATCGGTCGCGGTCCTGGTTTACCAGGCTTTTGAGACAAGAGGGGAACGCGCCGGGAAATCAACCTTGCTTCACGCCCGGACGGCAATCACCGACGGAGCAAACACACTGGGAGCTCTGACTGTGGCCGCGGCCATGAGTGGGGACCCGCAGGCGGGCGATGATGTTGCCGCACAGGAGCAGACCGTTGAACAGCTTCTCGATGGCCAAGCTCAGCGGCAGCACTTCTATCAGGACACTTACTTTCGCCTGATCTGCCTGATCACTCTCTTCGTTCTTTTCTTTGCCTCGTGGACCGCCCAGATTCTGGCCAGGCAAATTGCTGTGCCGATCTCTGCCTTGCTGGGAGCTGCCAATGAGATACGACGCGGCAATCTGGGATATCGAGTGCGTGTCAACGCAATCGACGAATTGGCCACTCTGGTACGCGCCTTCAATGAGATGACTAGTGAACTGGAGGGAAATGGCCGTGAACTGGAAGCTCGTCGCCGTTTTACCGAAGCCATTCTTGAGAGCATTCCAACCGGTGTTATTTCCATCACCAACGATGAACGGATCGAGCTCTTGAACCGAGCCTTTGCTGGAATGTTCGCGGATGTGCCTAGCAGCAAGGCACGGCTGCTGGAAGACATCTTTCACGGTGAGGATCTGGCCGAGATACGATACCTTCTCAAGCGTGCTCGCCGCACAGGCACGGCTGCTTCCCAATTCGACTTGCAGCGCTCGGATACGGTTCTGCATCTTGCCGTTACCGTTGCTTCGCTGGAAGAGCAGCGCGGCTTTGTCATTGTCTTGGACGACACCGGGGATCTGCTCCGGGCACAAAAATCGACGGCATGGCAGGAAGTAGCGCGTCGGATCGCACATGAAATCAAGAATCCACTGACCCCGATTCTGCTGTCTTCCGATCGCATTGCCAGACAACTTCTAAGACTGGATTTGGAGCCAACTGTTCGAGGAATCTTGCAGGAGTGCACCCAGATTATTCAGCAAGAAGTAGGGACCGTGAAATCGCTGGTTGATGAGTTCTCTCAGTTCTCCCGTTTTCCGGTCGCTCAGCTTGCACCAGTCGATTTGAACGAGATTGTGGAAAGTGCGGTGGCAGTATTCGCTGGTCGTTTGGACTCGATCACGCTACAGGTCGAGCTCGAGCGCCAGATCACGCCTGTCGTAGCCGATCGGGAACAGATTAAGCGAGTCATTGTGAACCTGATCGACAACTCGGCCGAAGCCATGCAGGCTTCGCCGGTGCGCCACCTGATTATTCGAACCACTCAGCCCGAACCGGAATTTGTCGAGCTGGCCGTGATCGATACCGGATGCGGCATCAGCACAAGCGATAAGGAGAAACTGTTTCTGCCGTATTTCTCCACCAAAGGCCGGGGGACAGGGTTGGGTCTGGCCATCATTAGCCATATCGTGAAGGAACATAGCGGACGAGTTCGCGTGGAAGACAACTACCCGAGCGGCGTCCGCTTTCTTGTGGAGTTAAATACGGTTACAGCTGTTGAGCCTGCGTTCAGCCCTGCCCTCATTGGTACTTGCGAAGGTTGATATGCCGACCCGCGGACCCAAAGTACTGATCGTTGACGACGAGGTAAACATCCGGCAGTCTCTGGGCGGAGTGTTGTCAGACGAGAACTATGACTGCAATGCTGTAAGTAACGGCGAAGCGTGTTTGCAGGAGCTGGCGCGTGCTGCGTATGAGGCAGTGCTGCTCGACATCTGGATGCCTGGCATCGATGGGCTCGCGACTTTGTCTCGCATACAGGAGCTGCCGGCCGGATCGCGCCCTGCTGTGATCATGATTTCCGGGCATGGCAACATTGAGACCGCGGTGAAGGCGACCAAACTCGGCGCTTTCGATTTCGTCGAAAAGCCATTGACGATCGAGAAAGTGAGCGTGGTGCTGGGCAACGCCGTGAAACAGCGCCGGCTCAATCTGGAAGTGGAGCGGTTGCGCGAAGATTCGGGCACTCCAGAGATCCTCGGGGACAGCGTTCCCATGAAAGCGCTGCGGCACCAATTGAAGCTGATGGCAGGAACCAATGGCCGGGTTTTAATCTATGGTGAGAGCGGGACCGGCAAAGAACTGTTTGCACGCGCGATTCATCAGGCAAGCCTGCGTGCGAAAGGGCCGTTTGTTGAAGTGAACTGCGCTGCCTTGCCTGAAGATCAGATTGAAAGCGAACTGTTCGGCCATCGCCGGACGAACCTGGACGGCAGCGCGGACCATAAGATCGGGAAACTACAGAAAGCTCACGGCGGAACTTTTTTCCTCGACGAAGTGGGCGACATGAGTTTGAGAACACAGGCCAAAGTGCTGCGGGCTCTGGACGAACACCGGTTCGAGCCAGTGGGTGCGCCGCACTCGATTCAGGTGGATGCGCGCGTGATCGCAGCGACGAATAAAAATTTGGAGAAAGAGATTGAGCGCGGTAATTTTCGCGAGGATCTGTTCTACCGGTTAAACGTGATTCCATTCACGGTGTCGCCATTGCGGGAGCGGACCGAAGATGTGCCGG
>CAXTWQ010000062.1:0-12252 GCA_964248065.1 uncultured Bryobacteraceae bacterium | reverse complement strand
GTGCCGGTTCTTGCCAATCATTTCTTGCGGGAATACTCAAAAGCTTATGGCCGTCCGGCGAAGGAACTGAGTGAGCAAGCGCTGGCCGCTCTGATGGGGCATCATTGGCCGGGGAACGTCCGTGAGTTGCGCAACTTGATGGAGCGAATGGTTATTCTGTACCCGCAGCAGCGGATCGACGTTCGTCACCTGCCGTTGGAGAGCACCCGTAAAGCTCAGCAAACCCGTCCGTCCGATGGCTTTGGCAGCTTGCAGGAGGTGAAAGAGGGTGCGGAACGCGAGTATATTCTGCGCAAGCTGGAGGAGACTGGCGGCAACGTGACACGCGCCTCGGAGTTGCTGGGTTTGGAACGCAGCAACCTCTACCGAAAAATGAGAACGCTGGGCATAGTACCCAAGGAAGGCAGCTAGAATCGCCTTTGCCAAACTTAGAAGAGGTCTCCACCAGTTCGAAAGGCTGCGGGCACGACCGCGCAATTAGAGGCTTTCACCAGGACGAGGCTGGTCACTGGGTAGCAGAACTGGAGTGCGCCACGCGCGGCATGTCCGTCATGATCCACCCTGGATGATGCGGCCGTGGGTAGTAAGCGAAGAAGGACGACTTGGGTTTATCAGATATAAATTGGCTTGCCTAAGTGCGTTAACAATCGGACATAAGTATTACTGCAATCTAGGACAAGAGTTGGGACCCAGCTTGCCTTTGCATGATGCAATGGCTGCCTTTCTGTCGCGCAATTACAAACCCGCATTGTTCCAGGACTCTACAAATTTCTGAGCGAGAGAGGACGCGAAGCTTACCCAACAGGAACTTCAACCTCAGTCACGATTACCTCTGAATGCAGACGCCGAGTGACTTCTTCGTCCGGGGCGACTTCAAAAAAAAGGGTAAGTGCTTCTACTAAATTCGCTCGCGCCTCTTCAACTGAAAGACCTTGGCTTGCAATGTCTAACTCGGGACAAAGCGCGACGAAGCCCTCTTCTTCGCGTTCGATGATCGCAGTCAGACGTCGCAGTTGCCGCATACGGCAAGTTTACTGGGTTGCACTGGAACAGAAAAGTGCTTCTCGCACCCGAAGACTTCAGGCAGTCCAAACCGACTCACGAAATTAGTTCGCCATCCTCAAAGGTCAGTCTGATCGCTCGCTGGCAGATTGCTTCCTCGGCATTCAGAACCGGTTCTTTCCGACGCTCCAGTGATAGCTGGTAAATTCGTTCGCTGCGCACGGAAGAGCGAACGAAACGGACGCGCCCTCAATCGAAAATGAAAAGCTAATGCCGACGATACTGTCTCCCTCGCCGTATTCGGCGTTGATCGAGTGTGCCCCAGCATTAACCAGCAACGCCGAAATCTCTGCTGCCGTTTTTGCGGCGGCAACTTCGGTGGTCCCCATGTACAACGACTTCCTCCTTTTCACGGCGTCATGAAGGCGGCTAGATGGTTCGTGGCTAAAATAGACATGCGCACCGGACAGAACACGTCGGGAAGCGGTGTACTCTTCGGCGCAAGCGAAGATCGGCGCTGGCTCTACCTTGAGGGCGGCAGAGGATCGGGAGTGGAGACATAGCCGTTCTCGATCGGGAGTCCCCCGCCCACCGCTGTGTGGATGGTGATTTGCTTTGTGTACCCGTCAACAATCCAGACCGCGCGCATACCGTTGGCTAAATAAACTGCGTTTTCTCCAGCATCGAGGCGCGCGAATTGCCCGGCGAGAGAACTTCCACCGCCATGACCACCATGTGGCTTGTAAAAATCGGTAACCGCTGCCGGTAGTCACTGAGCTTCAAGACCGCCACGTCCGGGGCCAGATCCTTGGATTGACTTGGATTCAAGGCACGACAGCGAACCGGCACCTCCCCTCGTGCAATCCAGCCCTCTTTGCGTAGCCCGGCTAAGGCATCGACTAGTTGACTGATCAGATTGTGGTGATACGTCGGCGCAAACGGACTCATGCGCTCCCTCCGAACAGCTGGGTCACAGAGATGGTGCCCGCGAGCGGGCGCGGCAGGGGTATGTCGCGCTTACCCGGTTCACCAGCCAGAGCGGTGTATTGCTCGATTGTCACGATTGGCTCAGCTTTGGTCACAACGATTTCCTCTCCTTCACAATATGTGGCATCAAGCCACGAAAAGACTGAAAGAATGCGTGTGGGGATGTGGTCAATTCTTTGAACACTATGAGCACAACAGGAGCCAGTTTGAAGTCCGCAAAGGTGCGTTACGGCATTGTCGCCCTCGGCAATATCTCGCAAGAAGCGATGATGCCGGGAGTTGAGCATACTGGGAACTCGGAGATTACTGCGCTAGTTACCAGCGACCCTACCAAGGCAGAAAAACTTTCAGAGAAGTATGATGTCGCGCAGACGTATTCTTACGAGTGGTTCAATGACCTGCTCCGCTCGGGCAAAGTTGATGCTCTGTATATAGCAACACCGAACTGGAGACACGCTGAATTTGCAGTGCCGGCGCTGGAAGCTGGTATCCATGTGCTGCTCGAGAAGCCGATGGATGTCAGCTCGGAGAAATGCGAACAGATTATCGCCGCGCAGAAACGTTCCGGCGCAAAGCTCATGATTGCTTACCGGCTTCACTTCGAGCCTGCCACTATTGACGCTATCGAGAAAGTACGGTCCGGTGCTCTCGGTCAAGTGCATTTATTCTCGTCCACCTTCTGCCAGATGGTGGACCCTACGAACCATCGGGGGCAGAGCGGTATCTTAGCTGGACCCATCTTTGACATGGGCCCCTATCCGATCAATGGCGTCAGAAATTTATTCGAGGATGAGCCGATCGAGGCATTCGCAATAGGCACGCGCCACCCGGAGTCAGGGCTTGGAGATTTCGACGACACGGTGAGCGTAATTCTGCGCTTTCCCAACAACAGACTGGCGCAGTTTACGCTTTCTTATTACGGCAATAACCTTGACACCTATCGAGTTGTTGGCACGAAGGGCACTCTGGAATTGAACCCTGGCTATATGTATGGCCAGTCGCTGGAAGAGTTCGCCAAATACGACAAGAAAGAGAAACACGAGAGCTTCAAGAACACCGATCATTTCGGCGGAGAGATGAAGTACTTTTCGCAGTGCATTCTTGACGGAACTGACCCGGAACCGGACGGCTATGAAGGGCTAGCGGATGTTCGAGTCATTGAGGCTATTGTGCGCAGTATGCGGTCGGGGCAGTTCGAAAAAGTGGAAGCGGTGAATATTGAGCGGCGCATCGATCCAAAGCAGGAACAGAAGCTAAGCGCTGTGAAAACGCCCGAAATGGTGAATGCGCCAAATCCTGCGCGCGGGGTCGAGAAGAACCCAAAGAACTGAGCCAGCGTTTCAACAGGCAAACTCGATTTAGACCTTGCCCTCAACAAGACGAACGTAGCGGCTTGCCGAGCCATTCGTAGGTCTATGGACATCGTACTGGCTGTCGGCTAGTAAATCTCAAGCTCATCAAGTTGCGTAGGGTCCGAGACATTGATATTCGCCGCGATCTCCGCCAAGCTTTCTCCGAGACGCTAGGGTTCTTGAACCCGATCCTGGTTCGCTCAATTGAGGCGGGAGCGAAGTAAGGCTTCCAGGCGGAGTCGCGACGTCCCTTAATTGTTCTCGGCCCGTCCTGCCGGTTTCGGTGCAGGCTCGAGTGTCAGTTCGTCAAGTGATGTGCTGCTCTGCCCGTACTTCGGGTTGATGTATTTGTTCAGAAACGTCAGCTGTTTCTTCCAGGCATCCAACCGGTGGTCGCGTTGAGAGAAGCCATGCAGTTCACCCGGATAGGTGAAGTAGAAGAAGGTCTTGCCGTGTTCTTTTAGCGCTCGCGTAAATTGCGCCGATTCGAAGGGCGGCACTTGAGGATCGTTTTCCCCATGCATAATCAGCAGCGGCGTTTTGATCTTGTCCACTTGCAGAAGGACATTAGCTTTCTGGTAAAGCTCCGGCTTCTCGGCCGGAGAACCACCCATTTTCATGGCCCAACGAACTGCCGAGGCGCGATTGGTACGTTCGAGAAAGCTAGCCCGATCGACTACGCCATAAAGCTCGATAGCGGCTTGAAAGAGGTCCGGATATTTGGTGACAGCGTAAGCCACCATAGTGCCGCCATGGCTGCCTCCACCGATAGCCAGGCGTCTGCCGTCTGCAATTCCTGAATCGACCAGGTACTGCGCACCCGCTGCTACGTCGTCCATCTCGCCGCCTCCGCTATCTTCTACGTTGAGGTTGCGAAATTTCTCGCCATACCCAGTGCTGCCCCGGTAGTTAGGCTCCAGCACTGCATAACCGGATTGAGCCAGGTACTGCGCCCATAAATCGAGCCGGTAATTATCCTGACCTTCCGGACCCCCATGAATCCATAGAACCGCCGGAAAACGCGTCCCCGCCTTCCAACTGTGCGGCTTGTAAAGCATGCCGGAAATCTGCTGTCCGTCCGTGCTCTTGTACTCCACGCGATCCGGTACCCGCAGCATGCCTTGTAGGTTCAAGGGTAGGGTGTTCGTCAGCTTTCGCGGTTCCGCCTTACTTTTCAGATCCATCACATAGAGATCGGTCGACTCCAATGGGGAGCTGCGGTGAAAGTACAGCTCCCTGCCGTCGGCTGACCACTCCGGTTGCGATTCGATCCCGGGCGTGGAGAAGTGAGTCAGCACATGCGCCTCCCCACCCGACACCGATTGCACAAAGATGGCCGAGCTTTCCAGGCTGTTACGGCTGGAGACGAAGGCGATACGCGCTCCATCGGGCGAGAAAACTGGACTCGTATCTTCAAATGCGCCCTGCGTGAGTGCTCTGGGCGTGCCTCCCTTGCTGCCGATCAGGTAAACGTGGTCCCAACCGCTCTCCTGCAGAATCACCGCCAGCGACTTGCTATCAGGTGACCATTGCGCCTTACGAAGGGACCAACTGCCGCCTCTGTCCGTCGGAGCCGAGTAAAGAGTGGCCGGGTCACCTGCGGGCTGGCCCGTCTTGCCATCTACATCGATTACTTTGAGCTTGCCGCTGAAAGACTGCGGCGTGCGTTCGGTGTAGGAAATATGGGCGCCATCCGGCGACCAACTTGCAGCACCCTCATCAGCGCTCGAGTCAGTCAGGAAATTGTCCGTCGTCCCATTCGCACTCACCACCATTAGGCTGTCGTGCCCCCGCCGGCCTGTTTCATAGAGAATCCAGCGACTGTCGGGCGACCATTGCGGATTACGGTCACCTGAGCTTCGCGGATCCCCTTCACCCGGCAAGCTTCGCGTCATTCGGCGAGGCGTGCCACCCGCTGCCGGTACACTCCAAATGCTGCCGCTGCTGGCATAGGCAATCGAACGCCCGTTCGGCGACCAATTTAATCCTGCTTTTCCGCCAGCATTGCTTGTCAGCATTACCGGCCAACCGCCATCGGCCGGCATCAGTACAATCTGCCCGTTTCGGGTTAAAGCAACTGCTTTGCCATCAGGCGAAAGCGCTGTTTCGCCGATCGGCTCCACTGAAAGAAGGTCTTCCAAGGTGAATCGACGAGCCTCCGTTTGTGCCCAGATTAAGTGAGGCACACTGAGGAGAACGAATAGCCTGAGTGAGGAGTGCTTGCGCATTGCTTTGCCCTAATCTTTAGAATGTAAATCGCCCGGTGATCTGGATCACCCGCGGACCGCCTGTACTGCCGCCGTTAAAAGCCGACGTAGCGCTGAGCAATCCGAACTGTCCGCTTGCCAAGTTCCGATTATTGGACGTGAGAGCAAAATTCGTGTGGTTTAGCACATTAAAAAAATCGCCTCGTATCTCTAATCCAGCCCGTTCCCGAATGGAAAAACGCTTGGACAGAGTCGTGTCAAAGTTAATCAGCCCCGGCCCGTAGAAGGCGTTTCTCCCAACTGATCCAACTGTTCCAGCTGCGGCGGCACTGAAATAGCTTCGGCTCAGGAACCTATCCGGACTGCCCTCGTTCAACGTTACCGGTCCTGCCACGAGGTTTGGACGATCTACGAATTGATTGAAGCCGCTAAGGTCTACACTCGGGTTCGAAAGCACAGTAAATGGCTGTCCCGTAGCCAGATTTGTGATGCCTGTCAGTGACCATCCGCCAATGACTTCGTTCAGCCACACTGGGGAGTGATTGAAGAAAAGCTGTCCTTTGCCAACTGGCAGTTCATAGACAAAGGTATGAATGAACCGGAAGCGTTGGTCGTTTGCACTATTGCCTCGATCGAGCGCGAGGTTGTAGCTGTTTGCAGGCAAGCTCGTGCCCAACGTGTTTCCAAAGAATGAGGAGGTATTGTCGATTGCGTGGCTCCAGGTAAAGCTTCCCATCATGGACAAGCGATTGCCCATCTGCCATTTTCCGGAGGTCACCAGCCCGTGATAATTGGAGCTGCCAACAAGTTTCGCTACCTGTGCCGATGCCCAGATTGGGTAGGGAAAGACTTGCTGATTCGGAGCTTGTGCTCCGCTCACCCTTGGATTACTAACCAGGACATCGGGCTGGTTGGCGTCGAGATACACGCCGAGCCGGTGGCCTTCTGTGCCGATGTAGCTGATTTCCAGCGAACTGGATTTGGTTAGCTGCCGCTGAACTGTGAAGTTCCAGTTTTCTGCGTATGCCGACTTCGCATTCAGGTCCTCTCCGGCGAAACTGACAAGCCCGACCGCAGGAGCGCCGGGTGCTTGCGTAGTCCGCGCTATAAGAGGTACGTTCTGATTGAATGCCGTGCCCCAGCCAAACAGGCCCGGCTGCGTGACGCCCGCGGTTTGCGTCGTAATCAGAGAGAAAGGCGCATTTGAGGTTTGGTTGATCGGAATGTTGTTGAACAGATCGTCGTAACCGATCCGGAAACCGCCGCGGATGACGAACTTACTATTGCCTGGCGTATATGCAAAGCCAAAAGTTGGGCTGAAATCGGTGTAATCCGGACGAACACCGGCATTGGAAAGCGCTAGCGGTCCGGGTGTGTAGGTCAGGGAAGCAGGTCCGGCTAGATTCGGATTAATGCCAAGAACAAGGTTGGTTCCTAGTTCCACTGGCCCAATTCCGGGTATAAAGTTTGTACCCTTATTGCGCTTTTCGCTTAAAACGGACGGGATCTCATAGCGTAAGCCGATGTTGACTGTCAGGTTCGGCCGTAGCTTGATATCGTCCTGCACATAGAAGGCGTGCGGATAGCGATACCAGTGTCCCAACGTATCTCCCGTGTTGATGGTGGAGCTGTAAATCCTTGCATTACCGCCCGAGCAGGTTGGGCAAGTACCGGCAAAAGCGGCAAAGGAATTGAAGGTCAAAGTACCGCGGTTACTGCCGTCTAAGAAACGCCCCGTTTCTACCCGCCAGCCGAACTAGCCGAACTTTACCGTCTGGCTCAAGGGCGCCGTGACTGTTTTGGTGTTATTGAAGTAAAGCTCGTACGTATTGGACCGTCGGCCTTGCGGATAATTACTGTTTGAACCAAGTTGCGCATAGCCTCCGGTGATAGTGATAGTTGGCAGCCCCGCATCTTTCGGGTTTACCGTGGACTCAACTACGCCCGGAACACCTGCTAATACTTCCGCATCATTTAGCCCTACATCCTGGACAGTGAAGTTGGTTTTGTTCCGCGAAAACCCAAGACGCAGTTCCGAGATGAGGGTAGGCGAAAAGGTGTGGAATTCTGTCAGAACGGCATTTTGCTGGTTGGGTTGATTGTTGACGCCGCCAGTGGTCGGCAGCGCACCTCCCGCGAATGTTCTGCCGTAGTAATCAATGTAGCGCCCGGTCAGGCGGTCCCGCTCGCTGAACTCATGATCTACGCGAATCAAGTGCGTATTGTCTTTGTCGAGGGCAGGAACGTTGCCTACATAATTAGTTGTGCCTGCGACTGCATTCAGCAGCGTCGGCTGTGGATAGTAGGCCAGCAGATTTCGCGCAATCGGGTCCAGGACAGAAGCACGCTGCGCCATTGTCGGAACTATGGCAGTGGCGGGAGTGGAAGCTGTTTCGTCGAAGCGTTCATAGCTGTAAAAGAAGAAAGTCTTGTCCTTTCGAATCGGGCCGCCCACCGTGCCGCCGTATTGGTTATGGCGCAGCAGACTCTTCCTGCCGTTTAACTTATTAGTGAAAAAATTCTTGGCCTGAAAAGCGTCGTTACGGGCAAATTCAAAGAGGGAGCCGTGGAACTGGTTGGTCCCGCTTTTGGTGACAACGTTGACCTCTGCTCCAGATGCGCGGCCAAACTCTGCCGAATAAGCTGTGGTTAGAACACTGAACTCTTGGATAGCTTCTGCGATGCGGTAGCTTTGCGTAGGTCCGTTAACGTTGGGGTCTATTGCATTAACCCCATCCAGCTGCCAATTAGTTGATTGAGGACGGCTACCAGCTGCAGCGAAACTACCTGCTTGTGTTCCTGCCGCCGCAAAGCTCACGCCTGGAGTTAGAATTGCCAGATCGTTAAAGCGCCGGTTCACAAGGGGTAAGTTGCTCACCAATTGCGAAGTGATGTTGGTGCCGGTTGAGCCACTCTCGGTCTGCAGAACCTGTGCGGTGCTGGAAACTTCTATGGTTTCGGAGATCTTACCCACTTCCAGCGTGAAATCAATGGGAACGGTCTGATCAACCAACACCGTAATGTCCTTGATCTCTGTGGTCCGAAAACCTTGAGCGTCGGCATTTAACGTGTATACGCTTGGGTTTAGGTTCAAGAATTGATAAAGGCCGTTTCCATCCGAAACGACCTTGGCCACTATTCCGGTTCTCTGGTTCGTCAAGGCCAGCGTAGCGTTCGGCACGGCGGCCTGTGAAGGATCGTGAACGTAGCCGCGAATTGCGCCAACAGGGGCAGCGCTGCCGAATTTGACGAACGTAAGGCAACTCACAGCGAAGAAGGCAAACCCCGATCGGAACAGCAAGCGAGTCATCCAAATCTCCTTAATCTATATCGGGCTAATAGGGATTAGGATACCCTACCCTGAATAGGCCTGCCTGGTCTTACAGCAGTTTGCAATTGCAAGTGGCGGTCAGTGTTCTCGCGATTGTCTTAAATGATGCTTTTATCTGGCCGGGCATCCGCATTTGGACGGGTAGCTCTGAACTTTTTGATTTTGGGACAATATGGATGTTCGGTTTAGCTAATTGACTAGCGTTTATTAGCTGCCGGTCACTTACGAATAAAAATGTCTCAACGCGAATTCCAGACAGAAGTTAGTCAGCTATTGCAGCTGATCATTCACTCGCTTTACTCGCACCAGGAAATCTTTCTGCGCGAGTTAGTTTCGAACTCATCTGACGCTCTCGATAAGCTCAAATATTTGACGCTCACCGAGGAGCCTTATAAGTCACTTGTCTTTGATCCGAGGATTGATCTTGAGTTAAACGAAGAACAGAAGACACTGAGCGTCAGCGACACCGGTATCGGCATGAACGAAGAAGATCTGGTAAGCCACCTGGGCACTATTGCTCGCTCTGGCACCAAGAACTTTCTTTCCAATCTGTCAGGCGATGCCAAACGCGATTCGAACTTGATTGGCCAGTTCGGAGTCGGATTTTACAGCGCGTTCATGGTGGCTGACCGTGTAGAAGTCGTTTCCAGAAAAGCCGGTGAAGAGCAAGCGTGGCGCTGGGTCAGTGATGGGAAAACCGGCTTTGAAATTGATAAGGCTGAACGCGCTCAGCAAGGCACCACGGTAACGCTTTTCCTGAATGAGGAAGGCAAGCAGTACGGGCAAAGCTGGAAGGTGCGCGAGGTCATCAAGAAGTATTCGAACCACATTGCGTTTCCCATCTACCTTACGGCGGACGAGAGCGAGTGGGACGAGACAGAGAAGAAGTCTGTCAAGAAGCGTAAGACCGAACAGATCAACTCTGCCAGCGCGCTCTGGAAGCGTTCCAAGAGCGAACTGAAAGACGAAGACTACAAAGAACTCTACAAGACGATCTCGGGCGATTGGGAAGACCCGCTGTTCTGGTTCCACACCAAAGCAGAGGGGACCATGGAGTACACAACGCTCTTCTTTGTTCCGGCAAAGGCACCACTTGATCTCTACCAGGCGGACTATAAGCCGGGTGTAAAGCTCTATGTGAAACGTGTGTTCATTACGGATGACGCGAAGGAGTTGCTTCCGACGTACCTGCGCTTTCTCCGCGGCATTATCGACAGCGAAGATCTGCCTTTGAACGTCAGCCGCGAGATCCTGCAGCAGAATCGCGTACTCAGCCAGATCCGTTCTGCAAGTGTGAAGAAAGTTCTATCCGAACTGAAGACAATTGCCGAAAACAAGCCGGAACAGTATGTGCAATTTATTGAGCAATACAATCGGCCGCTTAAGGAAGGCTTGTATAGCGACTTTGGCAATCGTGAAGCCCTATTTGATCTGATCCGGGTGAAGACGACTAGGTCCGAAAACTGGACGAGTCTCGCCGAAGTCAAGAGCCGCATGAAGGAAGGCCAGAAAGGAATTTACTTTATCACTGGCGGCCCGGCCGAGCAGCTTCGCACTTCGCCACTTCTGGAAATCTATAAGAAGAAGGACATTGAAGTACTCATCCTGAGCGACGAGATCGATGAGATCATCTTTAGCACTGTAGATAAGTACGGCGATCTAGAACTCAAAGCCGTTAACAAGAGTGCAGCAGGCGAGGATCTGAAGGACGAGAGCGACCAGGATAAAAGCGAGGATCTGAAGCCGCTGCTCGAAAAGCTGAAGAGCATTCTAGGCAATCAGGTGAAGGACGTGAAAGCCTCCATGCGCCTGGCTGACAGCCCTTCGTGCATCGTGTCGGACGAAGACGAGCCTTCAATGAAGATGCAGCAGATGATGCGGGCGATGGGCCAGGACCACATGCCTACGCCGAAGCCGACGCTTGAGATTAATCCCGACCACGAGATTGTGAAAAAGCTTCTGGGATCGACAGACGAAAAGTTAATTGACGATTCTGCATGGCTTCTGCTTGACCAAGCTTTGCTGATTGAGGGCTTGCCGTTGGAGAATTCCGGCGCGTTCGTACAGCGGTTGAACCGCGTGTTAAGCCGCGCAGTCTGAGAGGGACTGCGCGACTGCGAACGAAACCTTCAACCCAGCCACTGCGGATTGCGGATTGTTCCGTCGAAGATAGGGCTAACTTTGAACTTCTCGTATTTGCCGTCCTGAGCAGCATCGCGGGTTTTCTGCAGTAAGGCCGTCAACTCGGGTTCAGAGAACGGCTTGAATGTGCGGGCCGCTTCAAAGGCCTGGTCCAAAATTTTCATGCTGTCGCAACCGGTAATGACAACGGATGTGGGCAGGTTCAGGGCGTAGTGAAGGCACTCGATGGCGTTCACCGTATTGCTTTTGAGCACGGCGCCGCCGCCCATCGTTTTCATAGCGAGGACGGCGGTGCCCTGCTTCACCAGTTTGGGGACGACGTTCTGGGCGAAGCTGCGGAAGTGAGCGTCCATCGGGTTGAGAGGCATTTGGCAAGCGTCGAAGTGGAAATGATGCTGCTGTGCAACCTCCAGCATGCGTTCGTGAACAAGAGGATCTTTGTGGCCAGTAAAGCCGATGTACCGGACCTTGCCGGCCTGCTTAGCTGCCGAAACGGCCTCGAGCGCACCGCCTTCGGCGAAGAAGCGATCGGGATCGTCAATTCGAATATTCTCGTGGAACTGAATAAGATCGATATGATCGGTTTGCAAGCGCTGCAATGATTGGTCGATTTGCTGGGCGGCCGCCTGCTTGGTCCGCCCATCGAATTTCGTCATCAGGAACGCTTTCTGGCGGTAGCCGTCGCGCAGTGCCTTGCCCATGCGCAGTTCGCACTCGCCATCGCCGTAGTCCCAGCAATTATCCAGGAACGTCATGCCGCGGTCTAGCGCAGAGCGGACAATCTGAATGCCTTCGCTCTCACTTGGAATGCCGATGTGGGAGCCGCCCAAGCCGATGGCCGATACGCGCTCGCCCGTACTGCCGAGCTTGCGATAAATCATTCCGCTTGGGTTTGCAGGTTCTGCTGTTTGCCCGCCAGCAAGTGAAGCAAGTCCAGCCGCGGTTGCGATTACATTAAGCGCTTGTCGTCGATCCATACCTCATAGCGTATGCCAACAAACTAAGGCTAGCTCCTGGTAAGTTGTCCAGTGAAGGATCACCAGACGATTTGAAGGTTTTTATATCGCCGAAACTGCTCATCCCTGGAATTTACAGGGAGATCGTGATTAAGCGCGGTCGCAATGATTAAAAGGCATTTCAAATAGCTGATCGGGCATGTCTGCTCCTGATCGGATACATCTTGCTTTGTGTTCGCTGGTATCTGAAGTACCCCTTGAGCTACCGACAACTC
>CAXTWQ010000061.1:21120-30971 GCA_964248065.1 uncultured Bryobacteraceae bacterium | reverse complement strand
ACCGTCACAGTTGGCGCGCTGCTCGGAATGCTTTCGTCGCTGCTGGTCTACCAATATGGACAGGCTCGAATCTGGTTTGCCATGTCGCGCGACCGGCTGCTCCCTGACGTTTTCTCGCGCGTACACAAGCGCTATCAGACCCCACACATCACTACCTGGGTTGCGGGATTAGCCGTCGGAGTACCGGCCGGCATCTGGGATATTGGAACTTTTGCCGATTTATCCAATATCGGAACACTTTTTGCCTTTGTGATCGTATCTATAGGCGTGGTTATTCTGCGCCGCACCGATCCGAACCGCAAACGCTCTTTCGCCGTCCCTTTCTCCCCAGCTACGCCTGCTATCTCCGTTGTCTGCTGTGTGGCGCTAATGCTGGGCTTGCCGCTGGAGACTTGGATTCGGTTCTTTGTCTGGCTGTTCCTTGGGCTCGCTGTTTATTTTTTCTACAGCAAGAGGCGCAGCCCGCTACAAGGCCAGGAGTTTTGAAATGAAAGTGCGCTGGCAGTACCTGGTCTTAGGGGCCCTGCTGTTATGGGCGCTCACAGCGCAACTATCGTCCTCCGTTATTTCAGTCGTATCTTACCTGCGCCAATCTGGAGAGGTAGCTTTTCCTTTTTCGCACCGGGACTCCTCGACCATTCTGAATCGAATTCCGGAGGAGTATAGCGAGACTGGTATCCGTCCAGGAGACGATCTGCTTGCCCTGAATCACCAGCCAGTTACCGGCCTGACCATGCTGGGGCAGATACACATGCATCCCGGAGACATGCTGCTTGTGAAAGTGGCGCGGGACGTGAATGGCAAACGCAAAGAGATGGAGATGCCGGTCCGCCTGCAGCAGTTGCATTCGGATAATCTGAGCTGGGCGAAGCTGCTGGGACTCCGCGTTGTACTGCCGATCAGCTGCTTACTGGTCGGCTTTTACATCGCATTCGCCCGTCCTGACGATCCCCTGGCTTGGATCACGATGGCAATGCTGGCTTCCTTTGGGCACATCGCGGAAGGAGGGGGAGGAGGAACCTGGGCACTGCCGTCCCCGTTGCGTGAACCCCTGGTTTTCTACAACGCAATTGTCAGTAATTCCTGGCCGGTGTGGCTCTTATGTTTCGCCCTCTACTTTCCGCAGCCTTTTTCGTGGACTAAATCGCGTAAGTGGCTAATCCGGTTCTCCGGGATAGTAGCTGCCTTCTTGGCCAGTCTGGACATCTATAGCAATTTTGCTCTTGGTTCTCACATACGGGAGAACGCTTGGCTGTCGAACTTCTACGCCGCTGCCTACCTGCCATTGGTATGCCTGTACACCTTCTATATTTCTTTGTTCTTCTTTTTGCTCGCATGGAAGAGACGATTATTGACCAATAGCGATGCCCAGCGCCGGATGAGATTTATGATCAACGGCTGTACGCTGGCTCTGCTGCCACTGCTTCCAGTTGCGTTGTCTGAAGCAGACATACTTCCACCGCTACCCGAATGGCTTCAGACTTGCTTCCTTCTGATGCTGCTTGTCTTTCCGGCAACGATGGCCTACGTCATTGTTGTGCAGCGGGCCATGGATGTGCGCATGGTCATCCGTACCGGCGTGCGGTATGCGATCGCCAGCAAGTCGCTTCGCGTAATCCAGATTCTACTCGTTGCTACTTTGGCCGCCCTGACATTCCAATACGTTCACCAAAGCGGCCGCAGAGTGGATGCCGTCTTCGTTGCGGCGATCGGGATTGGTCTTATCTTTCTGTCTCGACGCGTTGAGATGCAAGCTGTCAATTGGATGGACCGGCGCTTCTTTCGCGAAGCCTACAACGCTGAATTGCTGTTAACCGAACTCAGTAACTCGGTCGCAACGCTTCGAGATATGCGTCTGCTTGTGGAAACGGTGGCCAGCCGCATTGCAACTTCCTTGCATGTGGATCGCATTGCGGTTCTGCTCGGGCCAGGCAATCAGTTTCAACCTGTGTACGCGCTCGGCTTTGAAGGCAGCGCGCCTCCTCCGTTCGCACCTGGGCACGAGACCTTGCGGCTGGTCAGCGAAACGAATGCACCGGTTCGCGTTTATTTCGATGACCCGCACTCATGGGTCCACGGAACCTCCGCGCCTGACCAGCAAACATTGCAGCAGTTAGGCGCTCAGCTTCTCTTACCCGTCACTCGCAAACAGCGCTTGCTGGGCCTGATCAGCCTCGGGCCTAAACGCTCGGAGGAGCCTTACTCGCGCGAAGACCTGCAACTGCTAAATGCTCTGGCCTCACAGACTGGCCTTGCACTGGAGAACGCCCAGTTGACTGAAGATATTCGGCGGCAAGTTGTGGAGCGGGAACGCCTGAATCGGGAACTGGAAATCGCTCGGGAGGTTCAACAGCGCTTGTTTCCCCAATCTTTACCCAGCGTGCCCGGTCTCGACTTCGCCGCTTATTGCCGGCCCGCTCTGGAGGTAGGTGGCGATTATTACGACTTTCTAAAGCTGAGGAACGGCTGCCTGGGAGTAGCGGTGGGCGATGTCTCGGGCAAGGGCATAGCAGCAGCATTGATGATGGCCAGTCTGCAGGCATCACTTCGCGGGCAAACGTTGACGCACAATGCTTCGCTGGCCGAAATGATCAGCAACGTGAACAGCCTTATGTACGATGCCTCGGCTGCCAGTCGGTACGCGACCTTCTTCTACGCCGAGTACAACCCAATCACGTACCAACTGCGTTATGTCAATGCCGGCCACAACCCGCCGTTGATTTATCGAAGACTCCCGGATGGCGATCAGATTTTGCGGCTTGAGGAAGGCGGCACCGTGGTTGGACTGTTCCCTTCGTTCCCATACATTGAGGGCACGCTTGCATTAGCTCCGGGCGACTTGGTCATCGCTTTCACCGACGGCATTAGCGAAGCCATGGATGCGGACGATGGTGAGTACGGTGAGGATCGCCTAATCTCTGAAGTACGTAGTTGTAAAAACGAGGACGCAGCGAATCTGATTCAGTGCTTACTGGCAAAAGTGGATGCCTTCACCGGATCAGCGCCACAACACGACGATATGACGCTGGTTGCCATGCGAATCGGCAAGCCGGTCGCTATCACGACAGCGACTTAGCCGTACGACCCTCGCCTCTGCTGGCACGCACTAAACCCTGCAGCAACCTAGTACCAAATTCTCCTAAGCCGTCATCCGTTCGGGCTACTAGCTGCGTAGCGTGGGTAGGACCACTTCATATTTGAGGTTCTCTATTCAAAGGAGAAAATGAGAAACAACAATTTAACGCTCTCACTTGCCGCTTTGAGCTTGGCTATCGCCAGCGCTCAGCATCTGGGGGCCGTGACGATCACTAGCGGTGATCTCGGCGTGCTCGGCTCGACGACGAACTCAACTGGAACGCTCTCTAACCAAGGCACCGTATTGGAGGACACCTTCAGCCTCTCCGCAGGTTCGAATTTAACGGTCTACACAAGTTCTTATGGTGGTGGAACCAACGTAGACGGATCGAGTGCTACCCCAGGTGGCTTTATGTCATCGCTGGTTCTGTACAGCAGCACTGGCACTTACGTGGCAGGTGATACGTTCCCATCGCCAAACGGCAAGACGGATCCGGCCACTGGCCTGGTTGGAGACTCTTACCTGAGTGCTACCGGCTTGGCTTCTGGCACTTACATCCTTGCGCTTTCTGACTTCCTGGTCCAGCAGCCCACCACTGCAACAAACCTTTCAGACGGGTTCATCAACTACGGAGGCGGCGCTGCCTTTATTGATGCGCAGGGTAACACTCGCACGGGCAACTATTCACTTAATTTGACGGCAACACCGCTTGCATCCACGGCAACTCCCGAACCGGCCACATTCTTCTTGGTCATTCCTGCCCTTCTTGGAGCCATTGCCCTCCGGCGAAGGTCTGTCTCTGCTTCGTAACCACAGCAATTTAGTTCACGTATTTAGTCTCAATTAAAAAAAAGGATCTATGTCGAAGAATACCCTTGTCTCTGATGTATTGGGCGAAGCGCCCAACAGACGCAGTCTCTTGAAAACGATTGGAGTCGCCAGTGCTGCGCTTGGCACTGCGGCTTTAGCTACGGGCAAATTGGAAGCTCAGCAGTCAGGTCCGACTGTGGTGGATGTGCTTCAGTTTGCACTGAATCTCGAATACCTTGAGTCGGAATTTTACACGACTGCCACCATGGGCATGACCATTGACCAGGTTGGTATCGGAATCACAGGTGCGGGTGGAACTGGGCCCACTTACGGATGGAACAAGGTTAATTTTGCTAACAACCTTGTGTTCTCGGGCCAAGTTGCTACCCAGATCGGAGAGGATGAACGCGCTCACGTCACGTTGCTTCGAACGGCACTTCAAGCTGCCGGTGTAACGCCTGTTGCCAAGCCGACGATCAACCTCGGTGCATTAGGTATTGGCTTTGCGAATCTCGCTGAGTTCTTAACTCTGGCCCGGATTTTCGAAGATATTGGTGTGACCGCTTACGGCGGTGCTGCCGCACTTCCGTTTGTCGCCAACAGCCCTTATATCGGAACTGCCGCGCGCATCCTCGCCACAGAAGCACAGCATGCCGGCAACATCCGTCTCCAACTTGCTCGCTTGAATGTGTCTTCACCAACTTTGGACGGCGTCGATATTCCCCCGCCTCCTTCCGGGTCGGATTTCATTTCCGCAGACAATGTCTCAGGTCTGACCGCCGTCCGCACTCCGGGCCAAGTATTATTTTTGGCCTATGGGAATGCTGCAGGCGTAACCAGTGGCGGGTTCTTCCCTGCAGGGGCCAATGGCTTGCTGAATACTTCTACTGCATCTGCTTAGCTATTTCTAAGCCGCTGTTTAATGGCCGGAACGTACTTAGTATAGAGTCGTTCCGGCTTGTTCAAGATCCGTGTTCATCGGCTTCATCTGTGGCCATGTTAGCTGCAAAGTATGCGGTTCTAAAAGCCTTCCCAAACTAACGCAGGAAAGGTCGAAATTGATCGGAACCCAATTGACTCGTATAGCCGAATCGCACCTCGATTCGATGCAGTCACGGTAAGGCTGACCGACGTGCAGCCAAGCTGTTGCAAGTGCAGCAGTCCCAACCGTAACAACTCATAGCCCAGGTGAGACCCGCGCAGTCCGGGCAGTACGCAAAGCTGTGTCACATGTCCGTTGTTTGTAGCTACCAAGCTAGTCAAGCAGGCGCCACAAACGCGACCGGTCCGGCCATCGATGGCCAGCACGGATGTGGTGGGAGAAAAGTCACCACAGCCTGGATACTTCACGATGTTTGTTAGAAAATGCCTGGCCCCTGGAATGGTCCGGTACTGGTCATTGATCTCACTGTCGACATGCCCTTTATAGGAAGCAGCAACAAGATGAGCCACGTCCTCGTGGTAACGGTCCGACCACGCAGTGAAAGTCACGTAGATGGTTAGCGGGATAGCCGGCAGTTGCCCAACTCCGGATGCGGGCATCTCCATGAAGTAGCGATCATGACGCTTCAGAAATTGCTCGTGCGGCAGCACCGCAGTCTTCCCGCGCAGCAGCATTAATTGCGACTCAACCCGCCTTACTCCGGGCATGCGCATTAACCCGCTGACCACGCCAGTTAAAAGAGTCTGCTCATGGTGGGGATCACCATGACTGTCACGAAGGTAAAAATCGCCGATCAACCCTTTGTGCCCTTCGCACACAAAGTACGCATAGCCAACCACGTCACGCCCGACCCGCAGCGCATAGCCGAGAAGCGAATGCATGCGAACAAATCGGCGGAGCAGTTCGGCTGCCGCACGGAAGTCCCAACCGAACCGCTGCCGCCAGATCTCTGTTTCTTCTTGCAGCAGCGGATCGAGGTCTGTCGGGTTCAGCCTTGCGAGTTCGATGACCTCATGCAGTTGCGGTTCGGGAAGAGCGGCCATCGGTCAGAGCAGAGAGTTCAAGTGTTAACGGGCTAAGGTAACAGCACCAGGCAGAGCCATGGATTCTTCGCCCTGCAAAACATGACCGATCCGAGTGGCAGCCTCACGTGTTCGCGCATGACTTTCAATCAGACTAAATCGGACATGACCTTCACCCATTGGACCAAAGCCGATTCCGGGCGAGATAGCCACACGCGCTTCGCTCATCAGAAACTTAGTAAACTCCAGTGATCCCATAGAACGGTACTGTTCCGGGATGACAGTCCAGAGAAACATCGAAGCTTTCGGCGGAACAGCATTCCATCCAGCTGCGCGCAAACCCTCGACCAGCGTATCGCGGCGACTTTGATATACCTCACGGATCTGTCCGGGCGTTTCGTTCGATTCAAGCAAGGCTGTCACAGCGGCAATCTGTATAGGTTGAAAGATGCCGTAATCGAGATAGCTCTTGATGCGCGCCAGAGCAGCAATCAGCCGTTTGTTGCCAAGACAAAATCCAACGCGCCAGCCGGCCATGTTGTAGCTCTTTGTCATCGAGTAGATTTCAACAGCGAAGTCTGCTGCACCGGGCACTTGTAAGATACTCGGCGGCCGATAGCCGTCAAAGCCCAGTTCCGCGTAGGCGAAGTCGTGAACAATATAGGTGCCGTGCTCGCGAGCCAGTTCGACGATCTCGGTCATGAACTGGAAATCCACGCAAACCGTCGTCGGATTATGCGGGAAGGAGATTAAGATCACCTTCGGCTTCTTGGGCGAGGTTCGGTAGAAGTCTTTCAGCGCACTCAGGAATGTTGCCGCATCAGGCATGGGGAGCATATGAGCTTCGCCTTCCGCCATGATGACGCCGTACTGATGAATAGGGTACGCGGGGTTTGGAGAAACAACGATATCGCCCGGGCCGATGATGGCAAACAGGAGATGAGCAAGCGCATCTTTTGCGCCGATGGTGACGATGGCCTCGCTATCAGGATCGAGCGCGACCCCATATTGAGCAGCATAGCGGGCAACGATGGCTTCCCGCAGTGCCGGGATGCCTCGCGAAACAGAGTAACGGTGGTTCGCGGGATTGGGCGCAACCTCCAGCAGCTTATCGACAACGCGATCAGGCGTGGCTCCGTCCGGGTTACCCATGCCCATGTCAATGATATCTTCGCCAGCCGCACGCGCTTTATCGCGCATCTCATTGATTACGGCGAATACATATGGCGGAAGTTTTTGGATTCGATAGAACTCGTCGCTCGAAGGAAGCGGCATATCATTTCAGTGTAGCTTTTGGACCATGGCCGCCGATGAACGCTGATAAACACAGCTCACTTGCGGCGGAGAAGGCGAGCAGGTAAAAAGATAATTCCAGCCACTAATTCCAGCGCACCGCCGACCGCGATTCCGACAATGCGAAATGGCAGCAAGACAAGCCACAACAGAGGATAGAAGATGAGAGCCAGCAGTGCTAGCGGCCAAGAGATGACAAACAACAGGCACCAGAATAGAAACGTGAGCATCGTATCCGTTGGAAGGAACGCAGTTACCGCCTCCGCTGTTCCACGATTCTAGTGCTTTAGTTTCGCTTGAGCTTCTCGATAGATTGCCGTCTTAGGATTCGCGGCATTCCAGGTCGGTGCCACTGGATTGTTCGCCAGTTTGATCAGCGTAAGCGCAAAAGTTCGATCAACCTGAGCCATGTTGTCGTAATCAATCTTCTGCCACTCATCGCCCAAGCCGTGATAATCGGCATAGTCGAAGGCAACGCAGAAGCTATGTGCCGGCACTCCGCGCTGAGCAAGCGAGGCATTGTCGCTCAAGTCGAAGTACTGCGCACTGGCTTTTTTGTCGAAAAATAAGGTCGTTCCTGTTGCCTTGGCCGCCGCCTCCATGATTATGGGCACGGTCGAAAAATCGTATCCGGTCGGGCTAATTGTTTTAACTCTCGGTCCATCTGCCGAATCAGTACGACCGACCTGCTCCAGGTTGATGTCAGCCACGGTCTCAGCCATTGGGAAAACTGGATGGTTCGCATAGTAGCGAGAGCCGATCTCACCCCGCTCTTCTCCCGAGAAGGTCATGAACACAATTGAACGTTTCGGGCGCGGGTTCATGTGCGCGAGAGCTTTGGCGATATCAATGACCGACACGGTTCCGCTGCCATCATCGTTTGCGCCATTGAAGATCTGATCACTGGCCGGAGCCGTTTGCGGCGTTGAGAAAGCCGTGCCGGTCTCTCGAGTTCCGATATGGTCGTAGTGTGCCGTCAGAAGGACGTACGTATCGCGCAGTTTCGGATCGGAGCCGCGCAGTACGGCTATTACGTTCTTGAGCGTTACTGGTCGGTCGTCCGGAGCGGGAGCTTCCAGAGAAATTGTGCGCTCCTCTTTCGAGGCATCGGACTGCAGCCACGATGAGAGTTGATCCGCATCTACTCGAAAGATCGGCACTGAGTGAGAGGGGAGCGAATCCTTGGCGATGAGCCGACGCCTGGGATGGCCGACTCTGCCAATCAGAATTTCCGCTTTTGCGCCAGACTCGCTTACTTTGCGGTCAAACGCCTGTGACTCTTCCAATTCGCGAGCAGACTTCTCTGTTGGCCTATCGCTACGAATAAACTCGGGAGCGATCACCACCTTATCTTTTAACTCTGCATCTGCGAGCGCGGACAGGCTCTTCTTTTGAAAAACGATCGCCGGTACACGGTCAAGCTGAACGGCATCAGACGAAGAGAAAACCTCGACTGCATCGATAGGGATCGTAAACTTCTCGGCACCAGCGAAAGCTGTCATTGGCAAAGCCAGCTTCGGCTCTAACCGGTCAACCATATCCGCAGTCTGGAAAAATTCGTGATCTCCGGCTGGTTCCAGTCCGGCAGCGCGGAATTCCGAGGCGATAAACTCAGCAGCCACATCCAGGCCTGCCGAAGGTGTGAACCGGCCCCCGAGCGCGTCTGACGACAGAAACGACAGATCACCGCGAAGGTCCGCTGCCTGGATCTTGTTTAAGACTGCCTGCACGCTGGACGATACAGGCGGCCTATTTGCGGTTGCCGGGTTCTGGGCACGGACGAAAAACGGGTAGAGAAGGAGCAGAGTTACTAAGCCGCTAAGTCGCATCGTATCCGACAAACTTCGGCAGGATCACGTTCCCCTTATAGCGTGTTTCCTTGTGAATGCCAATGCTGGAGGTGTAGTAAGCAAAAGCGGTGGTCTGCTTCAACTGAGTAAAGAACTTCTCGGCGTCGGTGTCGGGCTTCCCTTCAGCAGACGCGATCTGCTTCATCAACGCCATTTGTTGAGCCGCGGAACTCTGCACAAACGGCTTACCGGCCTTAGACACGCTGAGCTGGTCAATCGAAGCTAATCCTTTGCGCCAGGACTCACGGTCGGCGGGCAGAATAGCTTCCGCAATTTGCCGGTCGAGGAAAGCAGCGACTTGCGCTTCGTGCGCGCCCGGTGAGTGGTCGTCTTCTGGAATGAGCATTTCGGTCAGCGCATCCAATAGCGCAAACTCAGAGGAAGTAAAGAAAAGAGGCCTGCCCGGTTCTGCAGCGGGCAGCTGCAGCGTCGCTGCCGAGGCAGTCAGGATTTTGATGACATCACGCCGGCTCAACATTAGACTTCTCCCTTCTTCATCTGATCGACCAGGTAGTCGCAGGATCGCCAAGCCAGCGCCATGATGGTCCAAGTCGGGTTCTGGCAGGATGCAGAGACGTGGCTGCTGCCGTCCATGACAAATAGGTTTTTCACATCATGCGATTGCTGGTACTGGTTCAAGACCGAAGTCTTCGGATCGTTGCCCATACGCGCTGTGCCCAGCTCGTGTATAGACCACCCTTCAGGAAGGGCTTCATCACTGGAAGACACGATCTCAAACTTCGCCGCTTCGAACATTTCGCGCGCGCTGGCCGCCATATCCCTGCACATTTTCTTTTCGTTCTCGCCGAATTGATAGCTGAATTTCAGGGCCGGTATGCCCCAGGCGTCCTTCACGT
>CAXTWQ010000061.1:0-21110 GCA_964248065.1 uncultured Bryobacteraceae bacterium | reverse complement strand
ACCGCGTTCTCGTACCGGGCCAGAACTTCGCCAAAGCCGCCCATCTCAATGGTGGCTCCCGCGTACTCGCGGACCTTCTTCTTGTATTCGACGCCGAATCCTGACGTGGAGAAGGCTGTTCCGGGCGTCATGCCGCAGCCAGCGCCGCCTTCAAATCCATAGCCGCGCAAAAAGTCCGACTTGGTCTTTAAGTTGCGGAATCGAGGGATGTAGAAGCCTCCAGGACGCCCGTCGTCCAGCGTCCGTTCCTTGCCAACCAACTCCGGCATGAACCCGGACACCGAAGGTCCCATCACGTGTTCGCAGAAATTGTGCCCGACGTGCCCGCTCGAATTGCCGATGCCGTTTGGATATTTTTCCGATTTCGACAGCAGCAGCAATCGTGCAGACTCTAACGTGGACGCAGCGATAATGACGGTTTTAGCTTTGACGTTATAACTCTGCCGGGAATCGCTATCCACGAATGAGACGCCCGAGGCTTTGCCCGTGTTCTCGTCCACTTTGATTTCATAGACTGTGGAATTCGGCCGCAGCGTGAGATTACCCGTTTCCATAGCAGGCAGAATGAGCCCCGTCGGAGAGTCAAAGGCCGCGTGTATGTCGCAGCCACCCACGTGACGATTGCAGGCGCCCCGTCCATAGCAGCGGCTCCGATACTTGTTATGTTTCAGCCCGTCGGTGGTGACCCCGGCGCGATATGGCGTCAGCACGCGATCCATGCCCTTCAGTGAATTGCGAAAGTGCAGCTCTGAGTAGCTCAACTTGACCGGGCGCTGGAACTTGCCGTCCGGCAGATAATCCAAATTCTCCGGATGGCCGGAGATGCCGAGGTACTCGTCAACGCGGTCGTAGTAGGGCTCGATATCGGAGTACGAAATAGGCCAGTCTTCGCCGAAGCCGTCCCGGCTTTTTGCCTTGAAGTCATAATCAGACAACCGCAACGCGAGCCGTCCCCAGATGTTAGTCTTGCCACCTACTGCCCGAGAGCGCACCCAGGCATATCGTGTTCCGGTATACGGGTTCTGTTTGTCGTCAACTACAAGCGTCTTGCTGTAATCGGATTGACCCCAACCTTGTATATAGGAGGTGACTTTCGAATATGGCGAATTCGGAAATGGCGCGCCTTGGCGGAAGTTATATTCGTTGGTGGACAGCGCATGGTAGTCCGGCGGCATCTTACCCCGTCGGGGGTGGTCGTACGGCCACTCCATCGAATGCAGGATTTTTCCGGTATCCTGCGCCTTGCCGGCCTCCAGCAGCAATACTTTCATACCCTGCGAAGTGAGCGCATGAGCAGCCATTCCGCCCGCCGCTCCCGACCCGACAACTACGGCGTCGTAGCTTCGCTTCAAATCAACTTCGCCGCTTGCCTGCGATGGGAATTGTAACAGCATATCTACCTTTCTGACTCTTGAATTGTATGACGGTTGGTGGGGCTCGATGGGGTAATGTTAAGAACACAACTAACAAATTGCGTATAAGATTCGCCTGATCGGAGGCACAGTGTTCGGCTCAGAGATTCTGGATGTTGCCATTGGCCTAATTCTGATGTTTTTGCTGGTGAGCCTGGTGTGCTCATCTATCAAAGAAGCACTGGAAACCGTGCTCAATCAGCGGTCAAGAGACCTGGAGCGAGGCCTCCGCGAAATGCTCGGGGATTTGAAGCGCCAACATATTGTTCCGGCACTTTACCGCCACCCGCTGATTGATGGACTTTACAAAGGTCACTATCGGCCAGGCAGGACGCGCAATCTACCGTCCTATATACCTTCGAGGAATTTTGCTCTGGCCTTACTTGACTTGGTTGCGCAAGGCAAGTTCAATGAGCACGGGCCGGACCCAACCGTCTCCGCCGAGGTTCACAGCAACCCTGAGATCACGATGCAGCAATTTCGCGACGCAGTTTCTGCTCTGCCGCTCAACTCGCACCTGCGTGGGGCCCTGAAACCGATCGTCGCCATCGCGCAGGATGATGCCATACGACTTCAACATGAAGTGGAGAGTTGGTTTGACAGCTCAATGGATCGCGTTTCCGGTTGGTACAAGCGGCATACCCAGATTATGCTGGCGGGAATCGGGTTAAGCCTGGCTATCGCCATGAACGTCGACACTGTTTCAATTTTGCGTTACCTGAATACCAGCCAGACGAGCCGCCAGGTGCTGATTGCTCATGTGGGCCAGTTTCAGCAAACGCACCCTGTCGCAAGTGGCCCCACGACAACAGAGGTAATTGACCCAATGGGCTGGCTGGAACGACAAGGAGGCGTCCCGCTCGGCTGGATTACGTCTCCCTTGCCCGGCCAGACAGCCGAGGATTACTCGCATGACTGGAGGCGTCCACCATCCGGGCTGAGTCAATGGTTATTCAAAATCTCCGGGATACTATTTACGGCGTTCTCGGTTACCTTGGGCGCCCCCTTCTGGTTTGACCTGCTAAATAGATTTATGGTGGTGCGGTCAACCGTGAAGCCGGATGAGAAGAGTCCGACAGAAAAGGGCAAAGGGTGAGGCTGAAGAGATTACCTTGAACTGCTGCTTCTTTACCACTGAAAAGACCGACTCGCGCCAAATCGATACCCAACAAGCGTTCCAGGCTTAATAAGATTTCTTTGTGGCATGACAGAGCACCCGCACACGAACCTCCTCATTAGCTATGAGAACTTGATGGAATCGGAGTTTCTCGTCCTCACGGCATGAGAATACAGCCTTGTGGATACAGGGCTAGCTGCGTTTTCTCACAGTGGGCCTCGCCTTAGCGGCGCTCAGGGGCAATGCAACCAGTTCCTGAATCCGCTCGCGAATGGTGCTCTCCATCATGGAATGCTCGTCCCCCATGGGAGGAGTCTGGTAATGAATGACCCCGTTGCGGTCAATCAGCACGAGTTGCGGAACCACTGAGCGCTCCATTACGCTGATGCCCATGAACGCTGGCATCGCTTCTCGCTGGACCCAACCGACCGGAAATCCAACCTGGTAGGTAGAACTGAATGCTGCAACCAAAGCATCTGCCGCCTTCGCGTCCCGGCCCTCGTCCAAGCCGTTGATTGCCAAGTCCAAAACCTGCAAATCTTTGATCCCGAACTCGTTCTGCAACTTTGTCATCACCTTCGAAGCAGCCTGGCAATGCATACAGGTAGTCAAGATGAACTCCAGCGCAACAACTTTGCCGCGGTACTGGCTCAGCGTTTTCTGCCCTTGCTGCGGAAGCGTGAACGTCAGTGGAGGAGCGGGGCGTAATGCAGCTTCTTGGGCAGAGAGACTTGTCAACCCAAGCCCGAGAATCAGACTGAGACGGAGAAGCATGTCTTTAGTGTAAATCTAGGAAGCGGGCAAAAAGCCGTCACGTGACTAAACAGTAACGAGTCGAGCCGAGTCGGCATTTTGCAAGAACCATTCGTATGTGGAACGGACGCCTTGTTCCAGATCAATCGAGTGTTTCCAGCCCTGCGAATGCAGCCGAGTTACATCCAGCAGCTTACGGGGAGTTCCGTCTGGCTTCGATGAATCAAATACCAGGCGGCCTTTGAATCCGACAACTTTTCCAATCAGCGTCGCCAATTCGCTGATTGTCACGTCCACTCCGGTCCCGACATTGACGATGTCGGCGCTGCTGTAGTTCTCCATCAGGAATATGGCAGCGGAAGCGAGGTCGTCGACATGGAGGAACTCCCGCTTGGGGGTTCCAGTGCCCCAGACTGAGACTTCCGAACGTCCCTCGGCCTGTGCATCGTGAAACTTACGAATGAGCGCCGGCATGACATGCGAACTTTTCAGGTCGAAGTTGTCACCCGGCCCATAAAGGTTGGTTGGCATCAGACTGATTGCGTCGAAGCCGTACTGCGCCCGGTATGCCTGGCACAGCTTGATTCCCGCGATCTTTGCCACTGCGTACCACTCGTTAGTAGGTTCCAATGCACCGGTGAGCAAATGCTCTTCCTTCATTGGTTGCGGAGCAAACTTGGGGTAAATGCAGGACGAACCCAGAAACTCGAGTTTCTTCGTGCCGTGCCGCCAGGCGGCATCAATCACGTTGAGCTCGATCAGAAGGTTATCGCGCAAGAAGTCAGCCGGATAAGTAGCATTAGCTAGAATTCCGCCTACCTTAGCCGCCGCCAGGAAGACGTACTCAGGGCGCTCAGATGCAAACAGTGCCTCCACCGAATCGCGAGAGTAAAGGTCGCACTCGGAGCGAGATCGAAGGATCAGATTCTCGTAGCCTTGCTGTTTCAGTTGCCGAACAATGGCAGACCCTACGAGTCCACGATGTCCGGCAACAAATATCCGGCTGGTTTGTTCCATGGTTAGCGTCTCGGATCGGAAGTGACGTACTTTTTATCGTGCACCAGACGTTCATCCCCAGCCAAGCGCATATCGTTATCCACCATCATGCGCACGAGAGTCTTGAAACTTGTCTTCGGTTCCCAATCCAGCGCCTTTCGCGCCTTGCTGGAATCTCCCAGAAGGTAATCTACTTCGGTCGGACGGAAGTATGAAGGGTCGATTTCAACGTGGCGCTCCCAATCGAGCCCCGCATGTGAAAAGGCCTCCTCGAGAAACTCCCGGACCGAGTATGCCTCGCCGGTGGCCACGACAAAATCGCCAGGCTCGCTGTGCTGCAGCATCTTCCACATGGCCTCAACATAGTCTCCGGCAAAGCCCCAGTCGCGCCGGGCATCAAGGTTACCCAAGTAGAGCTTGTCCTGTAAGCCTTCTTTGATGCGGCCTACAGCACGCGTGATCTTGCGTGTAACAAACGTCTCACCTCGCCGGGGAGACTCGTGGTTGAACAAAATTCCGTTTGTGATGAACAACCCATAGGCTTCGCGATAGTTGATCCCATACCAATGCGCAGCAACCTTTGAAACCGCGTACGGACTTCGCGGATAAAATGCAGTACTCTCGCTTTGAGGCGGATTTGCTGCCCCGAACATCTCGGACGAGCCTGCCTGATAGAACCGCACTTCCCGCTTCGTGTGCTGGCAATGGTCTCGTACGCAATCGAGCAGACGCAGCGTTCCCATGGCATCGGCATCAGCCGTGTACTCAGGATTCTCGAAGGAAACCTTGACGTGCGACTGCGCACCCAAATTGAAAATTTCGTCAGGCTGGGCAGCCTCAACAACGCGCCGCAACCCAGTTGAATCGGAGAGATCAGCGTAGTGCAACACCAGACGTCGGCCCGCCTCGTGCGGATCTTCGTAAATATGATTGATCCGAGCAGTATTGAAGCTGGAACTCCGGCGCACAATCCCGTGCACCGTATAGCCTTTCGATAACAGCAGCTCGCTCAGATAGGAGCCGTCCTGCCCCGTGATTCCCGTTATTAACGCCGACTTTCTCAACCCTGACCTCCAGAAGAACCGAACCTTGTAGATTTACGCGGAAGCACGCGTAAATCAACGGATAACACAGTTCGGCTCATCCTAAGCTGTAAGGATTTTCCGATTCACCGGACCGGTACCGCAACCGCGCAATCAAGTTCTACCGCTTACCGGTTAATCCTGCTTGACTCGGAGTTTGCGCGCTCGTTCCGATCCAGCTTCGCCCGGTAGGCGTGCAGCGCCGATTTTGCCGCCAAGGCACCAACAATCACGAGGGCGAGATAAAGCATTTGCCCGTGTAATGTAGACGCAGCAATCGCAAGCAGCGCGCAATAAAGCAGAAGCGCAGTTCGTAAGCTGATCATTGCGCCGCTGGCATGTTGTAGTCGAAGGAAAAGGCGAGGCGTACCTGAAAACCTTTAAAGTCCGGCGGCAGCGGCGGCAGCGGATTAGACATGCTCAGGCCGACAACAGCAGCTCGATCCAGAGACGATGAACCGGAAGAGTTCGCTGTCACCATCTTTGGAATCTGGCCATCGCGATTGATGATGAACTCAACCGTCGTACGTCCGCTAGCCGTGCCTTCCCGCACGCTTTCCGGGATTACACGTTTCCAATTGGCGCGCACAATCTCTAGAATGCGCGTCAGATAAGGTTTGAAGTCCGTCCCTTGTGGGTCACTCTTCAGCTCGATCGCTGCATGGCGTTCACCAGTATTTCCAACGCTGCCCGGCGTACCTGGAGCGGCATTCAGCGGATTGTCGTCGCTCATTGCCGTTTGGCGGCCATTGCGGCTCGGTGAGAGACCGGCGGCCTCGCTACGCAGATCCACATGTGGCGGCCGCAGTGTGGGGTTTGGATTGTTGGTGGGCGTATCCGGCTCCACATTCTGGAACGGACCCGGCTTGGCGGGAGGCGGCGTCAGGCTTGCCGTACTATTTGACTTAGGCGGGGGCGGAGTCGTTTGGGGAGTCTGTGATTGCTCGGAAGCACTTGGAACCTCCGCCACAATTTGTGGAGGCACGGCAGGCGTGGGTGGAACAGCTTTCGCCACGGGCTTTGGGGTGATTTGTTTAGGAAGCTCGAAATGTTTAACGCTGCGATTAGGCGCTCCCCGCCGTGCTTGTTCACTCGGCGTTGCCATCAGATCAGCTAGATCGATACTTCTGGTCAGCTTCTTCCGGTTCGGCGCGCGCTGCGTCAGCACATCCGGAGGTAAATAGAGCGGAATGTGGTGACTAATCGCGCGAGAGGGTGGTTCAGTTCGCTCAATAAACGTGGGCATCTGAACGGCTATACCAAAAAAGAGAACATGCAGGGCGAGCGACGCGGCAATAACGCGAAGCCAGTAATTCGGGCGCTGCTCACCGTGCCAGTCGAGCAACAGGTTAAGCTGCGGCTCTTCAGGACCCACAGGCTTAGCCGGAACAGCGGAGGTGGTTCCCGGAGTCCGAGTCTCGTCTGTCATACCTCTGAAAATGAATGGGCTGCGCGGACTGTTTCAGCCACCAGTTCACCGTGCATCCTGATTTTAGCAAGAATAGCCTCGGCAACCTGTAACGCGTTCGTCGCTTCGGGCCCGCCGACACGCGGTTGAGCACGCGTACGCACACATTCGAAAAAGCTTCGCAACTCTTCGGCTAACGGCTCGGCAGCGGTGACCTGCAGAGCCTCAAACCCAATCTGCAGCGTGCTTTTAGAAACAGCCAGACGGCTCGCATCCTGGCGTTTGTAGTCGAGGGAAATGTATTCACCCGGCTGAAAGAGCCGCAGTTTGCGCACCTGCTCAGTAGACACCCGGCTCGCGGTCAGGTTGGCAATGCAGCCGGACGGAAAAACCAGGCGCACGTTCGCAATGTCAACTTTTGAGGACAAGACGGAAATCCCGGCTGCATGAACCTCGGACGGCATCTGCCGGGCAAAGCTGAGGACGATGTCAAGGTCGTGAATCATCAGATCGAGCACGACATCGATATCCAAACTGCGGGGACTGAACACGCTGAGCCGGTGCACTTCGAAGAACAGAGGAACTGTAAGAGCCTGCTCAAGTGCAACCACGGCCGGGTTGAAGCGTTCGAGATGGCCGACCTGCAAGATACGACCATGTCGAAGGGCGAGCTCGGTCAGCCGCTCTCCCTCAGACGCAACGTTGGCAATTGGTTTTTCGACCAGTACATCGATTCCGGCTTCCAGCAACTCCGCCGTCATCTCGGCGTGAAGACGGGTTGGCGTAGCAACGACTGCCGCGTCGATCTTGCCCGACAAGCCTCGGAGATCCGGGACGGCAGCACAACCGTATTCGCCCGCAATTTGATCTCTTCGATCGGCGTCGCTATCGACTACCGCAACTAGTTCCACCTGATCTTTTAATTGGTTGATCACCCGCGCATGGTGCCGCCCAAAGGAGCCAACGCCCACCACCGCCACCCGCACTCGCGATATCAAACTTTGCACTCCAAAGGCGAATGACTCACGATGGCGATGCCTGCGCGATCAGCTCGTTCCAGCATGTCGACTTTGTCGAGTAGCAGTGTTCGCCCTGCGTCCAGACCCAGTGCAGTGGTTCCGGTCTCGCGCATGGTGTCGATGGTTCTTGGGCCCACCACCGGCACGTCAAATAATAGATGCGAGCGCCCGCGTGAAGCCTTCACCAGTCGAAGCGGCTTCCCTGAAGTCAACGTTGCCGCACGGCGAAGCATGGCATCGGTTCCCTCCATGGCTTCGGCTGCCACACATGCCTTTTCGCTAATGGCGACGCTCTGCCCGATATCGGCCGTTGCCAAAGCGGTTGCCAGCCGACGCCCGTATTCGATGTCTGAAGCTTCTTCCTTGTTCGGCTTACGCCTGGTCAGCACGCCTGCGGGAGCGAGCAGATGCTTTAGCAGCCTGGTGGAATCCACTAACTCAATGCCTTCCTGCCCGAGCACATCGCCAACGCCGCCAATCAGCGCCGCTGTGTTTTTTTCCTTCAAAGAAGTCAGCAGCTTCAAGAGGCGCCAATCGGGCCTAATGTCCGAAAACAGACTGACATGCTTTACCTGTCCGGTCATCATCACCTCCGTGATGCCTTCGCGTTTCAAGATGTCGATCAATTTCCCAAGCTGCCCGATGTTGATCCAATGCACCGCCGTCGTAAGCTCAGCCAGGTCCGGCGTGGCCTCATTCTCGATTGCGAGAACGACTACTTCGTGCCCTTCGCGCCGCGCCATCTCCAAAGCGAGAACCGGGAATCGTCCATTGCCGGCAATCATTCCATAGCGCAGGGTATTATGCGTTGCCGCCGCCATATTTACTTCAGGAACCCGCGCTGGGAACTGCGGATGAAGCTCAGCAGTTCACCAACTGATTCGTTTGGCGGCATCTCTTCTTCGATCCGAGCCAGGGCTTGTGAAGTATTCAGACCTGCGCGCGTCAGTGTGCGGAAAGCAGCGTTGAGCGACTCGATTGTTTCGGACGCAAACCCGCTTCGTTCCAGGCCCACACGATTCGCACTGAACACGCGAGCTTCATGCTCAGACGCCGTGATCGAAAACGGCAGCACGTCCTGCTTGATGACGCTGTAGCTGCCCACCATGGCATGGCGCCCGATGCGTACGAACTGATGGATAGCACTCAATCCGCCTACATTTGCGAAGTCATCTATCACAACATGTCCTGCAAACGTAACGCCATTGGCCAGTACACAGTTGTTGCCAATCACGACATCATGCGCGACATGCACGTAAGCCATTAGCAGATTGTCATTGCCGATGGAAGTGATCATGCCGCCGCCTGCCGTACCTCTGTTAATTGTGACGAACTCACGAATTGAATTACGGTGCCCAATGCGAGTTTCGGACTCCTCGCCCGCATATTTCTTGTCTTGGGGCACAGCACCGCATGAACAGTAAGGATAGAAAGTGTTGTCGTTGCCGATGCTCAGCCGGCCATCCAAATAGACATGGGCCAGCAGGCGGGTGCGAGACGCAATGCGCACGTCCTTGCCGATGATGCAGAACGGACCTACATCCGAGTCTTCGGCAACAACGGCTTCAGGGTGAACAATAGCGGTTGGATGAATCGCCATCACGGACTACGCCAGGGACGCACTCAGGCGATCTGCGGTTCCGTTTCCCGCGCCTCAACCACATCCGATTTGGAGGTTGAACCGGGTGCCGGTTGGTCGGTCAACTTGCACAGCAGCACTGCCTCGGCAACTACCTGTCCATCGACGGTAACTACGCCGCTCATCTTGGCAATTGTGTGCTTCAGCCGCATCAGCTTCATCTCCATGCGCATTTGATCGCCGGGCACCACAGGCTTACGGAACTTCGCTTCCTCCACCGAAGCCAGGAACATTAACCGACCGCGCGTATGCGGCGCACGCACACCAACCAGGATGCCCCCAACCTGCGCCATTGCTTCCACAATCAGCACTCCGGGCATAACAGGGTAACCAGGGAAGTGCCCAGCGAAGTGTGGCTCATTGAACGTTACATTCTTCAGGCCGACGATGGAATCATCTGTCATTTCAACAATGCGATCCACCATCAGCATGGGATACCGATGAGGCAGTAATGCCGTAATCTCTGCCACGTCCATCAATGTCATTGGAAGCGACTATGATAACAGCCAATGCACCCTTACCTCAGCTTTGCCACGGAGCAGCGCGAAGCAATAATTGCGCTGATCGGAAGGCTGGTGAATTGCGAATCGCCGTCTGACGATGCAGCCTGCGTAAACCAATTTGTTGACTTGCTGGCTGAAGAAGCGCGCGATGTTGCAACGGCGGAGACCTTTGAATGTGGCGGGTTCGGTAAAGCGCTACGGCTTGAGTGCAACCTTCAGAGCAAGGATAGAGAAAGTCAATTGCTCGGGCTTGGGCACTCCGATACAGTTTGGCCCAAAGGCACACTGCTGTCGATGCCGTTTCGCGAGTCGGAAGGCAGACTCTGGGGTCCGGGCGTACTCGACATGAAGGCAGGGCTGGCTTTCTTCATCAGTGCCGTGCGGCTGCTGCAGCATCTCGATGTGCCGGTTGCGCGGCGATTGGTGCTGCTGGTGGTTCCAGATGAGGAAGTAGGAAGCCACGAGTCTCGCGCGCTTACTGAGGCTGAGGCGCGCCAGAGCCACGCGGTTCTGGTGCTGGAGCCAGGCACCGGCCTCGCCGGAAAACTGAAGACGGCGCGCAAAGGCATCGGCTGCTACACCGTCCGTGTGGCTGGGAGAGCCGCTCATGCTGGTGTTGATTTCACCGAAGGCGCGAGTGCCATTGTGGAGTTGGCGAAGCAGATTGAGCACATCAGCACGCTGACCGACCTTGCCCGAGGGACAACGCTAAATCCAGGTGTAGTGCAAGGCGGTACCCGGTCCAATGTGATTGCTGCGGAAGCTCACGTTGAAGTGGACGTTCGTACAGTGCGCACGGCAGAAGCCGAAAAGATTGATCGTAAGCTGCGGGCCTTCCGTGTTTACGACAAGCGATGCACCATGACCGTGAGCGGCGGCATTAATCGGCCCCCCATGGAACGAAGCGCCCGCATCCGCAAGCTGTTTGGAAAAGCTAGGCTCATTGGCAAAGAATTGGGTCTGACGGTTGAAGAATCGTCAACGGGCGGGGGTTCAGATGGTAATTTTACGGCTGCGCTCGGAGTGCCAACGTTGGATGGTTTAGGCGGTGTAGGCGAAGGAGCGCACGCCACCAACGAGAGCATTCTGACCGATCGAATAGCTGATCGCGTAGCGCTGCTCGCCGGCTTGCTTGCCGGGCTCTAAGTCGTTTCTTCCGGTGCCGGCCCACGCGTGGCATCGCGTGCAGAGACGACCGGCAAGCTCACCGGCTCTTTCGCCTTGGCCGAACGATAGATTGCTTCCATCAAAATGTGATCTTGCAGGCCTTCCTCACCGGGCGTGTGCGGCTGATGGCCGGACTTGATGCACTCGGACATGTGATCAAGCTCCAGGGCAAACTGGTCTTTTGAGCCGATGCGCAGTTCGTCAATCGACTCAGCTTTTCCATCCCGATGCGCCACCCGCAGCTGATGTCCCTCATAAGCGAAAGCATTCTGAAAATTGTAAGCAGCAGCGGACGTATGAGCGGTCAGATACCGCGATTCATGCATCCCATAGCTGGCCGAGCACTCAGCGACAAATCCACTTGGGAACCGCAGCGTGAAGGCAACCGTTTCTTCGACTTCGCGAAACCGTGGGTCGCCAGATGCTGACTGTGTGCGCGCGATTACTTCGATTGGTTCCTCACCCGATAAGAATCGCGCAGCGTTCAAACAGTACAAGCCGATATCAGGCAGCGCCCCGCCGCCGGCCATCTCCTTCCTCAACCGCCACTGCTCCGGCGCAGCCATATTCTGCAGGTTGACGGCACTCATCAGGCGCAGCGACCCATACTTTTCCTCGCGAAGCATTTTCAGAAGATTGCGATTGTTCGGCTCGTATTGAGACCGGTAGGCAATCATCAAAAGCCGACTCGCCTGCTTGCACGCCGCGATCATGTCTCTAGCTTCGGCAGACGAGGTGGCCATCGGCTTCTCGCATAAAACATGCTTGCCCGCCTTTGCCGCACGAATCACATACTCTCTGTGCAGCCCATTCGGCAACACGATATACACGGCCTGGATCTGTGGGTTGGCGCTGATCTTTTCAAAATCGGCGTAGCTGTAGATCGCTTCCGGTCTGACACCATGCTGCGAAGCCACAGTCTTGGCCTTATCCGGCGTGCCACTGACGAGCGCGACCAGCTTCGACTTCTTGGCTTGCCCAAAGGCGGGCAGAATGTTCTCGAGCGATAGCCGGCCAAGGCCCACCACCGCATAACCGATACGTTCATCTGGCGGCAGAGGAGTGGACGGATCTGGCGTAGGGCGTTCGGTCTGGGCTGTCCAGGACGGAAATTTCACTTTGTCGCCCTGCACTGAGCCAGTATCGGTGGGCGTTGGAGGAGGTAACTCCTGGGCCGAAGCCGCTGCGACCGCCAGAGCAGAGGCTACCAGGTTACGGCGGGAAAGCAGGGGATCGTATTTCATCTGGCGTACCCCGAACAGTTTGGTACCCTGAGGGTTTTAACGGATGCACTTGCCCTGGCAACGGCCATGCTTCATCTTAGCCCTGCAGCATTATGCCGACCCGGGTCAGTGAAAGTTATGTGCTCCGCACCTATCCGTTTCGTGAATCGGATTTGATAGTTAGCTTCTTTACTCGAGACCAGGGCAAACTGCGCGGGGTTGCCCGGCGTGCGCGCAAACCGAAGAGTACCTATGGATCGGGCTTGGAGCGGTTGTCGCTGATCAATGTTTCCTATTCACAGCGGGAAACACGTGAGCTGGTCAATCTGAACAGCTGTGATTTAGTGCAGTCGCAATTCAATCTGGTGACCGATTTCGATACCAGCCTCGTGCTGGATTACATCGCCGAAGTGAGTGAGCATCTGCTTCCGGCTGATGAGCCCAACGAAAAGTTCTTTCGCCTGATCGCAACATGTTTGGATCATCTGCACAGGCGATCACCCGGTGCAATCTGGAGTGCCATCCTATATTTTTCACTTTGGGCGACACGATTGTCCGGCTTTCTGCCTGATCTTCAGAATCACCCAGACCGAAGCCTGACAGAGAGTTCACGCGAGCTGGCAGTTACCATGTTACGAACGCCGATTGCAGCGTTGCCGGAGCGAAATTGGAGTAAGGATACGGCGTTGGATCTCCGCCGATTTCTGATTAAGCAAATGGAGCAACACGTGGAGCGGCACTTTCACACGCCGACTCTGCTGGAAGGGCTCTGACAGCAGCTGATGGACAATTTTCAAGACACCATATTCAAGCTGAAGCAATACTGGGCCAGCCGCGGCGCCATCATTCAGGAGCCCTATGATCTGGAGGTAGGAGCAGGCACCATGGCTCCTGAGACATTCCTGCGCGTACTGGGACCAAAGCCCTATCGCGTGGCCTATGTACAGCCAAGCCGGCGGCCTGCGGATGGGCGGTATGGCGAAAATCCGAATCGGCTGTATAAGCATCAGCAGCTGCAAGTCATTCTCAAGCCGACGCCTGATGATGTGCTCGAGCAGTACCTGGGCAGTCTGGAAGCGATTGGAATTGACCTGCGCCAGCACGATATCAAGTTTGAAGAAGATAACTGGGAGGCACCGACATTGGGTGCCTGGGGTGTTGGCTGGCAGGTGATGCTCGACGGCTTAGAGATTACGCAGTTCACCTATTTCCAGCAGTGCGGTGGAATCGATCTGGACCTGGTGCCCGCTGAGATCACGTACGGCTTGGAACGCATTATTGCTTTCCTGCAAAATGTGGACAGCGTCTATGACATCAGTTGGGCTCCAGGTTTCAAGTACGCCGACGTTCGCTTGGCGGACGAGCAGCAATTTTCTGTTTACAACTTCGAGCTGGCGGACGTGTCGTTTCTGTGGCAGGAGTTTGAACTGCATGAGCGTGAGTGCCAGCGGTTGCTCCAGCTGTTTGCAAAGACAGAAGATCGCAAGCGCTTTCCAGTGCTTCCTGCTTATGACCAGGCACTGAAATGCTCCAACCTCTTCAACTTGCTTGATGCGCGTGGGGCTATCAGCGTCACCGAGCGCGTTGGCATTATCGCTCGAGTGCGCAAGCTGGCTGTGGGGGTCGCCGAAGCATGGGTTGCTCAGCAGACCGGGGAAGAGAAGGCAGTCGCCTGATGCCCGACTTTCTGCTAGAGATTGGCGCTGAGGAGATCCCAGATTGGATGATCGTCCCTGCCCTGGGCGAATTACACAAGAGATTCGAAGCGGCATTCGGATCATTTGGCGGTGACGCACTTCGCACCGATGGGACACCACGGCGGCTGGTTCTAAAAGCTCAGGGATTACTCGAGCAGGAACCCGATACACAAGTCGTTGTGCAGGGTCCGTACCTTTCAGCAGGACCGAAAGCAGCTGAAGGATTTGCGCGCAAGAATGGCGTGTCTGTTGACCAGATGGCAACCACGGAGGACGCGAAGGGCGAGCGGTACGTCGTTCACCAGCATGTAAAAGGGCGACGCGCAATGGAAGCTTTGGAGCAGAAGCTGCCGGAGATCATCGCCAGTCTTCCCTTCCCTAAATCGATGTTCTGGACCGGGCGGGGCGGCATCAGATTTGTCAGGCCGATTCGCTGGATCGTAGCATTGCTTGGGGACGAGATCGTGCCAATTGAAGTCGCTGGAGTTCGTGCGGGCAACACAACACGAGGCCATCGGATACTCGGGTCGAAAGAGCCGGTGATGGTCGCGATCGGTAGCTACGAGCAGACTTTGCGAGACAACTTCGTCATTGTCGATGCAGAGGAGCGGCGTGACCGGATCACGGCAGGCTTAAGCGAAGCGGTTCACCATGACCCGGAGTTGCTCGGGACGCTAACGTACCTAACTGAGTATCCGTCGGTCATTCACGGAACTTTCGAGGCATCCTACCTCCAACTGCCGCGCGAAATACTGTCCACCGTCATGCGCCACCACCAGAGATACTTTTCGGTGCTGCAACCTGATGGCAGTTTGGCCCCGGAGTTCTTCGCTGTGACCAACACAGACGGCGATCCGGCAGGCCTGATTCGGCAAGGGAACGAACGCGTACTACGGGCGCGATTCAACGACGCACGTTTTTTCTGGGATGCCGATAACCGGCGTAAGCTCTCGGCACGCGTTCCTGATCTGGCGAAGGTTACCTTTCAAGCCAAGCTGGGTACGTATAAGGACAAGACGGAGCGCATTGCCGCATTAGCTGCTGGCATCGCAGAGACTGTAAGCGCTGATGCCAACACTGTGTCGGTAGCCGCGCTCTTATGCAAGTGTGACCTGACCACCGATATGGTGAAAGAGTTCACCGATTTGCAGGGCGTTGTCGGTGGCTTGTACGCCGAGGCGCAGGGCGAAGGGAAAGGCGTGGCCCAGGCTGTATACGATCACTACAAGCCGGTCAGCATGGAGGACAGCATTCCGCGCACGCTCGAAGGGCAGGTGCTGAGCATTGCTGACAAATTGGATACGCTGCGCGAGTGCTTTCGGATTGGCCTGATACCGACTGGTTCTAAAGATCCGTTCGCCCTGCGCCGCGCAGCCCAGGGCATTGTGAAGATTTTGTTTGAAGCGCGGCTTGCGCTGCCATTAACGCCGTTTGCCCAAGATCTTCCGGAACTGGTCTCGTTTCTCGGCGAGCGCATCAACTTTTACTTACGCGAGTTTCGAAGTTTTGCATACGACGAGGTAAACGCGGCCATGGCGGCTCCTTGGCAGACTCTGGCCGACTTGTTCGATCGCGTCGATGCATTGCATTACATTCGCCCGACCGAAGACTTCGAGCCGCTGGCGGCCAGTTCCAAGCGAATCAAAAACATTCTGAGTCAGGCCGGCTTCCAAATAGCTGCAGTACCTGACGAAGGCCTGCTTCAACCCGGACCCGAAGCCGATCTCTACAAGGCATTTGTCACGGTGAGAACTGAGGCTCGGGCTATCTCTGGTTATCGCGAGAAACTGACGGTGATGGCTTCGCTTCGTCCGGCAGTGGATCTGTTCTTCGATACCATTCTTGTAAACGATCCGAATCCGGCGATCCGGCAGAACCGCCTGGCGCTGCTTTCCAGCTTGTTGGCCGAGTTTTCAACCATTGCCGATTTTTCGGAGATCGTCACCGAAGGCACTGCTTCCTGACGTGGCCTCAACAGATTTGATTTTTGCAGTAGGAGACTTGATTTGACTAAGAAATACGTTTACTCGTTCGGCGGAGGCACGGCGGACGGCGACGGCAAGATGCGCGACACTCTTGGCGGTAAGGGCGCTGGCCTCGCTGAAATGTGTAAGGCCGGTGTGCCGGTTCCCCCCGGGTTCACTATCTCAACGGAAGTGTGCAATCTCTTCTTCGAAACCGGCAACAAGGTGCCTGCTGAAGTAGACGACCAGATTCACCAGGCGCTGGCGAAACTGGAAGGCGAGATGGGCAAGAAGCTCGGGGATGTGAATGATCCGCTGCTGCTCAGCGTTCGCTCCGGCGCCAAGTTCTCCATGCCTGGCATGATGAACACGATTCTGAACCTGGGCCTGAACGATCAGACAACCGAGGGCCTGGCTAAGAAGACCGGCAACCCGCGCTTTGCTTACGATTGTTACCGGCGCTTCATCCAGATGTTCGGCGAGGTCTCACTCCATATTGAGATGGAGAAGTTTGACCATATCTTCGATGCACGTAAAACCAAGGTAAGAGCCAAGCTCGACACAGCGCTGAAAGCTGATGACCTGAAAGCAATCATCGCCGATTACAAAAAGCTGGTAAAAAAACAAACCGGCAAAGAGTTTCCGCAGGACGCAGTGCAGCAGTTGATGATGTCACGTGACGCGGTGTTCGGCTCCTGGAATACGCCGAAGGCGATCTACTACCGCCGTATGGAGAAGATCTCTGATTCGATTGGCACAGCCGCCAACGTTCAGGCGATGGTGTTCGGCAACATGGGGGACAATTGCGGAACTGGCGTCGGCTTCACGCGAAATCCGTCCACTGGCGAAAACACTTTCTACGGCGAGTTCCTTGTCAATGCGCAGGGAGAAGACGTTGTAGCAGGTATCCGTACACCGCAACCAATTTCAGAACTGGAAACGGTTATGCCGGCCGCTTATCGGCAACTGCGTGAGATCACCGGCAACCTGGAAAAACACTATCGCGATATCCAGGATTTCGAGTTCACCATCGAAGAAGGCAAGCTTTACATGCTGCAGACCCGCAACGGTAAGCGGACCGGACCGGCAGCAGTTCGAGTTGCTGTCGACATGGTTAACGAAAACCTGATCAGCAAGAAAGAAGCGGTGCAGCGTGTGGCTCCGAATCAGCTGGACCAATTGCTGCATCCGGTTCTCGATCCGACCATGCGCAAGAGCTTGGTGAGACTTGCCAGCGGCTTGCCTGCCTCGCCCGGTGCTGCTGTCGGGCGTGCGGCTTTCTCTTCAGAGGACGCCGTCGAACTAGCCAAAAAAGGCCCGGTCATCCTGGTTCGCAAGGAGACCACGCCGGACGACATTCACGGCATGGATGTCTCCAAGGGCATTCTGACCGCAGTCGGTGGGTTGACGAGCCATGCAGCGGTGGTGGCTCGGGGCATGGGACGCCCGTGCGTGGTTGGCGCCTCGACGGTTGCGGTCGATGAGAACAAGAAGATTGCCACAATCAGCGCAGAAGGCAAGAAGCAAATCCTAAAAGAGGGCGATTGGATTTCACTCGACGGCACGCTCGGCGAAGTCTACTCGGGGCAGTGCAAGACCAATGAGCCGGACCCGAAGTCGCACTACTTTGCGACGTTCATGCAGTGGGCCGATGAGT
Organism: uncultured Bryobacteraceae bacterium; assembly: GCA_964248065.1. Taxonomy (GTDB): domain Bacteria; phylum Acidobacteriota; class Terriglobia; order Bryobacterales; family Bryobacteraceae; genus Bog-105. The sequence goes on along the minus strand of CAXTWQ010000061.1, from coordinate 3,473 downwards.
ATCGGGGCGGCTTTGGTGTTCGCGCAAATGCTGACATCCCGAAAGATGCGAAAGCCGCTCGAGCTTTCGGTGCTGAAGGAATTGGCCTTTGCCGGACTGAACACATGTTCTTTGCCGAAGACCGCATTCCTTTCATGCAGGCGATGATTCTGGCGCGTGACGAAGCATCACGGTCCAAAGCTTTACTGAAGCTGCTTCCAATGCAGCGCAAAGACTTTGCAGGGTTGTTCGAATCGATGGACGGCTTTCCTGTCGTGATTCGAACCCTCGATCCGCCATTGCATGAGTTTCTGCCTAAGCGTGAAAACGTGATGGTTGATCTAGCCAAGCTGCCTCATGCTTCTCCTCGTGAGAAGAAAGAGATAGCTGCCACCTACAAGGTATCGGTTGGCGAACTGAAGAAGTACCTGCCGGAATTATTGAGCCGTGTTGAAGAGCTGCACGAGTTCAACCCCATGTTGGGTCATCGTGGTTGCCGTCTTGGCATCACTTATCCGGAAGTAACGCAGATGCAGGCGCGGGCCATTTTCGAAGCGGCCGTACTGGTTGCCAAGAAAGGCATCAAGGTAATTCCTGAAGTAATGATTCCGCTGGTCGGCAGCGTGAAGGAATTAGAGCATCAAAAAGCGTTGGTGGTGAAGATTGCAGACGAGGTGCTGGGTGCTGCGGGTCTGAGCAGCCTTAAGTATTACGTCGGCACGATGATCGAGATTCCCAGGGCTGCTATGACTGCGGACGAAGTTGCTCGGGAAGCTGAGTTCTTTTCGTTCGGCACGAACGATTTGACCCAGACCACAATGGGTCTGTCGCGCGATGATTATACGAAGTTCTCCAAGCAGTACGAAGATCTGAAGATCTTCAAAGCTGATCCATTTGCGGTACTCGATCAGGAAGGCGTGGGCAAAATAATCGAACTAGCGGTGAAGCTGGGCCGTAAGACACGTCCGGATTTGGAAGTGGGCATCTGCGGTGAGCATGGAGGCGAACCAAGCTCGGTCGAGTTCTGTTATCGGATTGGGATGAACTACGTTTCGTGTTCGCCTTACCGTGTGCCGATCGCCCGACTTGCCGCAGCACAGGCTTCACTGTCCCGCGAGAGTGGCACCTCAGAGCAGCAGCGCACGGCTTAGTTAAACCAAAAACGCTGGACGGTACGCTATGGGTATGGCTGCCGTCCGCGTCATCCGGCAACAGAGCTACGAAGCTATCTACGCATTGCTGAAGCAGGCGATGGTGGAGAAAAAGCCTGTTTCGGCCGTCTACAAAGATCGCCGGAGAACGCTTTGCCCTTATGTACTGGGGCGTACCAAAGACGATCGACTGCAGGTTCTCTGCTATCAGTCTGGAGGTGAGAGCCGCAGCGGACTCGGACACAAAGGTTCAGACGAGAATTGGCGCTGCATCGCCGTCGAGAAACTGACAGAAGTCAAGTTGACAGAAGAGCGTTGGCAGAGTCCTGTGAGCCGCAACCGTCCTCAAAGCTGCGTTTCGAAGGTTGAGTTTGAGGTAACGCTGGCTGGTGGAATCGCACAATCGGCAACGGCTCCTTAGTGAGCTATCTTTAAAAACTCTAATCCCTCACCGCTGTCCGGGTCGCCAATCGTCAGGTAAAGATTGTAGGGGGCTTTCTGACCAAGTACAGTGAACTTAGTGTTCGGAGTGCCGTCCGAGCAGTAAACCATTCCGTTTCCGTTAAATGAGCTCTTGAACTGCAGGCTGAGATCATGCGCACCTGCAATGGCCCAGCGACCCATGCCGCTCCAACACAACTATCTTTGCGCCCTTCCATGTTGAAGGAAGGAAGCTCAGTGACCGTGAATGTATGATCTGCTTTCAGGATGATCGCACTGTATAGCGAGACATAAGTTCCGGCCAACGCACTGCCGGTTGGTTCAACCGTTGCAGCATCTCGCGTCCGAGACAACAGAGCGCCTATAAGATTGTTTCCCATTAAGAACGCCATAAAAAGCACAGGGCTGAGCAGGACCAGTACTGCCATTATCGAAACGCTCCAGGTTAGCCGTTTGGTCAGCGATGACATCTGAGCTCTTATTGACCTTCCCAACAGCACTCATCTGAACTCCAGGCTGTCTCGCTCTTCGAAGCAATTCGACCCAAGATGTCTAAATAATCCCTCCGTAGATTTCTTCCATCTGAAAACCCAGCGGCAAATCCGCCGTACCTACATACTGTTTAATGATCCAAGTGCTTTCGTCCTGGCGCGTAGACCACTCCACACTGATGGAGTCGGCGGACACCAGGACAATGTGACGCAATGATGGAATGCTTCGATAGTAAACGCTTTTAATCGTTCGATCGTATTTCTGTGTCGATGGAGATAAAACTTCTACCACGACGGATGGGTTTACGACCACGTCATCCTGTTCACGCCAAAATCGAACTGGATCGCAGATCAACATGGCGTCAGGGTAGGTGCATTCGTTGTAAAGTTCGTTGTACAGTCGCATATTACTGTCAAAAACTTCACAGTCATCGGTACGAGACAACAGCGTAATCATTCGCGCCGACAACCTTGAGTGCGCACGTGTGCCCCCGGACATGGCAATGATCTCTCCATCGCGGTACTCGCTTCGGTACTCCGCGTTCCGCTCCAACTCGAGGTATAGGTCGAAGGTGCATCGGGGTCTTGGTTGAGTTGCCATCAATCGGTCTAATCTGTCCATTATGTGAGATGTTGCCGTTAGCTTGCTTCCTCCTAGTGCAGTGCAATCGCAAACCGAAAGTTAACAGCTTTCGGTCACATCTAGAATCCTGTAATCCGAGGCTGGGCTGCCTGCGCCTCTCATTGAACATTGGTACGAAGTACTCGTATTCCTAATTAGCTTGCTAACCTTTGATTGCATGCGATCAAGCGAGGCGATTTTTTCTAAACGCCTTTGCCAGTTACTTATTTTGTTGTTTACGCTGGTGCAGCTCTGCCCAGCGGTGACCGACCCGAACAAGCTTCCAGCGCCCATCGGCTATGTCAGCGATTTAGCAGGAGTGGTGAACGCTTCTGACAAAGAACAGCTCGAAGCATTCTGTACCAGAGTGGATCACGAACTCGGCGTGCAGTTCGCTTTGGTTACGGTAGACACAGTGGGCGACGCACCCATCCGGGATTTTGCACTCGAGCTGGCACGGCACTGGGGCGTCGGTGACAAAAAGAACAATGAAGGCGTTCTGCTGCTTCTTGCCATCAAGGACCACAAGAACGACATAGAAACCGGTCGCGGCACAGAGCCCTACCTTACAGACGGCTTCTCCGGAGGCACGCTGCGCTCCATGCGGCCTCAATTGCGAGCCAATGAATACGGGCCGGCGCTGCTTACTGGAGCGCAGGAAATGGCCAGGCAGATCGCGCAGGGCAAGAACATTGCTTTCACGGTCGACTCGGCTCAAGCCCCACCTGACCTGGGTCCTCGTGATGTAGACCGGCGAGATGTGCCTCAGCCTCGGCATCGCTCCGGAGG
>CAXTWQ010000060.1:9959-31685 GCA_964248065.1 uncultured Bryobacteraceae bacterium | reverse complement strand
GGGCTGGGGATCCGGATGTTGCTTTGTTGAGTACGTTCGGGACGGCAAGCTCGATTTGTTCGTCGGCAACTACCTGGAGTTCAATCCGGAAAAAGTGCCTAAGCCAGGCGAAAGTACTTTTTGTAACTGGAAAGGTGTGCCGGTCAACTGCGGGCCCCGCGGCTTGCCTCCGGGCTACGTAACGCTGTATCACAACAATGGCGATGGAACCTTCACCGATGTGAGTGAAAAGTCCGGTGTCTCAAAAGCAAAGGGTAGCTACTGCATGACTACTGTCGCGGCCGACTTTGACAACTATGGCTGGCCCTATATCTTTGTCGCTTGCGATTCAACGCCCAGTTTCCTGTTCAAGAACAATCACGACGGCACCTTTACCGATGTCGGACTCGAGAGCGGGGTCGCGCTGAATGAGGATGGCATGGAGCAGGCCGGAATGGGACTTGGCGTGGGCGACGTGAACCTTCGCGGCAACCTGGACATTCTGAAAACTCACTTCGCCGACGACACCGCCATTCTGTATCGCAACGACGGAAAAGGCAGTTTTGAAGACGTAACCAACTCGGCCGGCTTGGGCGTAGAGACGCGCTTTATCGGCTGGGGCGCGGGTATCTTCGATCTCGACAACGACGGTTATCCAGACTTGTTCTGGGTGACTGGCAGCGTGTACCCCGAGATTGAGAAAACCCTTCCTAACTATCCCTTCAAGAGTCCTCGAATCGTTTTCCGCAATCTGCGCAATGGCAAGTTTGAGGAGTTACTTGGCGAAGCAGGCACGGGAGTTTCAGCCGAACATGCAAGCCGCGGCTGTGCATTCGGCGACTTCGATAATGACGGCGATATCGACATGCTCATCATGAACATGAATGAGCCGCCCTCGCTACTGCGCAATGACTTATCAGGAAAAAATCACTGGATCAAAGTAAAGCTAATCGGGACCACATCGAATCGCAGCGCTATCGGCTCGCGAGTTACAGCGCGGTATGGTGACAAGCAGCAGATTCAGGAAGTCCTGAGCCAGGCAAGCTTCTACTCTGCCAATGACCAGCGACTGCACTTCGGACTTGGCGCCGCGGACAAAGTTGATCTTGAGGTTCGCTGGCCCAACGGCAAGTCAGAGAAGTTATCGACAGTGAATGCCGATCGCTTGCTGGTGGTCAGAGAGGGTACCGGCATCATAGCGACCCAGGTTTTCGGCAAGAGACAGTAACTGCTTCCGCATTCTTTTTCTGTTGATTGTGGAGGCCGTGTGGGCTACCATTTCCTAAAGCAGTCGTTCGGGGTCGAAGATGTTTAACTCGCGTTCGCGCCAGGTGCGCACGAACGTTGACACTCTACCGTCAAAAATCTTGCTTTGCCTGCTCTGGGAGATAACCTTTTGGTAAGAACGGTTTTTGTGAAGGCTTTTGCAGCCCTGTTGGTGATAGTTTCTGGTGCGCTCGCCCAGGAAGTGAATGCCACGCTGAACGGCTCTGTTAGCGACCCGTCCGGCGCGACCGTGCAAGGCGCATCGATCTTAATTCACAACAACGACACCAATACTGATTTAAGGACCGTTACCTCCGACGCCGGCGGCGAGTTCACGGTTACCAATCTGCCCGCTGCTGTCTATACGGTGACGGTCAAAGCGACGGGTTTCCGCACTTTTCTTTCGAGTAATGTTGTGTTGCACGTGGCAGAGAAGCGCTCGCTTCCCGTTCAACTGCAGACCGGTCAGGTTAACGAAACTGTAAACGTAACTGAGACGAGCATTCCGGTCCAGACCTCCACGTCGGCACAAGCCGGAACCATCACTGGAACGCAGGTTCGGGAACTGCAGCTGAACAACCGTAACTTCGAGCAATTAGTTACTCTCCAGCCAGGAGTCACTTCCGGATTGCCGGACATTATCAATTTCGGCATCTCAAATACTAGCTCGGTGGTTATCAACGGCGCTCGTACGGGTGCGAATAACTGGACAGTAGATGGTGCCGACATTAATGACAGCGGATCAAACGCCACACTCCTGAACGTGCCAAGTGTTGATGCGATTCAGGAGTTTACGCTGGCTCGCAGCGGCTACGATGCGCAGTATGGACGGAGTGGCGGCGGACAAATCTTGACGGTCACAAAGTCCGGAACAAGTCAGTTCCACGGAGACCTTTACGAGTTTGTTCGCAACGACAAGTTCAACGCGAACAGCTTCTTCTCCAATCTAGTGGGCGCGAAAAAACCGCCGCTACGCTATAACGATTACGGCTTTACCATTGGCGGCCCGCTCTTTATTCCGAAACTGTACAGCAGGAAAGAATCGCAGACGTTCTTCTTCTGGTCAGAAGAGTGGCGCAAGACCGGGCAGCCGAGCAGCAACACAGCCGTTGTGCCCACAGCCGGACAGTTAAACGGAACGTTTACTGGCGTTGTACTGAATCCCGCCAGCGCCCCGGCTGGATGCGTGACGAATACCACGCCAGCTAATGCAAAGACGAATGTCTCGCAGATCAACCCGGCTTGTTTCAGCAACAACGCCAAAGTGTACATTCAGAATGTCTATTCAAAGTTTCCGGCCAACGCAGGCAACGGAACGCAATACATCTCCAACACGGTCGCAAAGAATAATTACCGCCAGGACATAGTTCGGCTCGACCAGAATGTTACGGATAAGATTCACGCATTTGGGCGGTTTATGCAGGACCAGGTGCCAACAACTGAGCCAGGTGGGCTCTTTGCCAGCTCACCGCTACCAAACATATTCTCTACCTCTACGAACGCGCCCGGAAAGAATGTTGTGGCTAATGTCTCCTGGGCTATCTCGCCAACAGTGGTAAACGAAGCAGCTTTCAATTACTCTTGGGGTGCAATTAACAGCAACCTGACTGGCATTAATAACTCACCTGCTCTCTACGGCCAAGTCTCTGGCGGCTTGCCTTTTCAGGACCCTTACGGCCGTATACCCGGCGTCACGATCGATAATTTCAGTGGAATTCCAACCCCGAGCGCGCCCTACTTTGAGCGCAACATAGATAAGCAGATTTACGACAATTTCTCGAAAGTCTTCGGTTCGCACACTGTGCGCGTCGGCGCGACAGCGCAGTGGATGACCAAGACCGAGAATGGTCCGAACCCGACTAATGGCACGTTTCGATTTACCAGTACGCCGGACGGTTACTCCTCATTTGCGAATTTCCTTATTGGGCGGGCTTTTCAGTTCACTCAATCAAGCAGAGATATCATTCCTCATCTGAACTACACCAACATCGAAGCTTATTTGCAGGACGACTGGAAGGTGACGCCCCGGCTTACGGTGAATCTCGGCTTTCGCTATAGCTTCTTTCCAACCGCCACGGACAGCAACAACGTGCTGAACAATTTTGACCCGGCAGCATACAATCCTGCTGCTGCTCCGGTTCTGAACCCAACCACAGGCGTGTTTGCCAATAGCGCAGTGACTCCCTCCAACTACGTGAACGGCATCATCTTCCCGCAAGGCTCATCCTGCGCCGCTGCGCGACAGCTGGCTCCCGTGACATGCTCTCCGTATGGCAGCTATGTAAACCCAAATTCGGAGAATAACTTCGCGCCTCGTTTCGGCTTTGCATGGGATGTAACGGGTAAGGGTACGACAGCTGTCCGCGGCGGCTATGGAGTCTTTTATGACCGCACGCTCAACGGCATCTGGGAGCAGAACGCATTCGGCGATCCCCCGCTGGTGACGGCACTCCTGATTCAGAACACGAGCTTCGACAATCCCGCAGGTTCAGCGGCGCCGCCAGCTGCTGGGCGATGTTGACCTGAACCAACCCAGTCTTGCGGCGCGGCAAGCTAATCCAACGGTCGATGTCAATCTCGTTCGTCCATACGTCGGATTCGCTGCCATCACTTCGCGTGCACCGGTATTCAACAGCAACTACAACTCTCTGCAGACTACATTCAATCGGCGAGTAGGCAACGGGCTCACGCTAGGTGTGGTCTACACCTGGTCGAAGAACCTGACCAATAATCCGGCGGACCGGAACGCGGCCAATTACAACAGCTATAACTATGCTGCAGACTACGGCCCCGCCAGCATGAACACTCCGCATGTCGGAGTCGGGAACTTTGTTTATGTGCTGCCCTTCCTGAAAGATCAAAGAGGAGTTGTTGGACATGTTCTCGGCGGCTGGGAGATCTCTGGTATCGTGCGCCTGCAATCAGGTCAATCGGTTACGATCCGTCAAAATCTGGATCCGTTCCGGGCAAGCGACTGGCCTGCTGGTAGCCTTGGCGTCTACCCGGGCGGCATTGGCATTGATGTTGCCACCATTGCACCGCGTCCTAATTACGTCGGTGGTGCTTCCATCACCGGCCAGGGCAGCCGCCAGCAGTGGTTTAACACGGGCGCATTTACTGATGCCATTGGCCAATTCGGCAATGTCGGCCGCGGCACCATTCTTACTCCCGGTATTGAGAACTGGGATCTTGCCGGCATCAAAAACATTAAAGCCGGCGAGCGTGTCAGCCTCCAGTTCCGTGGTGAGCTCTTCAACGCCTTCAACCACACCAATCTAATGAACCTGGGAGTGAACCTTGATACGAAGTCTACCTTCGGGCAGTTAACAGCCAGCCACCTGCCCAGGCAGATTCAGCTCGGTTTAAAACTATACTTTTAGTCAGATTGCTTTCAATAAGATCGCCACAAAGTCTCAAACAAGGACTGCTCTTAACAAGGGCGGTCCTCCTGTTTTTAGGTTTTGTAGGAATGAGCATTAGGGTAGCTGGCGCGCAACAAGCGTCTTCAGAGGAAAGCCTCCGCCTCTTACTGACCGGTGCCGTTCGCGCCATGCAATCCGGTGACAATGCCGTTGCAGAAGCTAAGTTTCGACTCGCTCTTGAGCAGGATCCGAACTCTATTGCGACACTAAACAACCTTGCTATTGTCCTGACACGCGAAGGCAAAATCGCGGAGGGGGAAGAGCTCTATCGTAGAGCTCTCGCCATCAAGCCGGGTGATATGCCATCGACTCGCAATTTGGCCATCGCTTACTTTCGCGAACAACGATGGAGCCTGGCTTGGCCGCTCCTCAACTCGCTTTGCAAAGCCGAGCCTGATTTTCAGGCACTCGATCTAGCTGGTCTCACTCTGTTTGCGCTCGACCGCTATCCGCAGGCTGCAGAATATCTGGAACGTGCTGCCGCGTTGAAACCGTCTGACACAACAACCTTAGATCTGCTTGGAAAAGCTTACATGCGTTCTGCAAATTACAAAGGCGCTACCGACGTGTTTGGCCGTTTGATGGCGATCTCGCCCGAGTCGCCCGAAGCGCATGTGATGATGGGCGCCGCTTACGACAAGATGTCGCAATGGAAAGAGGCGCGAGGGGAGTTTGAGGCAGCGCGAGAGGTAGACACTCATTACCCCGGCGTGCACTCGGGATTGGGGCAATTAGATTGGAAGGACGGCAACCTGGAATCGGCGCGGCTGGAGTTTGAAGCTGAGCTGCAGAGTTATCCAGATGATCCGGTCTCTCATTGTCTGCTAGCGCAAGTACTGGTCAAGCTGGGCCAACGGGAGGATGCATTAGGCCACTTCCAGAAGGCCGTAACAGCCAACCCCGATTACGAAGAAGCGCTCGACGGACTTGGCCGGACAGAATTGGCAGAGAACAAGCCGGCAGACGCCGTGGCACCGCTGCAGCATGCTATTCAGCTGAACCCAAACTCAGTACGGGCGCACTATGCACTTGGCAATGCGTATCGCAAGCTCGGGCGTACGGCTGAGGCAGCTAAAGAGCTAAGGCTGGCCGAAACTATACAATCGGAGGAGCGCAGGTCGTACAGCAATAAGCTCCGTTCGGTCAGCCATTAAGAGTACATGTGAGCAGACCAACATACGCCCTTCAATGCTTCCTAATTGTTGTTGCAATTACCCCTGCCTGTTTCGGGCAATTGGCCACAGGTAATACGGCGACTGATCACGCATTCGACGCCAAGCTAGCCCTGGTCAGTGGCCAAGTGACCAGCCTGCATGATGGCCAGCCTTGGGCTTTGAGTAGCGGCGAAGTGTTGCCGGTGCAGCAGATCTTGCAAACGGGCCCGGACGGTTACGCTCAGATGCGCGTCGACAACGGTGGCATGTTCGAGGTCTATAGTAATTCGAAAATATTCTTCCGCCAGAATTCTGCCAACCCGAATGACGTACTGGATCTGGTTTCTGGGCGCGTACGCTTATTCCTTCGTCCGAAGCAGGGTGAATCGCAGCGGGTCTTTTCTCCTTCTGCCATCATCAGCGCTCATCAGGCAGCGTGCGTTGCGTTGGTTATTGATGAGGACGACACGGTGCGAATCGACGTCATCGAAGGGCAAGTGCGCGTGCAGCATGCACGGCTACCCAAAAATGAACCCGTTCTCGTCAAAGCTATTGATTCTATCCTGGTTCAGAAGAATCAAGCCATCTCCCGCCGTGTGGACCGGGGCTCGCTTTACCGATACACCGCCAGGATCTTCACAGCGATCACATTCGGCCATTCTCAAGACGGAAAACCTGTCGAAGGTAATAAATTATTGGCGCACTCACGAGCTGCGCACCCACTCCAGTTATCGTTCTGAGTATCGCGCTATCGCCAGTACAATGGAGGTTGATGCCCGTAAGACTCCGGACAGCGGAGATGGCGGTCTGGCTCACATTAGCAGCAGCCGTGCCATCCCCTGTGAAAGCGGCGCAGGCGATTGTGCCCGCAGCAAACCAGCCACCTGCACCGGAAGGCTTGGAAAATTCGTGGGATGCACGAAAGATCATCACCGACGTGCAGAACGATACTGCTCAGCTACAGCCGATGCTGGCGCAACTGAGCCCGCAGATATGGGCCGATAAAAAAGGCGCCCCGACCACGTATCTGGTTCAATGGCAGTCAGCTCAGCAGCAGGGTAGCGATTTATTGGCCGTGACGAAGCTTTTTTCGCAAAAGACCGAGAGCCTTTCCCAAGGCTTGGACACTTACTTTCGGCTAGAGGCATTGGAAGTGACCGAACGATCGCTCGCGCAGGGAGCGCAGCAATACGACACACGCGCCACCTCTGAAAAGTTGAACATGATGATTGCTCACAATTTCGCTAATCGCGAGCGCCTGCGTAATTATCTTCGCGATCTGGCGGCCAGCACAGCGCAGAATTTTAGAATCGCTGACCAGGACGCCCAGCGTTGTCGCGCCAACCTCAGCCAGGTCCCGGCTCCCTCGGCGAAAAGAAAGAAACGGAAAGATTAATGGAAGCAGGAGTATTCAGCTGTTCTATTTGTGGTGATGAGTCATCTGACATCTGCACTTATTGCACTAAAGATGCGTGCGGAAATCACCTCTGTGAACGGTGCCGCCGATGTAGTGATTGCTGCCTTTGCGATATGCCCGTTACCAGGTCGGTCAAGCCTTCTGCGGCTAGTCATCACGTTCGCCCAACCGTTAGTTCCGGGGCAGTGAGGGAAATTTCATCTGCCCTGGAAGTTGCTCAGGATACAGCGCGCCATCAATCGGCTGAAAATCCAACGGAGTTGCCGAAGAGCGAAGGGCCTTTCCTGGTGCGGTAGTTGGTCCAGTTTTCCCGGATTTGTGAAATGGCGCGAAGAAAGTAAGTCTCTACTTGCAAACAATCGCCATTCGAGGTCAAGTCATGCGCCATCGAACAACTACAATTCGAAATGACTTGAAGTCACAGTACGCGAATTTGTTCTTTCCCCTTCCAGTCTTGTAATGTAGACCTTTCCGTCTGTGATTGTTATAGCCTTGGCACGAATCTGTACCTTTCCAGTACCCTTGCAAGCCAGCTGGATCCGGCTGTCCTAGACACCTCCTGCTAGAGTGAACGCCTTTACTGGAGGTTAAATGGCCGATACCCATTTGGACAGCCTAAGCTCAGAGAGTATGTATCTACAAATTGCCAACCGGATATGTTGACGTGCCCGCCTTGCTTTCCCTACCTTAATTGCCCATGGATCCGAACAGCATCGTAGTGAACCAAGAAGCACCCTACTCGGCCTATAAGCAACTGGCCTCCGATTGTAGTTTTATCCGATACCTTCATTGGGACAATCAGATTCCAGAAATAGATGAGTTCGTTGATGAGGCAATCGCATGCAAGTTAGCAACAGCTCTCGTGGCGTGTGGCCGGGTGTTATTCCTACTCAGTGACGATGCAGCGGTCTCCTCCGAGGGTTGGATAAAGCTGGCCGGAGAAAGCTGGCGGGTCACCAGACAACTCGGTAGGTTCCCCGGGTTGCGAGACACTTGGCAACTCTGCTTCAGCCGTGAACCCGCGACGGTACAGGAACTTTTCTACGACGCCAAATATAACTGGCATCTGCGAGGGCAAATAGCGCTTTTCTTCCCGACCGACCAAGCTCCGCAAAACTTTGACCTTCATAGTGTCCTTACTGCCATCAAGAATGAAGACCTGCGAGGTCTGCCCGAATACTTGGGTTATCTGCGCCCTGGCGATGACGGCGATTTCGCTGAGCTTGGGATGTTGGAGCCCGGCCCTTTAGAGGTCTTTCTCAGTTCTCTACTAGTGGGCAAGCCGGAATGCTAACAGCAAATCAAGGAGTCCGAGTAAACTCTTGATGCAGTTACGTTCAGTTGAAAGGCCGCAAGCTTGTGAGTTCAGTTAAAGCTGAAAAGCGTAATCAAAGGATCAGCCCAGGAGCCTGTGATCAGCTCGAAGTACCAGAGTTCACGTCGTCATAAGTAGCTTGGTAAACGCTTCATGAATTTCAGTCCTGCCCAGTGGCCGTACAGCAACAAGCGCTTGAATAACACAGGGTAGTAACTGAATTGCGAAGATGCTGACCCATTTTCAATGTGCTCCCATGTATTCTGCCTTGATTTATCCACTTCCGCCAGGTTTCCAGGCTGTCCCGTGAATTTCCTCAAAGCTTAATTTCCTACAAGGATTACCATCAAGGTTTAGTTCAATCTCGGCTTTCTGCTGAGTCAACCTAAGTAAAAAGCGAATGCCGCAATCCCAAAACTCCCATACCCTGCAGAAAGATCCACTCTGGTACAAAGACGCAGTTATCTATGAGGCTCATGTACGGGCCTTCTCTGACAGTAATGCCGACGGTATGGGTGACTTCAAAGGTCTTGCTGAGAAGCTCGACTACCTCGAAGACCTGGGCGTCACAGCAATTTGGCTGCTGCCATTCTTCCCTTCTCCGTGGAAAGATGACGGTTACGATATTTCGGACTTTCGGAATGTACACCCAGCTTACGGAACCTTGCGAGACTTTCAAAACTTTCTAAAGGAGGCTCACCGCCGCAATCTGAAAGTCATCACCGAACTGGTCATTAATCACACCTCCGATCAGCATGAATGGTTTCAGAAATCACGCCACGCAGAACCGGGTTCAAACTGGCGTGACTTCTACGTCTGGAGCGATTCACCCACCAAGTACGACGGAACGCGAATCATTTTTAAGGATTTCGAACCCTCCAACTGGAGCTGGGATCCCGTTGCAAAAGCATACTACTGGCATCGCTTTTTCTCCCACCAGCCGGATCTCAACTTCGACAGCCCGCTGGTTCGCCGCACCGTCATGCGCACGCTTGACTTCTGGGCGCAAATGGGAGTTGACGGATTCCGTCTGGATGCGATCCCTTATTTGTTCGAGCGCGAAGGAACAAGCTCGGAGAATCTTCCGGAAACCCATCATTTCCTGAAAGAAGTTCGCCGTCATATCGATACGAATTTCCCCGGCGTCATGCTGCTGGCCGAGGCTAACATGTGGCCCGAAGACGCAGTGGCCTACTTCGGTAATGGCGACGAGTGTCAGATGTCATTTCACTTTCCACTGATGCCGCGGCTGTTCATGGCCTTGCGCCTGGAAGACCGCCTTCCCATCGTCGAAATTCTGAACCGCACCCCTGCCATTCCTGAGAGTTGTCAATGGGCTATGTTCCTGCGCAACCATGACGAACTCACGCTCGAAATGGTCACGGACGAAGAGCGCGATTACATGTATCGTGTTTACGCCTCCGATCAGCGGGCACGAATCAATCTCGGCATCCGGCGCCGTCTCGCCCCACTGCTCGGCAACGACCGCTCGCGCATCGAAGTCATGAACGCGCTGCTATTTTCGATGCCCGGCACTCCCGTTCTCTATTACGGCGACGAAATCGGCATGGGCGACAACGTCTATTTAGGTGACCGAAATGGCGTTCGCACCCCGATGCAATGGAGTCCTGACCGCAATGCAGGGTTCTCGGCCACCAATCCGCAACGCCTCTATTTGCCCGTCAATATTGACCCCGCTTATCATTACGAAGCAATCAATGTCGAGTCGCAACAAGCAAATGCCAATTCACTGCTGAGTTGGACCAAGCGCCTGATCGCTCTCCGCAAGCAATACAAAGCATTCGGACGTGGCACGCTGGAGTTCCTCAGCCCTTCCAATCAGCGCGTGATTGCATTCATCCGGCGTTACGAAGAAGAAACGATCTTAGTTGTAGCCAATCTGTCCCGCTTTGCTCAGGCGGTTGAACTTGATGTTCGCGCTTTCGACGGCTACACGCCTGTCGAGATGTTTGGGCGCACCGAATTTCCTTCGATTGAGAACGATTACTATCCCATCACTCTGGGCCCCAACTCCTTCTTCTGGTTTTCACTCGAGCTTCGGGCCGTTCCAGTAGCTGTTCCCGCCTCCACTGCCCACACTCTGTTGACCAGTATCCCGGAGTTGCAGATTCCCTCGCTGGTTGCTCTGTGGCAGCCTGATATGCAAGGTAGGCTGGCCGCTTTACTTCCCACCTTCTTGAGTTCCGCCCGCTGGTTTCGTGGAAAAGGCAAGCGTTTTCGCTCGATACGGATCTTTGATGCTGTACCGCTTGTCGCTGGGAAAGCGATGTTGTTCCTGACGCGAGTGGAATACACCACCGGCGATCCGGAAGACTACTTCGTGCCGCTTACCTTTGTCGGCGAGAACGGCGCGGACCCGGTGGTGAACCGCAGTTCCCAGTCCATTATGGCCCGGGTTCGCCCGGAGAATGGCGGGGGAGGCGTGTTGGTGGACGGCACCACCGATGAGGAAACCTCTTCTGCACTCCTCGATGCTTTTGCCAAACGGAAGCGGCTGCGCGGCGAACGCGGTAGTATTCTGGCTCAACGGAATCGGCAGTTTCGTCGGATTTGGGGCTCCAAGGCTCCCGAACTTGCGCCGTCTCTGATGACCTCAGCCGAAGAGAACACCTCTGTCCGATTCAGCCACAGTTTCGTTCTCAAAGTTCTTCGCCGGGTAGAACCGGGCTTACATCCAGGCGTTGAAATGGGCGAAGAGTTCGACCGCGAGGAACCGGTCACAAGTACGCTCGTGGCTCCGTTCGCGGGCGATATGGTTTATCAACCAGATACCGGCGAACCTATCACCCTAGCGCTGATACATGGCTTTGTTCCGAATGAAGGCACTGCCTGGCAAGCGTCTATGCGGAACTTGGCCGACTTCCTGGGCGGCCTTCGTCACGGCAAGTACACCCGGGCTGATATTGAGGGTGTCAATCCAGTCAATTTTTACGCCCTCTCTTTTGCATTCTCTGAACGCTCGCCTATTGCCGAAGATCTAATTGGCCCGTACCTGAAACTTGTCCGGCACATGGCCGAGCGGGTAGCCCAGATGCATCGTGTGCTCGTTCGCGACACGAGCCGGCAGGCATTCACTCCCGAACCTTTTAACGACTTCTATCGCCAGAGTCTTTATCACGGCTACATCGGTCTCACTACGCGTCGCCTTGAATTTCTTCGGCAGCGCTACTCCCGGATGGCCCCGGACGTTCAGGCGCTAGCATCCAAAGTGCTCAGCCTAGAGCCGGAAATCCTTGCCAGATTCAAGCTCATATTTGAAAACAGAATCCAATCGGTCCGCACGCGCTTCCACGGGCGTCTGCATCTGGGACACATGCTAATGCACGACGACGAGGTCACTATATTCGATTTTGAAGGTGACCCAAATCAACATCTAAGCGAACGCCGGATTAAACGATGTCCGCTTCGTGACGTGGCCAGTATGCTGACATCTTTCGGCTATGCAGCTCAGGTTTCTATGCGCCTGTTTCAAGCTGCTAACAGCAATGAATTCATGTCTCAGCACGACCTTCGCATGTGGGTCCGGTTCTGGTACGCTCACGTCACAGCAACGTTTATCGAGACTTACTGGAGAGCGGTTGGTAACGCCGCATTCATGCCTGAATCACAAGCAGATGGAGAGACCTTGCTGGCGACATATCTGATGGAACGAGCCATGCTTGATATTCGCCCGGATATTGAAGACAAGCCCGAGTTCGCGGGAATGCCATTCCGTTTCATATTGCACTTGCTGAATGCGGAAGAGGGGCTGACCGATCGGCCTTAGAGTTCGGTTGCTGCTGGGGCGCACTCCTTTTCTATGTTTCAAATTGCGCTATCGCTCAGGACGACGAATCCACACAGTAAGAAGCAACAGCACCAGCAACACAAGCGCCAAGGTCGGCGGGCTACTTAGGACGGTGAGGTGGGCGATAGTGGCGCCAATCATTACGATTGCCAGCAACAATGCCGCCCATCTACTAAACTTTGGAACTAGAAGGCCAATCGCGCCCCCCACTTCAAGAAACCCAGTGAAGTACCGGAACCATTGCCCGAGGCCAACGTGGTTGAACTCCGCCACCATGATGGGTCTGCTTAGCAGTTTCATACCGCCGACCATCAGAAACACAAACCCGAGCAGAACGCAAAGTACCCAACTGACAACGGTCCGAGTCATAAAATTATTCCAAAAAGGATGCGGTGACCAAGGATTAAATTCACCAGGACGCCGATGCCGAATTTCCAAAGGCTCGAACGCAAGAACCATTGGCGGCATAGGGAAACAAAACATTCGAAGAGAAGGGACATGCCGGTCTGGGACGATCGCTCTAGGTCGAAAATCCACAGGAACTCTTCTTCAAACCGCTCCCGAAATGAAGGTGGATGGAGCCAAAGTAAACCGTGATAAAGCCCTCGAATCACGTTGTCCTCCTGGGCAATCCCAGGTGAATTTTTGCCTTACAAATTGCTTCTTCCAAACGTGTGATCTCGGTCGCAAGCACGTGGCGACCCAGTTCACTTAAGCGGTAGTAGCGGCGTCTGGCTTCGGCACCGGTTGACGTATTTTCAGTCTCTTCCACAAGGTGCTCTTTCATAAGCTTCTGAAGGTTGTCATAGAGCGTACCCGGGCCCAGCTTATAGCGGCCATCCGACTGGCTTGCGACCTCTTGCATGATTGCGTACCCATGCCGCTCCTCACCCGCTAAAGACAGCAAAATATGCAGGGCGGCGGACGAGAGCGGCAGAAAACGGTCCAAGTTTTCCTTCACAGTCGCCTTCCGTTATAACGGATTCCGAGGGTAACGTCAAGCGGCCCAACTGATGAATTTGGGCCGATTAGATTCGGCGCCTACAAGCGAGACGATTGCTGAGGCAGAGTTGGCATGACTCCGTCCGGGTATAGTCCAAGCCCTTGGATCGCCGGAGTCTCCTCCTCTTCAAAGCGCAGTTCCTGCTCTTCCCCTCTGGCCAATCCTGTTGCTGTTCGCCTGACGCAGATCCAGACAACGCTCAACAGCATCAGCATGACCACCATGGTGCCAGTTTGTTGCAAGGCGTGCCGTTCGAGCACCGTAGCATTGGACCCTGCCGAAAACAGACCCGCAGCACCGAAAATAACCAGGTCAACTCGCGATTTGCCGGGCAGCCAAGAACAGGTAAAAGGAATCTTACGGAATCGGAGGGAGCACAGGTCGGCCAAAATCATGCCAAGAAGTCCGAGAACTACAAGATGTCCTATGTTTTGCTGCCCAGGCCAAAGTGCCAGACAAGCTACGGCGGTCACCAGCCACACTGGTGTCACGGAGATCAGAAGAAGCGCACGCCGACTGGCGACCAGAGTTTCTACTCCCGCCTGAATGCCAGTAACCCGGAATATCCAGTTAGCTCGCAAATCCAGCGGCATCGCGAACGCCACTCGCGTCCCTACTGTAGCTAGCACAAGCATTACGATGCTTGATGCCCACAGCAGCATGCTCTTTTCACGTCCCGAATTGTTCATCGCCGCCTCAGATCCTTTCAGCAGAAGACTGATGAAAGCGAGTCCGATTCCAAGATAGAACCCCAATATCAGGCGATGCTGCTTACTACGCGCCAGCGTGCGCAAACTAAACTGTCCAATTGCGGTCTGAGCCTGATTTCCGAATCGCGGTAACCAACGCAAGCGAGTCGCGCCGGGCACAATGTCCGGTTCCTCGACAATCTTGCGTAGGGTGCGCCAGTAAGAAAGCGTATAGGTCACGGCTGTTCCGCACACTACGATTACCAGTCCCATCCACGCCCGCTGCGCCATTGGTTCCAGCGCCGGATGCATCGAACCATTCAACTGTTGATAGATCGCCAAAAAGCAGTACGAAGGCAGCCATTGAGTTATGCGCCACATTGAGCCGATCGTCAAGTCGTCCAGTCCGCCGAAGCCCGGTTGTAGGAAGTACACGCTCACAATGAGACAGATTGCAGCCAATTGCAGATATCCCGAGAGGCGCAGGAACAATCGCCGCGGCAGTACCTGCGCTGCCAAACCCTGCAATCCCAAAACTGCCCCATAGACAAATACACCTGCTGCGATCATCGTGAACCAATAAGCCGCGAATGATCGGAGCACGCCTCCAAATCCTCCGGTTGCTGGCACAAGAACGGATTTAAGCGAGATCGCCGGCTTACCGGAGAGCCGTTGCCAGATATGTTGGCCGATCAAATCGGGCGGAAGCAGTGGGTCCGGTCCGCTATTTACAAGCACCACCGCTGCGCAATCTGCTCGCTGATTGAAGAAGACATAGCTGGAGAAGCCGGCCGTGGCGCCGCCATGCTCGTAGCTTCCACTATCGGGTGAGTAGAGCCACGCCAGAGCGATTTGCGAACCCGCCGCGGCACTGTCATGAAGCTGGTGAGACATGGCAAGCGCGTCAGAAAGTGGAGCGTATCTTTCCGGATGGAGGTTCGCTTCCAGATACGTCAGCATGTCGCCAGCCGTCGAGCGAATCGCCCCAGCCCCTGCCAGAGCATCGAGATCCCATGCATGCACTGGATGGTGCCTCTTGTCGTGACCCTGCACGAACCGCCGCTGCTGATCAGCGGAAAGTTCTACCGCCGTATCGGTCAGGCCTAACGGACCCGTGATCTCCTGCCGCAGCTGATCGGCATAGCTCCTCCCGGATCGTACTGCCAGAGCCTGGCCCAAAAGTCCTACTCCGAGATTGCTGTAGAGAAAAGTGGCGTCCCCCGACTTGGTGACTCCCTGCCGCGCCAAATAATCGTAAAGCTGTTGTGGTCCGTAATCGGCGTATGGATTGGATCGGTCTGCAGGGTGAAAGTTGTTAGGCATCGGAGGCAAGCCCGAGTGATGCGTCGCCAGGTCAAGCAATGTAATCTCCTGACCCGTAGGCTTGGCAACGGTTTCGGCCGGTAACAACTTGCGAACCGGTTCATCCAGACGCACCTTCCCCTGCCCTACCATTCGCGCCAGCATCAATCCCGTGAATGTCTTCGAGATGGAGCCGATTTCAAACAGCGAGTTCAGCTTCGCGGTTCCATAGGTGAACACTCGTCGCTCGCCGTGCTTCCAGACTCCAATGGCCAATCCCGCTCCTGTGCCCGGCGCTAGCTGCCCGCTCCTTACTGCTTGGCTCAAATCGCGATCCATCACAGCCTGCAAGTCGCGCGCCTCCACTGGAACAGCAGGGGGCTCAAAGCTCAAAGCCGGAAGCACGGCCGGCGCGCCATGTGCTGCAAATAGCAGTGGCAAGACCAAGCCCATTGCACTATGCAGCAGCAAGATTGTCAGCCCGAGCGCTGCCGCTACCGACGCTACCTTCGCCAGAAACATCGTGCGCGCTCGCACTGGCAACGGAGCCAACACGAGAACATCACGCCGATCCGGGAACGTCGCATCCCAGCTCAACACCGCGAATAAACCTACAACTAGCATCGTGGTCGCAATTACGAAGTGCTGCGCGATCATTGCGAATACCAGCCCTAAGCTGGCATCAGTTGAGGACGCCTTGGGTTCTGAAAAGGAGAGAATCGCTCCCAGCGACACCATCACGCTGAAGAAAACGAGCAATCCCGCAAACTGTCCAAATAATTTACTTTCGTCGCCTTGAGCGTGCGCAGAGAGCACCTCCAGGTCGAACATACGAAACAGGAACTGGCGGTAGAGCACGCGCAATTGCAGCTTATCCATAGGCTACGCTTCCATCAAGTCTGCTATCGCGCGGGAGATCGCCGAAGTGTCCTGCTCAACCGCTAGTTGCTGGAAGATTCCCTCCAGCGTCGGTCTTGCCATGAGCGTCCGCAGCCGCTCTATAGAATCGTAGGCGACGATTTTGCCTCTATGCAGAATCACCACATGACTGCAGACCCGTTCCA
Source organism: uncultured Bryobacteraceae bacterium (assembly GCA_964248065.1). Lineage (GTDB taxonomy): Bacteria > Acidobacteriota > Terriglobia > Bryobacterales > Bryobacteraceae > Bog-105. The sequence goes on along the minus strand of CAXTWQ010000060.1, from coordinate 15,266 downwards.
CAGTTTCCAGTTCATGCGAACTGAACAACACCACTTTTCCACGCGCCGCCAGTTCTTGAATGAGGCTGCGCAGCACCAGTCCCGTGCCAACATCGAGACCGGAAAATGGTTCATCCAGCAAGAGCAGGTCAGGGTTGTGGAGCAATGCTGCGGAGAGCAATACCTTTTGACGCATTCCCTTCGAGTACGCCGAAATGGGTACATGCCGGTCATCGTGCAAAGAAAACAGCCGAAGCAGCCCGTCAATGCGATCTGCCGTCGCCGCTGACGGTAGATTGCGCAACTGCCCGACCATGATGAGGTATTCCAGGCCACTCAAATGGCCATAAAAGATGAGGCTCTTCGGGCACGTATCCAAGTCGCTGTTTATATGCAAGCAGGTCGGTTTCGATGCGTTTACCATCGAATAAAATCTGACCGGACGTTGCTTGCAGAAGGCCCGTGATCATCCTCATCGTGGTTGACTTCCCCGAGCCGTTTGGTCCCAAGTATCCAGTAATCTCCCCGGCTCTCGCCGAAAAGCTTACATCCTCAACGGCTGTAATGCCGCGGAATAGCTTGGAGACGTTGCGCAATTCCAGCATCTTGGTTGCTAGCCTTTGAATACTTCTGGAAAGAGACCGCTCCAAGAACCGTCCAAGCAAAGCCACTGTGCTCTTTGGAAGTAACTGGTCGAAGTCTCTGGAACGTGCAGCAGTCCATGTCCGCGTGAGCACATGGACTCCGCGCCGTACCATTCAAGAAACGTCTTGGAAGGATTGCCGATGCGGACCGGGTTGGTAAGCAATCGAAGACAGACCGGGCAACGCTGTTGCTGGTCGATAATTACCCAGCGCAGGGCAAGAATGAATGCGGCGTTGAATCCAATCCCCGCGAGCCCGCCTGACGAACCCAACAGGATCTCAAGGACAAATCCGCAAAGCATTATTGGCTGCACAAGCGCGATCTTAGAGGCGAGGAAAACTCCCCGCCACAATCTGCTCGACCATGGCACAGAATCCCGATTAGCCGGGGTGCGCCACACGGCCAGTGTGCCGGGCAGGACCAAGCAGGAGAATACAACCATCACCGCGGATCCCCACGGCACATCGCGAAGGCTCAGGAGCGAAGACGTCTCCGGGGACAGAGCCGCAAGACGAACCGCCGTCAGAATGCTTACCGACGCAAGTGTGGCCAGGAGCGCAAGGCAAGCTAGCGGGGATTCCAAGTGATTTCTGGTTCGGCTCTCCGGGCTTAGCTGTTCTGCATGAGGTCGGTTTCGTCTTAGCCAAAGAGCGTCCTGAAATGCGCCTAGGACAAACAGCATTGCCTCGCCCTGCGGGACGTACCAGAGTTCGGATCGCCACTCCCTCAGCCACTCGGCACGTCGGTAACTAGGGGCTAGGAAGGATGCAACCCGAAGGATAGAGGACTGCTGCCATTTGCTATTCATGCGTCTTCCCCCCTGCCGGGAGCAGCTTCTCCAGTAACGGATAGCGCTTTCGTGAAACTTCGAGCGTGGTTTCTCCAAAACGGGTGAGCTTGTAGTACTTGCGCGGGGGTCGCTGCTCTGCGTCCGCTACCGACTGGCGCTCCCATTGCGATCGAATCAACTCATCGCCTTCCATTCGGCGCAATGCAGGGTAAACAGTTCCACTAGGAAGGCCCGTCACCTCCATTACCGTATAACCGTAAATATGACCTGCGCCGACCGCTTGCAGAATCATCGCCGAAGTATGAGAGAGTCTTGGCCCGTCAGCCATGCGAGAAGTATACCTATGTAGAATTCTACCTGCAACAGCTATCTTGTTTGCTCATCTTGCGCGACAGTTTCAACTTGGGCTGAAGGCGATTGGCTAATCTAGCCTGCCGCAATCTCAAGTACGAAGCCGATGATCATGGACTCAAGCAATCGCCGACAATCGGCGGATTCTCGCCACAGGAACTGCAAAATCGGGGTACTCGCCTGCGCCTGGATTTGAGCTTAACTTCAGAGGCAAAAGCCAGTCTTCGGCATGCCGGAGCCGGTGGTGATTTGATTGTGGCAACATCTTGACAATTGTTCTGGACCGCCCCGAAGCGGATGCCATACTCCAGAGTAGTAACGCCCAATCGCTGGAATCAGGTCAATCCTTCCGGGCAGATTGTCCTCTGGTCGGGGAGCCTGATGATGGGGAAAGGATCGACTTGAATTTCACCATGGCGGTCAGCATTAGGTAGCTTAAAAACTGGCGAGCAAGCTGGACAAAGCGTAGTCTGAATCTGTTCCTAATGAAAACAAAGAACGATGCTGCTCTCAAAGTATTTTAGATATGACTGGCGATTGCCGGTTTATCTGTCGGCAATTCTGGTAGCAATCCTCTTTGTAATCAGTGATGACCTGATACAGACCCTGATCTTCTTTCTCCTTACACCCACGCTGGTGTTAGCTGAGGTCATTCTCGTGCTTCTTGCCGCTCTGAGAAGACGCCGTAACTTCCTTTGGGTTGCGGGTGCAATCGGAGTGTTCTTCTTATGTTCTACGGCTCTGATTGCCTATCAGCGAGACGATCCGCAATGCATACGTTCAATGTTGAGATGGACGTTGTTATCTCCGAATTACAAATCTGAAGTGCTTGCCCAGAAGCAGCCCCTAGACGGAACCTCAAAGCACATAGAGTGGGATGGCTGGGGCGGTACGCCCGTGGGCGATTGGACAATGTATCTCGTTTACAATCCCTCTGATTCATTACGGAGCAGTTTAAAAGAACGTAAATCCCGCATGGTTCCCGGCGTGCCGTGTCCGGTGGATCGAGTTCATCAGCTGGCAGCGCACTGGTACACGGTGCTGTATCCGATGAGTTGTTGGTGGGATGACTGTAAGGCGCCACCATTGCGGAGTTCACGTTCCCGCAGTTAAGCCTGTCTTCTTACCATCGCACCTTTGTAGTGCGCTCAGCAAAGGCCCGTGGCGCATCATTCCAATCTGCTTCCAGCGTAGTGACGGTTCAGGGCGAAGCGGACCGGATGCAACCAAATCAGAATCTCTGGTGGAGCTGCTCGAACGTTTGCAAGGCGCGTCGGGCAAGTTATCCGATGCGCTGGCGACAGCAGCTGCAGAGATCCCTGCCGGTACAGCAACCAGCATCGCGTCAATAAATGGAATGCGGATCAGGTTTGCAAATAATTCCGCCCCAATTGCTCCTAAGGCTTTCGAACCCACACTAAGCAAAGCGCAGCGCATTAACACAGTGTGCAATCAAGTGTCTCAAGCGCATAGAGCAGAGTCCGCACGGAGTCTGAGAGGAACAGTCACACTTCTCGTTACATGTTGCGAACGCAGGCCCGCAACGCATGACTTTCGCAACGCATTCATGACCAAACGGATAAAGTCTGCGGAACAGGGAGTTCCCAACAATCCGCAACATCTGGATCACGCAGGTGAGCGAAAACTGCTGCCTTGGAAGCGTAGAACCCCTTTTGTTTGAGAGAGCTCCAGCATCCGCATCGCAGCGGGCAGTCGCGATAGAACGAACCAGAGCGTCTGTATCGTAAACTAAGCCAGGTTCAGCCGTCTCGCGCCACTCGAGTCTTCTATTTACGGTAAGAAAAGTTGGCGCACTACTTCGAGCACCACAGCTCCTGTTACAAGTGCTTGCCCCTGCGGCTTTGCAGGCCTATAGCACTCTCTGCTATCTCAAGGCGAAGCCGGGCCGCAAAGGTACTCACGTCACTCTATCTTTAATTAGTTGAGTTAATGCTTCTATAGTCTCTCAACCCATAAACAGTGTCGGCTTGATAACAGGACTACCGGTACCCTGTTGCACATGCTAGCAGCAATGATAATATTAGTCATCTTTATGGCAAAAGTTCCACAAACCAGGAACTTCTTACGCAACTCGAGGTATTACTAATTGAAACGTACCGTTCCTTCTCTCGCCGCGCTTGCTTCTTTGCTCGGTGTATCTGCTTTGGCACAGGTCCCATTGGCGACCGGTAGCAGCGTTGCTGCTGGGCAACAAACTGTATCTTCGGCTTCTTCCGAGGCAGCCTCGGGCCAAAGCAAAAAAGAGCCTTCGCCGTCTCCAAATCCACCGGCTGCCCCCTCTCCTTCTCCCTCTCCAAGTGCAAATTCAACGCCCACCAACATCAGTGCGCTCTGGGCTAATGAGGGCGGCGACAAGGTTACGCAGGATGAGCTTCGGGCTTCGAAAGGAACTGAAAACAAAACAGGAACGGTCCTCAACCGGGTCTGGGATGGCAAGACCATCAACTTGTCCGGCGCACGTAACGAGAGCGTAAGCTTCAACCTGGTTTTGGAGGCAGCGACCAATGCTGCTTCGGGTGTTTCGGTATCGTTCAATAGCCTGACGGGCCCAAATGGCGCAAAAATTCAAACGGCTACTCAGGCGACCGGCAGCGGAGTCTTTAACTGGGTGGGCCGCCCTATCGAGTTGTTCTATATGAAGTACCTGCAGATTAAAGGCCTGAGCGCTTTTGGATGGTACCGCGGAAATGAACTCCAACTTCCCGCCCGATTTGCACGACCGAATATCCATGGCTCCGGCGTTGGAGGCTGGGTAGACCGCCCTGACCACGACAAGTTTTATCCCGACATCCTGGTTCCAATCGAGCTGGTTCCGACGTTCACGGTAGCCGCCCAACAGAACCAAAGCGTCTGGGGCGATATTTACATCCCGAAAGGAACGCCTGCAGGCACTTATACCGGTACGGTTACTGTGGAAGAGAATGGCACGGTGACGCACTCGGTTCCTGTTTCCCTTACCGTACAAGCGTTTTCACTACCTGACACGCCAAGCATTAAAGGCTTTTCCAACCTCGACGCAATTGAGCTTGCGTGGCGCTATGCTACCGGCGTGAACGGATACGTGAACTGGCAAACACCTCAGGGCATACGCGTCCGGCACATCTCTGATGTCTACTACCAGTTCTTTCACCGGCATCGAATCGATTTGGTTTCTGGTGAAACAGAAGTGCCAAACCATCAAGGTATTCACCCGTTCTTCATGCCCAGGTACGACGGTTCGCTTTATACGGCCGCCAATGGCTACGACGGCCCGGGTGTGGGCGTAGGAACGTCGCTATATGTGATCGGCGCGTATGGATCTTGGGGCCGCAACATCTTCGACAAACAGACAATGTGGAACTTCGCCGACCCCATCGGAAACTGGTTCACTGCAAATATGCCGGGTCTGCCTTTCTTTATCTACCTGCAAGATGAGCCAGCGCCGAACGACTACCCAAATGTAGAAAATTGGGCCAAGTGGCTGGCGCAGGATCCCGGTAATGGCCACAAGATGCTTTCCATGTCAACGGTAGGTCTCGCAT
>CAXTWQ010000060.1:0-9949 GCA_964248065.1 uncultured Bryobacteraceae bacterium | reverse complement strand
CGAACGCTTATATGCCTGATCTGGATATTGTGACGGAAGCCAACATGATGGGCGACTGTCCAATTTCCAGCCCCAACAATTGTGACAACACAGCGTTCAGCAACAGCTCCCTTGCTACTCTGCTTGCAAAGCCCAACCGGCTCTTCTGGGAATATGGCGGAACACATCCCGGCTCAGGCACTCCCAATACGGAAGACGACGGAATCGCAATGCGGACCTGGCCTTGGGTACAAGCAAAACTGGGAATCGATCGATTCTTCTTCTGGTATGCCAACCTCAACTCGCAACAATCCGATTGGTTCCAATCTGCCTGTACGTGGGGCTGCGATTCTTATCCCGACCCACTGTGGGGACAAGCATCTCCTGACAACTACACGAACGGTAATGGCGTCCTGGTTTATCCCGGCTCAGACGTGACCAACAAGCAAGATTCGTTTGGAGTCGATGGACCGTTCGCCAGCTTGCGGCTAAAAGAATGGCGTCGCGGTACGGAAGATGGCGATTACCTGACCATTGCCAAGCAGATAGATCCAGTCGCTACCGCCGCAATACTTTCTAAGACGATGCCGGCTGCTATTTGGGAGAACCATGCTCCGGGTTGGCCCAATGGTGACCCGTCTTTCTTCAACGGTCCAGACTCTTGGTCGTCAAATCCGGATGATTGGGAATCAGCCCGCGCTCAGCTGGCAGCCATCATCGTCAACGGCTGCACAAACAATCCAAGCGCAGCATACTGCAAGTAAGCTCCTATCAACCCGGTCAGCCTGAATATTGATGCATTCAGGCTGGCTGTCCAGTTTGATCCAGATTGGGTTTGTGAAATCCCTGGCGTAGGCTGCTGTAATTGTTCTTGGGACAACCCAGAGGAACATTCAGCAGCCTACGCTATTTATGATTGAGCCTGTCGTAAGTGAAAGTGAGTGGCTTGATGTTTTGCACGGTCTCCCTTTGTGGGAAGTGCCTGCCAAGCCAGTCCTGGTCATTGCTCCGCATCCTGACGATGAGACTTTAGGGGCGGGTGGATTGATCGCCGGGCACCGTTCGCGCGGGCTCGACGTTATTGTTGCAGCCGTTACCGATGGCGAGAAGGCGTTTCCGGAATCGATTGGGTTGGCCGCCGCAAGACGCCTTGAGCAGACCAAGGCTCTAAGGCACCTCGGGGTGGCCGAGGACAACATTAAACGGCTCGGGCTGCCCGATAGCGCGGTGGCCGATTACGAACAGGAGCTTTTTGAGCAGTTACTGCCGCTCGTAACTGAGAAGACTCTTGTCGTGGCGCCTTGGCGTGGCGATTACCATTCAGATCACGGAGCTTGCGGACGAGTTGCTGAACTCCTGGTAAGTCAGCGCGGTGCAACGCTCGCCTCTTACTTTTTCTGGACATGGCACCTAGGAACTCCTGATGTGATGGAGAATCTAAGACTGCACAGCATAATTTTGACTCCCGAGTTACTGCAAGCGAAGGCCGAAGCCCTGCGTTTTCATGACTCGCAACTCGGGAGCAAGTGGGGTGAACCGATTCTGCCCGAGTCTCTCCTTGGCCCAGCACGCCGACCGTTCGAAATCTTCGCGCTCCCATGAGGACCGATACAGCAAGTCAGGCGTTCTATGAGCAAGTAGCAGGCTGATCCAGATCCTAGTAAATTACGAGACGACGCCCGCCCTCAAGGTAGGGCAGGGCGGGATCAGGCTGGCGTGTTAGGAACACTGCTCGCAATACATTGGCTTAGGCTCTCTTGAAGATCCCGTTTGGCGGAACCGCGCACTTGAAGTCCTCGTTGAAGGTATGGGCATACCCACTCGAATGACACGAAGGCTTTCGGATTGATCAATAGCAGCGGGAATGAGCGCGCAACGCCTTGGCGCTTAAGCGTTGTCAGTCCGGCTCGCAATGAAGAATACTGGCGCGCCGCTTGAACTCTGTCATCGTGGCCAGCTCTCGCCACAGAAGCAGGCGTTATTGGCAAAGCAAGGGAGGTTGCATCTGAGAGCACCGGAGATGGCTTACGTTCTATACCGGGGAGAGGGTCCCAAGTCCCTTGCGGGGAAAGTGGCTCCGTTTCTGGTCCAAAAAGCTGGCTGCGCCCAGTCTGAAAAAGATCTTCGATGCGCCGAGATAACCAAGGCAGGCCCGCAGCGTACATTAATCAGAAGGTGGGCGATTGCTAGGTAAGAATCGACCTTCTTTTCCAACGCAGACATTGATGTTCAATCGCTTTATTCAGAGGTGCGCTGCTCGCCACACCCTGCATTCATCTCAGTACCTTGTAGCTGACCGTTTTAGAAACGTGAGCTAACGCACTGGAAGGAACTCGACTTGTTAGCAGAGAGCAGCGGGGTCAGCTGCCAAGCCACAATTGAGAACCGCTGCGGAGAAGACCGGATCCATCGTCATCTCCAGATGTCCCGGGATGGCGATCAGTCAATGCCTTCCTCGCATTTCGAAAACCGGCAGCCCTGGGCAGATCCAAGAGATCCGGACGTTTCATCCGACACAACTCTCGACTTAACAAGTAGCGAACCCAAAGCGCATCTGGTCGGGGAAGAAGCAGCGGCCAAGCCATACGGAGTACTCCTCGGTACCAGACCGACATACTTGGCAGTAGATTAGCGCTGGCGCGGCTTCCTGGGACAGTGAGATTTATGAATGCGAAGTTGGCGTTATAAGGCTTTGACTGGGACGCAAGCCGAGCGGATGGGCGATGCGCGAAGGCTGGATCCAAAGGTGTTTCGGTAAAGACGAGTTACTAGAAAGGGCAGAGAATGTCATGATATCGACCGAAGCTGGAAGCTCTCAATTGTCAATTCTCCATCAGCCACAAAGAAGAACAGCCGATGCCCATCGAGGCCTGTTGCGCGGTGAATCGCAGTTCTCTGGCTGTTGATACAGACATCAAAGATGCTACCGATTTCCACGATCTCCAGGCTGATCCGCCCGTTGAGTTCCGCGACTTCATTGATGCTGCAAGTGGATCTTCATCGAGTGCTTTCCCATTCGCAGGACGCCAGCTTACCCGATGCTGAAACGGCTCTAGCCTTAACTCTATGCCGCTTTGGTAATCACCCGTTTCGCGTAGAGTCACACCAAACGCGGCCGTCGTAGGCGACGGTCTGAGCACCAACGAGAGCCTTACATCCTGGGGATGTCGTCCATTGCGATCACGCCCAAACCGCTAACGGCATGAACCGTGATGCTCTGCTGATTAATTGGGATACCCTCTCCGAGCGGCCTGGCTTGCCGGACAATCGGATCGCCCACAAAGCTCATCTCATCTGGAAATTGGTACCGAGAGTGCCATCCTGATTCTGCACCAGCTCGCGAAAGATTAGATGGCCGCCAAAACCCTGCTCTGCCAGGAAGCCCACAGCGACTCTTCGGTTGTTCTTGAAAGCGGCTATTTTCATCACACGAGCCTGTGGAGTGTATAGCATATCCTCAGCGGGTGTCAACCACGCAAGCATCTTGCCCTGTCCATTCAGATTGTCAACGAACACGAATGGGTCGCGATTCGGCCCATGCCGGTAAGGCTCTGCGGTTCAGCAAAAAGTGTGGGCAAGACTTTGGCAAACTGAATTCCATCGTCACTCAATGCTACGCCTAGCTGTTCGCTCCGGTCCGCCTTCCGGGTCGCGTAGAAGGCGTAATACTTTCTACCCGTGCAAAGTACCGAACCGGTGCAGATTGATCCTTCCGATTCATCCATGATTCCAAGAGCCGTCGGATAGTGCTTCCAATGAATCAGGTCGTTGCTGGCAACGTGGGCCCATTGGTGAGCGCCCAACCCCCACTTGCTCTTATGATGACGCCGGTCGAACAGAAAATAGACGTGAAAGGTTCCGTCGTTAAACATCGGCATCGCATCCGCTGCGCTGGTGTTCTAGCCCGGGGGCTTCCAGTATTGGAGCTGGTAGGAAGGGGCGCCAAGATACTTTTTGGTTTTTGAGACCACCTCCGCAGGGCTCTCACTGAGAGAGATCACTTCGGCATCGGAGAGCTTGCGCTTCCAGAGCGCGACCATGCTGATTTTTCCTGAGTACGCATGGGAGCCAATCTCGAGGAATGCAGTGCCTTGCGGATGGAGCAAGCCCATTGGCCACTCTTCGTCTAGTAGAACGCCGTCCTTGAATAGATCAATCTTCGGTCCTGCGTAACGGGCAATGACGGTGTGCCAACTCGCCGAACCGATGAATTCGTTAAGTACACCCAGCCGGAGCGGAACCTCGCTTAATAGCTACGTAAAATACTCCAGAGGATATCGATAAGTTCTCGCGTCCGCAGATAAGAAAAGCAGCAAGGAGAGTCATTCTGAGTGGTGAAAGGTGACGCCTCGACAGGGATGACCGCTTATACACTCTTCACTAGGTTGCCCCTGGTGACAGCGATGTTGAATTACCCCATACAGCACTAATCGTCCAATCCTAAAGTGATTTACACTGGCGTCCAGCAGAGATTCAAGAAACGAAAGAGCGGATTCTGTCGCGGACCTGATTGAATCCAGTAAACTCCGTTTGATCTTAGACTAAGCGTTAAGCCTAGCGGCAAATGGGGCAGAGGTAATCAGTATTCCTACACATTTGCACTGCTTGCACCTGTCTGGGCTGAACCGTGTAAAAAGGTATCCGTCCCATGAGCAACCAGATTGCGAATTTCGCGTACGCTCAAAGGCCCTGCGAGTCCGAGAAGCATCCGCATATTCCAGCCTCCAAGGACAACGCTTAGGAACTGCTCCGTTAAGAGTTCCGGATTTCCGCAACGCAGAAGCCCTTGCTCTTGCCATTGAGCCATTGTACGGCTGACCAAGCGCTTAAAAACTTTCGGACCGGCATCGTAGAACCTCTTTGATAAACCCGGGAACTGACGCGACTGTGCCAGAACGGTATGGAACAGTGCAATGCCACGCGGGCAGGCGAGCGTAGTCAAGAATTGCCGTCCCAGGATTGTAAGGCCTTCCTGGGGAGGAAGATGGGCCACCTGCAAGCGGCACAGTGGTTCCAACATCTCTATTGTCAGCGCTTCGATGGCCGCCATGAACAAAGCTTCTTTGCCTCCGTAGTAGCTATAGACCGTTGTCTTGGAGCCGCCAGTTTGCTCGACAATCGCATCAACGCTGACACCCTCGTACCCGCGCTCGATGAAGAGATCGATCGCGACTTTAAGAATTTCATTCTGCCGACGTTGTGCGGCTGTATCGGTGATCAACGTTCATCAGTTTATCGAAAGCTCCTTTGTAAGCCGGTCCTTTTTTCAGCCATTGGAACGATACTGGCCGACCAGGGCTGCAGTTTCTCTTTGAGCTTGTCCAGGGTAGCTGTCATGACCTCCCGGGAAACGCGTTCCACAATCGGATTGGCAATCCAGCGAACAGGGGCTGGAATATCCCGGCTAAGAGTTACCGATTCAACCTCTGCGAATAAGCCGTCCTTCTCTTCGCGATATCGTACAACCGTCAAAATTCGTTGAACGTAGCCATGGTCCTGGTTGGGCGATAGGTCGTGCTCATGCGGGCCATCCGGGTCATCTAGTTCGCGAAGCTTCGTTGACTGACTAATGCTGTATCCGGCAGCACTCGATTCGGAAACGAAGCGCGACTGGAACTCGCCACGCAAACCTGTCTTGAAGCTCAAGGTTTTCGAAACCACGGTAAGCGCATAGGTAAACTGATCCCCATCTTGCGTGAGGAGCTTGGACCTGGTGACGGCTGGCCTATAAGTGTTAGCGTAATTGCTATAGTCCTGCACCGAGTGAATGAATTGAGCAGCCGTGGTCTTTGGTAGGAAAACGGCGCCGATCCAATGATGAATCAGGCCCGACTGCACCACCACATAACCCTTGTTGCGCAAGGGCGCAATTAGGACGTTACCCGACTGCACGGCTGCTTTGCGGTCAGGGGATTGGTCAATCCACAAGAAGTGATCAGATCTTTGCGCAGCATTCTGGACGTCAGCCTGTACGCGCAATTGATAGGAATCCCACTGCTTTAAGGTATCCGAGCCAGGTGTGACAGCACTAGCAGCGGGAGTAAGCAATAGGCTCGCAACTAGTGTGAAAAGAATATTTGCTGCTAACGTGTTGTGAACCATCAGAAACTGTACTGTCCAGTATCATGATGAGCGCGCTATTCGCTGAGTTGCGATTGCTTGCTTATTCCGGGTACTAATCTTGTCCTTAAGACTAATCTGGTCCTCAACGTAAGTGCCGGCGCCGAAACCTTCTTTGGCTAAGGGCCATCTGATTGATCGGAGTGTTACATATGAATGAAGATAAAATTTCAGGAAATGTCGACCAAGCAAAAGGCAAAGTAAAAGAGGAGTGGGGCAAGGTCACCGACGACAAGAGTACTCAAGCCGAGGGCTTGCTCGATCAAGCCAAGGGCAAGCTAAAGGAGACTGTTGGCGACGTGAAGGACAGCATCAATAAAGATAGCGGCAAGTTGTAGATCTGAGAGGAGTGCCGCGCTGACAATGGAGGCGGCACTCCTGCCATTCATTTACAGTTTCCGGTTAGCGAGAACCAACTTCCGATGTGTTGCTCCAGCAGTTGTCCCTTCTACTGACTGAAAAGCGCTTCTGTGAAAGCAAGCTTCATTACAAGAGCGAGCGCGATGACTGGTTAGGCTGCGGCTTCGGTCAATCGTTCCGCAGGCAAGGTAAAAGAGAAAGAGGCGCCGTTGCTTCCGTTCGACTCCGCCCAGATCCGTCCGCCCACTCCCTCCACCAGACGCCGGCAAATTGCCAATCCGACTCCTGTACCGCATCGCTTTGGATCGTGCGCCTTAGTGAACAATCGAAAGATACGTTCAGAATCTTCGGGGTCAAAACCAAGTCCGTTGTCTTCAACCGAGAACTGCCAAAAATCCTCGCTGCGAATCGCTTTTACTCGAATGAACGGAGCCTTGTCAGAACGGAAGCGGACAGCATTGGAAAGCAGATGTTCAAAAATTTCGGTCAGGGCAGGGGAAGGAATGTTCACAAAAGGCAGCGCTGAGACGTCAAGTCGTGCGCCATATTCCGAGGCGTTTTGCTCCAGCCGTGCCCAAGCCTCCAAACAACTTTTCTTCGCGTCAGTTCCAGGCGAATTCGCTACGAGAGAATCTCCGGCTTGATAGAACTGTCGAAGAGCGCTGAGTTGATTATCAATCCGCCTCGATCCTTCTACGATGAAGTTAAGATACTCGCGGCTCTCCTGGTCAAGAGGTTGAGCATCGTGCCGCTCTAACATCTGAGCAAAGCAACTGATGTTGCGAACCGGTTCCCGCAGATCGTGACTGAGTGCATACGAAAGCTCCTGCAAATGTTTGTTGGACCGGCGCAGGAAGCTGTCACGCTGGTCAACAGCGCGTCCTGCTCGGGACAGATCGGAAGCTTCGCGGAGAATCATGACAGCGCCATACAGTAACCCGCTACCTTCCCTCCGCATAGGTGCAAGGGAGCCGACAACTGCTTGTTCAGTACCATTCTTATGCCGGATGACGGCACTTGCGAACGGCAAAGCTTTTTGACCGGTCATCACGAGATCAAGGTCAATCGAGCTGCTCTGCCCGTTGTCTTCCCGCATCTGAACCACTTCGTAGAATCGGCGATGAAGCGCCTCGCCCTTGCTCCAGCCAGTTAGATGTTCTGCGCCTTGATTGAAGAATGCGATGTAGCCGTCGCTATCGGTTGCGATGACCGCATCAGAAATGCTGGTGAGTGCCGAGTCGAACCAAACACGTTTATCCTCGGCCTCCTGCTGCAGACGGTGGCGGTTGAAGCCGACTTCAATGGCTACTTTCAGATCAGCTTCGTTGAACGGCTTAACTACATAACCAAATGGCTCAGTTCGATTGGCTCGGCGAAGCGTATCGGAATCGGCATGAGAAGTCAGAAAGACGACGGGGATGTCGTACAGTTCACGGATCTCGGCAGCTGTTTCAATGCCGTCCTTTGCGCCGCGGATCTTAATGTCCATCAGCACCAAATCGGCAGGAACGTTGCTGGCCAGTGTAAGCGCATCGGCTCCGGTTCCAGCTTGGCCCGAGACCTCGTATCCAAGCTGATCAAGCATACTTGCAATGTCTCGCGCGATAATGCCCTCGTCCTCCACCACCAGGACGCGCAGTCTTTTAGTATCCATCTCATCCTTAGTTAGCAACGTAACCTCTTCCCCGGCCCTGAGTTCAAGCCACAATTCGCTTATGTAATGAGTGGCCGTTGCCGGAAGAACTCTTAGCTCAGTTCGTCGCGAATTTCGGGTCGAGTGTACTGGGATTGCAACCGGAACCAGATCGCAGGAACGAGGCTAAATGATTGAGTCCGAATCTTCCGGGCTTTTTCGCTTCATCTGTGAACAGCGGTTGCGCTGAAGTCTCGATGTGAGCGTGTTTCGCGGCTGAAAGGCATAGAGGAAGGCTTATGGCAGAGACGGCTGCGATATGATCAGAAAGCTGAGCGGGAGTAATTCAGCGGTAGAATGCCAGCTTCCCAAGCTGGACGTCGCGGGTTCGATCCCCGTCTCCCGCTCCATGTTTTCAGTCGCTTAGAAAGAAGCGTGAAGACAGCCCACTCGAAAAATACTTATCCGTCTAGGGCTTCTTAACTGGTCAACGCTGGGAGGCGAGCGGAAAACGCAAGAGGGTGGGAACCCAGGGCGGTAAGGATCGCATGGAGAACCTTTGAGGCGCTTTCATTAACAGTTTCAATATCTGTGCGGCATTCGACTTCGGGTCGTACGGGAGGCTCGTAAGGATCATCAATCCCGGTAAGGCCGCGCAGTTCTCCGGTCCTTGCTTTGCCATACAGACCTTTCGGGTCACGCTCCTCACAAACGCTTAACGGCGCGTTGACGTAAACCTCTAGAAAACGCCCGATTGCCGAACGGACTTCTCCCCGGGTTGCAAGGTACGGAGAAACAACTGCTACGAGCACGATCACTCCGTGTCTCGTGAGCAGATTAGCTACAAATCCGATTCTGCGGACGTTTTCGTCCCGATCCTCGCGCGAAAATCCGAGTCCCTTGCTTAAGTGCTGACGTATTATGTCGCCGTCAAGTATCTCTGTCCGAAAACCTAGCTCTGTCAACTGCCGTTGTACAGCCTGGCTAAGGGTCGACTTGCCTGCACCGCTGAGACCAGTGAACCAGACAGTTAAGCCGGAGTCATGAGTTACTATATGCTTTAGCTCCATCGAGGCACCTCATTAGTTCAGGATAAAGGTCTCGCCCCTACAAGCGATTTGCCATGTTCAGCTTGCTGGTCTGAAGCTTACCCTAGATTCCCGTTATGTCCCAGTCACTCAACGCAGCCGCGCCGAAGAGTGTGGCGCCTCTACTTGCGCTGGCCACTGAGTTGCTCAGGGCTGGGCAACCCGCCGATGCGATTGAACCGTTGCGCGAGGCAGCGCTGCTGCAGCCGTCCAATCCCATCATCCAGCACGATCTCGGCCTCGCTTGCCTCGAGATTGGCCGCATACCGGATGCTATCGCGGCATTGCAGGGGGCCGTCGCCAGCAACCCGCGCTACGCCGATGCCTATTTCCGCTTAGGAATCGCCTTGGAGAAGCTGGGCGACATCGGCGGGGCTATCGTTGCGTACGACAGCGCTACTGAGCTGTCGCCATCCTTGACCGAGGCGTGGTTCCGCGCCGGCGCTTTGGTCTATGAACTAGGTCATCGCGATGAGGCGATTGGATGTTTTCGCCGCGCGGCGGCGACCGGAGGCAACACCAGCTTCGGCCGCCTTGGCAAAGCGTGGGTGCTGCTGATCGAGAATCGCAATCGGGAAGCCGAAAAGGTGCTGCGCCACGCCCTGGCGCTCGATCCGGGGAACGCCATGGCGCATGATCTGCTGGGAAACCTGCTCTCTGAGCATGGCCGTTTCGAGGAGGCCCGGGAATGCTTCCAACGCGCAATTGCGATCGCGCCGCTGCTGGCAGGCAGCTACAAGTATATGGCCAGGCTGCTGCTAGGGCGGCC
>CAXTWQ010000059.1:27454-31889 GCA_964248065.1 uncultured Bryobacteraceae bacterium | reverse complement strand
GTCACCAATGCGCCCACAACCCCAGATTCCCCGCTTCGCGTCATCGCAGGCGCTGACGGCCACACTGTCCTGCTCACAGCCGAAGAAGCGACGCTCTACCAACTCCACCTCAACCGCTTCTTCACCGATTACCAGCCCGTCACCCAAACAGAATGCGAGCTCGTCGGGCGCTTAGCTATGACCGAGTGGCGCCTCAACCGCTTGGCCCGTGTCGAGATGGGCCTCTATGCGGCCGGTCACTTGCAATTCGCTAGCTTCTTCGCCGATCAGGATCCGAACGTCCGTGACCTGCTGATTGACAACCACATCGTTCAGACCTACTCGCGGCAACTCAAAGAGCTCAGTTTGCAGGAGTCTCGCCTGCGCCGTTACTTCGCCCAAGATGAGGAACGCTATCTCGCTCTGCAGAAGACCCGCTTGGAACAAGCCGAAGAACAGCAGGCAAACGCACCGGCCACCCTTCTCAAGCACGTCGGGGCGCCAACCTCCACCCTTCCCGCGCCATTGCGAACTGCGGCAGCCGACGCAACAACCGTCGGGTTCGAATTTTCATCGGCTCCCTTACCTGTTGCACTCGGCCCCAAGGTATTTCAGCTCAAACGTAAACTCGTTTAACTCGTGCGCTGATTCCGGTCAGAACACTATAAGAGATGGTCCCCGCTACCCTGGCGATTTGCTGAGCGTCAATCTGCGAGTCTCCCTCGGCTCCCAGCAGCGTTACTGCATCGCCTACGGCCAGCGCCGGTAAATCGGTAGCATCAATCGTAGTCAGATCCATGGATACCGCGCCTAGGATTGGCACTATCTGCCCTGAGGCAATCACCCTGCCCCGATTCGACAGCCGATGGGGAATCCCGTCCGCATAACCTGCAGCCAGAATTGCGACACGCATCGGCTTCGGTGCGCGAAACATTCCGCCGTACCCCACCAGCGCACCAGCAGGCAAATCTTTCATCGCCAGGACGGACGCACGCCAGGTCAGTGCCGGCTTCACATCCATCAACTCGTCCCATGTTTTGCCCGAAACTGGAGAAACATATCCATAGATGGCATGTCCGGGGCGGACCAGACCGCCCCAGGCCCCCCTTCGTGCATACGCGACCGGAATGGTACTGGAAAGATGCAAATACCGTGGATTCACACCCAATTGCGCCAAGCCGGCCGCGATCTCTTCAAAGAGCCTTACCTGCTCATCTGTCTGAGTGGAAACATAGTTACCAGCCGAAGCAAAGTGGGTCATCAAGCCTTCGATGTCGACGTTCCTGGCTTCCAGAATGGCAGCACCGATCTCCGGCGCACCCGCACGAACGCCCAGCCTTCCCATGCCGGTATCAATCTTGAGGTGGTACGGAATGCGCTGCTCCCGGCGCTGGGCTAGAGCGTCAAGAACCCGCAGGTCCTGGAGCGAATGGATCACCGGCGTCAGGCGATGCTCCAGCATTGTTTCGCGCGTAAATGGTAGAAAATCAGCCATCACCACAATGCGCGCCCGAACACCGGCCTCCCGCAAAGCCACGCCTTCTTCCGTATTGCTGACCGCAAGCCAACGCGCGCCTTGCGCTTCCAGGGTCCGCGAAACCTCCACCGCTCCATGCCGGTAAGCATCCGCTTTCACAACTGACATCACTTCCACATCGGGCCCAACCGCCCGCCTGACTGCCCCGAAGTTTGCCGCAATTTGCCCGAGCGAGATCTCCACCCAGCTCCGGTACGGCCTTCGCGTCGCCCCCATCACCGCCCGTTCACCAACTTCTGTAATAACCCTTCATAGCTATCGGTCACCACATCCCAACTGTAAAGGCTTTGTATCCGGCGAACGGCTTTTTGTCCCCACGCAGCTCGCTCAATCTCGGATAAATTCAACGCCCACTGGAGCTTGACCGTGAGATCATCCATGAACGGAACCGCTGCTTCTCCGGCCACCTCGGCCGTCTCCGGAGTCTTCAAGTACAAGACCATCGCGCCCCGGCCCATTGCTTCGATCAGCGCCGGATGAGTGCCACCCACTTCGGTCGCTTGCACGTAAACCGAGCAGTGGGATTGCAACTGCCGATACCCTTCGCCATAGATTGCGCCTGGAATCAGAACGCGCGAGTCGCGAGTATCTTTCACGCGGCGAATATAGTCAGCCGCGTACGGAGCATCGCCCACCAGAACAAGCTTCTGGTCAGTGACAACTTTTTCGAATGCTTCCCGAACCAGCAGCGCATTGTTCTCGGGCTCCATCCTGCTGACGTACAACACGTATTGGCCAGCCTCAAGACCCAACTGTTGCAGCGTTTCAATGCCCTTTACTTTGCCGATCTCGGCACCATACGGAATAAACGTGGAGTCCTTTCCGTACCGCTCCAGATAGTATTCCCGGATCTTGGCCGCATCCGTAATCACAGCCGAACAACACCACGTAGCGAGCCACTCTGACAGCAAATACCAGCTCTTAGCCAAAGCGTTCCACTTCTTGCGATGCCGCTCCAGCCCGTCCACGTTGAGCGCAGTAGGTCCGGTCAGCAGGCGCGGCAGCAGCGTGAAGATCGCATTGGCCGCATTGCAGTAGAGCAGGACGTCAAAGTGCCGGAACAACGTGTCGGCTGTGGACAGCCCGGTATGCGCGATGGTGTCGAAGTACTTGTGCCTCAGTGTTGGCAGATAGCGCAGATGAACACCGCGGTAGATAGAGCACTCCGGCTTTTGGCGGCAGTAGACGGTAACCTCGTGCCCTCGCTGCACCAGACGCGTGGATAGCTCTTCGGCAAACGTTTCGAAGCCGCCGTAATTGGCAGGGATCCCGCGGGTACCCAGCAGACCGATGCGCATCAGCGAGAGAGCTTATCCCGCCACGACGCGCTTTTGCGTCTGACCTGCAACTCGCGCGTCAGCCGGCAAGGGGACAAACCACCTCTCCATATAGGCTTCGCTCACCCGCTTGCGAGACATCACAAATTGTCGATTCTGCCAGGCAGTTCGCCAATGACGCAGAGTGAACGTGAACGCCCGAAGCGACGTTCGTTCCCTCAACAAGCATCCGGCTAGCACCAGCAGGTCCCGCAGTAAGACGGGCCAGAATAAGCGCCGGTAAAGGCGTCCCGTGATGTTGTTGATCCGCATCAGCCATCGATTTTTCACCGAGTGCATGTTGATCAACGCGGGCAGTGAACCACGATTCGATGGCAACACGTTGCGCACGTGATAGCCCACTGCGGTGGGAATATAGAGACACTTCCAACCAAACAACTGCGCCCTCCATGCGACGTCGGCATCTTCCCGATAAGCGAAGAAGGCGGGATCGAAGAATCCTCCCGGCAGCGAGACATCATCGATCATTGCTTTGCGATACAGTGCGGCGGCACCAGTGGCTCCAAAGACGTACTCCGGCTGATCGAACTCGCCTGTGTCGAAATGGCCGCTACCCCGGTCAAAGTGCCTCAGATTAGGCGTGAAATAAATGCCAGTGGAATCGATCAGCGGTTTCATCGGTAGTTCGAAATCAGGCGCCATCGAAAGCAGCTTGCAGCAGACGGTACCCACTGCCGCATCACGTTCACCGGCCGCTACCACTTCCGAGAGAAAGCGGGGCGCAAGCCGCACATCGGGATTCAGCGTCAGAACCCACGCGCCTCGAGCTAATGCAATCGCCTGATTCTGGCCGCCTGCGAAGCCGTTGTTTACCGCGTTGTAGACAACGCGCAGGTTGTCCCAGGCTTCGCGCAAAATTGCCACCGTGCCGTCGGCCGATGCATTATCGATGACCACAATCTCGATTGCCGGATACTCCTGCTCGTATACGTAACCCAAGCATTGCCGGAGATAGCGCGCACTATTGAACGTGACAATAGCTACCGTTACTAGAGGCCTGCTCACCCTGGATGCACCAGGCTGAAGTACAGCTTCCAGTAAATCTCAAAGCCAGTCTGCTTCTGCAGCTGCAAGATTTCGCGCTCACTGTTCGTAAATGCAGCCTCAACGGTGGCCGTGTCCCAACTCTGGGTCGCGTTTCGAAACTCTCGCCAGTCTCGCAGACCGGCCCACTTGCCTCGCACAGCTGCCCAAAAGTTCCGCTGCTTTGCCGCTGCTCCTAGCGACAGAAGTTGTCCCCACAGCACAGGCCAGGCAAAGCGCCACAACGTTCGCCGCGTAAAGTATTTCGCCAAAATAAAGACTTGATTACGCGCAGTAAGGAAGTAGACTCGACTGCTGCTCTTACCCAGCGTAGTCTTGCTCATGTGCGTGGCTACCGCTGATGGCTCGTACACTCCGGTGATTCCAGCCAGCGAGCATCGTATCCCTAAATCCACATCCTCATAGTAAGACTCGAAGCGTGTTTCCAAAACGCCAATCCGTTCGAATACCCGGCGATGAAAGAGCGCCGCCGTCATCGGGGCGAAGTGCACCATCCGCCGTGTTGACCAGACCGCGCTGTCCTGTTTGCCGTAGCCGC
>CAXTWQ010000059.1:10976-27444 GCA_964248065.1 uncultured Bryobacteraceae bacterium | reverse complement strand
GCACCACATCATTATTAACGATGAAGATCCACTCACCCGTTGCACCGGCAATGCCCGCATTCACGGCGACAGCAAAGCCGCGGTTCACCGGAAACCCAATCCGCCGCGCTGAAAACTCCGCCGCGACTGCCTCCGAATCATCAGTGCTGCCGTTGTCTACTACTACAACCTCGTCCGGCACCCTGGTCTGCTCCTGTAGATTCCGCAGAATGGTTCGAAGCAGGTCGGCCCGGTTCCAGGTGGGAATGACAACCGAGATCCGCTCAGACAACAGCGTTACGCCGGATCAGTTCTTTGTACCAATGCGCGCTCAGCTTGGGATAGCGTTTCTGCGTTTTGTAATCGACGTAGAAAAGCCCGAACCGCAGGCCATACCCGTCCGCCCATTCGAAGTTATCCATCAGGCTCCAGAGGAAGTAGCCGCGAACCGGAAAGCCTTCAACCGTTGCGCGATGCAACTTGGAAATGTAGTTCCTCAGATACATCACGCGATCGGTATCATTCACCTGCCCATCGTCGGTCAGGACGTCAGCCGAAGAGGAACCATTTTCGGTGATGTAGATCTCCTTGACATTCCAAATCTGGGCCATATGCCGCGCGCCCCAGTACATCGCCTCGGGTCCGATGTAGAGCCAGGGCGAGGCCATATGAGGGTACGATTCCGGTTGCTTGAGAACTGAGTATCCCAGCGCCGAATCGCTTGCCTCAACATAAAGCGGCACATAGATATTAATCCCGACGAAATCAAGCGGGCTGCTGATTACCTTGAGATCTTCAGGGGTAAACTTCGGGGCTGCCGCTCCTTCTTTCTCCAGGTACTCGTCCAGGTATTTGCCTTCCAAAATGACAGTCAGATACTGAGCGTTGAGAACGCGCGTAGCTTTCTCGCTTGCTTTCACATGCGGCTCCGACTCGATAATCGGAATTGCGCTGGCGATATTATCTGCCAGGCCGACTTTCGTTCCCGGCTTAGCTTGCGCCCGGATTGCCTGGACTGACAAGCCATGTGCAAGCACCACATTGTGGCGAACCTGGTTAAATAGAGCGGGCGGTAGCTTCAACCCCGGCGCGTGAATGCCGACCCGGTGACCTAAATCCACGAACGTATAGAACTCGTTCATGGTGAAAAAGTGCTGGACCCGGTCGGACAGCTTGCTTGCCACGTAACCTGCGTAATCGGCGAAGGCTTTGGAGGTTTCACGCGACTGCCAACCTTTGTACTTGTCCTGCAGCGCCTGCGGCAGGTCCCAATGAAACAAGGTGCAGTACGGTTCGATTCCGTTGGCCAGCAACTCGTCCACCAGCCGGTTGTAAAAATCGATGCCTTTGGCATTTGGCTGGCCCGTGCCTTGCGGGAAGATGCGCGGCCACGCGGTTGAAAAGCGATATATTTTGGCGCCGAGAGATTTCATCAGCCCGACGTCCTCCTTATAGAGGTGATAATCGTCGTCAGCTACGTCGCCGGTGTCGTTATGGAAGACCTTGCCCTCCGTGTGCGAGAACGTATCCCAGATGGAAGGTCCGCGCCCATCAGCTTTCACCGCGCCTTCAATCTGATAAGCAGCCGTCGCACAGCCCCATTTAAAACCGTCCGGAAACTTGTAGAAGTCCGCTTGCCCCTGTCCGTCCGCCGTCTGAGACAGCAAGGGCGTTCTAGCCAATGCAGCTGAACCGAGTGCCGCCCCTCCGACGCCTCTGCCAAATACCCGGCGGGAAAACTTGGTGGCCATATCGTCTCTCAGGGTATCTAAAGCAAATTTCATTTTTTCTCTCTGAGAAAAATCCGATAGCCGGCCTACATACGTCTATCGTGACCACAAGTGCCACACCAGAACCCATTCGCACCGGCCCCTGGCTCGGTTGGAAGGTTCTTGCATTGCTCTCAGGGCGTTATCGCGTTGTCGCCGCCCTGGCTTTGCTCGTTTGCGCGACGGCGGCCCTGGATGTTGCCGTTCCCTTCGTTACCCGTTCTGTTATCGACGGGGTGATTCATTCTTTACAGACCGGCACGGGAAGCCCTACCCGCTTCCTAATTATGGCGGCGCTGGCTATCTTCATTGCTACCGCTCTCACACGAGTGCTGCGGTCCGTGTACAACTACAATCTTTTCCGGGTCATCGCTCAAGCCGAAGACCAAGTGAAAAATGCCGCCTTTGAAAACTTCCTATCGCTCGATACCGAGTTCCACGGCAGAACGAACACTGGTGAAGTAATTGCCGCTCTCGACCGAGGCGGTACAGCTGTTTTCGTTGCGCTGTATGAAGTGTTTGGCCAGAACCTGCTGCCCCCTATGTTCGTCTTGCTGGGCGTCCTGATCGCTCTTTTAACCAAGAGCGTGTGGATCACGATGCTCGTGTTTCTGCCCCTGCCTGCCTATGCCATAGCGATCGGCCGGCTTTCGGGCAGAATGCATCGGCTCGAATACCTGATCAGCCATGCCTTCGAGCGCGTCACTAAAGAGTCATTCGACATTGCCAGCAATGTCCGCGTGGTCAAGAAGTTTGCTCGCGAGAAGCAGGAAGCAAGAACTCATCGGGACCTAATGGTGTTGGCGCGTACCCGGCACTATCAGGGCGAGAAGCTTTGGGCGCTCATTGAGAATATTCAGTCGCTCTTTTCAACAGCTGGTCGAGTTGGGGTCATCAGCTTTGGCGGATATATGGTGCTCACCCATCGCTGCACTGTGGGCGACTACGTCCTATTTATTGCGCTGCAAGACATGATTTACGTACCAATCTCACAGCTCTCTATAATTCTTCCGAAGCTGCGCCGTAACCTGACGCGTGCGGAACGCATGTTCGAGATCCTTGAGCAGGGTCGCAACGTGGCCGACGCCCCGAAGGCAAAGCTCATGGCCGGTCCCGCGAAATCGGTTCAGTTCTGCAATCTTTCCTTCAAGTATTCGGGCGCGGAAAATTGGACTCTTCGCGACGTCTCCTTCGAAGTCCCAGCAGGCGCAACCGTAGCCCTGATCGGGCCTAGCGGTTCGGGTAAAAGCACGCTGGTGAACCTGCTTCAGCGCCTCTATGATCCGCAGCAGGGCAGCATTCTTATAGATGGCGAAGACATCCGCCACGTGACCCAAACTAGCCTGCGCGAACAGATTGCAGTGGTGCCGCAAGAGGTTGAACTGTTCTCGCGCACAATTCTGGAAAACATCGGGTATGGGCAGGATCAGATTCATCGTGCGCATGTGGAGCGCGCTGCCATGATGGCGCAAGCGCACGACTTTATCCGTCGATGTGATGGCGGCTACGACACCGCGGTTGGTGAGCGCGGCATGCGGCTCTCCGGGGGCGAACGTCAGCGGCTGGGCATTGCCCGCGCCATTCTTCGCGACCCGCGCATTTTAATTCTGGACGAAGCCACCAGTCACCTGGACAATGAAAGCGAGCGGTTAATTCAACTCGCCATGGACGAGATTACGGAAGGCCGGACGTGCTTCATCATCGCCCATCGCCTCTCGACAGTCCGGAATGCCGATCTGGTGGTTGTGTTCGATAACAATACGGTGGAAGCAGTAGGAACGCACGAACAACTCTGGAAGACCAGCGCCACCTACCGCAAACTGCATGGAGTGACTGAGATGCCAACGCGCGAACATCGGCTGGCTAGTTAGTGTTTTGCGGGCTCAAGCACAATGGTGAAGTCGTCGATATCGTGGTCGATTGGCATCTTCAAAATTGATTCCGCTGGCCGATAACCTCGAACTGCGGGACTCACATCATAGGTGCCAGTTGGCAGCCCGCTACACTCAAAGTGCCCGTCAGGGTGCAGGACGATCGCTTGGCTGTCCCACCACCGGTTGGCTGAGACGATCAAACGTGTTCCGTCAGGAATGCTTTTCCCATCGGCTAAAAGAACTTTGCCGTTTAGCCGATGACCGGGTTCGAGTTGTAGGTCGCCAACACTGACAACTTCGCCCGAACGAGTGGTTGCGCACTCCACGGGCGTTGTCGCCATACCCTTGGGAACCGATTCCATCTTGGCGTAAACGTACCAATTTACCGAGGGTGGGACGTCGGGAAGAACGAACGATCCATCGGCCCGTGTCCCGACGCGAATCTCTCCGTACGGCTCACCGGCCACAATGGCGAGATGGTTGCCAAACCCGCCTCGGTGATACGGAATCAGGCCGATCTCTGCTCCCGCGATCGGAATACCACGTTGGACGAGGCGCCCCCGGATCACCGCTCCTTGAGAAACGATTACTGTTTTGCGATCGAACCCAGCAGAGAGAGCCTGAAACTTTGGCGCAAAACCACGAGCCTCAACCTGAACTAGCATTCCGGATGCAGGTCTCTGGCTGGCAAGCTCGAAATTGCCCTTTTCATCCGATATTGAGATTGGTTCAACTCGGTCGAGAGTTCCATACAGGCTCACCTCCTCTTTGCTGGGAGTGCCATCAGGGAACTCGTGACTTGAAATGCCAACCGGCTGAATGACTGCGTCACGCAACGCCAAGCCATGATCGTCTACTACGCGACCGCGCACCAGTTTTTGCGGACTGTCCGAGTCCAGCCTGGGACGAAGGACTATCGTTGAGATTGACCGGCTCAACGGATCGACCTTCTTTATCGACGTCGGTTGAAACCCGTCGCGAACTGCCAGCAGCTCAAAGAGAAGTTCAGAATCTACATTCCTGATAACGAAGTTTCCATTCGGACCGGTGATCGCCCTCTTTCCGCAGTCAACATAACAGCTTGGGCAAAACGTGCTGAAGCCATGCTTGACACCGGCATGGTAAACCAACACAGTTGCGTGCTCGACAGGCCGACCAGCGCTGTCGAAAACCGCTCCTGCAAGCGATGCGCGGTCGGCTGCCAACAAGGCAGAAGTTGCGAACACTGATGCCAAAATCGTGACCGGAAGACGCACAGAGCACGCTCCTCTTTAGACAGTATCTTATCTATCTGATTGAAGGCTGCAGGAAATTGTTCTGCTCCAGCTGATTCTCTGGTTTATGGGCTAGCCGGTCCTCAAGATGTCCTGCAGTAAATCTGGGCTCCGAAGGGGGCTCCGAAGGGGACAGCCTGACGTGAGGAGTTCGCAAATCAGTCTAACTTGTGCCAGCCGTCAACTAAGTTCGCAACTTTCGCTTACTTAGGCAAAGACCTTCTCCGGATGCTAAAAATTGTAGGAGTACCAGAGTTCTCCTTTCGAAAAAATCGTTTCAGTTCATTGGCGACCATCTATCAACGAGCAAGCTAACTTTGCAATCTTCCCATTGGCGTCTTCTTAAACCCCCAGACATGTAGTCGCATATGTGCTGAATGCGGTTTGACACGGGGCGGCGCAGATTTTTGCGGCGTATTCTCCTTGTCCGAGATACCAGCTACTCAAAACCAGCGAACTTCCCAGTCCGCTATGTACTTTTGGGCGATTTGGCGAACTCCTCACGTCAGGCTGTCCCCTGCGGAACCCCCTTCGGAACCTTCAGAACCGTATGTCTCGTGGTAGCTGAAGAGCGTGGTGCAGCTCTAGCTTTGTTGTCAGCTCTTCGGAGTAGCCGGCTTCAGAATGTCTTGCAGTAAATCCGGGCTGCCGCTGACGCGCTCAACGTGAACATAGCGCTCGCCATCGCTGTAGTCGAGCCGCACTGTTCGGAACTCCCCGGCATTCGAGGTAATCAGCTCAATTGGCTGTTTGGACAGCTTTGCTTCACGAATCGCCTTGGGTAACGAGTCCTTGTCATACGCATGGCCATTCACCGCGACAAGCTTGGTCCCGGGACTTAGTCCGGCTTTGAAAGCAAGAGAATCAAAGATGACGTCGGAAATAACAGACTCTTTGTTGACGCGCAGACCTAGCGAGAATACCGCGTCGATGCTTCCTGATTGGCTCTGTGCAGCCGATTGAAGACGGGTGGGCTTATCGGCAAAAACAACTTTGTAGCCGGCTCGTTCGATTCCGCGCACGTTCGCTTTAGGATCATGGCTCTGTAACCGCTCATTCAAAAATGTGCGCCAGTCATAGGGAGCCACCGCGTTTAGTCCCGTTACCAGGTCGTCGAACGTGTAAGGGACAACTTTGGGCGGGGTATTGCCACCCACTCCGAGGAAGGCACCCGCGAAATCATTCAGCGACTTGCGGCCTTGCGTTTGCGCGCGAATGGTCGTGTCGGCATCCAGCCATAACAGTTCGCCCTCGATGTAGTAGTCCTGGCGGCGGCGCCAGTTGCTGTAATCGGGGGTGCCGCCCCGAAGAATCTGCGCAGCGATGGCCGTGTCTTCCAGATTGCGCCACGTTCGACCCACTGTTGAATTGAGCTGCGCAACGTCAAGGGCCAGAACATCACGGTAATCATCGGCTGTAATCAGCCCGGACCGAGCCGCCAGCACAGTGCCCCAATACTCGGTCATCCCTTCGTAGACCCAGAGAAGATTGCCCTGCATGGGCGTCTTGTAATCCGGAGTCGCCAAGCCGATAGGCCGCCGGTACTTGCCATTCCAGGAATGAGTGAACTCATGTGGCAGCAAACCGGCTTCATACAGAAACAGATTCGGGTCTGACAAGCCCTTCTGCTTGATGCCGTTGTCGCTGGACTGGTGATGCTCCAGACCCTCGCCCCGAACCGTGTCGCTTAGACTCAGCAGAAAATGATACGTCTCATAATGACGCGAACGGTAGAGTGCCCCAGCTTCCCGCACCAGCCGGGAGTAAGAGTCGATCAGAGTCGGCTTCAGTTCCAGTTCCTCAGGGACATCGCTCGCAACATCTAAAAAGTGCTTCGGCATGACATCGGTTGCGAGCGGAAATTCGCGAAAGTATTTGCCGGTAATGACAGGAGAGTCGACCAGCATCTCGAGCGACACAGTTTCGAACGCAGCTTTGTTGCCGTTCTGATGAGCAAGCTTAAGCGCGGTCCCGAACTTCCAGCCATCAGGTAGCGTGAGCGTCGCCTCGACCGGGATATTCGCAACCGGCTGACCTGCCGGGTACAGTACGGCGCAGTTCCATTCGAGCACTGCCATGTTCGGACTGGTGGACCCATTTTCGCCGGACCCGGTCGCGCCTGGCACGGCAAGGAAGTCCAGGCTAACATCGATATTGCTGACGTTTTCCGGAACGGTCAGATGGATGGCATACATGTCCACGCTGTCCCGCTGCCAAGCGAGATCCTTCCCGCCTGCTTTGATGAAGACGCCCGCCAGGTTGTCAATTGGTCCGGTAGGACGATGGTTGCCCGGAATCCACTGCGGATACTCCAGCGTCAGCGGACCAGCCGTCGCCGGAATTTGCAAGTGTGCGTGGATTAATCGACGCGGAGCATCGGTCAGGTCAACATCGAGCCGAATGGCCGCTGCAGTCGGCAGGGCGCTCAGCAGGAAGAGAGCAAGAGAAAGGCCTAAAGGATGTCGGTTCATTAAAAGAACCGATTATAGAGGAAGAGGTTATGGTGCGCCCGGAGTGATTCGAACACCCGGCCTTCTGGTTCGTAGCCAGACGCTCTATCCAGCTGAGCTACGGGCGCAACGAAACTAAGTATAACAAGGAGATTTTAGCTTTTCACGAAGCCGAAATTTGAGTCTTCCAGCAGCAAGCTCGAGACGCGGTTACGGCCGTCGGCCTTGGATCGGTAAAGCGCTTCGTCAGCTACGCGGACCAGCATCTCGGAATTTCGCAGCGTAGCGTCCGAAATCGTGACGCCGAAGCTGGCCGAGACGTGAATGTCGACTCCGTCCACGCTGACTGGTGCTGCAGCCAGGCGGAAACGCAAACGTTCGGCCTGCATCCTGGCCTGATCCAGATCGCAATTGGGGAGCACAACTAAGAACTCTTCCCCACCATAGCGGCCCACCTGATCATACGGTCTGATATTACCTTTTAGCCGGGAAGCTGTTTCTTTCAGAACCACGTCGCCGGCAAAGTGACCGTAAGTGTCATTGATCCTCTTAAAGTGATCAATGTCGAGCAAAATCACGCCTACCGTCCGCCCATCCCGATGGCAGCGCGCCAGCTCACCTTCCAATGTGGAGTGAATTGCTGACCGATTTGGCAGCATGGTGAGCAAATCTTTATTTGCTCTGTCGCGCAACTCCTCACGTGCGGCCAGGAGTTCCAACTGAAGATCGATAATCCGTTTTCCTGCCCGCAGCCGCACTTGAAGTTCGTGATTGTCGAAGGGCTTGATCACGTAATCGTCGGCACCGGCGCCCATACCCTCTACCGTTTCATCCTTCGTTCCCTTGGATGTGAGCAGAATAATGTACGTGTAAGGTTCGCGCCGCTGCTCCCGTACCTTTTGGCACACTTCCGGGCCGGTTAGCCCTCCCGGCATCACCCAATCGAGGATTGCGAGGCTAGGTGCGTCCGGCTGCGAAAGCACATCCCATGCCTCCGTGCCATTTTCAACACTGGTGACTTCATAGCCCCAACTCACAAGCGCACGCTTCAGCATCGTGCGCGAGGTCAAACTATCGTCGGCTATCAAGACCCTCATAGCTGTTTTGCGGGACTTACCTCTTTACTTTTAATCAGCAGTTCTCCTCCACATCAGTAGGTCTGCAAACCATTTCGTTCAGAGTCTACCCAAAGTCCCTGTGTATTAGTGTGAAGCCCCCGGTAATCTTTCTCTCCAGACAACTCCTGCTTTCCTCATTGACGCCTTAAAACCCGGTCATGGTACTCGAGCGAATCCTATATCATTGGGGTACTGGCGCTTTTTTGCATTTGCATGTCAGCTGCGCAGTGAAGGATTTGGTAAATGAACAATTCAGTACTGGTGCCCATGGTGGTAGAGCAGACCTCGAGGGGCGAACGGGCGTATGACATCTACTCCCGTCTTCTCAAGGAAAACATTATCTTTATTGGTACTCCCATTGACGATAATGTCGCAAACCTGGCCATTGCTCAGATGTTATTCTTAGCCGCCGAGGATCCTGAGCGGGATATCTCTATTTATCTGAACTCGCCCGGAGGATCCATCACGGCCGGATTGGCCATTCTGGACACAATGCGCCTGGTGGAGCCGGACATTGTTACTTACTGTCTAGGACAAGCTGCGTCCATGGCAGCCGTCCTGCTCGCCTGCGGTACTAAGGGTAAGCGCTTCAGCCTTCCTCATTCGCGCATTCTCATTCACCAGCCATCGATGAGCGGTTTGGGCGGTCAGGCTGCCGATATCGATATTTATGCTCGCGAGATTCTCAGAATGCGCCAGTCCCTGAACGAGATTCTGGCAGAGGCGACCGGACAAACGGTTGACAAGATCGCCCGGGACGTTGATCGCGACTACATTCTGGAGCCGGAAGCTGCTTTGGAGTACGGCATGATTGATCGCGTGATCTCCAGCCGTGAAAACCAACCGGTCTTAACCCGGTAGAGGCTAAGAGTCAGGCACGAGTTTACATTTATGAATTTAATGAAACTTGTGCCTGCGTACGTCTACTAATTTACGAAGGGAGCTCCCGGTTTCGGGATCCATTAGGAAGTTTTTACTTGACGGAGCTGCGCAAGCTCAGTTACAGTGATGATGCCGTTCATAAATACGTCTGGGATAAGAAGCGTTTATTGAATGATATTGTTCTCTCGATCAGCAGCAGTTAAGTTCTCCTTCGCGATGCTGCTCTCCTGGGGTGGTTGTTCCGCTGCCAGCCTTCCTGCTACCAATAAGGCTGAGACGCCTGCGGCGCCAACACCTGACAGCAGTCTCCAGCACTCAGCCGATGGCGACGATCGCCTCCGCCGTGCAGACCTTCATGTCAGCAATGGCAAACAGTTTTATTTTCAGGGCGATACCCATGGAGCGCCCCGCTAATTAGATTAGGCCGTAGATGCTCTTCTGAATGCGCCAGAGTCTCTGCCCGACCATCGACGGCTGGAGCGGCATCTGGATGAAATCTGCGACCTGATTTATCGGTTCGATGTCGAGAAGCTGGGCGCTGGTCAAACCAACGATGGGGAAGTGGCCTTCGATAAGGCTCCGATCGATGAAATCAGCAACATGACTTTCCCTGCCGACGAGAAGATTGCGTCGAAGCTGAAAGGTGAGTTGCATAAGACGACGTCCGGCATTCCCCTGGAGTTGTCCGATCCGGTTTTGAGCTATGTGCATTACTTCTCCACTGATCGCGGAAGAGCGATTCTGCTCTCGGGTTTCCGCCGTTCAGGCCGATATCGCGCATTAATTCAGCGGGTGCTGGCCGAAGAAGACGTTCCGGAAGAGTTGATTTACCTGGCGCAGGCCGAATCCGGTTTCCTCCCTCGCGCTATCTCGAACAAGCAGGCAGTGGGAATGTGGCAGTTCATTCCAGGCACAGGCGCAATCTACGATCTGGTTCGTACGGGCGACTTCGATGAGCGGTTCGATCCTGAGAAGGCCACGCGGGCTGCTGCTAAATACCTGAAGAGCCTTCACGCTCGTTATGGCGATTGGTATCTCGCCATGGCTGCATACAACTGCGGTGCGGGCAACGTGGACCGTGCGGTAGAGCGTACGGGCTATGCCGACTACTGGGAGCTGCTGAAGCGGCACGCGCTGCCTAAAGAGACTTCCAACTACGTGCCCATCATTATTGCTATGACGATCATGGCTAAGAATCCGAGCGACTATGGCTTGGAGAGCATTGACTATGAGCAGCCGTCCGAGTACGACAACATTCAGCTCACGGCAACGACCAACCTGAACCTGATTGCTGATGCCACAAGGCAGCCCTTGTCTACCATTCGGGATCTGAACCCATCTCTGCTGAAGCAAGTAGCTCCTGGCGGATTTCAGATTCATGTACCGAAAGGTTCTGCTGAGGCTACCCAGGCCGCACTCGAATCGGTGCCCGCAGCGAATCGCACCGCCTGGCGTCTTCATCATGTCGACACCGGTGACACTCTCGAAGCAATTGCACGCACTTATCACATGAGCACAGATCGCATCATGGCTGTGAATCATACGTCCGATACATTGGGCAAAGGTGACGTTCTGCTGATTCCGGCTTCGTTTCATCCTGAGCCGGTTGCGTCTCGCAAAATTCGTGGTTCACGCAATGCGCGGACAGTTGGCTCTGCAGTTTCTTCCAGCAAATCATCGGCAGTTCGCCGCGGTACTCACATCGCCTCGCAGCACCGGTTTGCCGCCGCATTACTCACCCACAAGACTTCCCTTCACGTTCGCTCATTTGCTCGTTAAATCGAAGCTAATTAGCGCTTGAGGCGTCGAGTTTTGTTTGCTTATCCGCACATCTTGTGAAATCATTTTTCTACAGTTGTGTTCGCACTCTTTGTGTGAGTGCGTGAGGAGGATCAGTGAGCCTGAGCTATTGGTTGACGCCGGCAGATGACGAAGACGACGACTTCGACTATGAAGATGAACATGTCGAAAGAGAGTCGGATAAAGAAGAATCCGACGAGGACGATGATGACGAAGAGGAACCGGTAGCTGCCCAGCCTACACCCGGGAAGCACGCTCCGAGTCACAATCATCAGAATGGCAATAGTGGAGTAGGCCGTCACACTCCCGCCGCTGCTTCTGAGGCGAAAGAAGGAGCCGAGGAAGAAGCGGACCTGAATGAGGACGTAGCTGGCAAAGTAGTGCTGCCTCCCGACGTTGAAATTGAAGGCGAGTCAAAGAGCGGCGAGACCGAGAAAGCTGCTCCCGATGAATCACCAGCACCCAAGAAGACGGTAACGAAGAAGAGCACGGCGAAGAAGACTTCAGCAGCATCGCCGGTCAAGTCAAAGGGCGTTGTAAAAAAAGCTTCTTCGGGCAGAGGAGCAACGACGGCTAAGAAAACTGCGCCGGTCAAGGCCACTGCTGCTAAGAAGGTGATTGCGAAGAAGACCGCGGTGAAAGTGCCCCTTAAGAAAGCGGTTGCAAAGAAAGCTCCGGCCAAGAAGCTACCGGCGAAGAAGGGTGCTCCTCCAAAAAAGGCCGCGAAGAAGAGCGCGCCTTCCGCTAAGAAGACGGTGGCTAAGAAGGTTGTGGCGAAGAAGTCCGCAGCGAAGACTTCGACTAAGAGGCGGTAAGACAGCTTCTTTCTTGCGCAGCGGTTCAGCGGCCGCTGCGCGATGTTTGGAGTGACGGCATAGCTATTCCATAGCTACATCGCTCTCCTTTGTACCGCTAGTTGATCTGTCACGCGAAGGATTTGCTGGCCGGGCGCAATTGCGAGCAGACTGCTTGTCGTAGGCGCTCACCTGTACAATGCGATTCGTGTCGACCCAGGTGTCCACTTAAAAAGGAGTCGTTGAAACATGCTAAAGGCTGCCTGGATGTGTCTATTGAGCGCATTGTCGGTTGGCATACTACAGGCGCAAGATATCCTTGGCGATTGGCACGGCACTTTGAAAGCAGGGGGCGCTGAGTTACATCTCCTCTTACACATCGCCAGGGGCGACAACGGCGCTCTAAAGGCGACGCTGGACAGCGTGGACCAGGGAGCTAACGGCATCCCTGTGACATCCGCAACTCTGCAAGGTTCTGACCTTAAGCTGCGTATTGAGTCGTTACATGGCTCGTATGAAGGAAAGGTAAGCAGCGATGCTAGCGTCATAGCGGGGACCTGGACACAGGGACAGCCATTGCCGCTCGATTTCCAGCGCGGGACGCCTAAGCCGATAGAACACGGACGTGCTCAGCCCCCAGACATTGATGGCGTCTGGCTTGGAGCTCTTGATTTTGGCAGTGCCAAACTCCGGCTGGTATTTCATATCCTCAACACTGCCGATGGATTGACAGCTACGGCGGACAGTCCCGATCAGGGGGCAAAAGGTTTGCCCGTCTCGTCAGTCACCAGAACCGGTTCGTCCCTCAAGATGGAGATGAAAACGCTTGGAGCCATCTTCGAAGGAAAGATATCTGAGGACCGCAATACCATTACCGGAACCTTTACCCAGAATGGTGCGAGCGTTCCCCTGGTCTTATCGCGAACCAAGGACGCGGCACAGTTAGAAAGGCCGCGTCCACAAAATCCAGTAAAGCCCTACCCTTATCGCGAAGAAGAGGTGGGCTATGACAATCAGGCGCAGAAGGTCCACCTAAGCGGAACGTTGACGATACCCAAAGCCGAGGGCAAGCATCCGGCTGTTGTGCTGATCACTGGCTCGGGCCCCCAAGATCGAGACGAGAGCCTGATGGGTCACCGCCCGTTTCTGGTCCTCTCCGACTATCTAACCCGTCAGGGTATCGTCGTTCTTCGGGCAGACGATCGAGGTGTTGGCAAATCGACTGGAGTTTTTGAAAAGGCGACAACGGCTGATTTGGCTACCGATGCTGAGGCAGGTCTTTCGTATTTGAAGACTCGGCCCGAGGTCGATCCAAAGAAGATGGGTTTGATTGGTCACAGCGAAGGCGGCATTATCGCGCCCATGATCGCAGCGCTCAATCCCGATGTTGCTTTCATCGTGATGATGGCAGGAACCGGCGTACGTGGGGACGAGGTGATGCCTGCGCAAGTCCGGGCCATTCTGGAAGCAAGCGGCAAGAGCCATGCGGAAGCGGAGAAGGCTGCAGCCGACCAACGGACTCTTATCTTGTTTTCGGAACACGAGCGGGAGAAAGCGCCTTTGCAAGCAAAAATCCGCGAAGTCCTGGGTGCGAAACTTTCAGACACTCAAGTGGAAGCACAGCTGAATCAACTCCGGTCACCTTGGTTCCAATATTTCAGTCAGTACGATCCGGCAGTTGCGCTACGGAAGGTTGCCTGTCCTGTGCTTGCTATTAATGGCGATAAGGATTTGCAGGTGTTGCCAGACCAGAACCTACCCCCGATTCGAGAGGCGCTGAAGAGCAGTGGTAATCCGAAGTACGAAGTGGCTGAACTGCCCGGGTTGAACCATCTATTCCAGACAGCGAAGACCGGCTCGCCTAGCGAATACCCAGAGATCAGTGAGACCATTGCGCCGGTAGCGCTCCAGAAGATTTCGAGTTGGATTCGCTCTGTTACAAATAGCGAGATGTAGCTGCAGACACAAATCGATCTAAGTTTCGTCTACGACTTTCCAGGACGAATTCGTGTGGCCCTGGTGTCGATGGATCAGCTTTTATCATTGGTTTGCGACCTACGGTTTGGAGCTCGAGACCGAGCCCTCCGGTTCAGCTTCGCCGTAGCTTACTAGCGCCGCCCATTGCGAATCGCATTTGCAACTTGACGAATGCCTTCAACGACTATCTCGGGTTGATTTATGATCACGGCGTGAGAGCTTCTATGAGCCACGATTTGTTTGCTGTTGCGCGATAGCGAAAGAAGCTTTTTCTGCAATAGCTGATAACCGGGTGTCTCATTCTCGGTGCTGATGATAACCAAAGGCTTAGCGGCGAGCGGAAATGGCTGCTGCCCCGTTAATTGATTGAGCAGGTCCGCACATTGCTCTGCGAGCGCGGCAGTTGGGCGAACAGGGTGGTTTGCCATCGCCCATGAGTGCATCTGCTGAGCCCAAGGAGGTAGTCGGCGAAAGTTCTCATCGTCTTCCAGGCCAGGGGCGATCGGTTCGGCAGAGATCAGAACAGGCGGGCTGTCATAGTTGGGTGAAACGGGCGCCTTCAAATTCGCATCTGGAGCAACATCGGTGAAGGCATGGTCAACCAACATAATTCCAAGGACATCTTGAGGGTACCTTTGCGCGTAGAGCCGAGCATACAGGCCACCGATCGAGTATCCAACGAGAATGTAAGGACCTTGCAAGTTGGAAGCTTGCTGGAGACGGTGGATCTCCTCTACTCTGTCAATGCAACTGAGAGCCTTGCCTTGCGGAACGGAATCGCTCCATGCTGTTCCGGACGGATCGTACGTGCAGATTCGAGTAAACCGAGCAACCGGCTCTTGCACCAGCGCCCAATCGAACGAAAAAGCACCGCCGACAACCATGACCGTTGGACTTCCAGTGCCGGTACAGTATAGGTGAAGATGCTGCCCTCCGACATCGATCAACACACCAAGCGGCTTAGGCTGATCAGTTGCCAATACGACTTGCATGCTGATAAAGAACAGGGCCGCTATTCTTATTGCTGGCATAGAACGTTTCTGTCGCTTTGTTCGGCCTTTTTGTTCACACTGATAACGAGCTGCGCTCACACTGTAACAACGAAGCAGCCGGCTTCACCAGATCAGTTGCGCAATGATTCCTTCCTTGACCTTCAACCGGGCGGGCGATTGCGCATTGTGATGCCAATTGTTAAGCCCGGCACCTCTTCTGTGATCACAGGTTCGCAGAAGCAGGAAGGAAGCACGATAGTGTTGTCGGCCTCCAATCTAGTTGGCTACTCAAGCTCCTATTACGCCATTGAAGCGCGCGGCAGCGGCAAGGTAAGGCTTCGATTCGCGTCGGCAGAAATCACCAAGGACGGCGTCGCCAGGCCTGAGGCAGAGCCGCCCCAATTACCGTTTGCATTGCCGGAAAAGGCGGGGCTCATCCGCCTCATTTACCTGCTCCGCAGCAGCCAATCAGACCACAATATGGCAATTGTGGCGACCGCAAAGCCCGCGTTGCTACAGACGTTCACAGAACAGGTACAGGCCGACCCCAGCCGCTGCGCAATCAGCAAGCAAATTTTCTGCTCGTGGGTGCCGGCAGGCATCGCAGTTAGGCCGGAGTCGCCTCAAAGATCGAACTAACTAGTTTTGTTAACGGCCGCGCGGCAACGGTCAAACAGCTCCAGTAGCGATTCAGCGTACTCCTCGCTGGACCGGGCGCCTTTGCCGCCAAAGCCAGTGTTCGACGAGCTTCCCTTACCATAGCCGGTTGTCACGGCAATAAACTTCATCAGCTCCAGCGCGACTTCGTCAGTGTTCTTCTTTTCGTCTTGCTTGGGAGCGGTCTCTTCGGGCATCTAATGTCTTTTCTCCTCGGAATGTACTCCTGATTTTCGCATCCGCTACCATTTCGATTTGGCCTATGCCGGTTCGCGCCCGAAAATTGATCCGCAAGATGCGTGGTGGCGCACAAGCCCACATGGTAGAAGGCGAAGATGGCGCCTTTTACGTTGTCAAATTTACCAACAACCCGCAGCATCGCCGCATCCTGGTAAACGAATGGCTAGCCTGCGCCTTCCTGCGTTATCTACAAATTCACGTTCCCGATACCGCCGTGGTTGAGCTCACTCAGGAGTTCATTGACGACAACCCGGATTTATATCTCTCTTTGGGTACGCGGCGCGAGCCAATTCCTGCCGGCCTGCATTTTGGGTCCCGCCTGGCCGTCAATCCGGACCGTGTAGCCATCTTCGATTTTCTTCCTGACAAGCTCCTCACTAAAGTAGAAAATCGCGCCGACTTTCTTGGCATTCTTGTTTTCGATAAATGGATTGGAAATGCCGATTCGCGGCAGGCTGTGTTCTTTCGCGCTAAAGCGAAAACGTGGACGCCGTTGAAGGGAGAAACACCGGCGCGTGTCGGTTTCTTCGCTCAGATGATCGACCACGGCTTTGCCTTCAACGGCTCAAGCTGGCAATTCTCTGATTCGCCGATTCAAGGGCTTTACTTTCGAACTTCGGTGTACGACGAGGTTCGATCTGTGGATGCGTTCCAGCCGTGGG
>CAXTWQ010000059.1:0-10966 GCA_964248065.1 uncultured Bryobacteraceae bacterium | reverse complement strand
CCCAGCCGGGGCTTGCCATGGTAGAAAACTTTCCAGCTGAAGTGGTCGATTCAGCGTGGCGCGAGATTCCCAGCGTGTGGCTGCAAGGCGACGAGGAAGCCCTGGAGCAAGTTCTTGAAACACTTCTGAGGCGGCGCAGCCGGGTGGGAACACTGTTACAGCAGGTGCAGCAGAAACGAACTACTGCTTTCGCAAACTGGCGTTAATGGACGCGGCAATTCGATCAGCGGTCACCGGCGCGAGCAGAATACCGTTGCGATAGTGTCCATAAGCAAGCTGCAGTCTCGGCGAGTGCCACGGCCCAACCCGCAACTGTTCGCTACCAGGCCGAAAGCCGATCCATACCTGACTGGGCGTAGTCTCAGCCAGATGCGGAAACACCAAGGCAGCTTCACGCGCCAGCACATCGGCAGTGTCGGGATTCACCGTACGATCAAAGCCGGCGTGCTCGACTGAAGCTCCGACAATCAGCAATCCATTCGCGCGTTGCAGCAGGTAGGTATGCCCATGCCGAATGATGGTGCCGCACGTTTGCTCAGGCTGACGATATCCGATCAGATGGCCTTTGACCGGATAGGATTCGGGCAGTGAAGGCACGCCCGCAACAGGCAGCGCGCTACTCCAGGCACCTAGGGCAATTACAACAGCCTGGAAGCGGTAATCCGTGCCGGCAGCCGTTACATCGCCGTATATATCGCTGACCCGCACGGCCGTGACAGCATGGCCTTCGTGAAGATGGACGCCTCGTGCCTGGACGGCTGCCTTTAACGCAATCACCATTTCACGCGGATTAACGAGGCCGTCTTCGGGATAGAAACGCGCACCGGCCAGCCCATCCCGTCGCACGCGAGGCCAGAACGTTTCAATCTGCTTAGGCGCCAGCGGTCGGGAGGTAATGCCAATGGCAGACTGGACGTTCGCTTTTTCGTGCAGCCGTTGCAGATCCTCTTCTGAATAAGTCAGCTCAAGCGCACCTGCTTCCTGCATATCGATGGAGGTGCCCGTCTCCGCTTCAAGCGCTGTGACGAAGTCCCGGTACAACCGCCTGGACTCAATCGCGAGGTCAGCCAGAGCGGAGTCGCTGTCCACTTCCCCGCCCGGAGCAAGCATGCCTGCTGCTGCCCAGCTTGCCTCTTGCCCCGCTTGCCCTCTATCGAAAACGTCAACCTGCCAGCCTGACTGAGCCAACCGCCAGGCAACCGAGAGGCCAATAATGCCGCCTCCCACAACCGCTATGCGCCCGTTCACACCCGTTCCTGCAGTTGCTCCGTTTCCTGATTCGACTTTTTCACTACATCGAGAAATGCCTTGGCGGCATGGCTCAGCGCACGGCGCGCCGGGTACACCAGGCGGATTTTGCGCTCCACATTCAGCTCCTTCACTCGAATTTCATGAAGCAAACCTTGCTTGATCTCCTGTTCCACACACATGCGCGGCAGAAACGCAACGCCCTCGTTTAGCTGCACCAAGCGCCGGATGGTTTCCACCGTCGGCATCTCGACATCCATGTTGAGCGGCACCTTGTGGCGCTGAAACTCACGAATCACCAGTTCGCGATATGGCGACAGCACGTTGTGCGCGATGAACGTTTCCATATCCAGATCGGTAATGGACAACTCTTCCCGACCGGCAAAACGATGCTTGGGGGAAACAATCAGGGTAAGGCGATCGGTGTAGATCACCTGGGAATGCAGATGATCGTCACCGGGATCGTAGCTGATCACGCCCAGCTCCAGTTCGCCATCAAGCAGCTGAGATGGAATTTTGCTCGACTCGGACCGCCGTACTTGAACTTTGATCTTGGGGAACACGCGACGATACTGTTCAATGTGCTGGATCAGGTACAGCGACGTGCTTTCGTTGGCGCCGATTGCGACCCGTCCGGCATAGTTATCCCGAAGCTCGCGCAACGCGTTCTCCAGATCTGATTCAAGATGCTGAAAGCGCCGAGCATACTCCAGCACCACCCGGCCTGCATCGGTCAGCAGGAGTTCGCGTCCCGAGCGATCAATCAACTTTTCTTTTAAATCGCTTTCGAGCCGTTGAATCGCGATCGATATTGCAGGCTGTGTTCTAAGTAATTTTTCTCCGGCACGTGAAAAGCTGCGTTCTGTCGCAACTGTCAGAAAAA
This sequence comes from uncultured Bryobacteraceae bacterium, assembly GCA_964248065.1. GTDB lineage: Bacteria > Acidobacteriota > Terriglobia > Bryobacterales > Bryobacteraceae > Bog-105. Next base: position 8,835 of record CAXTWQ010000059.1, on the reverse strand, counting down.
CTTTAAGAGGATAGAGTTCCATGACGCCCACCCGCCCGGGCGTAGTTTGTATTAGTGCAACTAATAGTATTATCCATTAGTATAAATTTGCATAATCGACAAGCTCCCTCTACCATAAAAAGAAATCGGTTAATAGGAGCGTAATTTGAGCCGAGTTTACATCTTCGATACTACCCTTCGCGATGGCGAACAATCTCCTGGTTGCACCATGACCACATTCGAAAAGCTAGAAATGGCCGGACGACTGGTGGATTTGGGTGTTGACATTTTGGAAGCCGGCTTTCCGATAGCGTCTGATGGCGATTTTGAAGCAGTGGAAGCAGTGAGTAAACGGTTCCCTTCGGTACAGGTAGCTGCCCTGGCGCGTGCTTCGACTAAAGACATCGAACTGGCAGCGAAAGCATTGTTGCAGGCCAAGCGACCGCGCATTCATTTATTCATTGCCACCAGCGACATTCATTTAAAATACAAGTTAAAGAAGTCGCGCGAGCAGGTCTTTGACGAAGCGGTTGCAGCCGTGAGGCTGGCCCGTACCTTTGTGGATGATGTGGAGTTCTCGGCGGAAGATGCCACACGCACTGAGCTTACTTACCTGAAGGAGATCTGTAACGCGGTGGTAGAAGCTGGTGCGCGCACGGTGAACCTGCCCGATACGGTTGGTTACTCGGTTCCGGAAGAATATGCTCAGCTGATAGGCACAATGGTCCAGCAACTGGGCGATAGAGCAATCGTGAGCGTGCATTGCCATGACGACTTGGGATTGGCGGTTGCTAATTCGCTCGCCGCAGTGCAGGCAGGCGCACGCCAGGTGGAATGCACCATCAATGGCATTGGTGAGCGGGCCGGCAACGCGGCTTTGGAAGAGGTTGTCATGGCTATGCGGACCCGGCCGGATCGCTTGCCGTTTGAAACAGCCATACAAACGGAACAGCTTTATGGAGCAAGCCAGACCCTGACGCGGTTCATCTGTTTTGGGCCTCAACCGAACAAGGCCATTGTCGGTGAGAATGCATTTGCGCATGAGGCAGGCATTCATCAGGATGGGTATCTAAAGGAGAAATCGACCTACGAGATTATCTCTCCGGCAAGCGTGGGTGTTCCGGAAAGCCGGCTGGTGTTGGGTAAACATAGCGGGCGTCACGCTCTAAGCAAACGCGCCGAAGACCTTGGATTTCAGTTAACTCGCGAAGAATTGGATCAGCTCTATTTGCAGTTTACGTCCATGGCTGATAACAAGAAGGGCATGCGCAACGAGGAGATTGCGGGCATGATCCGCTCCATTGCCGGGCAGCGATTGGAACAGACGGCGCAAGCTCCTGCAACGGTTAGTCGATAGATGGATCTGAAAATTTTAATTCTTCCGGGCGACGGCATCGGCACCGAAGTAACGGCCGAAGCAGTCAAAGTGCTTCACGAGATCTCAAATCAGTTCGGACATCATTTATTGCTCAGCGAAGGGCTGCTTGGTGGGACAGCGATTCACAAGACTGGCACTCCGTTTCCTGATGAGACGCGCAGGCTGGCGCTGGAAGCCGATGCGACTTTGATGGGGGCTGTGGGGTTGCCGGAGTTCGACGATGCGCCACCGGAACTGAGGCCCGAGCGCGGGCTGCTCGGAATTCGTAAGGTTTTGGAAGTGTTCGCGAATCTGCGGCCGGTGCGTTCGTATCGTACGCTGCTTGATGCTTCGCCCCTGAAGAACCACTTAGCTGATGGCGCAGACATGATTATCGTGCGCGAGCTGACGGGCGGTTTATATTACGGTACGCCACGCGGCATCTTTGGGAGCGGTGCCGAAGAGCGTGCTGTGAACACGATGGCTTATACTCGGCCCGAGATTGAGCGCGTCGCACATGTTGCTTTTCAGTTGGCTGCAAAGCGCCGTAAGAAAGTAACCAGCGTCGACAAGTCTAATGTGCTGGAAAATTCGCAACTCTGGCGCAAGGTAGTTTCCGAGGTCGCTGCGAACTATTCGGCGGTGGCACTCGATCACTTATTAGTTGATAACTGCGCGATGCAGCTTGTCCTGAATCCGAAGCGTTTTGACGTGCTGCTGACCGAAAATCTGTTCGGTGACATTTTGAGCGACGAAGGGGCTGTCTTAACGGGTTCGATCGGTATGCTGCCGTCGGCCTCGATTGGCAGTAAGCGTCCGTCTGGCGCATTCGTAGGATTATATGAGCCGGTGCATGGCTCGGCACCGGACATCGCAGGACAAGGCAAGGCGAATCCATTTGGAGCCATCGGCTCAGTTGCGGCTATGCTCGAGTACAGCTTTGGATTAACCGAAGAAGCAGGTGCAATCTATCGGGCGATGGAGAACGTCTTAGAGAGTGGCACCGTCACCGCAGACTTACAACGTCAAGGACGCGCGGCAGCCAGCACTGGCGAAGTGGGTGACGCAGTTTGCAGCCATCTGATGGCTGGTGTCGAATCAAAGTAAGAAGGCAGGTTTGAAAGTATAGATGGGACAGAACGGAATCAGCGGCTTCGGTACAAAGCCGCAGACAATTATTGAGAAGGTGTGGGATCGCCACGTTGTTACGCAGCGCGAGGGCGCTCCAACACTGCTGTATATCGATTTGCACCTGGTGCATGAGGTCACATCGCCGCAGGCTTTTGCCGGCTTGCGTGAGCGCGGCCTCACTGTGCGCCGACCTGATTTAACGCTAGGCACGACTGACCACAGCATTCCGACGCACGATCGCAACCTCCCGATTCTCGATAAGATCGCCGAGACACAAATCAATCAGTTCGAGACAAACTGCCGGGAGTTCGGTATCCCGTTCTTTGGCCCGCACAGCAAGAACCAGGGCATCGTGCACATTATCGGTCCCGAGCAAGGCGTCACGCAGCCTGGCATGACGGTGGTTTGCGGTGACAGCCATACGGCAACGCACGGAGCTTTCGGTGCGCTCGCATTCGGTATCGGCACCAGCCAGGTCGAGCATGTGCTGGCAACGCAATGCCTTCTGCAGACGCCGTCTCAAACGTTCGAAGTTCGGGTAGATGGCACGCTCAAAGCCGGTGTCGGCGCCAAAGATATCGTTCTGAACCTTATTTCGCGTATTGGCATTGGTGGCGGTACCGGCTGTGTGTTTGAGTACACAGGCTCGGCTATTCGCGCCTGTTCAATGGAAGAGCGAATGACTATTTGCAACATGTCGATTGAGGGCGGTGCGCGGGCCGGGTTGGTTGCGCCTGACGACACCACTTATCAGTACTTGTCAACGCGCCCCCATGCGCCGAAGGGCGAGGCGTGGGAGCGTGCGCTGCAATCGTGGCGGCAGTTGCCAACAGATGAAGGCGCAACGTACGACAAGCGCATCGACATCGACGCGAGCGCACTGGAACCGATGATTACTTTCGGCACGAATCCAGGGATGGGCATTTCCATCACGGCGCCAGTTCCTGACCCGCTTTCGTTAAGTGATCCGCTGGAACGCGACACGCTGAGCAAGGCGCTGCGCTATATGGATCTGCCATCCGGCAAGCCATTGCTAGGTCACCCAGTTAATGTAGTCTTTATTGGAAGCTGTACCAACTCGCGTATCTCAGATCTGCGTACGGCTGCGGCACTGATTAAAGGCAAGACGTTCAGTCCTAACGTGCGCGTAATGGTGGTGCCGGGTTCGCAACAGGTGAAAGAACAGGCGCAGGCGGAAGGTTTAGACCAGGTGTTTCGCAGTGCTGGCGCCGATTGGCGAGAGGCTGGCTGCTCCATGTGCATTGCAATGAACGGCGATCAACTGCAGCCCGGCGAATATAGCGTCTCCACCAGTAACCGCAATTTTGAAGGACGGCAGGGCAAAGGAGGACGAACGTTTCTAGCCAGTCCTCTAACTGCAGCTGCCAGCGCTCTCACCGGCGTGGTTACTGACGTTCGCACTATGTTCCGATAAAAACGGAAGGCATCATCATGGAAAGATTCACCGCGTTTACCAGCCGGCTGGCACCGCTTCCAATTGATAATCTGGACACCGACCAGATCATCCCGGCACGCTTCCTGAAGACGATCTCGAAGGCGGGGCTCGGCGACAATTTGTTCTACGATTGGCGATACGATGCGGACGGCAATCCGAAACCGGAGTTCATTCTCAATCGGCCGGAAGGACACGCGGCAAATGTCTTACTGGCCGGAGATAATTTCGGATGCGGTAGTTCTCGCGAACATGCGCCGTGGGCACTGGTGCAATATGGTTTCCGTGCCGTTGTCAGCACTTCTTTTGCTGACATCTTTCGAGGCAATGCGCTGAAGAATTCTTTACTGCCGATCGTTGTTCCGCGAGAAACACAGGAGCGGCTATTTGGAATTTTACAAACTGACCCGGCCGCCACCGTCCAAGTGGATCTGACATCGCAGACGTTGACTTTGCCCGACGGTGAGACGGTGGTGTTTCCACTCGAGTCGTTTGCTAAAACTTGCATGCTGGAAGGAGTAGACGAACTCGGCTACATTTTGAAGCAGCAGGATGAGATTGCGAAGTTCGAGAGCCAGCGCAAGTTAACGGTGGATACAAGAGAACTCGTAACCGCGTAGCTTTTCAATTGCTCAGTATCTGCGTTCTTGCGAGCTCAACCAGCTGGCTGCTCTTCGTAATAAGAGACTCTCTCCAATGATCGTTGCAACTCCACAAGGTCGGCCAACTCCGCTCGTAGACTTGCGGACTGATCGCCTTGCAGTTGCTGTTCCAAGCGCCTGATAGCTAGGCCTAAGATGTCGCTATGCTGAGGAAGCTTGCCGTTGCTAGACTCAGCAAACTGGGACCATAAGCGATGCGTTCGCTCCTCGTCCGCAGCAGATAGCCTGGTGAGGTGAGGGCCGAGTTCAGCAAACCAAGGTTGCTCGTCACCAAGCGGGACGATCTCGACGCTTAGCGTTGGTCTCGGCGCAATCAGCTGTTCCCACGCATAAGCAATAGCCCGTTCCTGATCGGCGGGCTTTTTATCTTTTGAACAGCTGACCATCACTCGTGACGAGCGCAGCTTGTGCGCTGTTTGCAAAACCGCATGTAATGGTTGTTCTGCAGAAATCGCAAGCAGCTTGACCGGCTTGCCCTCTTTCTCTGCATAGTGGACAACTTTGCTGAACAGCTCCTGTTCACGCTCTGAGAACATTTGAGAAGCACTGGCATCATCGGTTTCAGGTGTGTTCCGGCGGGCATGAAGCGCGATGATTTCAGACTCATCTGGATTCAGTTCTTGCAGAGCAAGCGTTACGTGTTGCAGGTGTTCCGGGTCTTCAATGGCAACAAGGGTATTGCCTGGCCGGATGGGCAGCGTAAAGGCTGAGACGTTATCCCGTTCCTCAAGGCGGAAATTTTCTACTTCGTCCTCTTCGCCCCGAGCCTCTCTCGCAGCTGGATTCACCCTCTTGTTTTGACGCTCACTTAAGGTGAACGCACAGAAGATAACGGCAGTAAACATCAACCCCGATAGGGTGGCGACTCTCTTTGTGAACAGATTGATTCCGGCGATCGCAAAAAGCGAAGCCGTAATCAGGATCAGCCCGACCGGGATTTCGAATCCGCGAATGCTGAAGTTGAACGGCACTTTAAAGCCGCGCTCGCCAGGACGCTTATACCGCAGAACCAGAACAGCGAGAGACTTCATCGCGAAGCTCCAGATCACCCCAAACGCATAAGCTTCACCCAAAAGATACACGTCACCGTGACTGATCACGATGGTAATCAGTTGCAGCACAACGATCATGTTGATCAACCGGTGCGTAGTACCGTGCTGAGCGTGAGGCTGCCGGAACCAGGGTGGCAAAACTCCGTCTTCGGCCACACGATTCAGCACGCCATTGGATCCGATGATTGCGGTGTTAACGGCTCCCGACAGAATGAGCACGCCTACAAGAACGACGAACGCATGAAAGGCGAGCTTCAATCCGAATGGGCCTACAAGATACATGGAAAGGCCGCCGATAAGGTTGTCGAAGTACTTGCTGCGGTCTGCGTCTGGGATGATCATCTTCGCAAAAAAAGAAACCAGAGAAGTGAACAGCAGACTGTAGATGAAGATGATGAAGCCCGAACGCTTCAGATTGACCAGTTTAGGCGCCGCAATCTCGCGGTTGACCTGGGCCAGAGTCTCTTCGCCGCTCAGCGCAAGTATGGAATGTCCAAAGGCGATTAGAATTCCAAACACCGCAATGCTAGGCACGCCCGTGCCCTTGAGCCATCCGAGGGCTTCATCACTGAAGTGCAGGTTGCTCGGAATAGGAGCCGGAACAGGCTGCGAACCATGCAGGAGGATGGTGAGAATACACCAGGAAATAAGGATCACAACCATAACGGTAGTGACCTGCATGATCCGCAGTGCCTTCGTGCTGCTGAAGGGAATACCGACACGGTTGGTGTACCAGAAGTAGAGCGTCACTAACAAAGCAAAGCCAGCGGCAAATGGGCTGGCCGGAACCTTAAGCCAAAGGATGTGGAAGTGATCGCCCATCTCATTCATCAGCGCGGCCAGATACAAGCCGGCGCTTACACCGCTGATGGGACCAGTTAGAACATAGTCAAAGAGCAAGGCGGAAACCGAAACTTTAGCAGCAATGCCGCCCATGGCTTCGCGTACTACCCGATACACGCCGCCCCGCACGAACATGCTGCAGCTTTCTATGTAGACCGACCGAACCGCATAGCTGAACAGCATAACGCCCAGCACGAACCAGGCTGCCGCCGAGCCAATGGCTTTCTCCGCAATGCCACCGACGTAGTAAGCCGATGAGCCCAGATCACATAGAACAATCGCAGAGGCGCGCCAGAACGAGACGAAGGAGAGCGAGATGTTTGAGAGAACAACAAACTTCGTCCTTGGAGTAAGAGAGCCGATCATAGGTGCAATGCTGCTTGTGACTTGTCGAATGAGTGCAGAGTCAAATGCGTTAGTTTGGCAGGTAAAGGCTCGTATTCGGCACGAATGACACCATATTCTCGAGACGCTTCTGGGCGGGCTGCTCCGCAATTTTCCGTGGTGCCTCAGGCGCGTTCTCGACCGTGAAGCAAGCCGGGTCTGGATTCGTAAAGAAGGTTTGGTGGAGCAGATCGAGATACTTCGTCAATTCACCTTGCGGGACTGCAAGCGTAACCGAGCAGGGCGAAATTTCTTTCGGCACAATGAAAGCTGCTGAACCAGCTAGCGCACTGTTCAGCTTCGCCAAGATGGTTCTCGGTGAAGAGATCTGACCAACCAAGGTCAGGATCGCCTGATGGGTTCGAATCTTTACCTCCAGGCAGCCATTTGGCAATCCAGCCTGATCCGGAACTTTTGCATGTTCATCAACAGCGATATATACGGCTTGCTCAGAGGAAGAGAGAACAGTTGCTCCCGAGTCAGCTCCGTTGCAGAAAGCAACCAGAGATTCCATGGCGTTTGCCTGAGCACCAGGGCGGACTTCCAGAAGCGTGATGTCTTTTTTAACGGCAATCGACTTAAGCTGCGTGGTGCCAGGATTGTCAGAGTTCCCGATTCTGGTGCCATCGCCGGCAGGACGAAACGTGTTCCGGATGACGATTGGAATGCCCAATCGTTGAGCAGGAACCATGGTCTCCGGATGGAGGATGGTGGCTCCGGCATGGGCGAGTTCGGTTGCCTCATCGTAAGACAGCTTCTTGACCCGGCAGTTACCTTGGCGAAGGCGCGGATCGCAGGTCAGCATGCCATCCACATCTTTCCAAACCTGGATCTCTTCAGCGTTGATCGCCGCACCGACAATGGACGCCGTAAGATCAGAACCGCCTCGACCCAGCGTGGTCGTGCGGCCATCTTCAGTACTACCAATGAACCCGCCAAGCACGACCAGCTTGTCGCGAGCTGCAATGGGCACGGCCCAGCGAATGCGTGCATAGGACTCCCAGTAGCGGGGCTGGGCGTTCGTCCATGCATCGTTCGTTAAGATGAGCTGCCTGGAATCGAGGTGTATCGTGTTCTCACAGTGCTGCTGCAAAACGGCCGCCAGCACCTGACTGGAGAGTTGCTCTCCCAGACTCACCGTCCAATCCTGCAACTCCGGCGTAAACGTACGTTCACCCTCACAAAGCTCCAACATGCGGACATGTAAATCACGGAAGACAGTCTGCAGGTATCGATCCATCAGGATCCGCTCACTCCCTTCAAGCAGTTCCTGGCAGACAGAGAAGTGATGATCTTTTATCGCTTCCTGATACTTCCAGGCAGTGTAGCTGTTTCCTCTGCGAGCTGCAGTTAAGACATCCAGAAGCGTGTCTGTGGTGTCTCCCATTGCCGAAGCAACGATAACGGGATGACGAGCGGCTTCCGAGCGAATGATCGATACTGCCCGGCTAAGAGAAGCAGCCGTGGCGAGAGACGATCCACCGAACTTCATGACGATCATGAACAATTCCTCTTTCAAGGACAAGCAATTTAGTTTGATAAATAGAGAGACCTTGGTGGGCAAAGCGACCGGCGCGCTGTGGGAGAGAGCTCAAAGAGCGTTCCATCTTCCCCCTGCGTGCAATGCCTGTAAAAGCAGCTAGTGTGCTCACCATTGTCAGGCCGAACGAACCGGCCTGTTATTAAGGTAAGGCCGCAGACCTTAGGAGGGCATAAAGGTTGTTAGGTTAGGGCGAACCGTGAAGTATGATCGGCGGATCGCTTTGAGCTTACTAATAGCCAGAACAAGCGAAATTAATATGCTGTTCGCTTCTCTTCGTGCAAACCGCTCTCTACGCTTCCGCGGCCCGCGCCCATCGGCAACGGTGAATCGCAAGAATTTCTCGATATTCTTTCCATAAGGAAACAACCTTATTTAGTGAACAATTGGTGGGAGCAACTAGAGGCCGACTGGCAAAGCTGGGCTCACACTGG
>CAXTWQ010000058.1:9960-32081 GCA_964248065.1 uncultured Bryobacteraceae bacterium | reverse complement strand
TCCGAACCAGCCACTCTTGAACTGCGCGAACAGTTCTCCACGCCCGAACAGCAGCGTGAAACTGCAAGCATTGGCATGTGGATTTTCCTCATTACCGAAGTCATGCTCTTCGGCGGGCTGTTCACAGCATTTACGGTGTACCGCCTCAGCCATCCCATTGCGTTTGACGCCGGGAGTGCCCACATGGAGTTTCTTATTGGAGGCATTAATACTGCAATTTTGATTTGCAGCAGTTACACCATGGCACTGGCCATTCACAGCGCCGAAACTGGCAAAGAGATAAGGGTGATGCTGTTCCTGCTCACCACCATCGTGATCGGCGCCATCTTTCTGGCGCTCAAATTCACCGAGTACTATCTCCATTACCAGGATCATAAAGTGCCTGCCTTTTGGTTTGAGTTCTCGGGACCGCAAGCGCCGTACGTGCAGATGTTTTTCGTCTTCTATTTCCTGATGACGGGCCTGCACGCACTCCACATGATTATCGGTATCAGCATCCTTTCGGTGCTGTTATTCCGCACGCTTCTCGGAAGCTTCTCAGCCGAGTACCACACGCCGTTGGAACTGGGCGGCCTCTATTGGCACTTCATTGACATTGTTTGGGTTTTCCTGTACGCCATCTTTTACATTCCTGGGTTGCACGTCCGATGAAACAGCCGGTCGTTTCGATCAGAACCTATACTTGGACGTTTTTGGCTCTGCTGACTTTGGCGCTGGCGACTACGCTGATTGGCTTTCTGAACCTTGGCCCTTTCAGCATGGTGATCGCTGTAGCAATTGCTACTGCCAAAGCCATCCTGATTGCGTTTTTCTTCATGCACGCGTTCTATGAATCGAAGGTGATCCGTGTCATTCTCGCGGGTGGCGTTATCTGGTTTCTGATTATGGTGTCGCTGACTTTGGGCGACTACCTGACACGCGGCTGGGTGTTGAAGCTGGGCGGCAAGTAATGTTTTCAGGCCTTCCTTTACTCTGGCTGATTGTTATTTTTGCGGTTGCCGCGCTAATTACATGGGGAGCCGGCATCTGGTTGTCAGACTCCACGGACATCCTGGCGTCGCGGTTTAGGCTGGGGCAGGCTTTTGGCGGATTGATCTTGTTGGCCATCAGCACGAATCTGCCGGAAATTGTGATTACCTTTACGGCAGCAATCCGCCATGACCTGGGCATCGCCGTCGGCAATCTGATTGGAGGAATCGCAGCACAAACGGTGGTGCTGGCCGCGCTTGATCTTTCGTTGCAGGGAGAGCGCCCATTGAGCTACCGAGCAGCTTCCTTGTCGCTCGTGCTCGAAGCGGCGCTCGTGGTCGGAATCTTGAATATCGCCATTCTTGGAACCAGGCTCAGCCCCTCTCTGGTGTTCCTTCACGTGACACCACAAAATATGTTGATCGTGCTTGCCTGGATAGGCGGCTTATGGATGCTGAAAAGAGCGCAAAACGGTCTGGCTTGGCAGGCGAAAGGGCAAGCTCCTGATTCACAAGAAAAGCCAACCGGTCATTCTCAAATGCAGAAGAGTGAAATTAGCCAGCAGCGCGGCACGAGCACGGCGCAAGTCGTCACTAAATTTCTGATTGCCTCGCTCGCGACACTGGCTGCCGGTTTCACTCTGGAAGAAAGCGGAGATGGGATCGCACGCCACTGGGGCATAAGCGGAGTTATTTTCGGCGCGACGGTCCTTGCCGCTTCTACCTCATTGCCGGAACTGTCTACCGGGATTACGTCGGTCCGCATGGGTGACTACCAACTCGCGATGAGCGACATCTTTGGCGGAAACGCTTTTTTGCCCGTCCTCTTCCTCCTGGCAAGCCTATTGTCTGGTGAATCGGTTTTGCCTCACGCACAAAACTCAGATGTCTATCTGGCAGGATTAGGCGTTATCCTGACGGCGGTTTACATTCTAGGCCTAATTTTGCGGCCCAGTCGGCGTCGTGCCGGAATGGGCTGGGATTCCTGGCTGGTTGTGATCCTGTATGCACTGGGTATCGCAGGGCTCGCGTTTGTATCAGACCGCAGTTAACCCGAGCTGATTGTGGTGCGGGTGATCCTCCCACAAGCTGTGATCTCTACACACGATTCATTGCGGCTTTGGATGGGACTGGAGGCGCGGGGCGGGATCGAACCGCCGAATAAAGGTTTTGCAGACCTCTGCCTTACCACTTGGCTACCGCGCCAATCCGTCTTTATCTTCGAACAGTACCATAGTCAGCAGGCGCTTGCCTACACTCATGCCCGCTGCCATCGGTCGCATCTTTTCCTACCTTAGCCAACCATCCTCTTATCTGCTGACAGAGTCTATTTTCCTCCGGTTGCTCGGGCTGGTTTACCTGTCAGCATTCGGTTCGCTATGGCCGCAAGTTTTGGGACTAATAGGCTCGCGGGGCGTGGTATCGGCGGCTACCGGGCTGGCTGCCATGCGCTCCGAGGTTGGCAGCTGGCAGGCGTTCTTCATCAGTCCGAGCCTGTTCTTCCTCGGCATCAATGATCAGTTGCTAGTGGGCTGCTGTGTTGCTGGCTGCATCTTTTCGCTTCTATTGATGGCCGGTCTTCTGCACCGCGTAGCTGCTTTCGCTTGCTGGGCGCTATACCTGTCGATTGTCTCTGTCGGAGCACCGTTCCTGAACTTCCAATGGGATGCTCTGCTGCTTGAGTGCGGCGCTTTGGCAGTCTTCGCCGGTGCACCTTGGCTCGTCTGGGCATACCGGTTTCTGCTGTTCCGGCTGATGTTTCAGTCCGGCGCCATCAAGTTCCTTTCTGGTGACGTCAACTGGTCAAACCTGCATGCGTTGCGCTTCCACTTTCTCACTCAGCCATTGCCAAACCCGATTGCTTACTATGTCTATCGCTCTCCTTCCGGGCTGCTGGACGGTTTGACGGCCGCGACACTGATTATCGAAGTCATCATTCCCTTTGGCTTGTTTGGGCCACGCCGGGTACGCCAGATTGCTGTTGCCTTCCTTGCGTCCCTGCAAGTGTCTATCATCCTGACCGGCAATTACGCGTTTTTCAATTGGCTGACGCTTGCGCTTTGCGTTTGGGGCTTAGACGACCGGACTTTCGCCGCATGGCAGCATTTATTGCTGCTGCGTCGCAGGAGAGTAAGCATGGGCGCACCAGTGCTTCGCAGCATCGGCAATGTTCTGCTCGCGGTGTATCTCCTGCTCAGTGCGGCCCAAATCGCCACAATGTTCCGCTCAGGTCTAGCCCGCCCTTTCCGGACAGCGCTTAGCTTTACTGCTCCGTTCGAACTGGTGAACAGCTACGGGCTTTTTGCCGTGATGACCACTGATCGCCCAGAAATTGTCTTGCAAGGCTCAAATGATCAAGTCGACTGGCGCGATTACAGCTTCCCTTATAAGCCGGGAGAACTGCACCGCAGCCTTCCGTGGATTGCTCCCTATCAGCCGCGGCTTGACTGGCAGATGTGGTTTGCTGCTCTGGGTAGTTATGGGGAGAATGCCTGGGTCGGCAACTTGATGTACTGCATCCTGGTAGGCGACCCCGCTGTGTTGAAGCTGCTCGACACCCCACCTTTTCCGAAGCCGCCCCGCTATCTGCGCGCCGTCACCTTCGATTACACCTTCACTACGCCCGCTGAGCGAAGACAGACCGGCGCTGTCTGGAAACGCACAGCTCGCGGCATTTGGTTCGGCCCGGTGTCGCTCACCGGCCGCTAACTAATTTCGAGCAATTGAGTCCTACCAGCAATATCGTTATGCAATTTCGCAAATTGGGAAGAACGGGCTGGAATGTCTCTGCCGTTAGCTTTGGTGCATGGGCTATTGGCGGGTCCTGGGGTGACGTGGATGACAGCCAATCGCTAGCGGCCCTGCATGCTGCGGTGGATTGCGGAATCAATTTCATCGATACCGCGGACGTTTACGGCAACGGTAGGAGTGAGCGGCTGGTCGCGCAACTCAAGGCCGAGCGCAAAGAGGAGATCATTGTCGCAACCAAAGCCGGCCGCAAGCTGCCAAAGCAAAGTGTCGAGGGCTACACGCGCGAGAACCTGACTGCTTGGATCGAGGAAAGCTGCCGCAATCTCAAAACTGATGCGCTGGACTTGGTGCAACTGCATTGTCCATCGACCGATCTCTACTATCGCCCTGAAGTTTTTGGCTTTCTCGACGATCTGCAAGCGGCTGGGAAAATCCGCAACTATGGTGTCAGCGTGGAACGGGTCGAAGAAGCCTTGAAAGCCATAGAGTATCCGAACGTGAAAACAGTGCAGATCATCTTCAACTGTTTCCGCCAACGGCCTGCCGAGCTTTTCTTCGGGCAAGCCAAGTTGAAAGAGGTAGGAATTCTCGCGCGTGTGCCGCTGGCGAGCGGCCTGCTCTCAGGCAAATTCAGTCGTGACTCCACGTTCGCCTCCGATGACCATCGGAACTTCAATCGTCATGGCGAAGCGTTCGATGTCGGGGAAACTTTTTCCGGCGTCGATTACGAAACGGCACTACAGGCGGTGGAGCAGATGCGAGCGCTAGTGCCGTCACAAGCCTCCATGGCCCAATTCGCCTTACGCTGGATTTTGATGTTTGATGCGGTCACTTGTGCGATTCCAGGTGGGAAGAATCCAAAACAGGTGACCGACAATTGTGCTGCTGCCGACCTGCCGCCGCTTGCTGCTGCCGTAATGGAAACTGTTGCTCGTATCTATACGTCAGAGATCCGGCCTTCGGTTCACAATCGCTGGTGATGCGCATGAAGCACTCCAAGTCTCGGCGAATAACCTTGACACTTCCTGAAGCGTGCCTGGAAATCGCGGAGCGGATCGCCCGGGAGCGTCACCTGAACCTGAATTTGGTTGTCGGCGAAGCACTAAGACGAGGTCTGTACGAAGAGGAGCAGGAGCAGCGAAGCGAGGCTATCCTGCATGCGTACTCCAAAGCTTTTGAGGGCTTTTCCGTTAGCGAGTTATTGCTGCTGGATGGCGTCGTAAGCAAAGAAATCCGGCAGAAGAACACATTCCCGCAAAACCGGGTATAAGAAACGGCGACTTCGAAGCGATCCGCAGCAGCATCGAAACAGATCCGGAGCGGTTCTCGCATGTCGGATCATTGAACTTACTCCGATGCGGAGGCATTGGCGCTTGAGAAGTTCGAAAACAGTGAACAGATCGCTGAAGCACTGTAATGATGCGAAACAAGACTTCTGGCAGTATGAATGCGCCGCCACCAGGACCCATGCCGGGCGCCTCGCTTACTCTGAGCCAACTATACCTTCACTCTTAGGCCGTTGAAATCGCTGCCCACATGGCGTCTTACTCGCAATAACGGCATCACCGAAGGCCTTCACACCAAAATGGAAGTGCTGCAACGGCAGCTTATGGCTTTCTCAACTTTCCAAAGTTACCGATTGCGCGTGAAGGTGATGTGTCTTTCGCTGTTCGGGGTCGTCCCCCGTTGTTGGCGTAGAGCCAGCCCGTAGAGCCGAGAGAGAGTAGTGGCTCCCCGACATGGATTCGAACCACGATTAACGGCTCCAAAGGCCGCTGTCCTACCGTTAGACGATCGGGGAATAAGGGAGCAATTTCAGTTTAACAAGCTGAAAGGAGACTCACCAGTCGCTGTAGGGAGTGCCTTCCAGCGATGCTTTATCCGATCCGCTTTTCACGTCGAATACCCCGGGTGCACTGTTCGTGCCTCCGACCGGCGTATCTTCCATAATTGCGCGCCAGGTTTGATCGGAGTTGGTGATGGGGTCCTGTGGCAGCTGGCGAAGGTAGCCATCGGTAACCAATGCCTGCAGAGTTTCGGGCGCTTTCTGTTTGTCGATTGTGTATTCATCAATCGCCTGCCGCATGGAGAATAGGTTATGCTTCAGCACGCTCTCTTTTGCTCGCGTGATCGATTTGGAGTAAATCGGCAAAGCAATCGCCAGCAGAACCGAGATGATCGCCATTACCACCATCAACTCAATGAGCGTGAAGCCGCGTTGCCAGCGGCGGCGAGCAGAGATTTTACCAGTCTGAATAGCCGGTTCCATCACTGGCCTTATCCATAGATTTTGTGAACACATCGAATACATTCTGGCCACCCCAGGAGGTAGATGTCGGGTCGTCCTGCATGCTGCGTTTACCCCAATCGGTATCGCCGGTAAACGGGTCCTTCGGAATGCGCCGGAGAAAGCGGATTTTAGTTGATTGGTTCAGGCCAGCGACCTTATTTGACTGAGATACTCCATCCACCAGAATCTGGAGCGACTTCGGATAGCAATTCTCTTCCGGACTAGATGTTTGCAGTTTGCCGGTATCGCACATGTCCTTGTACTTGTCAATTGCAGTCCGCATTTCGCGCAGGTCAAGGCGCAGGTCGCGCTCGCGCTCACGCCGAACCTGCGAACGAGCGAGCGGTACAGCCATGCTCGAGAGTATTAGCAGAATAGAGAAGGCAACAATCAACTCGACCAGGGAGAAACCGCCCTGCCTGCGACGTCTGCGAACTGCGCCCGATGGTGTAGTAAAAGAGTTCATAACAGCACTGCTCCGAAGCCGACGGCTACTGGTGATTTGATTGCGGAGGAGCCGTTTGATTTGGGGCAGCCGAGCCAATCGGGTCAGGCTGCCCTTGTGCCGGACGCGGCGCTTGCCGTGGTTGCACTGGGTTCGGGTTGCTGGGCGTGGGTGGGATGAAGCCCGGCTGGTTGACTGGAGCGGACGAGCCGATAGGAGCAGGCGATCCACCATTCGAAGCCGGCGGGTTGACCTGATTCGGAGTCACCGTCTGATTTGGAGTGACCGTGATGTTAGGAGCGTTGGGCGATGGAGTGATTGGCGATGGTTGCAGCGGAGAAGTAGCTGGTGCCGCAGGAGCCGGATTCGAAGCAGGCGGGGTCACCGCATTGCCGGAAGTGCTGCTCAAGGGCGGGTAGCCCGGTGCTCCTAATTGACCTATCGCCGCTGGAGTGCTCTCCGGCTTTCTCTCAACTCGAATCACACGCTCAGTACCCGCAAAGATTCCCATGCCATTGTTGTTGTCAGTGCCAGCTGAGCGAACAATATGCGGAATCATGGCAAGCAGGAGTTCATTGTCAGTGTTGTTTTTTGTTTTGGTACCGAAAAGATAACCAAGAACAGGCAGGTTGGCGACGCCGGGAACGCCTGAAATACTGTTGCTGTACTCCTTATCCGAAAGGCCACCCAGAATACTAACTTCGCCGTCCTTCATACGAACATCTGCCTCGTCTGTTTGCTTGCCGATAATCGGCTGGTCTACACCGGCGATGTTGATTCTCGACAACACGTTTGAAAGCTCGAGTTTGATATGCATGCTAATGTCTTCAACTCCATTCACGTGCGGAGCAAACTCGATCTGCGTCCCAACATTAATCTGCTGAAATTGCGTAGTGGCATACGGCACGCTTCCCGTATTGACAACCGAACTGAGAGAACCCGACACCTGAGGAATCGAACTTCCGACCAAGAGAGTAGCCTTCCCGCCATCGGTGGAACGAACCTGCGGGCGCTGGAGAATACGAGTCCTGTTATCGGTAAGCAATGCCTGCACTATGGTGCTGGGAAAGCTGGTGGAGTAATCCGCGCTTGAGAACCGCCCGGCTTGCGCCAGGGTTAAGAAGTTCGTCGTAGTTGGGCTGGCGTTTGTAGTGGTGCTGTTAACGGTACCGTTTGCATTTGTATTAGTGGTGTTGCCCGTTGTGGTGGTTGTCGTCGATGAACCTGAAGTGCCCGTTCCGGCAGTGCCTGTTGTCGTACCTGTCGTATTAGGATTCACGACTGAAGGGCTCCTCGGCGTGAAATTAAACGGCACTTGTAATCCATTCTGCCCAAGGATTGAAGCGCCAAGGGTAGTCACATGAGACTTGTTGACTGACATCACAATGACATCGATCACCACTTCTGCCTTCGGGTGATCAAGATCATGCACGAGCTTCTCGACTAAGGCCATGGTGTCGACCGTGCCGCGAGCAATAATGGCGCTCTGACTCGGGACAGAAAATACGCCAGTACTCAGCCGCGCGCCGGTGCGAACGGCGTTGAAGATTTCAGTAAATTCGTTCGCCGTGCTAGCGTTCTGGATGTAGAAAACCTTGACTACCTCGTCGGCATACTCAGTTCGCTTCTGATCAGTTTCCTGACTTACAAACATTGCATTGCGACTGATCGGCTTCCAGAACGTATGTGTTTCAAGCGCAATGTAATTCAGTGCTTCTTCCAACGTCACGTTGTTCAGATCCAGATTGAAGTTCTTGCCCGCAACCGTCTCAATGCCCTGCGGATCAAACAGAACGTTGATGCCAGCCAATTTGCCGACGCTCTCGTAAAGGACTCGGACAGGCTGGTTGTTCATCTTGAGGCTGCTGATCTGGCCATTGATGGGGCGCAGCATCGGTGGACCCTCAAGCGAGTTGATACGGCGCTCGGTCTCCTGGCGATTCCGCTCAGCGGGCGTTAACACGACCGTGCCGGGGGGCGCGGCATTCCGCTGCTTGATCATGGCGGTGGTGTCACGAATGCTCTGCAATGCAATGGCAGACGATGGATCGGCCAGATAAGCCTTTTGAAACTGCACCAGAGCTTCATCCAGTCTGCCGTCGCTACGAAGGGTACGTCCCTCAACCTGGTGAGCTTGCGAAGCCTTGCCCCGAAGGCGCTGTGCAGCCAGCAAATAGGCTGCTTCGTTTGGATCTGCTGCTACCGCCTGGTCGTAGTAACCAAGCGCGCCATCATAGTCTTTATCCGTCTCAGCCTTCTGGCCTAACTTGATGAACTTATCGCCTTTGCGATTATGCGCCTCAATTGGCGGCGCTATCAGTGCGAGAACACACAGAACCGCAACTGTATCTCGAACCCGATACAAATACTTCACTTTTAAGGTGTACCAGCCCATGTTAAACTACGAGTGCGAAACATTCCAGTCTGGCCCCTTTTTACTCCTACAATTGGCAAGAGAATGATCCTGCCAGCAAGTACGCTCGTTTCCAGCAGTGGATTTGGTTTCTTCTGCATTGCCCCGAGTTTCAAAATGGATGACGGAGTGAAAAGCTGAATCGTGCAAGCGCAGAGGCAGCGCATGCCAACAGGGCAAACCGTCATTGGATAAACCAGTCGATTTTAAAATTCTGAGCGACAATCGCTCGGCCGGGCACGACTACTTCCTCATGTCCCGGTACGAAGCCGGTATTGTGTTGACCGGCACTGAAGTCAAGTCGGCCAAGAATGGCAAGATCCAATTGAAGGAAAGCTTTGCCGAGGTCAACGACAACGAGATGTGGCTGATGAATGCGCACATCAGCGAGTACTCGCACGGCAACATCATGAATCATCCGCCGGTACGCAAGCGCAAGCTTTTGCTGCATCGGTCCGAAATCGACAAGCTGCGGGCAGAGACCCGTGAAAAGGGTTTGACGATCGTGCCTACCAAGTTGTACTTGAAAGGCGGGCGGATCAAAATCGAGATTGCAACGGCGAAGGGTAAGAAATTTCACGATAAGCGCGAGGCAACCAGGGCCAAAGAGATGCAGGCTGAAGCGAAAGCGGCAATTGGCAGACGGGCTCGTCAATGATCGCGTTCCAAACTAATCATGCAAATCATCTTTGAGAGTGCGGCAGTTTCACAGGTTGAAGCAGACGCGTTGGTTGTTGTCTGTTTTGAGGCGCAAGAGCCGATCCCGGGCGGCGATGCTGTGGCTCCGAGCCTGATCCACGATTCGGCACTGGTGCTGCAGTCAGGCTGGATGGCCGAGTTGCGGCGAAGCGGCGAGTTTACCGGGAAGCTTTACGAAACTGCGCTGCTGCACCGGCCGGAGGGAGTTGCGGCGAGACGCTTACTGGTGGTGGGCGGCGGCAAGCAATCGAAGTTTACGGCGGTAGAAGCAAGGCGCATTGGGGGATTGGTCGCGCGAACAGCAAAGGGCAAGGGAATACGCTCGCTTGCCTTGTCTCTGGATAGCCGCGAACTATATGCCACCCGTCCGGACATTCAGGGCGATTCAATGCGCGATGCAATCGCGGAAGCTTTCGCCGAAGGCGCCGTTATCGGAGACTGGGAGCCGGATCTGTATAAGACTGATCCCAAGAAGAATGAAAAGCAGATCGATGCTTTTAAGTTGGTTTCCAGCGACGAAGCGGCGCAGGCTATTGGAGCAGCAGTAGAGCGCGGACGCATCGTTGCTGAAGGGCAGAACTATGCGCGTGATCTGGCCAACGAACCGGCTAACAAACTAACGCCTGCTGTTCTGGCCGACCGGGCTAAGGCAACCTGCGACGAGTTTGGTCTTACCTACGAAGTGCTCGATCAGGCTGCGATGGAGCAGTTGGGTATGGGCGCCTTGCTAGGGGTAGCGCAGGGCAGTACCAATCCGCCATTTCTCATCGTGATGAAGTATCTGCCGGCTCGCCACACAGGTAGTGATCATCTGGCGCTGGTGGGCAAAGGCGTTACATTCGATACCGGTGGCATTTCTATCAAGAGCGCGGATGGCATGGAGAAGATGAAATACGACATGGCTGGTGCCGCAGCCGTGATTGGGGCCATGCGTGCGGTTGCGCAACTGAAGCCGGAGCTGCCGGTTACCGCCTATATCCCGACTGTGGAGAACATGTTGAACGGCAACGCCCAGCGCCCGGGAGACATTGTCACATCGCTTGCCGGCAAGACTATCGAAGTTCTCAATACAGACGCCGAGGGCCGGCTGATTCTGGCCGACGCTCTTACATATGCCAAGCGTAATGGCGCAACACACCTGGTGGATGCGGCAACGCTGACCGGAGCAATCGGTATTGCGTTAGGGCACTATAACGCCGGCGCGTTCACCAATGATCAGTCGTTTCTCGATCGGTTTTTTACGGCAGCTAGGACGGCCGGAGAGAAGTTTTGGCAGCTTCCGATGGATGAAGAGTACAAGGACTATTTGAAGTCTGTCTTTGCGGACCTGCCAAACATCGGCGGACGTTATGGCGGCTCGATTACTGCCGCCTGGTTCCTGCGTGAGTTCGCAGACCCGACGCCCTGGGTTCACCTGGATATTGCTGCTACAGCTTGGTTGGATGAGCCGAAAGGCTGGATTGCCAAAGGTCCCACAGGCATCGGGGTACGCTCGTTTGTTCAGTTGGCCACGCATTGGAACCAGCCTCAGAGTTAGCAGTCAGCAATCTCCGGAATCGCGCGCTCCCACTCGGCGAAATCTTCGGCACAGTTGCCGGAGCGCAGCAGATGAGTTGTGGGCCCCGACGGTGCGGTGACCGGTATAGCTTACCGGGATCTGAGTCTTTTCTTCCTATCCCTCTCCGATGCAAGCAGGGGTAAGGTTGTTTCCTGAGACGCCTTTAGAATCAATAACTTGCGCCTAGCAGCTGCCCGCGTTGTAAGTGGCCGTACAGTTGCCTTATAGAAGGCATGATCTGTGAGAACCTCCTTCAAACCCAAAACAGCGAGCTGAGCCTGAGCTTGAATATTCGCGCTATCAATCTTGATCAGCCGCGGTCCGAGCAGGAGTTGAAAGATGATTTGCTGGCCCACGCGTTGGACTGCCACGAATGTCTGACAGTGGTTCTGTTTGGAGAAGCATCGCTGGCCGACTGCGGTTGCCCCGTTTATCAGGAACTGTTTCAAGAGGCGACCGAAGAGCTGGGGCGGCAACAGCCCGTTGATGTTAAAGCGCATCTGGATGAAAACTCAATCGAGGCTTTCTTTTTCGATCGCCTGTCAGATGAGCAATTAACCGGAATGGCAGAACACGTGGAGAATTGTGAAGGCTGCAGGACGCGGCTGCAGGACCGCCAAGCTTTCTATTTCTGTGTGAAAGCCGCGGTGCAGGATCAGAAGGAAGGTCGGCCAGAGCATCAGCGGTTAACAGGCATTCTCGGCGTCTCTGTGCCCGAGGCGGGGCTGAATCTTTGTTCTCGCATTAACGAAATGGGCCGATAAGATCACATCAGTTTCTACCCGCTGCGGGTATCCTGATTGCTTGTGTAGCCTGACGGTCCGGATTTCGCTCTGGTTCATTCTGAGTTTGGTTGCGGTTGGACAAACCTTTCAAGTCACGCCTGCGCCTGCCAAGCAAGGTGAGCTTCTGCAACTTTCAGGTCCGGCGAATGCCGCCTCGGCCACTCTGCTGACGCATATGGTTTCGCTCTATCCAGAGAAAACGGCGAGTACAGCTACGGGCATAATGCCGGTACCGGTTTTGACTGCTCCCGGGACTTATCCACTGAAATGGCTCGACGCACAAGGCGTAGTCATTCACCAGGAGATATTGCAAGTCAGGAGCGCCCACTTCGCAATTCAGAATGTAGTTCTGAGCAAAGGCTTAGCCGCACTTAAGTCCACTGAGGACGAACGAGATCAAGTAAGCGATTTTTTCAAGAGCGACTCACGTCAGCGGTTTTGGACCTTGCCGATTGAGGCGCCTCTGCAAAGCTGCTTAACCTCCCCTTTCGGTGTTCGGCGCGCACACAACGGCAAGCTGACTGGCGACTTCCATGGAGGTCTCGATCAGCGCGGCGCAATGGGTACACCTATTCATGCGGCAGCAGCAGGCAAAGTGACACTCGCCGGTGACTTCGCATTGCACGGCGGCACGGTTGGAATAGACCACGGGCAGGGGTTGAAATCGATGTACCTGCACATGTCAAAGATTGAGGTTAAGGCCGGAGATACTGTTGCGAAGGGCGATGTGATTGGATTGGTGGGCTCCACCGGCCGCTCGACAGCTTCGCATCTGCATTGGGCTCTATACGCCCACGGTGAACCGGTCAATCCCTTGCAGTGGGTCAGGCTGCAGCCATGTGCGGCCAAGAGCAAGCGGCATTGAAGCCATTTCGTTCCTGGCTCAGTTAAAGGCAAAGACTCAAATTGCTCGCCGCAGCGATGTCGTTACCGTCACCGCGAAACTTTCTTTCAGAGACTTGAATTGCTCGTCCCGCCCTCAACGCATCCGTACCAGGTAGTCAGCTTCGAATTCAGTTCACAAAGAAGAAACGGTACCAGGAATTTATCTCCCGTTCCATAGACGCCGAAGTTCTAGGGCAGTTCGTCAAAATCGCAAGCTTTGATGGACGTTGCACAAGGCAAGCTCTGGGCTTATCTCCATCTTCAGCGAAGGCTAAGTAAGCGTAAGAAAGACGAGTTAGACCTTAACAGATTAGCCGAGGCTTACCCGGCTTTGAAGTCTATATATCCGCTGCATCTCATACAACTGATCGATGCCGGTTAATAGTCCAAGAAGCTAGAACGTAAACCCCACTAAAAAGTCACCTTGATTGCCTGAACCTGAAACCAGCGCTCCTCCGTTGGAAGCCGGATTACCCCAATGTGTATACCGAAATTCGGGCGAGAGACGCACGAATAGCAGCTTCGCAGTGATCCCGCCGCCGATGGTGAAGCCTGCGCTATTAGCCTGGATCGCCCCAACACTGCCTGAGAAATTGCGGTACGTCACGCCTGCGTCAACGAAGGGTCGCAGAAACCCGCCGTGTAGTTCGTATTTGCCAAGGAATGGGACCTGCCAATCATTCACCGATTGTCCAAATCTCGTGAAAGCCTGAGTGACAGTGTAGTTGTCACGCCGATATAGCGCATCCACCTCGAACGATAGGCGGAAGGGTAAGTGAATTTCAAGGGTCGGCCCAAGGAGCCAACGTTCCGTACTTGTCGTTGTGTCTGTGCTCTTGTAGTTTTGGCTAGTAAGCCCATCTGTCAGCGGAACGCCTGCCTTCACACCGACCGAGAACAGTTGAGAGTACGCAGGCACCACACTTACAAGTAGGAGCCCACAAAGAAGAGAAAGGCGCATCTAGTGAACGGACGGAGCGCTTCCCCAAGTCGTTTCAGCGCAGATGCCGATAACCTGTCCGTACACTTACGTACTGGGCAACTTACATCTCAGCCAAATGGGTAGTTCTAACAAGTGTGCTTCAACAATCAGTCACTGCGAGTTCCAGAGTCGCTGCTCAGACTACGATCGCGTTTGTATTCGAGCTGCAACTCGGGCGGCCCCATAACTGATCCAGAGCAAGGCTGTGATCGCGAGCGGTGTAGTTATTGCGCCGAGTGCGGCATAGCAAAGAAGAGAGTAGAGCGAGTCACTGCAATCTCTCCGCATAGTCAAGATCGCAATTATTGAGTACTGCAGCACTAACACAATTGCCGAGAAGGTTCCAGGAAGCATTACGTGCTGCTTGATCGACAAGACGCAGTGGCCGATGCCATTGAGCATGAGGGCGAACGTTGCCACCTTTAACGTAGCCGCTAAACCTTGGCACTTATAGAAGTACGTTGCCCCGCTCAGCACGCAACAGAGAATGTCAGCAGTAACATTGAGAACCGAATGACTCGCCGGGTTGTGATCTTTTTAGGCAGCCGTTCATAAGATGCACGAACTAAATCTTCGTAGCGGGAATACTCTTCCAGGTTGTGGATTGCGAGAACAAACGGCAAGAGCAGGCTCAAGATGCCGAACGACATTGATTCCTTCTGAACTTTAAGCGAGAAGGACTCCAGAATACACCGGCAAACAGCGCGTAAGATAGACCAGCCTTGCGTCATTGTTCCGATCGAGATGTGAAGGATCTGCGAGTCCCAGCCAGTTCTGTAATAAACTCTGAACTGTTCGGAGGTCTCCGTGCGAGCAGTTTGCAAAGTCATCCTTTCCATCATCGTCAGTGTTTGTCCACAGTTGCTTCCTGCGCAGTCTGTGCAGAAGGTGGTGACGTTTAACAAGGATGTAGCTCCCATCTTCTATACCAACTGCGTGGTTTGCCATCATCCGAACGACATTGCGCCCATGTCGCTGCTGACCTACCATGACGCCCGTCCTTGGGCTGCAGCTATTCGTCAGGCCGTTATCAAGCGGGAGATGCCACCCTGGCATGCCGACCCGCATGTCGGTGAGTACATGAACGATCCTCGCTTGTCGGACAAAGACATTTCCACTATCGACCAATGGGTTAAGACCGGGGCCAAAGAGGGTGCTCCTCAGGATGCCCCGAAGATGCCGGAATTCCAGGATGGTTGGCACATCAAGCCGGATCTGATTCTCTCAATACCCGAAACGACGGTCGCTGCGGGTGATCAGGATGACTATGAGTACATCTATGTGCCGACTAACTTTACTGAAGATCGGTGGGTGCAGGCGGCCGAAGTCGTTCCGGGGGATCGCCGCGTCGTGCACCATGCGACGGTGAGCGTGGTCAGCGCCAACGCTGTGCCGAAAGATAACCACCGGGCTCAGGCCGAGCATATGGATCAGTTCCATTTCCGTACCGGCAAGGTGAATCACACCAAGCCGGATGCGCCCGTCTCCGATGATGGCTGCGCGCCCAGCACGAACGCTGCCTTGAAAAGCTTTTCGATTGGATCTGTTAATCACGTACCTGGCATTTACTTGCCTGGTCATCTGGCGGAGACCCGGCCAGCAGGCTATGCGCTGAAAGTGTCGGCCGGTTCTTATCTCCAATTTCAGGTTCACTACAGTAACCGGCTGAAGCAGGAAGTAAAGGACCGCACCAGCATTGGCCTGGTATTTGCAAAAGAGCCAGTTACTCACGAAGTGGCTCAGTATGAGATCTGGAACAACTACTTTCTAATTCCGCCTGGAGATGGCGCACATAAAGTAACTTCTTGTTACACCGTTCCCAAGAATGTTACTGCCGTCGCATACACGGCCCACATGCATTTCCGTGGCAAGAGTATGTCCACTGAGGCTTTTTACCCCGATGGACGCCACGAAGTCATCTTCAACGTACCTAAATATGACTTTCGATGGCAGGAGACTTACTTCCTGAAAAAGCAATTCCTCATGCCCAAGGGAACCCGCCTTGTCACAACTGCTTACTTCGATAACTCGGCGAATAACCCCCTGAACCCCGATCCGAGTAAGTCGGTACGCTGGGGCGAACCGAGTAATGAAGAGATGATGGGTTTCTGGTTGTCGTATGCGGATGTGCAGTCCAGTCGACCGAAGCAGGATGGTAGCGTCGGAAGCATCACCGACCCCGAAAAATCAGCTCCAGCAGGGCGATAAAACATGGTTCAACCAACAACGCGGCGCACATTCTTGAAACGTTCCGGCACCGGATTGGCAGCGCCCTTGATCTTAGCTGCTACCGATAAAGCAGGCACAAAGAAACCGATTATCGGAAGCGCAGAACATACTTACGAAGTAACTCATGACTGGGGCGATCTGCCGGCAGACATTCAATACGGCAATACACATGGAGTGTGTCAGGACTCTCAAGGTCGAATGTACATCCACCATACAGTGTTTGCCACCAGCGAGAAGCCGGACACGATGGTCGTCTTTGACCAGACAGGACGCTTCATTAAGAGTTGGGGTGGACAGTTCAAAGGCGGCGCACATGGGTTGACCATCAGGCGAGAAGGCAGCACTGAGTTCCTGTACCTTTGCGATACCAAGCGCGGGTTGGTTGTCAAAACAACCTTGGACGGCGAGGAAGTTTTCACGCTCGGTTACCCGAAAGAAGCTGCGCCCTACGCAAAACCCGGCCAGGATGGCAAGCCGCTGAAGTACAGCCCTACAAATCTTGCGGTCGGCCCTGATGGAAGAATTTATGTCGCCGATGGTTATGGGTCCAGTTACATTAATGTCTATGACCAGCACGGTCATTACCTGAATACATTCGGGGGTCCTGGTAGCGCAGCTGGCCAGCTACTTTGTCCGCACGGAATCGTCGTTGACACGCGCGGCGACAGGCCTATTTTGCTGGTAGCCGATCGCACCAATAAGCGAATTCAACGCTTCAGCCTGGGTGGTGATCCTATGGACGTCGTCGAAGGGTTTCCGGCACCGTGTCACTTCGGCTTCAACGCCAATGGAGACGTCGTCCTGCCCGATTTGTTTGCCCGGGTCACGCTGCTTGACAAGAACAATAAGGTAATTACCCAGTTAGGTGACGATTCAGGAAGTAACTATATGGGGACGCGCAAGTTGACCCGCGACCACTTCACTCCGGGTAAGTTTGTTTGTCCACACGGAGCCTGCTTCGATCAGAATGGCAACATTTTCGTAGTGGAGTGGGTCGAGGTTGGCCGGGTTAGTAAGTTGCGCAAGGTTTAGATGAGGCGGCGCGAGTTATTCGCAATATTCGGTTGTGCTCAAGCATTGGGGTACGCGCAGCGTGTAATTGACCCGGCAGCTAACCGTGACTGGGTCTGTCCAATGGACCCGGATTACCGCTCCGAGAGGCCTGGCATCTGTCCGAAGTGTGGAATGAAGCTGGTGCTTGGAATTCCTGAGCGCATTTCGTTCGACATGGAGGTGTCGCATACGCCGCCTTCTCTGAATCCCGGCGATGTGGCCACTTTGGACATGCGAATGCTCCATCCGCGTACGCGTAAAACTGCCGTCCAGTTTGAGATCGTGCATGAGAAGCTGATCCATTTGTTCGTGGTGAGTGAGAATTTAGAATTCTTCGCGCATGTGCATCCGGATCTGCAGCCCGATCACTCATTTCGCCAGCAGATTCGGCTGCCGAATGGCGGCATGTACCGCCTGCTTGCGGATTTCTATCCCGCCGGCTCAGTTCCGCAGTTGGCGCTTGGCACCATCTACGTCAATGGAAGTAGCGGGCCTGTCAAATTGTCTCCATCACTTACCCCGCAAGCAGCCGCGAACCTATCGGCCAGTCTGCGCCTGGAGCCTTCAGAAGCGGTGGCCGGATTGGAAACAAAGCTCTACTTTTCATTGCATCCGAATGAGGATTTGGAACCCTATCTTGGGGCTTGGGCGCATCTGTTGGCCGCCAGTTCGGATTTAATCGATCTGATGCACCTGCACCCTTTCCTTCGCAATGGCGATGGCTCGGTACAGTTCAACATCTTGTTTCCCCGGCCAGGAATTTATCGAATCTGGACTCAGTTTCAACGGGAGGGCGTTGTTAATACAGTTGTTTTTACCGTTCCTGTCGCATCGCTGTAGGCGAACTAGTGACGGTGGATAACTCAGGTGCCCGGCGTGTCTGGATCGCAAAGCTCAAGGGACAAGATGCTTCGACAACAGTTCCTGCCGGCAACTGTAAGGGGGTTCGAAATCGGAAGCTATGTCCCGACCGGCCATCGAACTGATAAAGCCACAGCAGCGGAACAACTCGCCCATCAGGAAAGCGAGCAATCAGCTTTGCCGAGGCAATCGTTCCATCCTCAAGGGGTTTAATGCCGAGAGCTTCCAGCGGCGTTTGCAAGGTGGCACGAGTCCGAACATGCAGTGCCTCTCGCAACGGCACAGCGGCCGCGCCTTGAGACATACGGCCATCCGGCTTTGGCAATGCAGCAGGGTCGCCCTCCGGGGCACCCCCAACTACCCAGGCAGCAATGATCGTCATCTCTTCCTGCGTCAGGCCCGAGTCAGGTGATAAGTCGCCGAAGCCTTTCACGGCACCCCAGGGCGGCATTTTTCGTGACAGCACTTGCTCCTTGATCGATACAGCCCACGGGCGAACCTCCTGGTAGCTGCTAAGCGGAACGGTGTCGGCCGGCCCATGGCAAGCAGCACAACGTGCGTTGAAGATGCGCGAGATGTCA
This sequence comes from uncultured Bryobacteraceae bacterium, assembly GCA_964248065.1. Taxonomy (GTDB): domain Bacteria; phylum Acidobacteriota; class Terriglobia; order Bryobacterales; family Bryobacteraceae; genus Bog-105. The sequence goes on along the minus strand of CAXTWQ010000058.1, from coordinate 13,581 downwards.
CGTGTGTAGGTCAGACCAGTCGTAATAATGTCATGCGCAAAAGCCGGAGATGCAACGGCAAACAGCCGAACAAACAGAATTGCGAACAGACTCCGATGCGCCTTCACTCTCACCCCTTAACCTATTAGACCGAAAAGCCAATTTGTCTTCTATTTTCTTGAAAGCGAAACACCATCAGGGTCATGTCATCATGCTGAGGCGCGCCGTCCACAAACGCATCAGCTGCTTCTAGAATGCGACGCAGTATCTGGTCGCTACATTCCTGCCCCGACTCTTGCAGCATCTCTATCAATTGCTCCTCGCCCCATTCCTCATCCGCGCTATTCATTGCTTCACTGATACCGTCAGTAAACAAAAGGAGCAAGTCGCCTTGCGCCGTCTGCAGTGTTCCCGTTTGATATTCGGAGCTGGGAAACAAGCCCACCGGTGGCCCGCCCGTATCCAACCGAATCGTTTGCAAGTTACCTGCTGTTCGGCGAATTACGATAGGTGCGTTGTGGCCGGCATTGATATAGGCGAGGCGTCCGCTGCACGCTTCGTACTGTGCATAAAAGAACGTCGCATAACGGTTGGCCGGCGAGGTAGCGTATATCACACTGTTCACATTCGAGATTACGTGCGAGATGCTGACCCCACCCGAAACAGCTTGGCCTCTCAGTGCTGCTTGCAAACTCGCCATCAGCAGGGCCGCCGGTATTCCTTTGCCCGAAACATCGCCAATTGCGATGCCGAGCGTGTCCTGCGTTAGGGAGAAGTAATCATAGTAGTCGCCTCCGATCTCCCTTGCCGGCCGGCACATGGCCGCATACTCCACGCCTGGCATGGAAGGCTGCAGCTGCGGAAATAAGCGTTGCTGAACATCCCGCGCAATCGCCAGCTCGCGCGTAATTATTTCGCGCTGCGCTGTCTCACTTGCCACCGTTTCGGTGAGCCGGCTATTCTCTATTGCCAACGCTGTCTGGTTCGCAACGATGTGCAACAGTTCGATATCGGTTGATGAGTAAGGCTCTTCGGAGGTCTTGCTTCCCAGGCTCATGAAGGCAAGCAGTGAATCGCGACGGCAGACTGGTACGAGCAATTCGCTCCCTATCTCACGCAGTGCGTCTGTTTCAACTCTTCCGGACGCCCGTGTTCGCCATCGCTCGTCGTACAGAGTGACTGCATCCGGCACGTTTCGGAGAGAAGTCACCAGGTGCGTTCCTTCAGCAAATCCGGGTAGCGTCTCGCCGTCATAGCCTAGCGCCATAGCCGGGGTGAACCGATCCTCGTTACGAATAAAGATTGCCACCTTTGCAATGTGCATCGCTTCTGCGATCTTGCTTACGACGGTTTCAAAGAGCGGCTGGATCTCCAGGATGGAACCTACGCTTCCGGCCAGAGCCGTCAATACCTGCTCAGTACGGTACGCTTCACGAAAGAAGTGCCGATCAATCCATCGCGCTAGCCTCCGGCCCACAAGCCCAACCGACAGAATGAGGGCGATTCCCAGAGCGGTGATCAAAATACGGCTTCCAAGTGATGTCGTTCCGGTCAACCATGCGATACAGAAAACAACGATGACCGATACGAAAATCTGCACCAGAACTAAACCGCGCCTCGCGAATGCATACTGTAGGCTTTGGCGCACAATGACGCGGAGATCGAGCGCGCGCTGCACCACTGTGACGTACGCCAGAGTTACTGGAAATAGCGCCAGGGCGCAATAGATGGGAATCACCACGAGAGGGTGCACTTGAGATGTTCCAAGCCCCTTGCCGTGGTGGAGAAAAGCGTCGAAAGCAGTGGGTGGCAACAGGCTGATGGAGAATCCGTAGAGAAGAACCCGCAACCGTCGCTTGCCGTCGGGGTCAGATTCGCCGTGCAGCTTTCCGAATAGCATAAGCAGGAAAAGCGGCACGCCAAGCCAGTACAGGAGAACAAAGCCCCGGTGCGCCCATAAGTTCAAGCTGGCGTGCAAATCTGCAAAACTGCCCGACTCATTCATCGCTACCCGCTCGCCTACGCTTAACGCGTAAACTGCCAGGAGCGGAACCAAGACGATCCATTTCCAGCTACTATGCTTCCGGTCAAACCGCGCCCGTTCCGGAAAGTAAATGGCGAACACCAGCAACCAGAGCGGCCAACTGCGTAGAACCGCCGTTCGATATAGGAGCGCCACATGCTTCAGTGGCGTACTCCACTGCATGACCCGGTCATGTACGTCGGCACCGTCTGTATTGATACTGAACGAAATCAGGACAGCCAGCATGAGCCAGGCACGCCTGTCCTCTACGCGCACGGAAGCCACGTAGAATCCGAGACCGAGTGCATAGAGCGGAGCGAGCCAACGCAACACCAGGATTAGCAGCCAGTCAGTGGTGAGCAAGGCCGCGAGTGGGTCGCGCAATCGAAGCAGATCCGAAATATCCTGGACCCACATCGAACATTGAAACGAGACCGCCACCAGGAACACGATCGCGAGAACAAAGTATCTGGTGGAAGCAGCTTTCGGAGGCTCCTGCATTGAAGTGCCTAACATCCTACAGCACGGGTGAGCGGTGTTGCTGCCTATAATTGCTCAGCCAATACCTTGACGATGCGCTGAGCGCTGAAGCCATCTCCGAACGGAGCCTCGGTTGCTGCTTTGCTCTCATTAGCTTTCTTGTCGCCAAGCAGCCGTTCCGCGTTTGAAACAATCGCCTCGCGATTGGTACCTACCAGCAGAGCCGTTCCCGAACTCACCGCCTCCGGACGCTCCGTGGTTGTTCGCATGATCAGAGTCGGTATACCCAACACCGTTGCTTCTTCCTGAATGCCGCCGGAATCGGTCAGGATTAAATCACAGCGAGTCATCAAGTGAACGAACTGTTCGTAGCGCAATGGCTCGATCAGGCGGATGCGCTCATGCCCGCTGAGCAGCCGTGAGACCGGATCGCGAACATTCGGGTTCAGGTGCACGGGGTATACGATCTCAATGTCTTCGTTCCGTTCCGCCAACTCACGAATAGCTGTGCAGATTTCTTCGAAAGGCGAACCAAAGCTTTCCCGCCTATGCGCTGTGACGAGAATGAGGCGGCGGCCGTCCGCAGCAAGATTTACCGCGACCTCTGCCTTGCGAGCGAGCGTCAGGCGCAAAGCATCGGCTACCGTATTGCCCACGCAGGAGATACTTCGCTCCTCTACTTGCTCAGCCAGCAGTGCCTCCAGTGCCTTCTGCGTGGGTGCAAAATGGAAGCTTGCCAGCACGGCAATCGCTCGCCGGTTCATCTCTTCGGGAAAAGGATTGTAACGCTCTCCAGTACGCAGTCCGGCCTCCACATGGCCTACCGGAATACGCTCGTAAAAAGCAGCCATGGCGCCCATCAATGCCGTCGTAGTATCCCCTTGCACAAGCACAGCGTGCGGTTGAGCATGTCGAATCGCCGCGCCAAGTTCAGTCAGTGCCCGGGCCGCGAAGCTGGGCAAATCCTGATTAGCCTGCATCAGATTGAGATCAATGTCGGGCTCGATCGCAAACCATTCCAGCACCTGATAAAGCATCTCGCGATGTTGCCCCGTGACACAAACAACAGGAGTCAAACCCCAGGTCTTTTTTTGCAGTTCAAGGATCACCGGTGCCAGCTTTATGGCTTCTGGCCTGGT
>CAXTWQ010000058.1:0-9950 GCA_964248065.1 uncultured Bryobacteraceae bacterium | reverse complement strand
CCCAGAACCACCATCACCTTGCGTTCCCCCATCGCTTTCTACCGTAGGGTGCGGACGTTTGCCGGTGGGGCGAGTCGCGCCTTGCGCTTCGGAAAGAACCGGCGGAGATACGGCCCGATAAGAATTTTGCTCACCTCGATCACCGTTTTAACTGTCACCCGCCAATCTCGCCAATCGAAATCAAAGAAGTACACCGGCGGCCGGTATGAATACAAGAATCCGCGCCAGGTAAGCAAGCCAGCCCGAATGTAGCTTCGAAACGTGTGTGCATCGCGCCGCAATGCAATATGGCGAAAGCCGAAGTTTGTGGGCCGCACGGGCGTTACTGCTTGCCCGATCAAGTCCAGATAGTGGAGCCATCCTATATCGACGCCCGCATACGGTGCCGCATCTGACGTCACGCTGTACCGCGGATTAGCTTCGATCAGCTTTACGCGACCGTCTCGGCTGTCCCGTTTCAGCTCCAACTCACAGATGCCCGCATACCCGATTGCTCGCAGGAACTGATCTGATACCCGGTCTGCCTCGGGATCGTTTACCGGCTCCACTAGGCTGGCCGAGCCGAAATAGATCGGGTCCGTCCGAATTTGCCGAAGCATAACGCTGCCATTTCTTTCTCCGTCGCGGCCGTAGCAGGAAAGGTAACAGAGCTTTGCCGTATCAGGTCCTTCGATTACCTCTTGTACAACCAGCCGAGGCGTGACAGGTGCAACGCTATCGTACGCCTTTAGTAGGGCCTCTGCCGTCGGGGCCAAAGCCAGCTTTTGCCCGAGTAGCGGATGCCCTGCCGGCAACGTCTCCCATTCCCGAAAGTGAAGCGGCTTGATCAGGCAGGGAAATTGGGCGGTAGTCGCAAACTTGCTCAGTTCTTGCCGTGACACAATATACTGCGTTCGCGCCGTCGCCAGCCCATTTGCTTCCGCAATGGCATACTGCTTTTCCTTGGTTGCCAACAACGCCTGAGTCGCTGACGCCGTCTGGAGAAACCGATAGTGCGGCTCCAGCTCTTTCGCGTGAGCCGCAATGGCCGAGACGTACTGATCCGCACTCGCGATCAAAACCGGGCGATCCGCGAGTTCGCGCGCCAAGCCTTCCATAAACCGGACCCACGCGTGCGGCTCGTGATCGGGATTGGGACAAAGATAGGTTTTGCCGTATGACGAGTGGAAGCCAGTCTGGTCCGGGGTGCAATCGAAGGCAACCGCTCGCACACCCCGCCGCAGCAGGTTCCGCATCAGTCCTACGCCGGTTTGATACGCACCGGCAATCACCACGGATGGCCAGTCTGGCTGCGCTCGTTGTGGATTTGACCGCCTACTCTCGGTTACAGCACTCATTGTTTCTCTTAAATGCTACCCTGTGGAGGCCTGTCTCCACCGCGCATTGCCATCGCTCTGGACTCTGCCGACTCTGCTCCCGCCTGGATAGCTAGTGTGGTTCGCAACTTGCAACCAGTTGCGATTGTCATTCCGTCCAGATCGAAGCCCGATACAACACCGAGCTTCCTTTACCGGCTCTATCAACGGTGGGATTCTGGCCACTCTGTCTCCGCTTCCGATCCACTTATCTCCGTTGAACTGCCGAGTTTACCTGTTTACCGGCTCGACCACATGCCTGAAGACGTTGGAGTTTTGTTGTGGTTGAGTAGAGAAGATCCCCCTGCCAATCTGAACGGCAATACCGTTCTCTGGGCGTTTCGAGACAGCGGTTCCTTCCCGGAGTTGATGCGGCACGAACCTGTTACCACCGTAGAGCTTGCGTCACATCAGTCACATACGGCTACTGAAATCGGCTGGTCATTGGCGCGAAACCGGGCTTCGGCACTCTGGAAAGCGGCTCTGCTGCCAGCGAAAGCCTTGCAGCTAGAAGCGTCACGGGCGCAGCAATCCGGAGCGCAAGTGGAACGGGCTATTCCTAGCCAATTTCAGTCACCTAGCAATCTCGACGTAATCCGGTTTGCGGCCCGGAACGTAGCTCGGACAGTCGGCCGCCGACTCCGCTATTCCAACAAAGATTCGCACTGGTACGTTGCTTATCGCACCGATCCGAATGGCTTCGTTTCGCAGAAAGGCCGATTTACCTCAGATGGCTGGCGAACCCTGCCTGCTCCGCCCGGCCACTTTTACGCTGATCCGTTTGTTCTCACCTGGCAAAATCGCACCTTCTTATATGTCGAGGATTATCTGTATGAAGAAGCCCGTGGCGTCTTATCAGTGCTCGAATGGAACAGGGACGGCACATTCGGGCCAGCAACTGAGGTTCTGAACCGGCCTTATCACCTGTCGTATCCGTTTGTCTTCGAGCACGAGGGTGAAATCTATATGATCCCGGAGACGATGGAAGCTCGACGCATCGAGCTTTATCGTGCTGTTGAAATGCCTGGCCGGTGGAAACTGGTCAACGTTTTGCAGGAGAATGTCGCTGCCGTTGACACCACTCTTTGGATAGAGAACGGCGTTTTCTACTTCTTTACTAGCGTAGCCATGCCCGGTATGACTCCCAACGACTTGCTTCAACTGTTTACGGCCGAGTCGCTGACCGGCGAATGGCGCCCGCATCCGCAAAATCCGATTAGTCTGGATGTGCGAGCAGCACGCGGGGCAGGGAAGCTGTTTCGCATGGGCGATCGGCTGGTCCGGCCATCCCAGGACTGCTCGGTTCGTTACGGATACGCCATGCAGCTGAGCGAAGTTGAGGTGCTGTCCCCTGACGAGTACCGGGAAAGGCCGCTATTCCGTATCGAACCTGACTGGAGGCGAGGCCTCATTGGAACTCATACAATAAATAGTAACGACGTCGTCGAAGTAGTTGACTGCCAGATTTATCAGGCTAAGTATCGCCGCCGCACAAAGGAGTTGTAGATCTCAGTGGGTCCAGTTGACCAGTTCATGTTGAAGTTACGCCGCGGAGATGGCTGGTTTTTCTCTCGCGCCAAGCGTACGGCGAAGGCAATTGTTACTTCCAATCTGCCCGTGCCAGGCTTTCTTAAACCGGTCTACCGCTCCCTTTACGGCCTGCACTATACGGTGAAATACGGCTTCATCCGGCTGGTGACTTACTTCTACTACGAGCCGGCTTTTCGCGCCCGATGTACGAAGGTTGGCAGGAATCTGCAGCTATGGGCCTTTCCGCATGTTAGTGGGCACTCCACCATCATCATCGGGGACAACGTGAGTATTTACGGCCACATGGGCATTGGTAGCGGGCGCATCCACGATAACCCGACTCTGCGGATCGGTAACGGCGTCGACATCGGCCATAACGTCTTTTTCACGGTGAACCAGGAGGTGATTATTGAGGACCACGTCAATATCGCTTCCTTCACACATATTATGGATAGCGATTCACATCCGCGCGACCCGTACTTGCGTGCCCAGAAGCTGCCTCCGAGCCGTGACGAGATTAAGCCCATCCGCATCTGTTCACGCGCCTGGATCGGCCTTGGTTCGTTCATCATGAAAGGCGTTACGATCGGCGAGGGCGCCATTGTGGGATCTAACAGCGTGGTTATCAGCGACGTTCCACCCTTCTCCGTTGTCATCGGCAATCCGGCGCGAGTCATCTTGAAGGACACCCGCACCAAGCCCGAAATCGTGCCCGAACCTTTATCTGTCGCTTAACTTGTGCAATTTACGTAAGGGCTAGAGCAGATGAAAAGCAACCTCAACAATGACATGCACGTTTACCGGCTTGCCTTCCTTAGTTCCGGGCTTAAATCGCCACTGCTTCAAAGCCTCCAGCGCAGTTCGGTCCTCCTCGGCATTTAATCCGCCGACCACCTTGCATTGAGAAGGCAGGCCTTCGGATGTCACAACGGTTGAGATTCGCACCAAGCCTTCCACAAAGGCCTCTTTAGAGGAACCCGAAAACGCCGGCTCGACATAGTGAATTAGTTTAGGCGGGTGAACTTCGCTCCCAGGTTCATAGACCGGGTCATCAGCAACCGCCAACGACCAGGCAAATAGCGCGGCATTGACCGGCAGAACCACTCGAAGCCATTTGAATAGAGACACTCTTTCCTTCCCATAGCAAGCGAGTGTTGGTGAAGACGGAAGGCAGTTGGGACAGGTTTCAGCTGTTTGTCTCTTCGATCAAGGCTTCGACGTTGACCGAGTAAATGGCAGGCTTGCCTTGGAAATCACTATTAAAGTAGAGCCGATGGCTGTCGGATGAGAATACCGGCGCACAAGCCTCCGGGTGGCTGGCCCGATGCTCGCATAGAGTGAACTCGCGACGGGTGGCGCGCAACAAGAGATTGATAGTCGGTTGCGCTTTGCTGCGGCTGGCGCCGACAAAGACCGAACCGTCTGCGTTGGCCGAAAAGGACGCGAACTGACTGGTGCTTGCCAGCTGCTTTTCTTCAGATGCTTCCGGGGAGGCTTCGATTAGAGCGTTGCCCCGCAAATAGTAAACCGTCCGTCCATCGGCCGACCAGCGCGGACCACTCACGTTACCCTGCGCCAGGCACCTCGCCTTACCCGGGTCTGCAAACGAAACATACCAGAGGTCATCGGTTCGCCTGAAAAGGCAACCCGTTCCGCCCGGTCTCCACTGGCACCAGTCGCCCACGCTGTCCGCGATCTCGCGAGACTCCCCTAAACGGCACAGTTTCCCGCGTTTCACAAACACGATTTCTGCCGCTGTTGACCCAAGGCTGAAGGCCGATGCAGGCTCCTGGACCACCTGTAAGTGTTTGCCTGCGGTGGATATCTGTTTCAGCGCTTGCCCATCCAAGAACAGAGCTGTACGGCCAGCGGGATCGATCGACAGTGACGATGCCTGCATAGCGCTCGCGGGTGCCAGCGCAGTAATGGCGCCGGTTTTCAAGTCCAGCCGAAATGGCGCAAGCGGTCCGCCGCGATCCGAAGAAAATACCAGGAATTTGCCCTTTACCGACACGGATCGATTACCGCTTGCAGGCAGGAAGCTCGAGCTGCTCAGGCCCGTGAGGCGCACCACCGGAACTTCGGTCACCTCGTCAGTAAACTGTGCGAATTCACTTCGACTTTGAAATGCTGTGCCAAGCGGCGCAGCAAGCAGGGAAAGAACAGCGCGGCGTGTCAGGCCTTGAATCACTACTTAAAGTGACGAAGGAGTGCTGCGATTTGTTGCACTGGTGTTGGGCTAGAGCCCGAAATCACTGCCTGCCGGTTTACCTACTCGGGCAAGGGAAGGCATGTTGCGCGACATATACTTATAGGGATTGACCGGCGTGCCGCCGAGCCGTACCTCGTAGTGGACGTGAGGTCCGGTGGACCGTCCGCTGGAGCCTGAAAGCGCGACACTCTGGTTGCTTCGAACTTCTTCGCCCGGCACCACAAGGAATCTTGACAGGTGGGCATAGTAGGTTTCAAGACCATTCCCGTGGTCAATGACAAGAAGCCGTCCATAGCCGGTTGCCCAGTCTGTCGAGACTACAACACCGTCAGCTGTTGCGTGAACGTCCGACCCCACTGGGGTTGCTACATCGATGCCGGTGTGGAAGATGCCTTCACCTGAAAACGGGTCAGACCGCACGCCGAATGAGCTCCGAACGATGCCGTTAACAGGCCAGAGCGTTGGCTGTGAGTGCAGTTGCCAGCTGAACGGAGAAGCGTGATGCAAGCCGCCGTAAGAAGCCGCCTTAAGATAGTTGTACTCCGCAATAGACTCTTTCACGCTGGGCGTCAGCGATGCAGACTTAACGGTGAGAAGCGACTCAGCCGGACGCTTAATTCCATAAGCAACGGTCATCTCACTGGCCAGAGTTTCGAGCGAAGCCATCTGCTCGGTATGCTGATGGGAAACCCGCTGCAGATCCTGGTAGCGAGTCCGAAGCCGGTCGAAGTTAGCCCGCAGCTCATTGTAATTAGCCACTTGCCACGACATTCGCAGATAGCTGGACACCATGGCAAAAGCAGAGAGCGACAGGAAAGCGAAAAGTCCAAAAACTATTAGTAGAGAGCGGTACGTAACAGCGATTCGCTTGGCACGCCCCTCAACGGAGTGAGCGAACTCAAGCACGAAGTACTGTTTATCCATTCAGATCCTCAACGGGAGATTGAACAAGCGAGTCAAAGCCAGGTACTTCCCAGCCAGCGACTAGTGACTATGAACGAAACTTCAGAATAGTCTTATGGGCTGTTCAAGTCAATGGTGGTTGTTGACAGGTAGTGGGTCAGTTTGAGCATCACAAAAATAAATCCCAAATTGGCCCGTCGCAATGACTAGCGATCCGGCAGACCCGGTTCGAACAGATGGTTGATCCGAACTAGGGTAGTGCTTGGGAAGCTTCTGCCAAGTTCTGCGGATTAAAAAGATCGATGTTCTTTGGCAGGAAAATCCCAGAGCTGTGAATTTGGTTCAGGGCCTCCTGAATTTGGCTGGCCGAACCAGTCCACACCAAGTCATCACTATCGAAAAAGTATCGCTGCATCTGTAGCAACTGCGAGCTTGCTTCTTTCACTTTCTTGGGATCAGCAAGGTGAATACCTTCGGTTAACATCGACAGGTAATTAGACACATTGCGAATAGCAGCGTCCAACCATTCGATATTCGCTTCTGGGTTGCTCCGGTCTGATGTTTGAAGGAGAACTAGTAACTTCTGAGAAGCAGCGGAAGTTTGCAGAGCTTGTTCTTTGAGCGTCGTTACTGGGGTAGTTAGCATGTTTTTCACTAATGCCGTTCCACGCACGTAATTTGGGTACTCCGTCCGGAACCTTCTTAAAGTAAGCGAGCCAGGCGCAACGCCGTGGTCAATGGTCTCTATCTCGCTACTGCAAGGCTCGCTTGGCTTCGGCCAAATTCGCTGGATCAAATCGATCAATGCTTCGAAGAACCGGTTTAGCTGCAGCTTGGATCCGGTCCAAGATACCTGCTATTACCGTGGACTCGCCAGTCCACGAAAGGTCTTCATCAACAAAAAGCTTTCTCATCCGGAACAATAGCCCAGCGCCATGTTCTACTTTCTTTGGATCGATTGTGCGAAGACCTTCCTGGAGCATTTCCAAATTTTGTGAACTGGTGCGAATAGCACTTGTAAGCCAGTCAGTCTCATACTGGTCCCGGGTTTTGGTGTTAATTCCTTTAAGCAAAGAAATCAAGTCTTCTGCTGCACAAGCTGTAGCCAAAGCACGTTCTTTCAATGATGTTTGTATAATCAACGCTGGTCGTTCTTGCAGTGGCTGAAGTGGGAAGGTTAGTAGAAGCTGAAAAGGGCTTGCGAAGCTCTTTTCAAACTCTTGTTGGCTAGTTTGAGTTTCCTCCGGTAAACGCGGTTAAGTGTCTGGCGCCTCATCCTGCTGCAAGGCCGTCCTCGCTTCAGCCAAATTAGATGGGTCAAAGCGATCAATGCTATTGATTACCGGCGTAGCAGCATTGTGAATACTATCCAACGCTGCAACAATTTGGGTCTTTAAACCGGTCGAAGATAAATCTACATCTGAAAGATAGCGACTCATCTGAGTCAGTACCCGTACCCCGTGAAGAACTCGGTCTGGATCTGCCTCCTGAATTCCCGTATTCAGCATGGATTCATAACGAGAAACATTTTCCTTCGCTGCAATAAGCCAGTCGGCTAAATCACCTTGTGTGTTGTGAGTAGCTTCTTGTAGAAGTGCAATTAGCTTCTTGGCCGCTGTCTCAGTGCCTAACGCTGAGTCTTTAAGATGCGGTTGAACTACTTTCATAAACAAATAGCTGCATTACCGTAGTTACAGCAGATTCCTTCGATTCGATTTGGGTCGTTCTCATCCTTTTAAGACTTTCTTGGCTTCGGCTAGGTTGATTGGATCAAATGAATCAATGCTGTTGATGATCGGTAGAGCAGCGGCATGGATAGCGGTTAGCGCTTCCGTAATCTCTCCTTCCTTATCTGTTGAGGATAAGTCTAAGTCAAAAAAGTACTTGCGCATTTGAGTTAACAGTTGTGCCCCGTGAAGAACCTTACCTGGATCTGCAGCAATTATGCCTTGTTTAAGTGTAGTTAGATAACGCGAAACATTTGTAGCCGCAGTAGTAAGCCAGTCGGCTGCATCTGGCCTAAGTGAAGCGGCTTCTCGTAACAGAACGGTGAGTTTCTCAGCTTCAGCACACAGTGCTAGAGCTGCTTCTTTTAAATGCGGTTGGACAGTTATCATTTGTTATCTAAGGGCGATTCCAGGGAGTTGGCTGAGGCAGTCCATCCGGCGTGATTGTACCGTAAGGGACCCAGACTTGCGTGTCTCCACCCGGGAGCACAAAACCTGGCACTGGTGCCTCTTCAAGTCGCTGCGGTGCGATAGGACCCACCCAGGCTTTGAGACCGGACTCTGGAACGGTATAGGTAACGTAACCTCCATCGCCATTCCAGTCATCGCGAACTGCTGAACTATTTCTCCATTCAGCTTCTGTAGCTGGAGGAAAACTTTCATCCAATAAGAGCCTGAACGCCTTCCGTCATCAATGACCCTGTAGAGTTTAGTTCCTGGCGGAAGGTCTTCAGGCTTAGGTCATTTCCGAAGCTTTGTGCATCCTCATTGGGTGGCTCTGGCCACCCATTTGGAGTAGGTGGTGCTTTACGCATTACTCCTTGCTCTATGCCCTGCGTGTATTCTGGGTTCTTCTTTGACTGCCTCGGTCCCACTCGGCCAGTCTGTTTAGGTTGATACTTCCAACTGCGAGGAGCATTCCAGCCTGGGACGGCTCGCTGTAAAACTGCCGCGTTCTTTTCGGCGGCCCGTAACCCCTCGGCAGCGCTCTCGAAACTTTGCTACGCCCACCACACGTTTGGTGAGCAGCCCAAGGCAATCGGAATACAGGCAACTTCACCCAGCCGGATTATTAAGCTAATTGGCTAGATCCAGAATAGTCATTACGGACGTTCGTATTGGATCAGCTTTCCCCGGATGCAGTAACTATCTTCATAGTATTGTCTTGATACCTCGACAGTCCATTACTGGAGAGCAAGTCTTGCCTCTACTAAATTCTCCGGATTAAATTCATCTATATAGGTCGTGATTGGCAAGGCCGCAGCATGAATCTTGTCCAATGCTGATTCAATTTGGTTCTCTATATCCGGCCGCCGTAGATCAACATCCAGAAAATATTTAGCCATTTGAAGCAACAACTGTGCTCCATGACGAGTTTTCACAGGATCTGCGGTTTGAATGCCCTCATTCAAGATCGCCACGTAGGTAGAGACGTTCCCAGAGGCCATTCTCAGCCATTCTGATTGACTCCCGTTCGTCTCTTGTGCGGCTTGTTGAAGCAAAAGCATGAGCTTATTCGCTTCTTTTACTGTTTCTAGAGCTGAGGCTTTAATCTGCTTCATTGAATACCTGCTTACTGCTTCTTGTCATTCAGCTAAAGATGATTCCAAGGGGTCGGCTGAGGCGCTCCTTCTGGGGTGATAATACCGCGAGGAACCCAGACTTGGGTATCTCCCCCTGGAAGAACAAACCCTGGTGTAGTTTGAGACTCCTGCGGGGCAATAGAACCTACCCAACCCTTGAGACCGGATTCGGGGACAGTATAAGTGACGTATCCGCCGTCTCCGTTCCAGCCATCAAGAACTGCCGAGGTGTTTCGCCACTCTGCTTCCGTCGTAGGAGGTGGACTTGTATTCCAAAAAGAACCTGAGCGGCCTTCATAGTCGTCAATAACCCGATACAGTTTAGTTCCAGGCGGAAGGTCTTGCGGCACAGGATCGGTTCCGAAAGTCTGTGCTGTTCTGTCCGAAATGATTGGCCAACCTTCCGGAGTAACTGGCGCTATTCGGGCCTCTGCTTGTTTCATTGCCGTCACGTATTCGGGCGTCTTAGGCACAGCTCCTGGCTCTAAGCGGCCCGTTTGTTTAGGTTGATAACTCCAATTACGAGGAGGTTCCCCCGGCTTAAGAGGTCGCTTTGGAGCAACGACGTTCTTCTCCACCCGCAAGGCTTCGGCTGCACCTTCCGCAGCTCCACCACCGCCCACCACATGCCCGGCTCGGT
>CAXTWQ010000057.1:31728-32116 GCA_964248065.1 uncultured Bryobacteraceae bacterium | reverse complement strand
GCGGAGATGGCGGAATTGGCAGACGCACTAGCTTGAGGTGCTAGCGGGTAACACCGTGGGGGTTCAAGTCCCCCTCTCCGCACCAAATACTTTCATAGACTTGCGGATACGAACTTCTAAATCGTTCTGATGGAGACTGTATTAGATCCTATATAGACCCTGTTCTATCACTGGTCGCTACGGACCTTCCGGGGCCGGCCGAAGCCGCAAGAAGGCCGAATTTACTCAAACCGCTGTACATCTTTTGAGCAGAAATTGTGGGCAGTGCTTATTACGCCGGCGCGACCCATGGGTTTCTAGTGGGTCGTCCCGATGGTTCAATTAGTGGGGATGCGCCGTTTGGGATCGGTATAGGTCCAGCGAATCAGACGGGCATGCTTGGTAGAGG
>CAXTWQ010000057.1:31389-31718 GCA_964248065.1 uncultured Bryobacteraceae bacterium | reverse complement strand
CTTCATCAACTTACGGCGCAGATCGGCAGATGTGAACACTCCGCGGGCGATCACGTCGCCACTCAGCCTTTGCCGCCACCATTCCGCTCCAACGGATGTTCGGCGGTGATGGGACCATCATGTGGTGAATGCAGGGTGCAATCACCGCCTCGTCCCACGGCGCACTCATAAAGAATTCGGCCACGCTACGCTTTGGCCTTGGTATCGCTGCATAGAGCGGAGCCGGCGAGAGATAGAGAGTAGGGGAGTGATGACGGCGGTATTCATAAGATCGGCAAGCGCCGCCTTTTAGGGTCTTTGTCCAAAGTATGAAGCGAGCATTTTCTCAG
>CAXTWQ010000057.1:5997-31379 GCA_964248065.1 uncultured Bryobacteraceae bacterium | reverse complement strand
GGATGAGACGGCAAAGATCTGACTTTGTCGATTGTACCCGTGATACTACTGTTCTTACTGCTGCAGTGCTTTTCTGTCACAGGAGTCATTGCCGACAGAGTCAAAGGATGAAAAAACAATTGTATGGTGACTAACAGGCGTGGAGCCCTTCTCGCTATAGCTTTTGCTGTGTTCGGTCGAGTAGGTCGCGGCTTGACCTCGATCGGCGGACGTGAATCACAAGCGAACTCCGATTCCCTCGAAACACAAGCAGTGGGTTCAGCAGACGATCGCCTGCGGCAGGATCTCAGCCGACTCGCAGGGCGCGTGTACTCAGAAGAAGGTATCCCGATGGTGCTGGCGTGTCAGAATCTCGTGCCAGGCCAATCGTCATTTGTGCCTACAGCTCTAAATAAGAATCTGTCCAGTGCCTTTATCCGCGATACCAAACTATACGAACACATGAAGCCAGAAGCCTCCGCCACGGATATCTCCAAGATCATTGAAATGCTTGCGGACAGAGACTTCACTGCAGGCGGGATGGAGAAAACACTTTGACTCCTCCTCTTAGCTTCGAAGAGAGCGCCTCTTCACTCGGGAGCTTATACGGCAGGCAGCCCCTCATTCGCGCCGTTAACTTTCACAATACCTCCCGGGCGAAAGCTGCCCAGTACGATCGCGAACTCGCCCATTACGGCCAATATTTTTCTTCTGTGAATGAGGACGAACTCGACGGGTACATTGCAACTGGTCGCTGGCGCAAACCGAAGCCCGGACTGATCGTAGCGGTCTACGAAGGCTATCGAAACGGCTACGACGTGCTTACTCCGCTCCTCGAACAGCACGGCCTTATTGGTTGGTTCTTCGTCATCACAGGATTTGTGGACACCCCGGTTGGTGAGCAAGTGCCGTACGCCCAAGGACACAGGATCGGAATGCTCACACGAGAGTATCCGAATAGTCGATACGCACTTACTTGGGACGAGCTACGAAAGCTGGACCGAAAGCATGTCATCGCAAGCCATGCGCGGTCGCATTCGCGGCTGGCCGCCCTCGACCCGGCGACGATCAAACAAGAGGTGATCGGTTCTCAGGAGGAGTTTAAGAAACAGCTCGGTCATAAGGTACGCTCTTTTGGATCGCTGACCGGCCCGCCTTATGGCGAGTACCCGATCTCCGACAAGATGGTGGCGGCAGCGGGATATGACTTTGTCTTTTCTAATTTTCGTATTCAGCGCGTGCAGGCCAAAGCGTAGTGGTGGCGGGTCCGGTCACGTTTGGCGAAACTGTCCGCGCTCTGGAACCGCTGCTTGCGACCCAACCTTTAATCCGAACAGTTAACTTTCATAACACGCCTCGCGCACGCCACGCCGAGTACGAACGCCAACTCGAGCAATACAGCCGTTCTTTTTCGGCAGTCGGTGAAGATGACTTGGATGAGTATCTGAAGACGGGCCGCTGGCATAAACCAAAGCCTGGTTTGATTGTGGCGTTCTATAACGGTTACCGAAACAATTACGATGTCTCTCTGCCGCTGCTGGAACGCTACGGGTTCATTGGCTGGTTCTTCGTAGCCACCGGATTTGTCGGCACCGCTCCCGCCGAACAGCAGGCTTTTGCAGCCAAACACACTCTGACAACAGTGAAAGATGAATACGCCGATGGACGATATGCGCTGAGTTGGGATGAGTTAAAAGAGATCGACCGCAAGCACGTGGTTGCAAGCCACACGCGCACCCACGCCAAGCTTGCGGCAGAGGATCCAAAGACACTGGAAGGTGAAATTCTTGGCCCGCAGCATGACTTTGAAACGCACTTACGGCACCGGGTCCGATCGTTTGCTTCCTTATCCGGTGCTCCGTATGGCGAACAAAAAGAAGCGGACACACTCATTGAGGCTGCCCGTTATCACTTCGTCTTCTCAAACTTCAAGATTCAGCGTCTGCCTGTCGCGACCGGACGTTGAGCACGTGAACAGAAGCTTAAATGTCTTCCGGGCGGCCAACGGAAAACCCGCCGTCTACTACCAGAGCATGACCCGTGATCCACGATGAAAGATCAGAAGCGAGGAACACGACAGCATTAGCGGTATCTTCGGCCTCACCAAGTCTCCCGAGTGGATGCATGTCGGTCAAGCGCTTCTCTTTGGCGGGATCACGCAGCAACGCATTGATCAAGGGCGTGCGCGTAAAGCCAGGGCAAACACAGTTCACCCGAATCCCATACTGGGCATAATCGAGCGCCATATTCTTGGTTAGCGCGACAAGAGCTCCCTTTGTAGCTGAATAGACAGCACGATTACGAACTCCGATGATGCCCGTCACCGAAGAGGTAGTAATAATGCTGCCGCCACGACCCATCAAGTGGGGAAGAACCTGTTTCGAACATAAGAACACACCTTTGAGGTTCACGTTCATGCAGTTATCCCAGAAGCGCTCATCCTCCTCTGCTATGGGATGTCGTATTGCGATTCCTGCATTGTTGTGCAAAACATCTATCCTTCCGAACCGAGCAATGGTCTGCGAAACAGCTTCCCGCACCTGCCCTTCATTCGAAACATCGACTTGGAAAAAGGCAGCTCCTGGTCCTTCAGCCGCAAGTGCATCGACAGTTCGTTCTCCGGATTCGGCGTCAAGATCAAAGATGACAACTTGTGCGCCTTCTCGAACCATGGCCAATGCGCAAGCCTTTCCAATACCTGAGGCGCCGCCTGTAATGATCGCGACCTTTCCTTCAAATAACGGTAACCGAGATAGAGAAGGCATCTGCTAAATTGCCGCACCAGTAAGCGTTTGTAGAAACATTTCACAACCTTCGTTCATTTTATGAGCAGCCGGATTATACTCAGCCGGGTTGACAACATTTTCGCTTAGGCGTTAGTGGCCATCGCGTGAATGGTATGCGGGGTGGGATAAACGGCTCTGTCCAACGGCGTCCTAACGGGCTTGGGACAGAGTGAGTCATTAAGTCCCTTATACGTCTCAAGTGTTGCCGACGAGATAGCTTACTCGTTGCCACAGCCCATCAGTTCTCAGACATCTGAAGATGTATGGGCTAGCAATGACGTACGCATCCGCAGCGAGTCATCACGAAAAAACAGGGAGCAGTCTATTGCAATGATGATTGCCGAAGCTACATAGCATAGCGACATGTCTGACAAAGCCGATCCCAAGGTCATACGATCACTGATCCATCCGATCACTACCGGTGCGAACCCGCCCCCGAAGTATGCAGCGCCAATCATAATCCCTGTAGAGGTGGCGCGCGATTGCGGTCGGATTACTTCATACAAGGAGGCGAAAAGGTTTGACTCGTACAAGCCTCGGAAGACTCCGAACAGGCCGAGTGAGACGAACACCACTGCTTTTGAGTCTGACCGGCCGAGTAGAAAAATGAACGGAGCACCAAGCAGGAGCCCGACCGACTGTATGGCCGGCCTGCTCACATTGAAACGAGATGCTGTTGCACGGGAGCGCGCCACCGCCGCATCGCCCATCCTACCCCCAACGACGACGCCGAATGCAGCGCCTAGGAGGTGCCAGAATGTGGCATGAAAGCCGGCCTGCGCCAAACTGAAACCAAATTTCCGAACCAACAACGTAGGCGTCCAGGTTGAATAGGCAGTGTTCACCAGGGTCATTCCGAGAAAGGCCAATGTCAGAAGGATTGCCGTCGGTGTGCGAAATGTCTCAGCCATTCGTTCCTGTAGTGAAGTGGAACGGTCCAGGGAGCCGGCCTGCTCCGATTGCCCCCGCTTTGGTTCTCGCAGGATCATCGATGTGATCAGAGCGATAACAATTCCGGCGGCTCCGAAAGTGATGAACGCTGCCCTCCATCCGTATACACCTCCCACATAGCCGGCCAGTGCCCCGCTCACGATGATGCCCGTGTACGCGCTAGTCTGATGAATGGCCATCGCAGTAGCGCGCGTCTTCTCGCCGTGATAATCGCCGATCATTGAATTAGCGGAGGGATAGTAAAATGCCTCTCCGAACGCGGTCGCGGACCGGCAAACGACGAGCGACAGAAATCCCATGGCGAATCCGGATGCCGCCGTTGCGGAGCTCCAAATCAGGAACGCTGTAACAATCAATCGCTTCCGGCTAACGACATCACCCAGAGTTCCAGCCAGCGGCACCAAAATGGCATAGACCCAGAAGAAAGCCGAACTCATTAAGCCTAACTGCGTGTCGGTAAGACGGAGTTGACTCTTAATCAAAGGCAGCACTGAAAACAACACCTGCC
The DNA here is from genome assembly GCA_964248065.1 of uncultured Bryobacteraceae bacterium. GTDB lineage: Bacteria > Acidobacteriota > Terriglobia > Bryobacterales > Bryobacteraceae > Bog-105. Next base: position 27,155 of record CAXTWQ010000057.1, on the reverse strand, counting down.
GGTCCGCTTGGTTCAAGAAGTAAATGAACCAAAAGAAGGCCAAAGCTAGCCACCCATATCGGTTAGCTGCCTTGGATTGCGCAAAGGGGCTGTGAAGCTTAACGCCCTGCTTGCGCACGGATGTACTCTTCCACTTCTTCTTCGGTAGCTTGTGCGGTCGTTCCGCCCAGACCTCTCGTGGATAGCGCGCCGCAAGCTACGGCAAAGGACAAACAGCGTTGTAGGAACCAGCCGCTAAGCCAAGCATGAAGAAACCCGGCGTTAAAGGAATCGCCCGCACCCGTCGTGTCTACGACTTCAATCGCCAGGGCATCAACCTTCAGCGGTTTTCCTCCAGACAGCGAGATACAGCCTTTCGCCCCCAGCTTCGCCACCACCAGGGTATGACCGTTATGCAGCTTGCGCAGTCCGTCTACTACGTCGGTGCAACGGGTAATCTGCTGGAGTTCGGTTTCATTCGGCAGAAATACATCTACCTCCTCCAGGGTGTCTATCAACTCGGTTGACCACTTTCCTGTGGGGTCATGGCCCGGATCTAGGGATGTGCTCACGCCTTGTCTTCTCGCTTCTCGAAACAGGCCCTTCAGCCCGGGCCGCAAGCCATCCTGCAAGAAATAGGACGAAACGTGGAAATGGCGGAATCCCGCGAAAACGTGATTGGGAAAATCATCGGCGCGCAGCGATGACATTGCACCCGGATAAGTAATCAAGGCCCGATCCGTTGTAGAAGTAACGGAAACTGTAATTCCCGTCTTCAGATCAGCACGCCGATGGACTAGGGAAACGTCAACTCCCTCCTGCTGCAGGGCGGTTATGCAAAAATCGCCATAAAGATCAGTTCCAACATTTGCGGCGAAAGCAACTTGGTTACCTAAACGCGCCAACTGCACGGCGCAAATCGCCGAAGAACTACCGAGCGTCAACTGCAGATTATCGACCACAACCTCTGATCCCAGTGCGGGAAAAAACTGATAGTTCGAAAGGATTAAGTCAGGGTTCAACTCGCCTGCGGCCAGGAGCTTCACTGCGCCACTCACGCTACCCGATGAATTGGAAATTCGCCAACGACACGGCTGATCACTCCGCTCGCAGAGGGCTGATCCGGTTGCAGTCCCTCTATAAGGCAACGATGGAATCCAAGAATCTGACCAATGACAACGTCGAGAAGTGTGAGGTCGTCGTCCGCCGTGTCAGGCGGTAGATCATATGAGATTGCGACATCTCGTTCCTGAATTAAATCGGCCCCGGGATCGCCGATTCCAGCGAAGAGCTTACGGAGGCCTAGCCCTTTGGCATTGAGCTCCAGAATAAGATCTCTCTCATAGCTTCGAATCCGCGCGTTCGAAGAAAGAAAACAGACAATCAGCGTTCGTTCATTGATGTAACAAATGGGACCGTGGCGCAACCCAAGATAGGTTTGGGCCATGGTGCTCAGTTTGCCGTCAGTCATCTCCAACAACTTCAAGGCGGCTTCTTCACACGCTGCAAACCGGCTGCCGCTGCCCAGGAACAGCACGCGATCGACATCACCTTTAATCCAGGCGCCCAACTCATCCGGCCATCGAAGAAGCAACTGACGACCGGCAGCATCCAGGCGATCCACCATCTGAATGAACCTGTCTGTTTCTTGCAGCCAACCCAAAAAGCCGGCGCTTAAGGCCATGTTTGTAAAGCTGCTCGTCATGACCAGGCTGGAATCATTGACTTGGGCGTTGAGAACGATCACGCGCACGCGGTCATCGCCTGCAAACTGTTTTGCCAGTCTTCCTTCGGAATTACAAGTGATTACCAAATGGCGAGTTGTTGGCTCAGCCCGCAGCAACAATTCCACAACGGCCACGCTTTCCGGGCTTTGACCAGAGCGTGCAAGGGAAATCACAAGAGTAGGCTCGCCTGCCACGGAGGCCTGCCCGCTCAAAAGCAGATCCCCGCCTCCAACTACCTCGACGGTTGTTTCCAGACGCCTGGCAAGTGCTGAAGCAGCGCATGCACCGGCATACTGTGAACTGCCTGAACCGGTCAGCACGATACGCCGACAGGGAGCTATAAAGTCGGCAATCACATCCCGCATGAGTCCCAACTGGCGAGCGGTTTCGCTCCAGGTGGCCGGCTGCTGGCAGATCTCTCGGACGGTATGGTGAAAGCCTTCGCCGGAACCTTGACCGGCTATCCGCAAGAGTTCCGCAAAGCGGCCGCTGCTACTCTCCAGTTCTTTCAACCAATTGGGTAAGAAATCGGACATACGCGGATCGTCGATTTTACGGCGAAAATGTATGCTCGCCAGAATAACATCCTGCACAAAACAAGACTTGCCGTGCCGATTGTGTCAATGATAATGTTGATCAATCCTGGTTCAGCAGTACCACATCAGGAGAGTTGTGGCTAATTGAGGAGAAGGAGTAGGTTCATGATAAGTCGGCGGGGAGCGATCGTTGCTATTGCTGCGGCGACGTTCGGTAGATTAGGTTCCCTGATGTGTATGGGGCGTCAACTTCGCCCGCCCGATGGAGCAAACAGCTTCATCCCCTCGGACGCACAGCTTGTGGACAAGCGCGACGACAGTCTTAGCGCGGCTCTCAACAGCCTTGGAACTCGCGTCTACTCGGAAGAAGGTATCCCGATGTTTCTGGCCTGCGAAAATCTAGGGCCGAACCAAACTTCACCGCAGCACTCACTCATGCCAACGACACCCCTGAACCAGATGCTCGCATCCGCCTTTCACCACTATGCCGATGAGTGGCAGCATGACAAGCCAAATGCGCCCGTCACGGATGTAGCGAAGATTGTCGAGTTGCTGGCTTATCGCGACTTCACAGCCGGCGGAGTTGAAAAGACTTTATGAGCCTTCATTTAAGCTTCAGCGAACAGAGCGCGGAGGTCGAGAAGCTGTTGGCTGCTGACCCAATCATACGAGCTGTTAACTTCCATAACACGTCGAAGGCTCGAACCGGTCAGTACGAACGTGAGCTTGCGCATTACAGCCAGTACTTCTCGTCAGTAAGCGAAAACGACCTCGATCAGTATCTGACAACAGGGCAATGGCGCAAACCAAAACCAGGGCTTATTGTTTCGGTCTACGAAGGGTATCGAAACGGTTACGACGTGATTGCGCCGCTACTGGAGCAATACAACCTTATCGGGTGGTTCTTCATCATCACTGGATTTTTAAATGCCGCAGTCAAAGATCAGTTGTCGTACGCCCAGAACCATGAAATCGATATGACAACACGCGAGTATCAGAAGGGAGGGTACGCGCTTACTTGGGAACGCGTGCGTGAGCTTGACCGAAAACATGTGATTGCCAGCCATGCGCGCTCGCATACGGAGCTAGTGCGCTTGGATGCTGCTACCGCCGAGCGGGAGGTGGTCGGCTCGCAGGAGGATTTTCAAAAGCACTTGGGGCATAAGGTGCGCGCGTTTGCGTCGCTGACCGGGCCGCCCTATGGTCAGAATCCCAGGACAGACCGACTGATCGCGGCTGCCGGATACGATTTCGTTTTTTCCAACTTTAAGATCCAGCGCATACACGCGAAGGAAGCGTAAAGGTCGGGTCACGTCCCGAAAGGCCGCTGCACTTAAATTGACGAAAATGTTTGCGAACGTTGGCTGACACCCTGAGCCGCGACTCTGCCTTATTCCATTAATTGGGGAACAAAGGCGCGCAAGTATTCGTTATGCGGACTGACAATACTCAATGACGCGATCCAAACTTCCAGAGATTGACCGGTGACTGAACTGCAAGAGAGCCGACATGCATCAGTGTTCAACCTTTTCGCGTTGTTGGTCTCCATGCTAGCTGTCACCGCAGTGTTTCTTCCATTTGCGTCTGACACCTCGCCTCTTGATGCCGTAATGCTGCGTGTTCCAGGCAATCAGGGCAACTGGTGGCACGCGCTCATCGGAGCACCGTTCTTTTTAGCTTTTCCGATGTTATGGGTCCGCTTACGTTCGCTCATATCAAAGCTAATGCCCACCTCAGGAGGTCAACGCTTTCTCTGGATTGTGGTCGGCCTATCCATATGCGCGACCATTTCGGTGGAAATGCCATTCCTTCTGCATCTGGCTGGGACCAGCGAGTGGCAACGTCTGGCGGTTCTTTGCTTAGGCTTCGGCATTGTTGTCGTGAGCGGAGCGGGTCTATATTTTCGGCGACGCTCCCTACCTAGCAGTCGCGCCTGCCTTGTCGGTCTGAATACGGCCTACCTCGCCAATGCGGCGCTTTGTCTGGTTGTTTATAGCAACGCAGAAGGACCTATCTCCTCAAGAATAGGTTGGCTGATCACGATGATCAGCGTGTGGCCGATGGCTTTGGACGTTGTTCGTATCTTCACTCAGCGCTTCACTGCGGAGTGATGTATCACAAATTTTCGAATGCGTTTGAGTTACTGCACGCGCTCGTTCCCTTTAGCAGCACAGACTGCCTTAAGCCGGTTTAAACAGCTAGTACAACGAGGATGAGCGCTGATGAATTCTTGACAATGGAGAGGGTCGGGCGATCTCCAGGAGCCACCGCGACCGTATCCCATGAGTCAGCCTGCATGGTCTCGGCACCTGTTGTGACCGTTGCAACCTGTTCTGCCGGCACCGTTCGAATGTGTACTAAGGCCTCATAACCAGATTCCGATTCTCTAATGGGCGTGAAAGCGAGATCATCCTCACTTGCTTCAATTTGCACCAGCCGGAGACGCAAACGTTGCGCATACGCTTCTTCTTCCAGCAAAACAACTACTCCTGCAGCGTCCCTCAAAAGATTGGAAGTGAAGACCGTAGATGGACGGCCGCCAACAGGTGTGGCCCGTGCGTACGCGACATCCGCATCAGTTTGGGGAGTGAGCCGGTAAGCCGCGTGAGGCGAAAGATAGGCGATACAGGCCTGATCATCCGAGCCGCTTACTGCTGACAACCTGAAGGAGCGCCACTCGCCTTCTGCATTGGCCTCTTGCACGCTGAACTCGACGGACCCCGCGAGGACTACGACGAATACCTCGTCTTCCTCAGCATGCCCGTTAATTACAGTCTGCGCGTCGAATCGATAGATTCTCAATGAACGTAGATTGGCGAAATTTGTTAGTGCCCGGTCAATATCAACAGGACGTCGAACAGGAGCAGGCACGCCGGGAAGTTCGAGCCGCCGTTCGTGATCAGCCTTGATCAATTGCATGCTGAATGCTCAGGCGAACTGTGGGAGATGCGCTCTGTGCGCCTCGATGAGATCGTGCGCGAGTGCGACCGCCTTGTCGGGGTCGCTCACCGTACCGTCGGTCAGAAGGGCTTCCACGAACAAGTCGAAGCTGCCGGTAAGAGCCGCCTCCACGGTTACTTCGACTGCGGCGATCTTGGACAACAACTTGGCCGTGAGAGCTGGCGGCAGTGCCGGCGACTGAAGAGGCGTAAACCCAACCGCTCCAGCAGCAGCGGGCAACTCGAGTATTGCCTGCGCGGGCAGACCAGGTACAGCGCCTCCATTCGGCATATTTACTGAGTACACGTGCCGCTTATCACGCAGGAGTGACTGCATCATCTCCACTAATTGTTCGGACTCGCCTGGGACATTTTCAAAGAAAGAGGTCGGAAGCGGATCAGGCGATCGCGCCACCGCCAGCATTTCGTCAAACCACGTATCGCCCAGTGCAATGCGTCCGTCGATGGAGTAAGCATTAATTCCAAGCGTCCGTCCGTAGTACTGGCCGTGCGGGAATCGCTCAGGATAGAACTCCGTGATGTGGCGATCGAGGGCAACCGGAAGCACGCCATATCGTTCGAAGATTGACCAGGCAAACGGGTCATCAGAGTAACGTGGGGCTCTGCCGGTGACACCGTTGGGCCAGTCAGTTTTCCTGTCAAGCTCCTGCTGCAGCAGCGGGCGCTGTTCGTCGACTCGCGCCTTCAGCATAGGCATTGCGTCCTCGCCGTTGCACCGGATGTGAGTGAGAAACGTGAGATGGTTGAGCCCGACACCAAAGCTGGAGATGCTCTCTTCGTTCACTCCGAGGAAGCGCGCCAGCACGCCTTCCACGTAATGCACGCCATGGCATAGACCAATAACGGGCACGCCTGTTGCAACGCGCACCGCCCGGCAAACCGCTGTCATCGGATTTGAATAGTTAAGGAAGTACGCGTCCGGACAAAGTTCGCCGATGTCTTTGGCAATGGCCACCATTTGAGGAATCATGCGAAGAGCCCGCGAGATGCCGCCCGGCATCATCGTGTCGCCGACCGGTTGAAAGATCTGGTGCTTGCGCGGCACCTGTACATCGAGCTCCCACCCGCGACGCCCGCCGACCGCGATGGTAGTAACGACAAAGTCGGCGTTCGCCAGGACATCTCGCCGGTTCGTTGTCGACACAATCGGGAAATCAACACCTTTGAGGGCCAGCATCTTACGAACGAGTCGGTCCACAGCGTCGAGCGTGACAGGGTCGATATCGACCAGCGCTAATTCCCAACGGTCGGCCTCTCCGCTGAGGATGAGATCGGAGACTAAGCGCTGGGTGAAAACGGTACTGCCGGCACCGATGAGGACTAGCTTAAAACGATCTGTCATAGGGCTATTTGCCTGGATGGGCGTTGAAAATCAACATGATCGTAGCACGTGCAGTTGCTTGCGTTAGGTAGCTCTGAACAGAGGAAACGTCAATCCTTATTTGGCAGCGGAAAAGACTTTCTTTCCCCTAAAAAACGTTTCCAGCACTTTCGTGTTGCCGATTTGATCCGCGTGGCCTTCATCGGCCAGCGCGAGAATGTTCTGGTCGACAACAATAAAGTCTGCAGACTTGCCGACTTCGAGCGATCCAATTTCAGACGCACGGTTCAGGGCTCGCGCTCCGTTGAGCGTATAAGCATCGATTAGATCGCGAATATCCAGCCGTTGCTGTGGACTGAGGGGAAGTAGTCCGTGCCTGGCGCGCGTCACGCCAAATTCCATGTTGACGAAAGGCTGCGGATCTTTGGTCAGTACCGGGGCGTCCGATCCTGCAACCAAAATGGCGCCGGCCGCCTTAGCAGTCTTCGTAGGATACGTGTTCCGTTCGTAATAGCTGGCAGGATTGTGAAACGCCTCGTAACTGTGTCCCGAGACTTTATCGAAGAAGGGTACGATGCTCAAGTCATAGCCGTCAGGTTCAGCGTAGATCCAGCTATAGGTAAACGCTAGATACAGGCGATTTCTTCCCATGCGGGCAACGTCTTCCGGAGTGGCAAACTGAACATGAGCGAGCGTGTCAGGCCGGGAATCGTTGCCGTCTGCAGCACGTGCTGCCTCTATTGCATCCAGGGCCATGTGCACGGCTTCGTCGCTGATGGAATGAACGTGGATCGTGTAGCCGGCCAGGTGAGCGCGCCTGATGTATTCGTTGAAGATAGCTGGCGCATGCTCTGGCACTCCGTAGGAGATGGCACACTGTCGAGGATGGTAGCCGTACATCTTTACGAAGTCGGAGATTGCTTGGGGAGAGTTATATTCTTCGGGTTTGGCGCGCACGTGCACGCAAACAGGTGAAGAGAGGTCGACATAACCGGCGACGGACAGCTTGCCGTCCTTATCTTTGTTGAATATGGGTTGAAGGTAGGGAACAGGGCGGGGCGAGTTACCCAACGTAGGTGGAGTGTTATTGGGGTTCGCTTCAGGCACACCATCCGCATAGACCTTAACGGCGTCAGCACGGACCAATGGATTTGAGCTGTATTTTTTTCGAATGGCATCCGCTTGTTTGAATAGGCTCACGTAGTCGATATGGCCGGTGCTGTCGCGGAATGATTCGGGAAGAAAGAATTGATCCAGGTTAAGCCGAAAGGTGAGGCGGTGTCGCTCGATCAACTCGTCATAGACTTGATATCCATCCGGGTCGCTATTAGCATCCTGCACTGCCGTAATACCAGCGCTCGCGAGGCGTTCGGCAAGACGCTCGGGAGCGCCTAGCAACTTTTGATGCTCGTCGCGGTCGATCTGACTTGAGTCAATTGGACGCCAGCCTTGATCAGCGACATCGCCACTGGGCTCGCCAGTTGCATCAACGCCGACGTACATCTTGTACTGTGAGAACACAGTTGCGAGACTCTGTTTGGAATACCCGACGACTTTGCCAGCGTCAGTCTTGGCGAGCGCAAGAGCAGGGCTGTTGTAAGCCGCATGGTGCCCGTCCCACCCCATCATGAGGATAGGGCTTCGAAGGGAGGCAGCGTCGAGAGCCGCCCGCAAGTTTGGATGGGCTGGATCGGCCTGATTTCCTCCTCCGTATTCCCAATCGGATACTAACAGCCAGTGGCCCGGCTCGACATGCATTCGTTCGACGCAGCCGTGGACATACGCGGCGATATCGGACAAGGTTTTGGCTTGCGAGCGCAGGCTGCAACCACCGAAGTCGACGATCCCCATGGGATGAATATGCGCGTCGATCAGACCTGGCAGAATTAGTTTTCCGTGGACCTGTTCAATTGTGGTTTTGGGGCCACTCAGCTTAAGAGCATCTTGGGCGCTTCCAATGAGGATAATTTTGCCATCACGCACGGCGAGAGCTTCCGCAGTTCGATGAAAACTATCTTCGGTGTAGATGTTCGCGCCAGTAACAATGAGATCTGCCACTTTGAGATTGGCCGGATCTTCCGCTGTGGCAAGAGTGCAGATCAGTGCCATGCTCAAACAGAGAACCGGAACCCGTTGCGAGATAGTCGTAGCCAGCATTATCAGTATTCTCGCTGGTCGCCTGAAGGGAAAAACTCACTGAGGACGCGGATCATTTCGAGGTCTGTGTCAACCACGCGCTGGGATTGATCGCATCGCGTGGAATGGTGCCTTCAAGAGCATGTAGAGCATTTCGCGCGGCCCGCATTGCAGCGCCAACCTTGCCGCCCTGCGTCAAACCTGCCTGATGAGGGGTGAGCACAACATTATCAAGCGCAAAAAGCGGAGAACTCGAAAGAGGTTCAACTTCAAAAACATCCAAGCCCGCACCGGCGATCTGGTCCTTTTGCAGCGCGGCTAACAGAGCGTCCTCATCAATCAGCTCTCCACGGGCAATGTTGATCAGATAGGCGGAACGTTTCATCAGGCTCAATTCTCTGGCCCCGATCATGCGATGCGTTTGCTTAGTCAGCGAAGCAAACAAGCACACGATATCCGCTCGCTTAAGAACTTCGTCCAATGATGCGTACTGGATTCCCAAGCTCTCTGCCAGAGCGGGGTCCGGCGTCCGTGTGTGCACTAGGATGCGAGTGCCGAAAGCAAGTGCGCGCCTGGCGAAAGCTTGAGCAATTTGGCCGAGCCCAACTATCCCCACCGTAGCGCCTTGAACATCCATACTGGTTTGAGTGCGGCCACTCCAGAGGCCAGCTCTAATGGCGGAGTCGCCGGTTCGAATCTTCCGGACGACGCAGAGCAGTAAGCCCATCGCAAACTCAGCGCACTGCTCAGCATTCACGCCTTTGACATTCGTCACCACTACGCCTCGGCGCGTGGCTTCGTCGATGTCGACATTATCGGAACCGGACGTGTGCAGTGCAACAACCCGCAGGTTGGGCGCGAGCGAGAATGCTGCGGCATTAATGCCGAACACGCGACCCGTGATAACCGCACTTGCTTCACGTAGAGCATCACGATCGCTCCCCGCAAGATCAATCCAAGGTATGAGGTCGTCAACGTATGTAATGTTGTGACCTGATTCATCCAGGACCGCAACGGCTTCTGGCAGAGTATGAAAGCTATCTGAAATGACGAGGATGCGGGATGGTTCCATAAGTCTACTTCGGCTTCACACAGAATACCTTCGCTAGACCCTAGTGACGGGTCATGAGAACATTTCCGCCCGGCGTTTTGCCCACTGAGTAGGTTTGATTGAATCGGTTTAGGCAATAGTGTTCATTTGACAGACCTGGCTTTCACTACTTCGCCTAAGCTCAAGATAATCTCGGCCAGCAGCGCGGGCTATGCGCGAGATACATGGTGAGATTTTCGCGTGGTCTGGACGCATGTACGTTCCAGAGCGTGATCCGTTTTCATTCAGTTGTCCCTTGCATATCACTAGCGTCACTAGTGCTTTCTTCTACTCGCAATCTTTGAGGACGGCGTGCATGTATCGCGCTTACAGCAGTTCGCGGAACTGCTGCTGTGTGAGCCCTGCATCGCGAACTAAACCCAACCACTATATTAGAATCAGCGGGGGCGTCCCGCCAATTCGTTGGTTTAATCAACTTTAGAAAAGCCTGGAGACTACTGAGAATATTCAGCGCTGACCTGTTCGGGTTGCCGACGATCTGGACCGATAAACTGATCAGAGCGTTGCAAGCAAGCAGGCCCGTCTCGCCGTCTCAAGCACTCGTACACACATCATGAATGACGCCACACTGTCGTCTCCTCAGGGGGACTGGCGACGCATCGACGGAATAGACATTCTCCGTGGTCTATCAATTATCTTTGTGCTCCTGAACCACGTGAACATGCGACTGCTTTCAGTCAAACTTCCGTACACACGTGGTTTGCCTGATCAGCTCGTATACTCGCTCGTCTGGAATGGGCAGTTTGGCGTGCAACTCTTCTTCGTGGTTTCCGGCTTTCTGATCACCTCCACCAGCATCAGGCGTTGGGGAACTCCAGACAGGACCTCTCCGAGTGCTTTTTACAAGCTCCGTTTCGCGCGGATCGCTCCACTCATGCTGGCGCTTCTTGCCATCCTCAGTGGATTGCATTTTCTTGGTGTCAGCGGCTACGTCGTTCAATCAAAAACCGGAGGGTTGGGACGGGCGCTGCTGGCGGCGCTCACCTTTCATATCAACTACCTTGAGGCAAGCCGCGGCTACCTGCCTGGAAATTGGGACATTCTCTGGTCCCTTTCAGTGGAAGAGATGTTCTACCTCTTCTTTCCTCTGGTCGCCCGAGCACTCCCGAAGAAGCGCTTTCTTATCGCTCTGCTGCTTTGCTTCATCGCTGCCGGACCATTCGCTCGAATCAAACCGTTCAACATGAATCCCGTCTGGCGCGAGTATTCCTACCTGGGAGGCATGGACGCCATTGCGATCGGATGTCTCACTGCCATCATCACCGCTGGTCGAACACTCCGCCGCTCCACGATCCTTATATTTGGATTCATCGGTTCTGCTTTGCTCGTCTTCAGTCTGTGCTTTTCGATAACGGCCTACAAATGGAGCTTGGGGAAGACAGGACTTAACATGACGATCCTTGCGGTTGGAGCTGCGCTCGTCATTAGCGCAGCGTCAGAATCCAAGTGGCAGGCCCCACGTTTTCTGACCCCGCTGCGAATCTTAGGTCAACGGAGCTATGAGATCTATCTCACGCACATGTTCCCCGTGATGGGGCTCTTCGCCCTGTTTGTCCGCCTGGGCAAGCCCATGCCAGGTGTTCCTGTCCTTTTCGCAACTGCCGTTTTTGCAGCGGGTGTCCTCGGCTGGATAGTCGCGGTTCTGTTCGCCGAACCTATGAACCTTTGGCTTCGGAGACGAACAGGTGCCGGAGTTCCGTCCTTGGAAGCGCCCAGCCGCAAGTTGACTGATTTCCTCACATACGTCTTGGCCCCGTAGTCGCTCGAATGCTGGCTCAGTCACAATCAGGTCACAGGCAGACCTCTACTTTGCGGCTTGCGACACAACTGTTGGGGCTGCCCATATCCACCTGGATCAAGCCCCAAACCCGCCAAGACTAATAAGCTTGGTTTCCAAATACTCATCCAGTCCCTCTGCGCCGGATTCGCGGCCTAGACCGCTCTCCTTCCATCCCACAAACGGGACTTCGGTGCTCTGCGGGACCCATTCGTTCACGCCCACCATCCCGAACTCAAGGCGCTCGGCAGTCCTGATCGCCATATGAATATCTTTCGTCCAAACGTAGGCCGATAGCCCGTAGCGTGTGCTGTTTGCTTGTGCAATGGCGCGGTCGGCATCCTCGAAGGTGGCGATCGGCATCACCGGACCAAAAATCTCGTCTCGAAAGAGTGAAGCTTCAGTAGGAACATCGGTGATGACGGTAGGCTCATAGAAATAGCCGCGCCCCGGCACTCGCTTTCCGCCAGTGGCCACAGTCGCACCAGCACCGCGGGCGTCTTCCACCATCTCTTCCACGCGATCTCGCTGCTTTGCGTTGATGAGCGGGCCCAGATTTGATTCCGCTTCGAGACCGTTCCCCATTCGAAGATTCGAGACCAGCGAGCTGACGTTTGCCGCAAACTTATTCGCGATCGCATCGTGCACAAAGAAGCGTTGTGGAGACACACATACCTGACCGGCATTCCGAAATTTTGCAGTGACGGCGCTGGCGGCAACCTGCTCAAGATCGACGTCAGGAAAAATCAGCACGGGTGCATTGCCGCCAAGCTCCAGTGATAACCGTGTGACTGTCTTCGAAGAGCCGTCCATCAACAGCTTGCCGACTCGCTGGCTGCCGGTCAAATGAATCTTGCCGCACTTCGGATGATCAAGCATTTGCCGGCCCATGCTCTCCGGTTCGCCGTTAACCAGGTTCACTTCTCCCTGGCTGAGCCCAGCCTCAAGAAGGATGTTGACCATCTCCATTGCGGTGAGCGGCGTGTACTCAGACGGGCGGATGAGGATTGTGCATCCAGCAGCCAGCGCTGCTGCGCCCGCGCGAGCAACGTTATATGCAGGAAAGTTCCACGCAGTGATCAGCCCGACAACTCCGATAGGCTGCTTGATCACGAGCTGGCGCTTAGTCGCATTTCGCGAAGGCACCCAGCGGCCGTAAGCGCGCTTGCCTTCTTCGGCGAACCAGTCAAACAAATCGGCGGCGACTCCCCACTCCCCCTGCGCCTGCACCATTGGCTTACCGCTCTCCATGACAGTGGTGCGGGCGAGATCGGCTTTCCGTTCGCGCATCAATTGCGCAGCACGATTTAAACAGACGGCTCGCTCATACGCTGTTCTCTGCGACCAGCGAGGGAAAGCGGCATCGGCAGCTTCGATGGCAAGCCGGCAATCTTCGCTATTGCCGAACGGCACGGTCCGAATCACTTCCTCGTTGGCCGGGTTCAGGACGTCCCACGTTCCGCCGTTCGAAGCGTCTTGCCACCTACCACCGATTAACTGCTGATATTGGTAGATCATCGTTCGTAGACTTTGTTTCCTGAAAGAAAGGTCATCTCCACGCGAATCGCGGGAAGCTCTTGCGGATCGGCAATTAGCGGGTCCGCCGAGAGCACCGTGACATCAGCCCACTTGCCCGGCTTAATGCTGCCGCGCGTTGCTCCTTGTCCGCAGGCGATGGCACCCTCCATCGTATAGGCCCGAAGAGCTTCCTCCGCCGTGATGGCCTGATCGAGCGCAATAGTTCGGCCATCCTGCGTGCGACGTGTTATCGCAGCGGCCATTCCCATCAGCGGATTGTCATCTTCCACCACGGGCGCGTCCGACGATAACGCTACGGTCAAGCCGGCATCCAACATGTCGCGTATCGGATAAACACGAGGGATCAACTCGTCTGGAACCATTGCAAGAAAATTAGTGCCGAGAGCATGCAGAAAGATTGTTTGAGGAACCGAGATGACGCCCATCTTTGCAGCTCTCTGAAGCTGACATCGACTCGGTACACCGAAATGCTCGATGCGATGTGTCAACCCGCTCGGATGTGCGCCTAGGCTTTCATAGACGTCCAGAACCATGTCGATCGCGACATCGCCGATAGCGTGCGTGGCAATGCGCCAACCCTGGTCATGCGACTCCTGGCAGAGGCGCCGCAACTCTTCTTTCTCGATACGGAGCGTGCCTCGCGTGTCGGCGTTGCGGTAAGGTGCGCTCAGCCTGGCCGTTGCGCCACTGAGCCCGCCATCGGCGAGGAACTTCACTGTGTCCACACGCAGGTATTCCGAAATATGCTTCTCTGGCAAGGGCACAGGATCAGTTCGGCCGTCGACCTTTCGAAGAGGCATAGCCAGAACGCGGGCCGGTAGAGCACCATTTCGATCCATCGCGCGGTACACAGCTAGGAGTTCGGGAACGACTCCGCAATCGGACGAAGCAGTGATGCCAAGCGAAAGCTGATGCTGAAGCGCGGCGCTGATCATTTCCTCATACTCTGGCTGCGTTGGTGGCGGCATGACTCGGTTGATCAAGCCCATTGCCGTTTCAGACAAGATGCCGTTCGGTTCGCCTCGCTCATCGCGTTCAATGACGCCGCCTGCGGGCGCCTGAGTTTCCGCAGTGATACCCGCTAGTTTCAGGGCGATGCTGTTTACCGAGTAGATGTGGCCGCAAGCACGGGTGAGCGCAACCGGCCTGTCCGGCACCGCCAAATCAAGATCGTGGCGTGTCGGCTTCCGCTTCTCGAGCATCGCCATCTCATTGAATCCGCGCCCGAACAACCAGGCTCCATAGGAAAGCTTGCGGCTGCGCCCTCCAATCGCCTGGCGAAGATCGGGAAGACTCGCTGTCTTTCGCAGATCGAGCATGGTCGTTAGCAGATGCCCCATCTTCCAAACGTGCGCGTGCGCATCAGTAAAAGCGGGAATTACCGTTCGCCCTTCGAGGTCAACCAAAGCGCAGCCTCGCGGAGCTTCTTTGCGCAGCGTTGCAGAATCGCCCACTCTTGCGATCAGGCCATCTTGGAATAAGACCGCCGTCGCACGAGTTCCCTCCATCGTGATGACGTTGGCGTTATAGAGCAGCAGATCCATGGGCAGGATCTTTTCAGCGAACGCCTACGGCAGCCGGAACGCTTTCCGGAACGTTAGCCTCAATGGCCCGCTCAACGACGCGCAAAGCCTCGCGCAGCATGTTCTCAGGCATATTGAGAGGCGGAAGGAAACGGATACAATTGCTGAACAGGCCGGCGCGAATTAGAAGTACGCCATTGCTCACTGCGTGCTGGATGATGCGCAGTGTCAGTTCGGGGGCAAGCGGCGCTTTGCTTTCCCGATCCGCCACCAGTTCAACGAGCATCATCGGGCCAAGCCCTCGAACATCGCCAATCACCGGCCAGCGAGCTTTCCAGTCCTCAAGCACTTCCCGCATGACACCGCCTAAAAGGTTGGCGTGGCGAAGAAACTCAGGATCGCGAATCATCCTCAATGTCTCAATTGCAGCCGCGCACGCAACTGGACTTCCGCCATACGTGCTTCCGACGCCTCCTAGATGCGCGGAATCCATAATGTCCGCCCGGCCAGTCACTGCGCTGATGGGCATCCCTGCTCCCAGTGATTTCGCCGAGACAATCATGTCCGGCACGATTCCGTAATGCTCAATCGCGAACATCCGGCCTGTTCTTCCGCAACCGCATTGGACCTCGTCCGCAATCATGACGATGCCGTGTTGAGTGCACAACTCGCGAATGCGTCCTAGGAATTTAGCTGGGACGGGCAGGAACCCGGCTTCTCCTTGAACCGGCTCAATCACGATGGCGGCTACCGCCGATGGGTCCACCTGGGCAACAAACGCGTGCTCCAGTTGCCTGATGCTGAAGTCGAGATACTGTTCCTCTGTCATCCCCTTTGGCGCGCGATACACATTCGGAATAGGCAGGCGCACAATCTCAGGAGCAAACGGTCCGAAGCCGCTCTTGAACAAGCCATACTTACTCGTCAGGCTCAAGGTCAACAGCGTGCGGCCGTGATAGCCGCCCTCAAAGCAGATGATTGCCGAGCGGCCTGTAAACTTGCGCGCAAGTTTGACGGCATTCTCAACAGCTTCCGCGCCGCTATTGGCAAACAACGTCTTCTTTGTGAATGTGCCGGGTGTGAGTTCATTCAGCAACTCCGCCAGTTCCACGTACGGTTCATAGGTGGCGATCAGAGCGCACGGGTGTATGTAGCGCTCCACTTGCCGTTGGACGGCTTCAGTGACGGTTGCCGGCGAATGTCCCACGGCGAGCATCCCAATGCCGCCTGCCAGATCAATCAGCGTATTGCCATCAACGTCAGTCACTAACCCGCCAGCGGCTCGTTCGATCACCACATCGGTGGCGCGGGCCAGGCCGCTTGGCGTTGCCGCAGTCCGCCGCGCCAGCATCTCTTTGGCTTTCGGACCCGGAATCTCTGTTTTCAGTTGAATGTAGGGCATTGCACGCTCTTTGGATGTGCCACACACGTCCTTGTCGGAAGAGAGGACAAGCAGCACGCCATAATTGTCACAAACAGGATCATTCAGGTAGTCTGCAAGCAGCGCGCGTGGTTCAAAACCCGTGCGAATCTGCATGGAGAGCGTAGGATCCTTCCTGCGACCCGAGACTACTTCTTCGTAATACTGCTGCGCTGTCATCTCCCGCTTTAGCGCGCCGTAGCCCGGTATCATGCCCACGGTTACTTGACCTTGTAACCCCAACGTTCGTACGACTTCGTGGCGTGCCGCATAGAGCGAGGTCGCAATGCCACGCCCCCGGTAATCAGGCCGCACACTCACATCAGCCCCGTACAGCCAGGCGCCATTCGGATCGTGTGAGGTGAGCCAACCGCCTTGGATAATGTCAGCGAACGTGTGATCGACGTGTTCGAAATCGAAACTTAACTGCAGTGTCGTGGTTGCTCCCACGACTGCGTCGCCGTCCAGAGCCACAAGTTGACCAGCATCAAACAACTGCATGTGCTTCAAATAGTGAGCAGCCTGAAAGCGCTCCTCCTCGGCGAGGGTAGGGAAGCAGATGCACTGCAGTTCTTCGAGTTGAGCGGCATACTCAGGACGCGCATTGGTTATAACAATGCCATCAGTACGCCTGCGATAAAACGGATGCACAGATCTCCTGGTCAAGGCAGAATGTTAGCAAAGCAGGGCTAGAAGGTAATTAATGGCAGTCGGCAGTTTTAAATTAAGGCGTCTCAATGGTTCCAAAGAACCTGCTCCTGCTGCTATCAGCTATGCAGGACTGCTCAAGCACGATAGGCAGCAACAAAACGGACAGGCGAGGTAAGGGTGCGAAGCCACACTATGCACGAAAATTGGCGCCGACGAGCGGGAACTGCTGATGAGAGAGTTCCGGATCGAAGGGGACGAGCTGAGAGGCATAGCTAGCAAGGTTTACAGCCGCGCTAGTAAACTGTGGTCATTCCGGACGCCTCTGGCGAGCTACAGACCACTCTGCCTTGGAATAAAGTCACGCTGTTTTTCACCTCGCTGGCCGGGCCAGCATCTTTCTTCCAACATCCCAAGTGGGATCGAGCCGTAGATGGCTTTGGCGGTCTGGCGAGTCATGGATGCCCAAAGGCCATAGCCGCGACATTCTTCCAAGAACTATCGGAGTGGCGTACCGGTCTGGATCAATCCGATCTCCCGCAGTCGGGAAGAGAGCGCGGCAGCTTCAGCAGCTTCGGCACCGAAAGCGTGTCCGAGTGACCGAACCCCCGTTCGAATCCCGGCCAACGTCCTTTCTTGGACGTCATGGAAAGGCGCTCTGCGCGAGGGCTCGGCCGCTTGCATCTGCATCAGCGCCATGGCAGCACCGCCAAGGGCTGCTTCGACTAGTCGTGCACTCACCCTGTCGGCAGGCTGCGATCGGATAGAAGCTCTCCAGGCCTCTGCCGGAATGAGGTCCTCGAGGCCGGTGCCGAGCAGGGTGCTGCGAATAAATTCAACGCTTAAGTCGCCGTTGCCATAGCGGGCGAGCGCCTGACGCATGAGCTTGCCGTATTCGAGAATCAGCAGCGGGTTCTCTTCCACTGGACCCCCAGGGTTAAACAGCTTTACCCACCACGGCAATTCGAGAATAGAGAGAATCAGATTGAAGAAATAGTGCCTGGTCTCAGCAAGCCACCAGCCAACGTTGCGAAAGTACTGCTGCAATCCGTCCAGCACCGGCAGTCCCGCTGGGGTGGTGAAGCCAAGTGTCTTATTGCCCACGCCAAGGCTGTCACCGGTCAGGTTGAGATCAAGAAAGTGATGGAAGGAGGATTGCGTCAGGACGCGACCTACGTTCACCCGCGAGCCGTCGTAGACACAGATGGCGTTAAAGGTGCGAGCGACATTCAGTGTGGGGTCGGGTTGGAAAGTCGGTTTGTCGTGCCCCTCCGTCATAGTTGAGTGATTGCCCAAGGTCGAGCCGGTTGCGATGATCCGCGGCGTAGGGTGAACGACGCCACCTCGATTAGCGAAGAGGGCCTCCGGATACTCTTGAAAGCTCTCCCCCGAAAAGGTAAGCGTCTCGTGTAGGTTCCACGGAACCGTGACCTCCCCTTCGTGCATGTGGTCGGGGAACTTTACGATAAGCCCTCTAGATGACTGCAGAACAGGGTGTGACTCAAGTGGGGTCAGTACCTGCGGAATATCGTCGGATTGGTTATCAAACCAGAATTCATTGTTATAGTCTGCGCGCGTCGTGTCCAGCCTCCCGCTTCCAGTCCCTGGGGCGTTAGGTGGATAATCGGTGGGCGTTTCTATTTCCGAGTACCACTTCCTCATGGACCGGACGCGCGGAATCTTACCGCAAAGGACCGATCCTAGACCGTCGTGATCACCAGCGGCGAAAACACCGCCGCCCGCATTCATGAAGCGACCGATGGCCGCGATCTCGTCATCCAATATTGAGTCAGTGAGATTGTGCAAGCCGACATTGGCGCCCTCGTATCCGAAAAGCCAAAGCACGTCGAAGTCGTTTAGAATACGATCGGAGAAGATAAAACCCGGCTGATCTGCGTTTGAATCAGCGCGGCGATGGGCGGTGGTAACCCTAAATCGAACCCCGGTGCGTGTCGACCTCAACGTGTCGATCAGAAATTGGAGGGTGAAAGTCGCCTCACTCTCGTCAACTGCTCCAAACTTAAAGATCCCATCGGCAACCACCAACGTGTTAATGTAAGGCGTAAAAAGGTTAGGCATAGTAGTCTCCGTGCTGCTGAATCATCATGTGTGGGCAAGCGACAGCTCGCCTTTGTCAAGGCTTCAGGTTGTGAGTGCGCTGACTGTGGACGGAAGACTGATGTGTTTAATCTCCCCGGCTTTCAATAACTACTCTCATAGGTCTTTAGAAAGTAGTAAATCTAGTTAGGATTACACGCAAGAGTGACCTGCTCCTGGGACGTGTTGTTGTAATCCTTGTGGTGGTTGAAGCCTAAACCGTTCACGAGGCCAAATCGCACACCTCCGTAGATTTTTTCGCACGATGCATTGCTATCTAAATGCCACTTGATCGTACCCCCAGGCTCCCCAATCTTGAAGTCAGGCTTGGGATTTTGTAGCCGACAACTTTTAACGGCATAACTTTGCTGGTAAACGAAGTTTTCATCGTTCTTGTGTGTAAATCGTACACCGGTTATCACCCACCCCGGCGGCGCATTAGTCATTGTTTGCGTTTGGAAATTTGATACCAAAGAACTCCAGTTGCACTGGTCTGTTACAGTGCTGGGGCTGGTAGCGCACTGTAATCCGAAAGATTCTTGATAGGTCAAATCTTCGCCTTTGTTGTGGTGAAAAGATATGGCCCTCATCGCTCTTCCTCCCTGACACTCCTGACGCACATCTAATTCGACTTTCGCCCTCATAGGCAGATTAATTGCACCAGCGCTCGGCTGAGCGAGGCCAGCACAGCAGAGGGTATTCGGGTCCGCCTGCCAGGGAGCTATTTGCCCCGCGTACCCTAAAGAGCACAATGGAATCATTCGTCCCAGTAAACACAATAGGTTGTAAGCCTTTTGATTCGTCATTTGTCAACCATCCTTTTGAAAAGGTTGTGATCCCGCGAATGAAGCAGTAATCCTGTTCTCCGCCAGACAGCTCCAGCAATCAGGCAAAGCCCCAGAAGCGCAGTCGTACGCGGCTCGGGAACCGGCGTAACGCCGCTGATAAAGCCTACGGACGGATCTATCCCGGTAACGAACGTAAAGTTGCCCGTTGCTGGATCGATGTTGACCAAGCCCGAATCCAGCGCACCATAGGAATAAATTTTGCCGCCTACGTCGATAGACGAAAATATTCCGAAGTCAGTCGGGCCGATGCGCAATGCAGTGCCCGCCGCCACATCGAGTTGATAGAGCGCGGGAGCGATGATTTGCTTGGTGTTTCCGTTACTTGTATCGAGCGTACCGGCATCAAAAGTTGCGTACAACTTACCCCCGGAGACAAACAGCGACTCGTCGGCAATATTCTTTGTGCCATCGGGATTGATTGCATCAAGTTTGAATGGACTAGGCGGTAGACCAGTCGAGCCCAGGGGTGTTGCCACGCCAGTAGCGGGATTCACTCTGTACAGAGTGTTGGAAGTATCCGTTGCGTAGTCAATACCGTTGAACTGAGTAAAAAAAAAAGGCGGAGTTCGGCGAGCATGGGGAACTCGGACCGCTGCAATCGCCCAGTCCCGTGGCGCCGATCAGGGTTGTTACTCCGTTTGCCGAATTGATCGAATTGAGATTGCCTGAAAAGCTCAGTGAAAGTAGGCCGCCGTTGGGCCCTGGAACCAAACCGCTGGTCTCCTCGGGAAGATTCGGCCCAATCTGATGGAAACCTCCGGTATCTAAGTCGAGGGTTCCAAATTGCTGCCCCGTGCTGACGGCGTAAACCGAAGCGGCCGGACATATACTGGCGCATAAAAGCGTCGCTGTTACTAGAGTGCTGCTGGCTGGCATGATTGCCCTTCTGTCTGGATGACAGTTGCAAGCATGCGGCTGATGTGCCTGAACCACCTAGTAGAAAAGCGACATCAAAGCTGCGAAAAGTTTGCCATAGCAGGCGGCCGTGCATCCCCTATCGAGGCCAAGGTCTCGGCGGGCGCAGCGCCGGCCAGCTCGTGGAAGTCGCGAACCATATGCATCTGGTCGTGATAACCCAGATGATGTGCGATTGTCAGCCAGGAACGATGGGGCATGAGCAACTTTGAGTCAAGCGCCGCTTGGAAACGCGCAACCCGTGCGTAAGTCTTGGGAGCGATTCCAATGCGATGCGTAAAGCGGCGTTCGAATTGACGCAGACTCAACTTATAGTAGGCTGCCAACTCGGTAATATGTACGGCTCCGTTTACACGAAAAATCCAAGTTGCAGCATCGCAGCCAAGGTCGTCGTTCCGTACGGACGATCGCGCTGCCCGAACACGCAAAAATTGTTCCACGGCGACTACCCGAGACGGAAAGGAGGGAAGAGCAGCAAGCTGATCGTGCAACCGTTCCATCCCTGCAGGTAGAACCTGAACACCATCTAAAGACCGATTCGAGAGTTCGACCGGGGGTATGCAAAACAGGCGTGAAAGTCCAACGGGCTGAAAGAAAATTCCGAAAGAGAGGATTTTGTTC
>CAXTWQ010000057.1:0-5987 GCA_964248065.1 uncultured Bryobacteraceae bacterium | reverse complement strand
TTAAGAGCAATAGCCAAGCCACCTTCTGCATAAGAGCCGACAACGGTGATGTCCCCAACGAACTCGCGGCGCGTTTCATTGGTTACTTCGAAATGCTCTCCAAACTGAAACTCAAGTGTCTGTTCAAGCCTGGCGGGTACTCGCTCAGAAATTGGGCCCGATAAGTTAAGAATCTTGCGCTGCGCATAAGCTCGCACGAACGGCTGTAAGTCAGCGCTTGCGGGTTGACAAAGCAAATTGTGCATTCGGTGCCCTACTCTGGTGGAAACATACTCCAATGCTCACCGGAGTGCAAGTGCAAACACCGGTTTTGTCGTTAGAATGTGAGTTGACAATCACTGAGTTCCCGAATTACTCTGAACCCAAGCTTCGTACATTCTCGTAAGATCCAGGCATCCCGAAAAAGCCTTTGCTCATTTGCTGCCGCGATCCCATTTTGAACAAGCGATTGGACGGTACTCAATGAGCGCGATTTCCCTGAAGACCTCTGTACCTGGGCCGCTATCTGCCACCCTATCTGCGCGACGGGCCTGTGCCGTCCCGCGTGGCGTTTCGCAGCTGACACCTGTCTTTGTCAGCCATGCCGAAGGCGCAGTACTGGAAGACGTGGATGGCAACCGGTTTATTGACCTGGCGGGAGGAATCGGTTGCGTGAATGCCGGTCATCGCGCCCCTGGGGTCGTGGAAGCCTTACATGCACAGACCGATCAATTCCTACATACCTGCTTCATGGTCACGCCTTACGAGAGCTACGTTCGGCTGGCCGAGCGTCTGAACCAGTTGGCGCCTGGCCCAACGCCGAAGAAAACGCTGCTGCTTAATAGCGGAGCGGAAGCCGTCGAGAATGGCATCAAAATCGCCCGCGCTTATACCCGGCGTCCGGCGGTGATTTGCTTCGAGGACGCCTTCCACGGACGCACACTGCTTGGCTTGTCGCTGACCAGCAAAACACATCCTTACAAGGCTGGGTTCGAACCCTTCGTCAACGATATCTATCGCATTCCCTTCGGCTACTGCTACCGCTGTTCTTATAACCTCACTTATCCGGAATGCAAGCTGCATTGCGCGCACATTCTGGAGGACGTCTTCAAACGAATTGTGGCAGCGGAATCCGTTGCGGCCATTATTGTGGAGCCGGTGCTGGGGGAAGGAGGATTTGTCGCGCCGCCACGGGAGTTCCTGCCGATCCTTCGCGAGATTTCCAAGCGGCACGGTATTCTGCTCATCGCAGATGAGGTGCAAACCGGGTTTGCGCGTACGGGAAAAATGTTCGCCTGCGAGCACTTTGGCGTGGAACCGGACCTGTTGCTCACTGCGAAAAGCTTGGGAGCCGGTTTGCCGCTGGCCGCAGTCACCGGACTTGCCGACATTATGGATCACACCGGACCTGGTTCTCTTGGCGGAACGTTCGGCGGTAATCCGCTTGCCTGCGTGGCCGCTTTGGCTGGGATTGAAGCCATTGAGCAAGACCATCTTTGCGAGAGGGCCACGGATCTCGGAGAGCAGTTCCGCACTCGTGCAGCTGAGTGGAGAGATCGCTTTCCGGCCATCGGTGATGTGAGGGGTCTCGGGGCTATGCAGGCGTTCGAATTGGTTGGTGGCGACAACGGGCGCGCGCCCGCCCCGGAGTTGACAGCGCGTTTGATCAAGTACGGCTATGAGCATGGTGTTCTGCTAGTGACGGCAGGCTCTTATAGCAACGTGATTCGGCTGCTCATGCCGCTTGTCATCACGGGCGCTCAGCTTTCAGAAGCTCTGGATGTTATCGAAGACGGGCTTGGCCTTCTATGCCCGGAACAACGTGCTGAAGCGGTTCTGGCATCCATCATCTGAGAGTCGGACGCCTTTCAGAAGATTTTCCATGTCACAACGAAACGACTCGCGCGACCGCGAACTCGGCATGCAGCGGAGCATTACACGTCGGGACTTCTTAAATGGCGTTGCGCTTGGCACGGCTGGTACGCTGACCTATTCTGCGCTTGGCGGACTTCTGGCAGCCGAAGCTTTGCCTTCTGTCCAGGACCGGCCCGGCTATTATCCGCCAACGCTCACCGGAATGCGCGGGAGTCATGCTGGCTCTTTTGAAACCGCGCATGCCCTTCGCGATGGAAAAGAGAAGCCAAGCCCGCCTGTTGATACGGGCGAACAGTATGATCTGGTAGTCGTGGGCGGCGGAATCAGCGGACTCGCGGCGGCTTATTTTTACCGAAAACAGGCAGGGCCTTCAGCCCGCATTCTCATCCTGGACAACCACGATGACTTCGGCGGACATGCCAAACGGAACGAATTTCACGTCGGCAGGCGGCTACAGCTTAGCAATGGCGGAACCCTTTCTATAGAATCCCCATTTGCGTACAGCAAGGAAGCGCATGGATTACTCGCAGAACTTGGCGTTGATCCTGTAGCGCTCAATAAGAAATGCGTTGACTCAAAGGTCTACGAGAATTTGGAATCTGGCTACTTCTTTGACCGAGAGACATTCGGCACGGAACGCTTGGTGACAAATTATCCTGGAGGCCGCCCAAATAAATCGATCTCATGGGCGGACTTTGTCGCAAAGACACCGCTCTCTGCAGAGACCCAGCGGGATATCAATCGCATCGAAGAGGGCAAAGCCGATTACATGATAGGGCTGAGTCAGGCGGAAAAGAAGTCTCGCCTGTCCCGGATGAGCTATAAAGATTTTTTGCTCACTGTAGTCAAGGCCAACCCTGAGGCTGTTCCCTTCTATCAGGCTCGCACCCACGGCTTGTACGGACTTGGTATTGATGCAGTTCCGGCGCTTGATTGCTGGGCACTTCGCTTTCCGGGCTTTGAAGGTTTAGGACTCGATCGCGTGCCGTCGCCGGGTTTAAGCTTCACTGCCCTCGGAGAAGTAACGCTGCGCACAGAGGATTATTACTTCCACTTCCCAGATGGCAACTCATCGATTGCTCGCTTGTTAGTGCGATCGTTAATTCCTTCTTCCTGTTCAGGCAGCACGGCCGAAGATATTGTCACGGCCAAAGTGGATTACAGCCGGCTCGACCATGGCGATTCTCCCGTTCGTATCCGACTAAACAGCACGGTACTGCAGGCTCGCCATACCGGCGGTTCCGTGTCCGCCAAAGAGGTGGAAGTTGTTTACGGCCGCGAACAAAAGACTTACCGCGTCCGCGCTAAGGGTGTCGTGCTGGCCTGTTGGAACATGGTCATTCCAGACCTCTGCCCGGATCTTCCGGCCGAACAAAAGGAAGCGTTGCATTATGGCGTCAAAGTACCTTTGGTCTACAGCGTTGTCGCCCTCAACAATTGGAATGCGTTTCAAAAGCTAGGGGTTCACAGCGTATCTTGCCCCGGCATGTATCATTCTTCGCTCCACCTGGACCAGGCTATTAGTATTGGCGATTACAAGTGTTCGCAATCACCCACCGAACCGGTATTGGTTTCCATGTTGCGGACGCCTTGTAAGCCCGGCCTACCTGCCAGAGACCAGCAACGGGCAGGTCATTACGAGCTGCTGGGCACGTCTTTCGAAACCTTCGAACGAAACATTCGCGACCAGCTCCTGCGTGTTTTAGGCCCAGGCGGTTTTGATCCTGCTCGGGATATCGAAGCGATCACAGTCAATCGCTGGCCGCATGGCTATGCTTACGAGTACAATCCGATGTGGGACCCGGAGTGGCCTAAAGGAAAGCGGCCCTGTGATATTGCACGGCGCCCGTTTGGGCGTATTACGATTGCCAACTCCGATGCTGCCGCGGCCGCCTATACCGATCAGGCGATTGATCAAGGGTACCGGGCCGTACAGGAACTGTTGTTCCCGACTTAGTTCCTGGCCTAAACTCAACAAGCATTGACACGATCACTCCAGTCCCGGTCCAATAAGAAGCAGAAAAGCCGCGATGACTACCGCTGCCGCGACACCCCATGCAGCGCTCCATTTCAGATAGACAGTCGGCGAGGGTTCCTTAGAAGCCATCTCGCGCCCCATATCCGGAAAGCCCAATATACCTGCGCCACCGCCGAACGATGATGCCGCAGCCAATCCAATCGCGACTCCGTGTCCCATGGTTTGGTTCAAAGCGCCAGTACAACACGCAAACACTCCAGCGCTTGCATACGGTATCCAGACGAGGCGGGAAAGACGCCTGCTTTCCGCATTGACGCCAGCGAACCGTTTGAGCTCTAACGCTGCTGCTTGCATAGACAGGAAGTAAACCACTGAACCGAGCAGAATGAGCCCGCCGCGCCATACGATGCGTGGATGGAGCCCGGCAATGAGCACGGCGGCATCTCCGTAATTGGTGACGCCACTAAATAATATATAGCCGGATGAGATGAGCAGATTGAATACCATGTACAGCCATAAGAAGCAGCGCAGCCTGGCGGCCGCTGGAGGTATCAGGTGCAGCACCAGCCAAGCTAGCAGGCCCGCGCCAAATTGCATACCCGGACCGGCGGCCTGAATTCCAGGTGCATGCAGACCTGTAAACTCACATCTCTCCCCCCAGGCCGTCAGCATGACATTATGGCCACCATTAGCGAGGCAAAAACCGCCGTGACCAATCGCTTCATGAGTCATCATTGAAGCGGCATAGGCAAGGATCCCGAGCGAGGCGAGCATCATCGCACTGTCATGAGGGGCAGCCTGTCTCACTTGCTCATTTCCGGTGCCATTTGGTCCATTGACCCGCGAGTTAGTCAAGGTGATCGAGGCGGCCATTGCGGTACAAGGTGCAACGAGTCGCCTTGGATTGGGCAGCGATGGCCCACACAGGCGTTTCCTCGACCCCAGTAACGTGCGTATCATTTTCAACTGCTTCGGGCTGAGCTTTGTGGGCCGCAAGCCATCGCGCCCGAAGTCTAACAAAACTGCGAACACGTAATAGACCAGCGTACCCGTCGTTCAAACGATACCGATGTTTCGTCAAAGAATTTGAGTCATACATTGCGTCTCTACAGATTCTGGGCGAGATGATCAGGTCGCGCACGCTCCCCCTAACCCATCGAGTTACCACAGCGCCAAGGTGTCCTTCTTGTGGAGGAAGTTTTGAGTAGGCGTCCAGTTCGGGCCAAACAGTCTTCTTGCTGTTGGCATGTTCCTCGTACCTTGGCGACACTTGGCGCACTTCAGCACATCGCGTTGCAGATTTAAGGTCTGCTCGTACGACACATATCGTCGCTCAACCTCTTACTTGAAGCCTTGCGATTTGAACCTTGCGGCGCGAGTAATAGAAGAATAGACTTACCGCCAATAGCAGAAAAGCTGCGCAACTAGCGAGCATCTTCACTTCAAAGCGCCATACGGAAGCTACTTCTTGAGACGGAATGAATGCCACCACCGCGCTGGTTGCCGTTGTCACTAATCCGCTAACAGCGGCGAAGCGTATTGTGCTCTTTCGATAAAAGCCCTGGCCTGACGTTTTTCCAAATGCGATTCGGGCCAGCGATCCATAGACATATAAATAAGCAATCATTTGCACGACGACCGCCAAATCGAGCAGCGTAATATAAGCTTCTTTCACGGTTGTCTGCCCGGCGAAGCTCATTGCGATCAAGGCCGAAGACAGGGTTGCGATGCCGATCAAGGCCATGTGCGGCGTTGCATATCTCGTATGGACACGCCCAAATACTCTTGGTAGATATCGATCGATTCCGGACACAAATAGAATCCGGGCCGAGCCGCTGAGCCAGGCAGAGATCGCGCCGATCATTGAGATCGCAACCAGGATGGCAGTGGACGGCAGAAGCCATCTCGCTCCCGTCCGCGCTGTCATTTTGTCGACTCCCTGAACTACACCTTGCACGACCCGCATGTCGTGCTGCGGGATGGCGAGAATCAGAGCCAGGGTCGCGCCCACATAGAGCATTCCGGAAAGTACTCCGCCATAGAGAACGCCACGCGGAACGGTGCGGTGCGGATCCCGAATCTCGTCACCCATCACACAACCTAATTCGAGTCCCACCAGTCCAAAGCAGGTAATACCAAAGGTGGATAAGACTTT
>CAXTWQ010000056.1:32052-32580 GCA_964248065.1 uncultured Bryobacteraceae bacterium | reverse complement strand
TCATCGGTCAAAGGGATAGGCGTGAACGCAATTCAGGAGGACGGCACGCTCTCGATATCGAAGCTCCAGAGCCAGAACGGAACGGCACAAGTGACTATCTGCGACCGATTACTGGCCGTTCAATTAACGCCGCCCCTAACCCCATTCACACCCCAACAAAATATTCCTTACCCATAGCAGGGAAAGCACTTACTCCCGCCACTCCCGAACCGGGCCACAACTCGTCCGTCACCTAACTGCTACGCTCCAATCGGCCCACTGCGCTTCGCGCACTGGGCCTTTTTCATTTCTGTAACAGGAGCACTCACCATGAACGCCCGCACCATCCGTCGCGCCCAGGAACGCAGCACCCGCAAGCTCGCCCGCAAAGAGGGGCGTCTCCAGGCCGCTCAACCCGTGCACTCGCATGCTCCCGGGCACCCGCCTACCCATCCGTTCGACCCGCCTTCCCACCGCCGCTCCACCGGCCCCACTTCCGCCGCCGGCAAAGCCATCTCATCCCTCAATGCCCTCCGCACCGGCCTCACC
>CAXTWQ010000056.1:12679-32042 GCA_964248065.1 uncultured Bryobacteraceae bacterium | reverse complement strand
GTCCTTCTCCCTGCCGACGGCTCCTACGCATACGCACAACTACTTACCGAGCTCGCTGAGGAATACCAGCCCATCGGTCTTCGCGAAACCGCCCTCGTCCAATCCATTGCCGATGCCCTCTGGCGCCTCGAACGCATCCCGCGCCTCGAAATGCCTCTCTTCGCCCTCGGCCGTCACGAGTTTGCTCCCCTCTGCGATGGCCACGATCCCGACACCCACAACAGCCTGATCGAAAGCCACACCTTCCTCGCCTACGAAAAGCAGCTACGCAATCTCCACATCCAGGAAGGCCGTCTCCGCCGCCAGCGCGACCGCGACATCGCCGACCTCCGCCACCTCCAAACCGAGCGCCTCAGCCAAACCGCCCCAAATCCCTCGCCTGCCATTGCTGCACCTCTGTCAAACCACTCAGCCGAGTTCGTTTTTACAACTGCCTCCCTCACCACTCCTGACGTTGCCAGCCACCCCATAAAACAACCCGGTAATGCCCTGCATTTCACAAAAGCAGTTCCGTTTGAACTGCCCGCGGCCGCCTGAAGTTCCAAACTATCTCGGGCAAACTGGCCATTAGCAGCAAGGGGAACAAATGATTGGCCGCAAACGTCTCGTGTGTAGCCAATCTTTATGCAAACGGACGATCAAACACCACCTCGGCCCATCATCAAGCAGCGGTTCGTGCTCGATGAAAGCGGCTCCATGACCCCTCAGCAACGGACCATCATCAGTGGTTTCAATGAACAAATCCAAACCATGAAGCATGAGGAACAAGACAACTCAGTGCAGTACCTCGTCTCCTTGGTGAAGTTCTCCTCCGAACCTCGGGCCGTATTTATAGATCTTCCATTGGCGCAAGTTCCCGAACTGACTATCGCTAGCTACAGGCCGGGTGGCTCCACTGCCTTGTACGATGCTATTGGCGTAACTATTGGGAAAGCCGAACCTGGTGAGGGAAACGTCCTGATCACCATCATGACCGATGGTCAGGAGAACTCCTCGAAGGAGTGGAACCGGAACACAATTCAAACTCTGATCAAATTGCGGCAGAACGAAAACAAGTGGGGCTTTGCCTACTTCGGAGCAAACGTGGATGCATGGGCCGAAGCTAATTCAATGGGCATTCCGAATGCCGTAAACTTCACCAACGCCAAAGCGGGCAAGGCGATGGTTCAGTTCAGCATGGCTCGCAGAGGTTATGTCGGTGTGGTCAGAACTGCGGACTACGAAAGCCTGAAAAATCTCACTGCCAATATTGATGAGAAGGAGCTGAACGACTAGCTCCAGGACTGCAACTCCTCTTAGGATCTACTTAGCATCGCTTGGTGCCCGGGGCGGGACTTGAACCCGCACTCCGCTTGCGCGAAAAAGGATTTTAAGTCCTTTGCGTCTGCCGATTTCGCCACCCGGGCTCGGTCGCTTTCATGATAGTAAATACCAGCTGCGCCACCCGCAGCTACTCAGCTGTCGGCTCCTCTCAACCCCACCAACTGGCTGCCAATCGCTTTCCACACCTGCCAAATGCCCGTCTTTATTAGCTTTCCCGCGATATACACACCGAAAACTACGCAAATTAGCCTGTTTTCACCTCTTTCGCCTTTACATCCGCGCCCGGGTTCCGTATGATCGAGTTGACTAAGAAGAGCTCAAAACATTTCGTAGCCCAATTGTTTTAGGCCTTTTGGCTAGGCAATGTTACCGAAAGAAGTTCTCATTACCCACCCAGTTGAGGAGTTTGTAAATGGCTGAAGTAAAACGAATGACCCAGACCGCGATCGTGAAAGAACTCGCGGAGACTACGGCGACCAATAGTCGCGTGGTGAAACAGTTTATGGAATCGCTGGCCGAACTCGCTGTGCGCGAGACGAAGAAGAATGGCGTTTTCATTCTTCCCGGCATTGGCCGCCTTGTCCGCGCAGACCGTAAAGCACGAACCGGACGTAACCCTGCCACCGGCGAAGCAATCAAGATCCCCGCAAAGAAGGTCGTGAAGTTCCGCGTCGCCAAGTCCGTCAAGGACGCGATTGTTCCTCCCAAAAAAGAGAAAGTCGCCTCCAAGTAGTAGGGAAAGGCTTCGAATAGTTAGTTCGAAGCCTTTACACGCCTCAGGAGTTAGACTTGCTTCTTACTGTTCAGGTCCGCCTCTTCGTCCTCATTCTTAACGGCACCCTTGAAGTTGCGAATCCCTTCGCCCAGCCCTTTGGCTAGCTCCGGTATCTTCTTGCCTCCAAACAGAAGCACCACCACCACAAGAATCACCAGTAGCTCTGTCGGACCAATAGAACGCAGCATAGTATTCGTTTCTCAGGGACGTCCTTATTGTAGAGCCTCACTATCTGGGCCGCATCAGCCTTTCGAAAAAGCTGCCCCGACAACCCTCAAAGCAAGGCTCAACAGAATGATCGGGGACACCACGGCCAGCGCCTTTCCTTTCGAAACTCGGAATGCCACGCTGATCACCAACATCGCCATCACAATCCACCAAATCTCAAAGATAGAGAAGTATCCCAGGAACGCTGTCAGAACCTTGTTAGCTCCTTCGGGCATGAAGATATCAAGGCCCAGCGCGGGCCGCATCTCAGCCAATGATCCGAACTCGGTCTTCGATTTCAGAATGATCGCGGTTGCAATTGTTGACAGAACCTGAATGATCGAACAACCCGCCACAACGTTCAGAAAATTCGTGAACTTGCCCGGTATCGACATGACCGACGCTACTCCGAACATCAGGCCGGCCTGAACACAGAAGAGAATCAATGTCGTGACCGGCGCAAGATAAGAAAGGACGGTCGTAAATTTGAGAATCATCGGCTTGCCGGCCTCGTAGGCTGCCGCGTCCTGCCCGGGTGGCGGCGGAGCTGTCTCTAAGACATGCTGCATCACCGGAAGTATGAAGAATGAGGTGACCAGCGAAACCACTGCAAGCAAGATCCAAGGCGTCACCCAGAACCACTTCCGGAACACTTGCCGTGCAGCGCCCTGTGGATCAATTAAAAAGCTCAGCAGACCCGATACGCTATTGCCTGCTGCTAGTTCGCCGCTCGGTTGTACGCTTGCGGCTTGTACGTTGTTCATTGCAATTGCCTCTCCTTCAGGATTGCCCTGCATTGTATCGACAATTGCTGGGAAAAGACAGAGATTTCCTAATATGTCGCAACACAAGTTACCTTGTAAGAGATGTTCCGACTCTTTGCCGTAGCCGCTCTGGTCCTTCTCGGGAGCGCCGCCTGTACTCAAAAGCCTGTGGCTAAAGGTCCGGCCAAGCACTACACTTTGACCGGCAAGGTTTTGTCTCTGAACAGTAAAGATCAGACCGCGTCCATTGACGCCGCCGCCATCCCTGACTACATGGAAGCAATGACTATGAGCTATCCCATTGCGTCCAAGTCTGAGTTCGACTCGCTACACCCAGGTGAACAGATCAAGGCCACTGTCAACGTCTATGATTCGGGGGACTACGATTTGTCTTCCCTGAAAGATCTCGGCAAGAAGTAGGCCCGCTATCAGCACGTCGTCTCCGCCCTCTTTCGCCCAACTAGAAACCCCAGCACGTACCCCTTCGTGGCCTGTGTTGCGCGAAAGCATCTGGCCTTCGTTGCTCTTTCTTATGCAGACTGAGGTGCACGTCTACGCATTCGCAGTCGCAGCCAATATTCTGATGTCGTTCTTCCCGTTCTTGGTCGCCATCATCACTTTGTGTAGCTCCGCACTTCACTGGCGCGCTGCCGTCGACGTCATTCTGCAAACTTTGAACAACTACTTCCCCGAAGGCTTTGGGGTCAACTTCCGCTACTACCTGCTGACCGCCGCTTCCCACCGCTTTAGTTGGCTTTCGGTGTTTCTTTTGCTCTTTACCGCAAACGGAATCTTCGTTCCACTCGAAGTGGCGTTGAACCGCATCTGGCACGTGAAAGCGAACCGCAGCTTCCTTCGTAATCAGATCATCAGCCTTGGGCTAATTGTTGCCTGCGGCATTCTTGTTTTGGCAAACGTGAGTTTCACTACCGTCAACGCGCAGTTCCTGCACGCACGCTTTGGGTCAAACTACTGGAACTCGCACTTTCAGTCGATTGCTCTGCGAGTCATTGCGTTGCCCATCACCGGTCTTATGATTTTCCTGGTCTACTACGCTTTGCCGAACACCAAAATCCCAATGCGCCGCGTCCTACCCGCTGCCATCGCCGTCTCCGTGCTGCTTGAAATTTCGAAGTACTTAAACGTACTCACTTGGCCTTGGCTGCGATCAAAATTAATGGAGGAAACGCCTCCGTTCGTACAGTCGATCAGCATCCTGCTGTGGTCATTCGTCGCGACGCTAATTATCCTGGCCGGCGCTGAATGGTCGGCCCGGCCTATCGCACAAGAACCAACTAACTAGCTTTTCGTAACTCCAGCCTCTTCATGCACCTCGGCATCGGCAGGTACCTGCTGCTTTGGATGGGCGCGCGTCCAACCTTCGCTCTCAAGCCGATACTCCGTCGAGCACTTGCAGTAGAACTCCTTTGCCTCTTTGCGCCACGTCCACCGATCAACCACTACGCTCTTGCCGCCCTCTTTCGAACCTTTCAACAAAAGAGAGTTGAACGAGTTGGTCTCGCCTTTGTCGCGATTTGAAACAGCCGTGCCCGCCTGAACAAAAGTCATTGCGTGTCCTGCCGTCTTATAGTGCGTGGCCGTGCTTCCAGTCGAGCTCAAATGGATGTGCCCAGCCATTAGGATGTCGACCAGCGGCGCTAACCGATTGATTGATCTCTTCGCATGGCCCACAATCAACCGATGCCCTTGCGAGTCCGGCAGGTCGAACGGATGGTGCGTCACCAGCAGTCGAACATGATCCTCCTGCACAGCGGCGAACTCAGCCGCTAGTTGCTCCAGTTGCATCAAGCTGAGACTGCCGCCGCGAATGGGCCAGAACCGCGAAGTATTTGCGCCAAAGATACAAATTTCGTCATCCTCAAAGCGTGGCCACAAATCCGTCGTGATGTACTTCTTGTAATTCGAGAGTCCTATTTTCGCCCTCGCAACCAAGTTGTAAAATGGCAGGTCGTGATTGCCCGGTACAGCGATCTGCGGCACCGGAAGCGTGCGGATAAAGTCCCGCGCTGAACTGAACTCTTCCTCGCTTGCATGCTCTACGAAGTCGCCCGAGATCACCAGCACGTGCGGGTTAATCTTCTCGATCGCTTTGCGCAACGGTGCCAGCAGCAGCGGGTCGTTGTTGCCGAAATGCAAGTCAGAAATCTGGACGACTCGCCGCATTAGCCCTACTCTTTCCCGCTTCTTTCAGGCAAGTAATTCATTGGCGCAATCACCCGAAGTGCTTCCGGTTTGGAAGCATACTGCAGAGGCGTTTTCATCCTTACAACCTCGCCATCAATGCCCACCCGAATCTCTTTGCGTCTACTCTCAATCCGGATCTCTTTCACTTTGAAGATTTCGAAAGCATCGTGCCTCGAAAATTGCTTAAACAGGAAGCTTGCAAAGAAGCGCAGCAAAGTCAGCCGGCTGCACTTGCGCATCACGTAGATCCACAGAAAGCCCTCGTTCATTGCTCGCCGGTGGCCAATGCGCCAAGTCTCCAGTTCATGCTCATTGTTCGCAATCAGAACGAAGGGCGTCTTGATTTGCCGCGTTTCGTTCTCTGTAACAAAGCGCAGTGTCAGATGCGGCAGGCGCAGAAAAACCTGAATAATCCCACCCACAATCGAGAAGAACCGTCCAATGCGAGTGCTGCCAAACCCATGCGATTCAATCGACTTGCGCGCTGTTCGGTAAACCGGATACAGCCCCAGCACAGAGTTATTGATAAAGATGCGCCCATTCACTGTGCCCACATCCACTTTAATTTCATGCCCGGTGCGGAACTGCTCAGCTGCCTCAGCCGGATCAAGCGAAATCTCAAGATCTCGGGCAAAATGATTCAAGGTTCCAGCTGGAATCACACCCAGCGTTTTGGACGTTGCTACCGCTGCTGAAGCCACCGCATTGATGGTTCCATCGCCTCTTTTTTATATCAGAGTCTGCGCTCCACTATCTACACAGCTTCGACAACTTTTGCCAATATCGTCGCCTCTTTTGATCGACTGGAATTGGAGGTCAGGATCGACCTTACTCAGAACGCCTTTTACGACCTTAGCTTCTTTGTCGCCTTCATCCCAACCCGCTCCTGTATTCCAGAAAATGGTAATTGGACTCTTTGGCTCCGGCATGACCATTAGAGACTAACAGAGCGGATTGTTCGTCCAGTTTTCGGCGTCTCCAACTTACAGCGGAGCTCCTGCCGGCTGTGGCAGAGCGGCCGCTTTTGGGGCATTCGCAGCTGGGTTGATCATATAACGGGTCACATCGCGCTCCGATTGACGCAGCGTCGCTTCCGTCACCGGATCGTCATCTTTCATGCCGGCCAGCTTGGCTTTCAGTTGCACCAGCTGCTCAATGACGACGGCTCGCGTCTCAGGGCTGGCTTTCGGGTTCGCGCCAAGAATCATCAACTCGTCGAGCAGCACTCCGCGGGTTACACGCCGAAGCGATCGCTCCATTGTCGTGCTATCACGAGGCGCATTCCATGTCGCGTCCGTCAGCCGCGTAACCATCTCCGGCAGCGTCAACGCATTCTCTTGCCGGTCTGCAAAGGAGATCATTCGGTTAGCAGTTTCAGCTTTTAGCAGCTGTCCAATAATCAAGTCAGCCAGCGTCCGCGCAGCCGAAAGGTGGTCGAATGCGTAACCGGTGTCGACATGGAACTCTTCCGGTTCGGTGGTCGAGTGAGAGCCTGTATATTCGCTCGATCCAATATAGGGATCGGTTGTCAATTGCTGAAGCAACGACTCGGGAAGTGCCAATTCCTTCGGCGCCAGTTCATCTGTGAGGAGCCCAAGTATCTGCCGTTGATAAGCTGCAGGAACAATCTCAGTGGCAGATTCGGCGTCGCCCTTTACCGCGTAGCTGTGATACTCGCCCCCGATATAGCGCACGCCGGAGTCGATCGCCCAACGGTGATGAAGGTAAGTCATCCAAAGTCCCTCGCCACGCAAATGCGCCACCGGTTCGCCTTCATCTAGAGCAGCGAGGCCATAGTGAGCCAGCAGCACGCGCCGTTGCCGGATTGTTTCCTGGAGATATGTTGCCTCGTCGCCCAGATCATCATAACGGTTCCAGCGTGGATCGGTTGGAGGCGTAAACAGCAGCTTCTCCCTCCGCATTTCACCGACGATTTCGTTCAGCTTCTCGCGCTCCTGCGACGGCGAAACCTCCGTGTAAGAGTAGCGCACCATGTACTTATCGAGTTCGCCTATCTGCTTCTCAAATGCATCGCTCAAATCGATCTTGTTATCTGCCGTGAGCTTGATACGTGGGCTCGGATACTCCATCACGGATGCCCGATTGTTCATGCTCGAATTCCAAGTGTGGGGAAAGCCAAGCGTGTGCCCAACCTCATGCGCCGTCACCAGTGCTTGCCGTAGGGCGACAAATTGTTCTTCGGTCACTCCGCCTGCCAGACCAGCTGCCCGGTACGTTTTCCAATACGTGCTGATGGTGCGGATGCGAGCCGAATCCATACGCGCCTTTGCCGCCAAAATCTCGCCAGTGCGCGGATCGCTATAGTTCTGGCCCACTGAGAATCCGCGCTCGTCACGATTGACCCAGAACACAAAACTGTAGCGGATGTCCATTGGGTCTATGTCCGGCGTCGGGTCTTTCACGACGATCGCGTTCTTGTAACCGGCCGCTTCGAATGCAGCATTCCACCAGAGAATGCCGTCACGCATGGCGCTACGGATCGGCTCGGGAATGCCGGCATCCAGGTAATAGACGATGGGCTGTTTCGGTTCGCTTAGCTTGGCTGAGGGGTCGCGCTTCTCCAGCCGGAATCGTTCCACCCAGTGCGTGTCAGTCTCGGTTGTGAAAGGCGCTGAGTAATCCTTGAAACTCACGTCCAGCGAACCAATTCGAATGTCAGCGGCGCGCGGCACAAAGCCCGCTTCGGGTGGCTTTACAAACGAATGATGCAGCCGCAGCGTTACCGCATGCCCGTCAGGAGCAACGGCATTGAGTAACTTGCCCGGAGTGTCGGCTGCGTACGTCATGGTAACTTCCACTTCCGTGTTGCGCGGAAAACCTTTTGTCCGTGAAAGGTAAATTGAACTGCGCAGCGGATCGAGTTTGTAGCTGCCCTGATTGCTTCCGCGCATCATGTCGTTCAAGCCAGGGTCGCGAATGAGAAGAGCAGTCGCATCCACGATCAGCTTCCCGCCTTCTTCCGATTCAATCGGCAGCGAAGCAATCACGCTAGTGGCGAACGAGTCAGCCAACTCGCTCTTCAGCGCCGCATTTCCGTGTGGGGCCCGAAACTTAAGATTACGTTCCACAACCTGAATACGGGGTCCGGTGCGCTCGAAATAGATGACAGCCGAACCGATAGCCGATCCGCGATCAACCCCGAGCGCCACCGATCCAATGCCTTGTGAAACACCTTCGAAGTAGAGCAAGTCTTCGTTCAGCGCAGGAACCTCAAACAGAATGCGGCCCTTCGCCCCATCCCAGTACATCGGGACAAAGCCTTCCATCCTCTGCCATTGCGCTGGTTTTGCAGGGGGGTGTGCATCTTGCGCCAAGACTGAGCCCGCAGCGGCTAGCGCGCAAACCAGTATGGTCTTCAGGAACTTATGAAAAGGGAACACGTTGCATCTCCATGCGAGTAACTGACAAGCCTCGGACAGAGAGGGCTTCGATAATTCTAGCGTCTAAGATGTTTGCGGAGACGGTTCTCTTCCTGCCGACGAAATAACGGCAGCAGATGTTCCTCAATCCACACGAAGGCGGCCTCCAGGCCCGACTGCTCGTAGACCCTGCCGATCTCAGCCTCGATTTTGGTTGGCTCACCGAAACTACTTAGAAAATGATTCGAAGTAAGCCGGGCACACATAGCCGCATCCAGCTTTCCAGCCTCGCCAAGCACCTTACGCCGCGCATAGAGCAGCAACACCGCGTCGCCGATCCACGCTTCTTGCGTCAGCTTTTCTGCGGGCGATGGTTGAGGAGAGGGAAGCAATTTGTAGGGCTTGAAAGCTGGAGCGGTTGGAAGTTATCGGAACAGGGCAGAATGGCGATCTGCACCTATTCACTTATTGTGCGGTATGAGCGCGGCAGCAGAACCGGGCACGTCGACACAGGCTAAGGAGGTAAGCCGTCGGACGGCAAAACATGTCCAAGTCTCGCGTTGGTGAATGCCCGGTTCACGTCGAGATTGAAAGAGATCCTAACCGGGAGACCCAGGCATGAAAGTGAGGGCATTCAAGCCGCATTTTCTCCAAGCCAATCTCTGTAGCTGCTAACGTCCCTTCAATGATCTTTTGGTAAGCGGGGTGGAGCCCGAGAATTCGCTTTGACGGAGCAGTATAGGGCCCATCATCTATGTCTTCTGGCGTCCGCACGGCGCTTCTTATTTGCGTAAGTTGGTCTTTCAAGACTTCCCGTCCAAGAGCAGCTGACAGCGTGGCTGGCTCACTAAAAAGTAAAGCTTCAAATTCGTGAACTTGGAGGTAAGGAATAAAACGAAGATCAGCCCTCAACTCAGAAGCTTGCGCCATAATGTCTTCCAGCAAAGCGGCTTCAATCCGTTCAGCTTTTTGACTGCCGGTTAGACTGTGCAGACAAGGAGTACCTGGAAACCCGCTACCCAGGCGATATAAATCGAACATCGTCGAGCAATAGGCAGTCCGATCTTGCTTGAGCTGCAAGAGGAGATCTCTCCTGACTCGAGCATAGTTGACGTTTCCGCCTTTATGTCCTGTTCTGCCAAGAAGAATAGGGGTCGTGAGAATGTTCCCGGCCCATAGCGCTGGACCGAGGATATTGTTCACGAACGATTCCTCTGTCTGACCCTCAACGACTATTGTGAGCCGTGTCATGCAGGTTGAAATCGCGGTGTCTCAAGACGCGGGCGGCCACCGAGAAGATTCTTCTGCCAAAGTTCACCAAGCGTATATTCGGACAGCCACTCTGACAGTGCGTTGGGATCGAGGCGCCGGAAGGTCGACTCTTTCGCACTTCGCTCCACCACTACTACGTCCTCAGGAGCAAATTCATTCAGCAGAAGGGCCGACTGTGTCGAGATAATAATCTGACTAGCAAGCTCCTGAGAGACGCTCTGGATGAGGCTGCCGAGCAGTGATAGTGCATAGGGGTGTAATCCCAACTCGGGCTCATCAAAAAGGACCGTGGTTGGTCTGTCAGGCTGTATAAGTGCCGTAACCAGGCAAATGAAGCGAAGTGTACCGTCAGAGAGCTGGCTGGGCAAAAACGGGTAGGGCGAATCCCGTTGCACCCACTCCAACCGGATCAAGTCCGGCGACAAAGGTATAGGACGGAGCTTGAAGTCCTCAAAGAAAGGAGCAGCTTGTCTTACGACCTCGCAGATGCGAGTGTAGTGCTTCGGGTGAGTGGTCTGTATACGGTAGAGAAACGCCGCAAGGTTCTCCGCGCTTGGCCTGAGCATTTCATTGTCATTGATAGGGCCAGGTCGCCGGACACCCGCGACCGAACTCGTATCGTGGAAATGGTAAATGGTCCAACTGGACATGGAGTTGAACACGTAGCGTGGTGGTCCGAAGTGCCAACTGAAGCCTGGCTCGTCTTTCCTGTCTTTCAGTTTGGCTTCGAAATGTCCAGAGCCCAGCGATTTCCTAACAAGCTTACCCGGACCAGGAAGATAGACAGTGCTCTCATCCGAAAAGATTAACCTGTTGTCGGCGGTGGGAACAAGCGAGAACTCAAATCCGTTTTGTCCAAATTCCAACTCTGCATGCACCTCTTTCGTCTCTCGAGGCCCAAGATAGAGGCAAGCATCTGCTCCTCCCTCCGTTGCGACGAAGAGCTGTAGCCGCTGGTCAATTAAATCTCGCAAGAGCCGAAAGAAAGTGACAAAGTTGCTCTTTCCTGCGCCGTTTGACCCTATCAGAACATTGATGTTTCCAAGCTCAAAGCAATCCAAAGCCCGAATGGATTTGAACCCTCTGATTGTGATTCTATTGATAATCTGGCCCATGAAATAAAGCTACTCAAATTTTAGTCAAGTCACCGCTCCAAGAGAATTCCGCTCTCCCAAGCTACAGAGCAGCAACCTGCCCACTGTGCATTAGCTGCTTATGCGTGATGGAAACAGCTTCGAGCTTAGCGGCTGGATCATTGGGTTGCAAACTTACTCTGGTAATTCTCACCGCTCAGGAAGCTGTACTCGGTAATCATCATCACCGGTCATGCCGCCTGGAACCAATCTTTGCCTTTGCGCTTAGCAGCTGAGGTGTGCGGATAAAATTCGCGCTAGAGCTCTTTCGTTTCTCACCGACAGTGGCTCGGTTGCCCTGACCTGTTGAAGCAAGTTGAACTCTGCTACTGGAAAAGCCGCGGTGCAAATTCTTTAAGGTCGCGTCGCCAAGTTTGCCATTCGTGCGCTGTGCCCGGCGACTCGAAATAGGTGACATTCACTCCCGCTGCTCGCAGGCCCTCTGCCGCAGCCTTGATACCACCACGATACTGCCGCTCTTCGGTTCCGACTCCCAGCCAAAGCAGCTTGGCTTGCTTGTTAAACTCCTGTGGATTTGAGAATGCTCCGTCGAAAGCGGTTTTACTATCGAATGATGTGGACGAATCTCCTTCGCCCCGATGGGTTCCCCCGTTGACGCCCGGAATGACCGGGCCACTGAACGATCCAATGTATGTGAATGTTTCTAAATGACGGGGCGCGATGAACAACGTCTCCATTCCGCCCATGGAAAGGCCCGCCATCGCGCGGTGGTCCCTATCTGGGATTGTCCTGTATGTCGCGTCAATCATCGGAATTAAATCGTTCAACACAACATCCTGAAATACCGGAAACACGTCTGTAAAGTTGCGTGGCGAACCGGGTCCGCCCGTAAGAGGCTGAGTTCCGGCCCGCCTAGCGTATCCCCGGTCCATAACGATAATCATAGGCTTAGCTTTGCCTTCGCTAATCAGGTTGTCCAGAATGAAATTGGCTCTGCCTTGTTTCGTCCAGCCAGTTTCATTTTCACCAGCCCCGTGTTGAAGTATCAGGACGGGATATCGCGTATGCTGTGTCTTGTCATAATCCGGGGGAGTGTAAATCAGGCAGCGTCGCCACTCACCCGTTGTTTTAGAGAAGTACCACTTTTCGCGCACCTCACCGTGCGGAACTTGTTTCAGGGCATAAAAATCTACATTAGCTTCTGGGATTTCAATGCCGCTTGTTTCTTTACCGTACGCGAAGTAAGTCTCACTTCCCGGGTCATTAACAGATACACCGTCCAAAACAAACCAATAATAGTGAAGCCCGGGAGCAGCAACTGGCGTTCTAACACTCCAGATGCCGTCCGAGTTCTTGGTCATGGGGAACGGACCCTTGCCTAACCCGTCTCCTCCCGCAACTTGAACAACATTTCCTCCTGGGGCCTTAAGCGTGAAAAATGCACTTCCATCAGGGAAAACTCTAGGATTAAGCGCCCCACTCACGTTGCTTGAGGCGGCAATCGAGTTTTCCATCTGGCCCGCTAATGTCAACGATCCGAACACTGCGATTGCAAAGACAGTGATAAATCTCAAATTTGATGGACCCCTTCTGATCTCACACGATTGCGGGCGAGACGACCAGCTTATCAATGTAAGTGCGCTTCCCAGTCATTCTTAAACGAGGGTCAAACCGGAGTGAGCGTGACTCCTAAAACAAACGCGTGACCGGACATGGTGAGATATCTTCGATCATGATTTCTGAATTAACCATTGAATATGCCGAAGCGCGCCGTGCTATCGATGCGATTTGCGTAGAAGTGCATAAGCGCGGCAAAGCGGGAGTGATCGCGGTGTGCGATGCACATGGAGACCTGATTGCTTTTGCACGTATGGACGGTGCGCCGCTTTCCTCCATCACTATCGCTATGAACAAGGCGTACAGCGCTGCCCGGGAGCGCAAGCCCAGCAAGGAGATCGGTAACGCGGCACGTAACGCGGAGAACGGTTTCGATATCGGCTATTTCGGGGATGCCAGATTCACCGGCTGGGGTGGCGGGGTGCCGATTTGGAAAGATGGCAGTGTGATAGGTGCAATTGCCGTGAGTGGCTTGCCGCAGGCAGAAGATATTCAGTTGGCGGAAATGGGTGTGACCGTTGTTTCAGGCGGATAGGCGCTTGATACGATCGACTGACGCACTTTGATTCAGCCACTCAACGTTCCCTCGCAACATCGCGCTCATGGCATTGTCCGCATCTTTGGTTTAAGCAGCTGAGTTCCTCCCTTTATTTCTACTCATTGATCGCTCTGATTACTTGCAAGCTACTCTGCCTTGAAATAAACAGCCGCGCCCCCGGCGGGTCTCATTGTTAACGTCAGGGAGTCGTTAGCGGTCACGCTCTTTCTTGCCATCGAGACTACCTCATAGCTGGCTACCGGATCGTCAGGGTCGGCGAAAACTTGCGCTTGATACTTCTCCCTGCCAAGGAAGGCAAGTGGAATCTGCACTCGATACGCGTTGTCACCGGTCATGCCGCCTAGAAACCAGTCTTTGCCCTTGCGCCTTGCGATCACGATGTGCCGGCCGACTTCGCCATCGAGTACGCGCGTTTAGTCCCACGTTGTCGGCACGACGCGAAGGAACTCCAAGCCTGGCTGGCCGCGGTAGTTTTCGGGATCGTCGGTCACGCACGTCAGCGGGCTTTCGTAGACAACGAAGAGAGCTAGTTCCTGCGCCCGACTGCCCATCACTTGCGTGGGCGTTGTTTGTTTCCACTTAGCTGGACTGCGATTGAGAAAGCCTCCCGGAGTGTAGTCCATAGGTCCGACTAACATTCGGGTAAACGGAAGAGTGAGCTTGTGCTCGGGTGTCACACGGCCGCTGAATTTGTTGTACTCATTGCCTAGAACGCCCTCGCGGGTCAGCAGATTCGGCCAGGTACGGCGCAGGCCGGTGGGCTTGTAAGCACCGTGAAAGTCGACCATCAGGTGATGCTTAGCGGCCAGCTCGATTACTGTTCGATACCACTCCACCATGTCCTGGTCGTCTCGATCCATAAAGTCGATCTTTACGCCCGCCAGGTTCCAGCGCTCATAAACACGGAATGCTTCATCAAGCGTTCCCACCTTCAAAGCACGGTTGACATCACCGGAATGAAGCCATACCCAGAGGCGCACATTGCGCTCTGATGCAAACTGCAGCAGCTCGGGAAAGTTCAGTTGTGGAGCAGGCTTTGTAATATCGGCTCCCGGCTTATTGAAGGGCCCGTACCACTGCCAATCCACCAGCTGATAAGGAAAGCCCATGTCGGCCGCAAACTGGATGAAGCGCTTCTCGGTGGGGTTGTCCATCTTGACATCGCCACTCCACCAGTGATCCCAGGCCATCTTGCCTGGCTTGATCCAAGAAGTATCCGCGATAGCTGAGGGAGGGTTCAGGTTCAGAATGAGATCGGATTCAATCAGGTCTCCGGGCTTAGAACCAATCATCAGAACGCGCCACGGCGACATGCGAGGCAACTGAGAACGCACCAGACCGTTACCATCGACACGCGGCGAAAGCTGGGCAGTCAATGCATAGCTGCCCAGTGTCGAGGCGCCACGCTTCACGTAGAGACTTGCCCAGTCAGTCAAATCGGCCTCCGCTATTGCGACATAGGTTTGCCCATCGGTCTGGGTGAGCAAAGGCAGGCCGACTAGAGTTGATGAATAGAGGCTTGAAAGCTTCAGCCGAGGATACTCGTGCTCATACGGGTGAGTGAACTTCTCATATGTTGCAGCCCACACCGTAGGATCACTCGCAAAGTGGAACTCTGTTTCTTCGCCGGTGATGACGAAAGATTGATCACCGACGCCAGACGGAAGCTGGTATCGAAAAGCAACTCCATTGTTGTACGCCCGGAAGATTACAGCCAGCTTGCCAGAGGGAGTGGCTGCACCGCTGAACTGCAGTGTCAGCTCGGTGAAATGGTCGCGCACCGGATTGTTCTTGCCTAGCGTGGTCTGCCAGGTGCTGTCGGCGGCGCGACGGAGTTCCTTTTCCAAAGTAAGAATGCTTTGCTGCGCCCCCACGTTTTGGAATGTAAGGCCGAGCGGAGAGGGAGTGATCGCAACATGACCGTGGAAGCTCACTGAATAGGTGAGTCTCGGGGTCGCTGAAACTACAACTTGGATATTGCCATCTGGCGAGGACAGAGACCAATTGGCAGTGTCATTTAACTGCGGCAGGCTGTAAAGCGGAAGGGCAATCAGCAACGTCGGCAATATGACCAGGGAAGCTCGCATGATTCAGTGCGCTTCCACGATATACCGAAGAGCTGATGAGTTAGGCTGCTGCCGTTGCAGGCTCAAGTAGTTTGGGGCTCAACCGTTCGCAAAGGACCTTGCCGCCCCATAGCGTGATTGCATCCTCAAGCAGCGCAATCGCCGTATCGGGAACGCGCAGGTCTTTAGTCAGGGTTCGCCGAACTTCTACCACCGCGAAGGTTGACCCAATTGCGCCAAAGGTCCCAGCGATTGCGCCAAGCAGCACCGACCTTTTCTTTGCCGCGCAGATGGTGGCGCCGCACAGAGCGCCTGTCAGTATTCGTGCCGTCAACCCGAAAGCCTCGGTTCGCTTCGGCATAAACGGTAACTTGTCAAAGAATGCCTCGCCGCCTGCCATGCCACCAAGAAACTTCATGGCATTCTTGTGCCCGAAGAGCCCGTACCTGCTCTTTTCCTCTTGCAAGCATCCCGAGTTGGCCATATAGCCTACAATCGCCGGCGCTGCCATAGCGCGGATGCCGGCGATGATTCCTATTGCGGAAGCGGCTGCGTACACCACCGCATCTGGGTTTGACGTATTTTCTGACATGGGTAACCTCCACCTATAGATGGAGTTTTGAGCGAACTTGCTCTAGAGAAGTCCTCTGCATCTCCCCAGGAATCTCGGCTGCTTTGCAGGACATCCAAGACGCACATATGGTTCAAAGTCACGGTTATGCAGTTCCGGCTGCCAAGCAAGCACTTACTCCTTTCTCTTTCGAACGCCGCGACCCTGGTCCAAATGATGTAGTGATCGATATTCGATACTGCGGAGTTTGTCACTCCGACATTCATCAAGCCCGTGACGAATGGGGAGCAGGCACTTTCCCGCTCGTACCCGGCCACGAGATTGTGGGCAATATTACCAAGGTCGGGTCGTCTGTTGCCAAATTCAAAGAAGGCGACCTGGTCGGCGTGGGCTGCATGGTTGATTCCTGCCGTGTTTGCGAAAACTGCAAGGATGACGAGGAACAGTTTTGTTCGGACGGTGCTACGTTCACCTACGCGTCGCCCGACAAACAATCCGGCGGTCAGACGTTTGGTGGTTATTCGAATAACATCGTGGTCAATCAGGACTTTGTCCTAAGCATTTCGCCAAAATTGGAGCTGGCCGCTGTTGCTCCGCTACTCTGCGCTGGAATTACAACATACTCGCCGCTACGGCGCTGGAAGGTAGGGCTGGGCAAGAAGGTGGGTGTGGTCGGTTTGGGTGGACTCGGGCATATGGCGCTCAAATTCGCTCATTCGTTCGGCGCTCATGTGGTGCAGTTCACTAGTTCAGAGAGCAAGAAGGCTGATGCGATGCGCCTTGGCGCGGATGAGGTTGTGATCTCGAAAGATGAGGATGCGATGAAGGCGCAAGCGGGAACCTTCGACGTCGTCATCGACACTGTTTCGGCGACCCATAACCTTAATCAACTGACCCCGTTATTGAAGCGCGATGGTCATTTAGTAATGCTCGGACTACCCGAGGAACAGCTTCCACTTGCTGTGGGACCGCTGCTTTTTGGCCGTCGATCCATTACCGGATCTTTGATTGGTGGTATTCGCGAAACTCAGGAGATGCTGGATTATTGCGCCGACCACGACATTGTTTCCGACATCGAAGTGATCCCGATGGAGAAGATCAACGAAGCATTCGATCGCACAGTAAAAGCGGATGTTAAGTACCGCTTTGTGATCGACATGTCGACGCTTAAGAAGTAGCCAGAGCAGCGGCGCGGTGGAGAGATGTCTCTTCCGCGCCCGCTCCGTTCGCACCTTCTCGCACAGCCGCAGTTTCAAGCACCATGAAGACAACGGCGATCCACAGAATATCGGCCAGCAGTAGATGAATCAGTTGCATCCAGATTGGGGCCAGCAACGTAATGT
The DNA here is from genome assembly GCA_964248065.1 of uncultured Bryobacteraceae bacterium. Lineage (GTDB taxonomy): Bacteria > Acidobacteriota > Terriglobia > Bryobacterales > Bryobacteraceae > Bog-105. The sequence goes on along the minus strand of CAXTWQ010000056.1, from coordinate 14,866 downwards.
TCATGGCGCCGACCACAATCTGAGCGAACACAGCGACCATCACGCGGACTCCGGCAATGCGGACAGGCGAACCTTCTTGGTGCCGCAGGGCAGCGGCTGCAGCCCACAATAAATAAGCTGCACCGGCAATTGCCAACACGGGATGAAACAGCCGAAGCCGGAGCAGGAAGTGCGAGGAAGTCGAGAAGTCCTGCTGCAATCCCCCTGCGAGCGAAGAGGCTGGAAACAGCATGTCGCCCAGAGATGCAATGGAACCGGTAATGCTGATGACGACCGTTACAGCAAGCGCGATTGAGAACGTGCGGGAGATGTTCCGCCACTGTAGTCGGAGCTGCGCATTCTGTGCCAGCCAGGCGGTTATGGCAAGCGCTCCAAGCAGGAGCATGGTGTTAGTGAGATGGGCCGAAAGATAGATGGCGCGGCCGGCTGATTGGTCGTGAGCCACTTTACGAAACAGCACGAGCCCCGCACCTAACAGCGCTTCAACGAAAAGAAAGAACAGCGAGACCGAAGCATACCGGCGGACAGCATGGCCTTTTGCGAAAGCGGCAAACGCCCATATGCAAAGAAGGACCGCGCCCGCGACATCGACACTGGTCATCAGGCGGTGGGTGAACTCAATCAGCATCGGCTTGGCCATGTGCTGCGGCACGACATAGCCATTGCAAAACGGCCAGTGGGCACCGCATCCATCGCCCGAAAACGACACGCGCACGTAAGCGCCCCAGAGAATAACCGGGATGTTGAACAGCAGAAGCGCCCAGGCGAATCTTGCCAGCCATTGGCGCGATTGGTTACCGCTGAAATTCATTGATTGTCCCCAGCGCGAAGCAGAGCAACACGCAGAATCGCCGCTACGCTGCAGACTTCGGTAATTCGCCCATCGAGGGCCATGCGAACAGCTTCGTTGAACGGAACCCAGCGCACGGCAATATCTTCCTCCGGGTCCAAATTACGGGCGGTCGCGGCGAGATCAGTCGCGAGGAACAGGCTTTTCACGTCGTCGGCAACGCCATTACAGACATCAACAGCCCCGAGGTGCTGCCAGGCTTTTGCGGTCACGCCCGCTTCTTCGGCCAGTTCGCGCTGCGCAACTTTCTGAATATCGGTCTCGTTTGGGAACGAGCCGCCACGGGGAATCTCCCAGGAGTAGCGATCGACTGTGTAGCGCCACTGCCCAACCAGTACGGTGCGATCCTGCGCATCCAAAGCAACAACGCCCACTGATGGCTTGATCTCGATCACGCCGTAGATGCCGGGTCCGCCATCGGGCCGGATTACCTCATCCTCACGCACGCGAATCCAGTTATTTCGATAAACCTCGCGCGACGTCTTGGTAACCCAGGGACTGATTTCTTCCGACACGCTAAGCTGCTTCCGCACAGATAGCCGCGAGTACGTTGAAGTCAATATTGCCACCCGTTAATAAGATGCCTGCAGACCGCATTGCAACAGGTAATTTGTTGTGCAAGGCCGCTGCAGCTCCGACCGCTCCGCTGGGCTCGACTACTAACTTTAACCGTGTGAGAAGGAAGCGAACAGTGCTTTTGATTTGATCTTCACTTACAGTCAGGACACCAGCAGCCAGTTCGCGGACAATCGGGAATGTGACCTTACCAGGCATGGGAGTTCGCAGGCCATCAGCAATCGTTGGCGGAGGCGGAATCTCAATGGGCGCGCCAAGCTCTAAGGACTGGCGCCAGTCATCGGCCAGTTCCGGTTCAACGCCATAGACCTTGATCTGCGGATTGATCTGATGAGCAACGATGAGAGTGCCGGCAAGCAGCCCGCCCCCGCCAGTGGGTACGAGAATGGATTCAAGATCAGGCTGTTCGTGCAGCAGCTCGAGGGCAGCCGTTCCCTGGCCAGCCACTACCCAGGGGTGATCAAAAGCAGGAAGCATGATTCCGCCCGTCTCCTGAGCGGCACGAGCAGCAATCTCATCACGTCTCTCGCGCAGCCGATCGAAGAAGATGACTTTGGGTCCGTAGGCGAGGGTTGAATCGACCTTGGCGCGTGGTGCGTCGCTTGGCATTACAATGGTTGCGGAAACACCGAGATGCGCGGCAACGATGGCGACCGCTTGCGCATGGTTTCCAGAGGAAGCGGTCACAATGCCACGCCGGCGCTCCGCTTCGGTAAGAGCGAGCATGAAGTTCGTTGCGCCGCGAATCTTGAACGCACCAC
>CAXTWQ010000056.1:0-12669 GCA_964248065.1 uncultured Bryobacteraceae bacterium | reverse complement strand
GGCTCTCAGACTTAAAATAGGTCTTGAAGCCTGCTGCCTCGTCAAAGAGTCGCGAGGTGAGGACCGGAGTATTCCTGGCCAGAACGCCGATGCGGGCCTGCGCCGCCAGCACATCTTCGAAGGTTACGGCCTGCTGTATTGCTTCCTCGACGGCCATCAATACCCTGCTCTCTTGTCCACCAGATTTTTCAACTCTTTGCCTTCAACGAATAGCCGGAAGTTCTCGATGAAAAGCTGCATGCTCAAATCGAGCCAGTCCGGGTCAGCAGTCCGATCAGTGCAGTGCGGCGAAACAAGTACGTTGTTCATGTCCCATAACGGCGAGTCTTCCGGTAACGGTTCCACTTCGAAGACGTCGAGCGCGGCTCCGCGAATTTTCTTTTCCTGCAGAGCGCGAACCATAGCGGGTTCATCGATCAATGGCCCACGTCCCACGTTGATGATAATGGCCGATGCCTTCATCACTTCAAACTGCGGGTCACTAATGATGTGGCGTGTTTCGGGTGTCAGCGCGGCAGCCGTTACCAGCACGTCCACCTCTCGCAGCATTTGATTCAGTTCACTCAGCGGGAAGGCGCGATCAAGAACCGGGTCGTTCTCTGACTTGTGCAGATTGCGCCGTGTGGCATAGATTGTCATGCCTGCGGCTTTGGCCAACGTGGCGCACTCGCGCCCTATCTCGCCGAAGCCGACCACGCCCATGATCTTTCCTGGTAGCCATTCAACCGAGAAGTTCGACCAATGGTGAGCTTTCTGGTTGGCACGCATCAGCGGCACTTGTTTGTAGAAGTACAGCATGCCGAGCAGCGCGAATTCAGCCAAAGGACGCTTGAAAACGCCGCGTGCATTAGTGACAGGAACATCGCTTTCAATCAGTTCCGGACTTAGCACTTTCTCAACACCAGCTGAGAGCGAGTGAACCCATCGAACCTTGGGTGTCTTGACCCAGAGCTCGCCCAGCGTGGGTATCTTCGGCGTCAAGCCTGAGTAGAGGATAACGTCCGCATCGGTTGCAAACGGCTCAAGATCGCTTATGCTGCTACCGATATGTATTTCGGCCTCATCGCGAATAGCGTCGAGATTGCGTAGCGAATAATGATCAGGCGGACTCACCACCAGGAGTTTCGGCTTGGGCATCAGCTCAGCTTCTATGGTACGAAGAGGACAAATTGATCAGATAGCGCCACGGTAAATGTGAACGAGTGGAATCTGGATGCCTAGACCGAGAAGCGGGATTGTGGAGCCGGCGTCCGAATGAACAGTCAGCAGCCATTGCCCTGTTTTCTGGCGTTCCCAGTGCTCGACCTGAACACGGTCTTGCGCGACCGTCAGATACTCCTGGAAGGACGGAATGGTCCGGGTAATTTTCAAACTTTCTCCGCGGTCGTAGCTACTCGTGTTTTTGGAAAGTATTTCTACCATTAAGAGCGGGTTTAGCAGCGTATCGGTTTCGGCATCGGCGAACTGCTCCTCACCACAGGTGACCGACAGGTCCGGGTAAGTGTAGAGTCCGACAGGGGACACGCGAACCCGCATGTTTGACCCGTAGATCTCGCAGCCCTTTCCTTGCAGGGGGCGATCAAGGGCCAACAGCAAGTTCTTCTCAAGGAGCACGTAAGGGCGGCTCGCTCCGGACATCGCGAAAATCTCACCTTGGGGGTATTCGCTCTTACTTTGCGCATGCCGCTCTCGCTCAAGGTACTCATCCGGGCTGACGAATGAGTTGGGTGCAGTGGACATCCTCACTAATGGTAGTCGCAACTTAGCCTCTGGAAAGGTACTTCAAACTTTCGCCTTACACTGAAAGGGTGGAATTACGATGTAGCTGTGGGGCAGTGCTGCCCGCTGATGCTCGATTTTGTCATCGCTGCGGTCAGCCACAATTTGCAGAGGACATAGCGCGGATCGACGCTATGAATGCGGCAACTCCGGTTCAGGGACCGATTGTGCCGCCGCTCACATCGGGGGGCTCAGCCAAAGATCTGGCTGCAATCTCATTCAATAACACCCGGGCTGTTTTCACAACCTTGATTGTGGCTGCCATTTCAATGGTGGTGCTGTTGCTGATCGCTCTTCACGCTGCGCCTTTGTTTCCGTTCTTTCTGTGCGGAGTCGGCTACGTTGCGGTTCGGTTTTACAGGGGTAAATCTGCTGAGCCGTTAAGCACCAGTGCCGGTGCTCGACTCGGCTGGATGACAGGTCTGTGGCTGTTCCTGGTTGTGGTTGTTCTTTTAACGTTGACAGCTATCTCCATCTCCAACCCGGAGGTCTGGAAACAACTGCAGGAGTCCTATGCAAAAGCGCCGCAGGTAGCCAAGCTGCTGACACTGACTCAGCATGACTTGCTCATGCAGATTTTGTTTACTGTTCCTTTCTGGTTTTTATTGCTGACATTGTTGCCTGGTTTAGGCGGCATACTGGCGGCAAAGTTTCCGGCCAGCCGACGCTCTTCGTGACCGCCTGCAAGTTCAAAGCACACGGATGCGGCAGGCAAAATGGTTCTTTCAGTTGCTACGCTGAAAGACCCGGGCTGAATGAGCAAATCGATTCTTACCCTGACCGTTAACCCGGCATTAGATCGGATTGTAACTGTAGATCGGCTGGTTTTTGAGGACCGCGCCTACATCGAATCAACGACCGAAGTTGCAGGCGGGCGCGGCATCAATGCGTCTCGTGTCCTTACCAGTCTCGGGGTTGAAAACACGGCAGTTACTACATCGGGAAAAGAAGTCGGGCGTAAGTTCGAGGAACAATTACAGAACGACAAGTTCGGCCAGGAGATTGTAAAGATTCGGAGCAATATCCGAATCAACCTCACCATCTCGGATCGGCAAGGGTTGTCAGTGAAGCTGAACGAGCTTGGCCCCAAGCTGGGTGTAGGGGAGCAGGACCGCATTGTGAGGGCGGTCGAGAACCTGCTTCCGAAATCATCGTGGCTGATGCTATGTGGAAGCTTGCCGCCCGGAGTAGACGATCATCTGTACACAAGGCTGATTGCACTCGCGCAGGCAAACAAAGTGGAGACTCTGCTCGATACCGATGGCGATCCGCTGTTATACGGCCTGGAAGGCGGGCCGACGGTAGTAAAGCCGAACCAATCGGAGGCTGAGCGCTTACTCAACATGGCACTGATCACGCGATCGCAGTTGATAGAGGCGGTCCAGCGAATCAAGGGAATGGGACCGAAAGCGGTGGTGCTGTCGCTGGGCAGTCGCGGAGTCGTGGCAGCCAGCACCAGTGAAGGCGTGCTGGAGGTAGTGCCGCCGGTGATCGAGGCTGTTTGCCCCATTGGGGCTGGCGATGCGATGTCGGCAGCGATTGTATGGGCGTTGAACAAAGGTGAACCGTTCAGCGAGGCGCTTCGCTGGGGCGTGGCGGCAGGAACCGCTTCCACTAAGCTTCCCGGCATTACGCTGGCGAACTTAGAACAGACGAAAGAGATCTATCCGTTGACCCAGATCACTCGCGTGGTCGTTTAACAGCCCGCAAATGCACACAGACAAACACAGATCAGATTAATCGTATTTTTCGTAAATTATCTGCTTACGATCGAAGCCGCGGGACTTAAGCTCGCGCCTGACGTCGTCCACCATCTCTCTCAAACCGCAGATGTAGACGTCGAGTGTGGCCAACTCTTCAGGATTCGTCAAGGCAAGAGCTTCGTCCAGGTGCTCCAGCACTCTACCAGTGCGGCCCTGCCAGCCTTCGTCCGGACGCGTGACGGTCGGAAGGAAACGGAAATTCGGGTGTTGCCGGGCCAGATCCTCAAACTCTTCCTTGTAAAGCAAGCCCTGGGTATATCGCACGCCGAAAAGAAGCGTCAGGTGTGGCTGCAGCCGCGGCAGGTAATCCAAAAGCATGGATCGAAACGGGGCAACGCCTGTACCTGTTGCGACAAAGATACTGCGGTGACCGGGGTGACGCAGCGTGAAATACCCAAGCGGTTCATGGATTTGGAGTTCAGCGCCGATCGGCAGCGCAAACAGGTACGGAGAGACCAGGCCATCGGCAACCCGGTTCAGACAAAGTGAAAACCGATTGCTGTCGCGAGGAGAGGCAATGGAGTAAGCACGGGTGATTTCCTTGCCATTCTCTTGCTCAACCACGGAAACGAACTGGCCGGGCGTGAAGATCAGTTTCTCCACCTCCGGCACTTCGAAATCAAAATGATGCACTTCTGGAGCGAGCTGACGCCAGCCCAACAACTTAGCTTTCAACACAGAGCGTTCCTGCCATGACTTCTATTCGATGATCAGACCGGCGCTTTGCTGCAACGGAGCGTTATCGGGAGTCATCTGGCGCAGCAGGTCGATGAACAAACGGCTGCGTGGCCGCTCACTCCGGTACCTCTGGCCCATGCGCAGGAGCAGCACCAAGATCTTCTGAACGTCGGAGTTTCGCAGCGGCGAGAGCGGTTCGCGCTCCTCCTGCTCATTGCTGTAATCATGAAGGGACGCAGCAAGCAACCTTTGCACTCCGGCGGCTATGGTGTTTTCGGCCCGAGTTTCGTAGACAAGTCCAGAATCTAAAGTGCGCCGAGTCTGGACCGTTGCCTCAAGCGCGGCCATCACGTCCGAATCAATAGCGCCAGCGGTCCGTAGGGCCGCTTGCACGAGAGAGTAGATGGTAAAGAGCATCAGCTCCTCGTGGGCTACCAGGAACGACTCGTCAATCTGGATCTCTGGGTAGGCTATGTCCTTTTCCAAAACTTCAAGCGGCTTCTCGCGCTTGTGACCTTCTCGCAAATATTCGCAGTCAAGCGGGCAGGTAAGAGTCACTTCCCGTTCATTGCCACAGCAGATTGGGCAGATGTCGCCGCTGACGGCCGGGCAGTATCGCTTGGCACGGCGCTGGCCGCAAATCTTACAAAGCACCGTCACAATGCCTATTATCCTTTGGACAGTAAACTGATGAGGGATGCAGCGAATCGATGTTTACATCAAAGTAGAAGTGGAGTTGGAGGACGACGAAAAGGTGGAACGCGTGACTAACGAAATCTGCCGTCAAGTGGAAAAGATGTACATTGTGCGGAAAGCGGAACTGTCGAGCGTTATCACGCGCGACTGAGCGGTTTAGCCGAGCAGCTCCCGATGTGTTTTGAGCAGATAAGCGTCAGTCATGCCAGCGAGGTAGTCGCAGACAACCCGGTATGGCGGATCCTCGGCAAGGCGTTCCCGGTAGTAACCGGACACACGATCCGGGTGCTCGACCAGGAACTCAAACAGTGTTCGCAGCTTATCGACGGCTGCGCTTCGATCTTCCATTAGTTGCGCGTAGGAGTAAACGCGGCTGACCAGCAGTTGGCGCATTTGCCCATTCAGCTCAGCTGCTTCCCGTGTAAATTGCGCGAGGCGAGTGGGCAAGTCTCGTACATCCTCGACCGACTCGACTTTGGCAGCCTCAACCGCTTGCACAGTTCCATGAATCAGGCCGCCGACCAAAACGTTGATCAGCTGGCGCTGAATCTCCCAAAAGCGCACGTGTTCAGGAGCGCCCGGGAACTGCGTATCGGCTGCCTCGGCCAGCTCGGCGAAGCCGGGAATCGCCTGGCCAATCTGTTCGATGGTGAAGAGTTTGCCGGAGAATGCGTCGTCGATGTCGGCAGTATTATAGGCAATCTCGTCGGCCAGATCGAGCAGTTGCGCTTCCAGAACAGGACGCTTGCCGGGGAGCAAATCCTGGAGGTGAGGTTCGGCGTCAAGCGATAGTTCGCGCGAATGTTTGATGATGCCTTCGCGGACTTCGTAAGTGAGATTAAGGCCGTCGAAGCGCGCGTAGCGACGCTCAAGTTCATCGACGATTCGAAGAGCGTGGCGATTGTGTTCGAACGAATCCCCGAACTTCGCCATCTGCCGGCTTAGCTCTTTCTCGCCTACGTGGGCGAAAGGCGGATGACCCAGATCATGCGCTAAAGCGAGAGTTTCGGTATATTCCTCATTCAGCTGAAGCGCTGTGGCGACCGTGCGTGATACCTGCGAGACTTCGATGGTGTGGGTCAGGCGGTTGCGGAAGTGGTCGTGCAGGCCAGCTGCGAAGACTTGCGTTTTACCTTCCAACCGGCGAAAGGCGCGCGAGTGAATGATACGATCCCGATCTCGCTGAAAGTCGTTCCGGTAAGGGTGTGGCGGCTCAGGATACTTGCGTCCGCGCGGCTTCGAAGGACCCAGACGAAGTCGGCCCAACATGCGGTTGCGAGCTACTTTGTAGCTTGCGAAGCGACTTGGTCGATAGCGCGCGTCACAGCGGGAGTCTGGCCTGGTGATCGGAGCAAATTGAGGATTTTTTGAGCTTCGCGCGGATTGCTGCCTTCCAGCACTTGTGCCAGCAGAATCTGCGCTTGCGGTTTAGAAACCAGATCAGTTGGCTTATTGACGACTTCGCGGAGCAGATTCTCGGCCTGAGGACGCTTGCTCTCGCTGATGTAAAGCTGAGCCAGAGCAATCTTCGCTAACGAAGAAACCTCGCTGCGGGAGTTGGCTACTGCAGTCAGATTCGACTCGGCACCTTTACTGTCCTGATTCTGCGCCTTGATGGTTCCCAGATAGTACTGCGCGATGTATCCTTCGCGAGTACCAGCATCCTTGGCGAGGATGTCGTTCAATGCTTTCTGCGAAGCCTTTGTTTTCTCGTCGGAGGTGGCAAATGATTTGCCGTTGGCGCCCGGCGTTCCTATTGGAGTATCGAGAACATTGAAGGCAGAGCTGAGTTCCGCCTGTCGAATGGAACTGCGGTAATTGGACAACCAAATGGCAACGCACGTAATAAGGAGAGCGATGCCTGCAATGATGCCGTAACGTATCAACGTCTGGCGGTGAACGGAACTGTAAGCAACAACGTTCGATACAGTGTCTGTGAAGGCGTCGTGCCTAACTCGGTCTTTCAGTTCCTCGCGGGTCAAAACGTACTACGGCCTTTCCTGTGTATAACATTCGTAGCGTAACACGCGAAAGGTTTACATCAACAGTGGGGCAACATGTGGTTGTCCGGAAGTACCGGCCAGGCGCCAGCCGGGGACACTCCGACGACCAATGCCTTTACCAAAGATCAGCTTCCGAGCGTTTCGTACGATGCGGCTGGCAACCGGTCGTTGGTCAACGATAACTCGGTTACCTACGATGCGGAAAAACCATCAGGTCTCGGTGGCTGCCCCAGCGGCTATGGGTAGTGGCGTCGAGAACTACTATTACGATGGGACAGGGCAGCGAGTCCAGAAATCGGGTCCCGGCGGAGTCGTGAGTTGTGCTCCAAAACTGTTAGTAAGACCCTCGACCTACTTAGCCTTGGACTACCCTCCTGTTCTCAAAACTCTGGGCCACGCAACTTATAATAAGAGTGAAGCCAATGGGAGGCCCATTCTTACTTGCCGTGTTTGTTTTTTCCTGCTGACCTGAGTCTGTGGGATCTGTTCGGGAACCTGCGCCCGGTCCCTCTGGCCATCATTGTTCTCCTGGTGCTATTTTCCCTTTTCTCCTGGACGATTGTCTTCTCCAAGAGCAGTGTTTTCAGCAAGGCGCGCCGGGACAACCGTAGCTTTCTCCGTGCCTTCCGTAAAGCAAATAGCCTGCAAGCTGTCGCAGTTGCCAGTGAGCAGTTTGCCGCATCGCCCCTGGTCGCTGTCTTTGACTTTGGCTATGGCGAAATGGAACGTCAGGTGAAACAGCGCGGTGCCGTTGTGAATAAAGCCGCTGTCGAGCGCAGCCTGCAGTTAGGCATCAGCGAAGAAGTGACTAAGCTCGAACAGAATATGAACTGGCTTGCGACCGTCGCTTCGGTCTCGCCGTTCATCGGACTGTTCGGAACGGTGTGGGGCATTATCGATGCTTTTCAAGGTCTTGGCAACGCTGGCAGTACTAGTCTTCGTGCGGTGGCTCCTGGTATCTCGGAAGCATTGATTACCACTGCTATCGGGCTGGCTGCCGCTATTCCAGCCGCTATTTTCTACAACTTGTTCGGTACGCGAATCAAAGAAATCGGAACGCGCATGGAAGACTTCGCCATCGAATTCCAGAATCTGGCTGAGCGGGATTTCGGCGGCTGACACGTGGCGTTCTCCTTTAGCGAAAGTGGCGGCGGTGGACGGCGGGGAAGACGCTTCGGCGGACCGTCGGCGATGGCTGAGATCAATATCGTGCCGCTAGTCGATGTGGTACTCGTTCTGCTGATCATCTTTATGATCACGGCAAACGTGATGGAGTTCGGCCTCGACATACAGGTGCCGCAAGTCCGGCGTGTACAGAATACGGCGCAGGAACTGCCGGTGGTCAGCATCGGCAAGAATGGTGAGTCTTTTCTGAACGAGAAGCCGGTGAACATCAATCTGCTTGCTCAGACTGTTCGACAACGGTTTCACAATGCGACCTCTGTCTATGTGCGGGCTGATAAAGAAACGCCTTGGGACCCCATTGCGCAGGTGGTTGCCGAGCTGGGGGAAGCAAGACTCGAAGTGAAGATGGTGACCGCTCCGGTTGATTCGGCAGCGCGTCAGCGCCGGTGAGCCATGACAGGACGCACCGACATTCTCGACCAGCGTGATCCAATTACTCTTCCCTTTTTTGGATCGCTGCTGTTTCATGGCAGCATTGTCGGCGCACTGGTATTTGGCTTCGTTTGGATGAATCGGCATGGGGAAAAGCTAGGCGACTTAAACCCGGCTGGCGGCGCTGCCTACACTGTTTCCTCCGTTCACAACATTCCGATTCCGCAACGGCAGGCCACCCCGAATCCTGTTGCTAACGACACGCAATCGAACGTTCCCACCGCTCCGGCCAAAGAACAGGTGGAGAAGAAACAGCCGCTCCCAAGTAAGGACCAGGTGGAAATTCCCGATCGTTTTAAGCGGGAGGCTGAGAAGCCATCCACCAAGCAGCAGTATCAGCAGCCGACGCCGCAGAACCAGATTTTCAGCCACACAAGGCAGGCGCTGTCAAACCCCATGTACAGCGCGCAATCAGGCGCTGGACAAGTGGGCGTAGGGCCCAATACACCGCTCGGCAACAACAGGCTGGGCTGGTATGCGGAACTGATACGCCAGAAGATTGCGCAAAGTTGGAACACGAACGGCTTGGATTCGAGGTCGCAGAATACTCCGGCCATTGTCAGTTTTTACATCATGCGCGACGGAACCATTCGAACACCATCGGTCGTTCAATCGAGCGGTAATCCGACGATCGACAATACGGCCCTGCGTGCGGTGTATCAGGCCAGTCCTATGCCGGCCCTGCCGCCGCAAATCAGCGAGTCTTATATCTCCGCCCAATTTACTTTCAACTTACGGTAATGCGAATCTTACTTTCCGCCTGTGTCCTGCTGAGCCTGCCTTGCTTATCGCTGGCTCAGGGACAGATCAACGGAGTCATTGACAAGAATCCGGGCAAGCCTCGCGTAGCGGTTCCCGACTTTCGTGCGACCGGAGCTGCTGCGCCTCTGATTGCCGTCTTTAACACCACGGTGGCAAATGACCTCCAGAGTGCGCCAGTCGTTAACTTTACTCCCAAGACACTGTACCCGCTTCAAGTTCCTCAGCAGCCCTCAGACTTGGTAGCCGGTGTTGCCCCGGCTAACGCTCGCGCGAGTGCTGCACCGGGCATGCGGCCAACAGATTGGAGTCTGCCTCCGGTATCCGCTAATTTTCTCGGAATCGGTTACGCTGCCGAGAGCCGCGGATCCTTGGTTGCCTTTGGATGGCTCTACAGCACTGCGCCCAATCTGCCTTCGCTGCAGCAAGCGCAAGTCTTCGGGAAAATCTATACGGCGACACTGGACGAAGTAGGTGCTGTCGATGCCGGCCACCGCTATGCGGCTGACATCCTCGCGCAGTTTGGCGGCAAGAGCCTGGTTGGCACGCGGATTGTTTTCGTATCAGACCGCACCGGCTCCAAAGAAATCTGGGTGATGAATTGGGATGGTACCGGCCAGAAGCAGCTAACCCGTTACGGCTCGATTACCACATTCCCCTCTGCTTCACCGGATGGCCGCATGGTCGCATTCACAACTTATGCGAGCGGCACGCCGGCAATCCAAATCTTCTCGCTTGACAGTGGACGAAAGCTGCCCTTCTACAATCAGCAGGCTTCCCTGAATTCCTTTGTCAGCTTTACGCCCGATTCCAAACGCATCATCTTCTCTTCCACGGCCAACGGCGGCGCTGCTCAACTGTATGGCGCCAGCATTGACGGCAGCGGTTTCCATCGTGTAACGGCCTCAGGCGCCATTGAAGTAGAGCCGAAGATCAACCCGAAAACCGGTGCCGATCTGATCGATGTTTCAGGCCGATCGGGCTTGCCGCAAATCTATCGCATGAGCATCGAGGGAACCGATGTTCAGCGCCTGAGTGCAGGAACGGGCGAGGCGACTAATCCAGCCTGGAGTCCCGACGGCGAGCACATCGCCTTTGCCTGGACACGCGGCTTTGAACCGGGCAATTACAACATTTTCGTCATGGATGTTTCTTCCCAGCAAACGACGCAGCTGACGGCGAATGAGGGCCGGAACGAAAACCCGAGCTGGGCTCCGGATGGAGCTCATATCGTTTACGCATCCAAACGCGGTCGGCAATCGCAATTGTGGACAATGAATGCCGATGGAACGGGAAAACATCAATTAACTGAGACAGGAAATAACGAAAAACCGTTCTGGGTTAATGCTGAACAGTAACGGTTTACAGTAGCATTAAGTTTCCGGAGGAAAGAATACAGTCAATGGACTACCGCAGAGCATTACTGACTTCGACGTCAGCGCTCCTGCTTCTTGTGGCCGCAGGTTGCAAGCACAAGACGCCACCCCCGCCCCCGCCGCCTGCTCCGACGCCGGCAACGGTCTCTGCCAAGCCCGTTATCAACTACTTCACGGCTGAGCCAAGCACGGTCAGCAGCGGTCAGCCATCCTCACTTCGCTGGTCGGTGAACGACGCCACAAATGTCCACATCGAAAGCGTCGGACAGGTCAGTCCCAATGGTAAACGTGCGGTGTATCCGACGGCTACCACGACTTATCACATGACCGCGACCGGCGCCGGCGGCACAACCGAGGGCGATGCCATGGTAACGGTGGCTGCTGCACCGGCTCCCGCTCCTGCCAACACGGCCCCCACCATGACCCCGGCTGAAATGCTGGCCCGGCAGGTTCAGGACATTCATTTCGACTACGACAAGAGCGATATCCGGCCGGAAGATCAAGCTACCTTGCAGGCTGACGCGACCGCGCTGAAAACAATCTTCTCCATGGACAACTCCTTCGTGGTTACTATCGAAGGCCATGCAGATGAACGCGGCTCGGCCGAATACAACATAGGCTTAGGGGACCGTCGTGCTGCTGCAGTTCGTGATGCACTGACAACCATGGGGCTTGCGATTGAAAAGATGAAGACTGTCAGCTACGGCAAAGAGCGTCCTGTTTGTACGGATGCGACTGAAGATTGCTATGCCCGTAACCGCCGCGCTCACTTCTCGGCAGGCCAGTAATCGCTCTTCCTTACACTAAGAATTGATCGGCGGGGAACGGCAGAAAATCCGCTCTTCGCCGAGCTTTGGAGTTACTACACATGAAAGCCTTGCGCTTCCTCGTCCTTTCTCTCACCTTCTCTTCCTTTTCGTTTGCGGTAAACAAAGATCTGGTGGCGCTGCAGCGCGACCTCGAAGCCAAGATGGATGCCATGCAGCAAAACCTGTCATCCAAGATCGATGTAATGACCGGAACCCTGCAGGCCATTCAGAACGATTCGCGCCGGACAGCCGATCAGGTGGCAACGCTCCAGGACTCATTGGGCAGTGCGTTGACACGCTCTCTGACTCCGGTTAACACGCTCAACACCCGCATTGACGCAATGGGCGAGGATACGCGCGCATTGAAAGATTCCTTAGCTGACTTGAGCGCACGGCTAGAGCGCATGGATGCCAAGATGACAGATCTCAAGAATCAGCTACAGATTATGCAGAGCCCGCCGCCTGCTCCGGGGACCTCTGGCGCAGCGCCGACGGGAGCAGCGCCAGCTACCGCACCCCCTCCAGGCGTAAGTGCTGAAAAGTCATTCTCTGATGCCCGCCGCGATCAGCAGACCGGCAACTTGGATTTGGCAGCGCAGGAGTATCAGCAGTATCTAACGTTTTTCCCGACCACCGAACAAGCAGCAAGTGCCCAATACTATCTTGGTGATATCAGCTACACGCGAGGCGATTTCAAAGGTGCGGTGAAAGCCTTCGACGCAGTGCTGGAGCGATATCCGAGTAACCCCAGAACAGCGGATGCCCGCTACATGAAGGGTATGGCGCTGGCACGAGATGGGCAGCGCAGCAAAGCCGTACAGGAGCTGCGTTCCCTGGTGCAGAGCAATCCGAATACGGAACAGGCACGCAAGGCCACCCAGGCATTACGAGACCCTCGTTTGTTCCCAACTGCCGCGACAGCTTCATCAAGGCGCATTCCGGCCCGGTAAGCACTCCTTCGGCAAATCAGTTCGACGGACGGGTCACGACGGCCTACAAGTTCTTCGATCAATGGGAATGGGTCGAGCACGTCGTGCTTATACGGAGAGCCCGCACGCATATCTTAGGCAGGATGGCAAAAGATCTCAACGCTGCTCTGGTGGCAGAACTGGCTCGGGTAATCGAGGTGCGAAGACGAGTCTTAATAACCTTCTCGGAAAAGAAGTAGCATTGGTGCTGGGACTGAGTA
>CAXTWQ010000055.1:26665-33172 GCA_964248065.1 uncultured Bryobacteraceae bacterium | reverse complement strand
ATCTTAATTCTGTGTTGTAACACCAGGCGCGAAGTTCGCTGGGTCTCGTGCCCTCCGGACTTCGTGCCTTTTTTGACTTTAGATGCATCTCTACAAGTAGAGATGTGTGAGGAGGGGCAATGGCTAGTCGTGGCCGCCAGACATTTAACAAGCGTCTGAAAGAACAGCAGAGAAAAGAAAAGCAGCAGGAGAAGTTCGCTAAGCGTCTACAAACCAAGGAAAACAAGGAAAACGGAGTAGAAATTGCCTCCGAAGACGATGAGATGACATCTGAGATCGAGGAGATCAAGGAAGAAATCAGTCGCCTTGGATCCGATGTTGACTTGACTGGTTTGCGATTGCGCATTAACGGACCCGGGGGAAATGAGTGATTACAGAAGCAACGGAAATTAACCGAGATCAAAAGCTAAACACAAGCACCACAGTTGTCTTGGTATTACTGCACATCGGCGCCATTGCGGCGCTGTTTACTTTCAGCTGGCTCAACCTGGCTGTGGCGCTATTTCTTTACTGGATGACGATTGATCTCGGTATCAGCTTGGGCTACCACCGATTACATACTCATCGGTCGTACAAGATTCCGCAGCTTCTTGAATATTTTTTTGCTGTGTGTGGCGCTCTCACTTTTGAGGGTGGACCTATCTTCTGGGTGGCGACACACCGGCTTCATCATCAATTTTCGGATAAAGAGGGCGACCCGCATACACCCCGCGATGGGGCCTGGTGGTCGCATGTTGGTTGGATACTACTTGGCGAAGCAAAGCACAACGATACTAAGTTGATGTCCAAGTATGCGCCTGATCTTGCTAAACACAAGTTCTATGTTCTATTAAACAGCTATCACTGGGTTCCCAATGTTGTCTTAGGCGTAGGTCTCTGGGCAATCGGTGGCTTCTCCATGATGCTATGGGGCTTCTGCCTTCGAGTTGTCGTCGGGTTGCATAGCACTTGGCTTGTTAATTCGGCAACCCACATGTGGGGTTCACGCCGGTACAACACCCGTGACGATTCGCGGAACAACTGGTGGGTCGCGCTGCTCACGTTCGGTGAAGGCTGGCATAACAATCACCATGCACATCCTACGTCAGCGAGACACGGGTTGCGCTGGTATGAGTTTGATCCTTCGTGGTTGCAGATTCGGCTTCTTCGGGCGCTTGGCGTTGCCAAAGCTGTTCAGACAGTTCGGCATACCGACGCTAAACAGGAACATAAGCTCGTCGCTTAGTTCCATCCTGGCTATCTTACTGAGACCGGTGGCTTCGGCTGCCGGTCTTTTTCTTTGACCGGCGCCCGACCAAAGAGTTCTCGCCCCGCTGCGGCTTGAAGAGCGTTCGTAGCGTGCTCTCATGCCTGATCCCGGCTTTAACGCCTGTGTCGGCACAATGACGACCAGATAGGATGAGCACAGCAGAGTGCGATTCCGGCGCTAAGAGCTCCAGTCAGTACAAACGGCGGTCGAGCAGGGCGATCCAGGGTATTTGCGTACCACAACGCGGACGCCCCCGCCAAGAACACCAAAGGAAGGAACCAAGCGCCGAAGACGGCAAGACCTCGCGGCAGAGCGATAAGCCGCGCATTCCCGAAGCCTCCGCCGAGCGACAGCAGCAATGCTGCAATCGGCATCTGGATCAATATCTGGGCTGCTGCTTCCATTGAGTTTCTCACCACAAACGCGCCGGCGTCTCTCATGCCGCTAGCCGCAAGCGGCTCGTGAAGCCACACGAGGGCATGCGCTTCAAAGGCGAGATTTAGAGTCAGCGCGAAGCTGATCAGACTCAGCACCGCTACCGTTCCACACCATAAACCTGCAACTACTGCCACTCTAATCGATCGCCCTCTTTGCCAAGCCGCCGACCCCGCTGCACCAAGCAGCCCCAGCATCAGTAACATTGATCCGGCGCCCCGAACGAACTGGGCAGACTTACTTCCGAACAGTGCGAA
Source organism: uncultured Bryobacteraceae bacterium (assembly GCA_964248065.1). Classification (GTDB taxonomy): domain Bacteria; phylum Acidobacteriota; class Terriglobia; order Bryobacterales; family Bryobacteraceae; genus Bog-105. The sequence continues at coordinate 31,231 of CAXTWQ010000055.1, read as the reverse complement.
CCACTCAATGGCAGGACTTGTGATGAGAACCGTGCCCAATACAAGTCCGGTTTGTGCTCCCGCCATGAGTGCCGCTCTGGTCCTTGGTCCGCGCTGGCGCCAAACCCATATCGAGAAAGCACCGTAGCCCGACAGCAGCGAGAGATCGAGTGCAAATAGGCCACCTCCAAGGCTGGAAGGGTGGCGTCCAACGCTGACGACCATCAGGAAAAGCGTGAGCAATATAGCGAAAATTGCCGGACCTCCCAGCGCACGATCCTGTACCAGACAAGCAGCGATCGCCAGCAACGTCTGCCGCCAGTACCAGATTGTCGAGCGTCCCTCCCGATATTGCTCGATCAGATCACCGGTTAGGGCGTCCCCGTGCGGCCCCGAGACGAACATCCCCAACAACTTGGTTGCCAGGATGGGTGGATGGAAATCTCTCATTGTGTCCCTCCTTCAAAGGCTGGAATACCACGCCAGAGCTTGACCAACGTACCTCGGGTCTCACGCACCTGGCGCAAGCCGCTTTCAGTGATGCGGAAATATCGTTTTGCCCGTCCGCCGCGCTCGGGCGTCGGCTCACCGACTCTCGACGATACGAATCCCTTTCCCTCAAGGCGGTCCAAAGCCGCATAGACGCTGCTTACTAGAACCTCACGACTCATACTCTCTTCAATCAGCTTTGAAATTGGAACTCCATAGGCCTCATCGCCTAAGCGAATCAGGGCGAGCAAGACCATTAGTTCGAAGTTTCCGAGCACCTCGCGAGACATATTATCAACTATAACCAGTAAATTAGAACTGCGAGGGTCTTCCGTATAGGTTTCGACTGTTCCAGTGCAAAGAAATACAGGTTGCTTCAGAGAATCGTCACTCCCAGCAAGCTAGTCTATAAAATAGATGGACAAGCCACTGCCTGGTCCCGAGCAGGCAAAAGTCGATGCTCACTTTCTCCGTGGAACCCTTGCCGAAGAGTTAGAAAACGGATTGCCGGAGTTTTCCAAGCCCGCCATTGGTGTTCTAAAGTTTCACGGCATCTACCAGCAGGATGACCGCGATCAGCGCAAGACTGGCCCTAAGCAGTTCTCAGACATGGTCCGGGTAGGCGTAGCAGGCGGAGTGCTTTCTGCCGACCAGTACCTTACCCTTGATCGGCTGGCCGACTTAGGCGATGGCTCGATGCGCATCACGACTCGACAGGACATCCAGTATCACCACATTCCAAAAGCGAATCTTCGTGAACTGATTGGCGACTTAAACCGAAGTTATCTATCTACGCTGGCGGCCTGTGGCGATGTGGTCCGGAATATCATTGCGTGCCCGGCTCCGTTCGAAACCGACGGGCGCCGAGATATACAGCCGGTTATCGAGTATCTTTCTGCAAAGCTGAAGCCCAAAACGACTGCCTATTGCGATATCTGGATCAATGGCGAGCGCGTGGCTAGTGTGCAGGATGAAGAACCGCTGTACGGGCCCACTTACCTGCCACGCAAATTTAAGATCGGATTCGCGTTTTCCGGTTCGAACACGACCGATATCTATGCAAACGATATTGGCGTGGTTCCACACTTCTCCTCTGGCAACCTGACAGGGTATACGATTGTGGCCGGCGGCGGCATGGGGCAAAGTGCCGGCATCAAGGCTTCGCATCCCCGCTTGGCTGATCCTATCTGCTCAATCGGCCCGGACCAGGACGAACTGCTTGAGATCTGTTCTGCGATCGTCACCATTCATCGTGACTTCGGCAATCGCACGAACCGCAAACTGGCCCGACTCAAATACGTGATGGATGAGTGGGGTGTGCCTAAGTTCAAGGCGGAACTGGAGGCGAGAGTAGGCCGTGCGTTGGCACCTCCTCAGCCGCTTAGTTGGACAAATGCTGACGACTACTTGGGTTGGCACCGGCAAAATGAAGGAAGCTGGTTCGTTGGGGTTCGCGTGATTAGTGGGCGGTTGCGAGACTTTGACCAAAAGCATCGGTTCCGCACCGGGCTACGCCAGATCATTTCGCAATATAGGTTGGAAGTTCGACTTACCTGTCAGCAGAACCTTTATCTCTGTGGAATCACTGACAGCGACAAACCTGCCATCTCGCGACTGCTGGAGGAGTACGGATTGGTGGCTGCCGAGCTGCTGCCCCCGGTGCTTCGCCACTCTATGGCCTGCCCTGCCCTGCCCACCTGCGGGTTAGCTATCACCGAATCGGAGCGGATTTTGCCCGAACTGGTTGGCAGTCTACAGAATGAACTGACCTCGATGGGCTTAACGGACGACGTTATCCGCTTCCGAACAAGCGGTTGTCCCAATGGCTGCTCCCGACCTTATACCGCCGAAATAGGCATCGTCGGGGCAAGTACGAATATGTACACCATCTATCTGGGGGCGTCGCCAATGGGCACCCGGCTCGGGTTTGTCTTCGCGCAAAACGTGAAGCGGGAAGAAATCGTGCCGCGCCTTCGTCCCATATTGGCGGCTTATAAGGACGGGCGGACCGAATCTGAGGCGTTCGGCGACTTCTGTCACCGCACGTTAGCTCTTCAGTCGGTTGCGTAATTGAAGTGGTTTGAACGGGCGGCTACCCGGCGAACCGGGCGCAAATTCACCACCGGACTTATCTGCTTCATAACCGAGACTACATCGTCGGCGTAGCTTTCATTGTCCGGGTTGTAGATATGCAGCTTGGTTTCAATGTCGCAGTTCCGGTAGAGTGAACTCTTACCCAACTTGAACGCAACCTCGTTAATGGCCGAACGCACAGTCGGAAACAAATGGTCGCCATTGGCCCAACCGAAGATGTTGTTGTTCTTATAAGCCTTTCCGCCACCGGACTCTATAACAGAGATGCTGGGCAGAAGACGCCAGTCGAGATGATTATCGTCCGCGGCGTGAACAAAGTCTTCGGCGAGGTCAGCTACCGGGCAGCGCAGACGCAAGAGAAATTGGTGCAAACGATCGGTACGAGGGTCTGGAGAAGGCAATGGTGCAGTTACAACCGGCAGCTGTGCAGTTTTGTTGACCGGTTTGGCTGTCACCATCCGCTCCAGCCTGGCCGTCACAGGAAGCGCAATCAAACCAAGTGCCACTGCAATTTTCTTGGAGAGACCCGGCAATCTCTTCCCCAGGCAGCTATAACCAATCTGCATACCCTTATTTTACCAAATTCATGAAGGTGTACTCCTTTCGGTACTCCGCATTCTGGTATCGCATCTTTTCCTATACGGAAAAACAGAAAGGAAAAACAGGTTTTCAAGATATGGAATGTAAGCCGTAATTTGATACGGTGAAGCGAATGGCTATCGATCTCGAGACTTTGCGTAAAGATGTGCAGGAATATCTGGACACGTCAGAGATGCCCGTGATTTTTGGCCAGCGCCAGACGTACGACACTCTGGACGAAGTCTCCTGGGATGTCGAGAGGCACCCGGATTTTCGTGAATTTGTGGTTGCGGGGCGAAAAGCAGGAGCGAAACTGATTGTCTTCTCTCAACGCTCTTTCACCCTCGACCTGATTGACGAGGCTCTGGACCAACTCGAAGACAGTCCTCTGACCCGGGACGAGAAGCGCGGCTTCGAGACGCGCTTGAAACAATTGCAGGCCTATGAGGGCTTCACCAGTTCTGTCGAACTGTCTTTCACGGTCGAGGGTCAAATTTATGTTTTCGAGCAGCACACCGAGTGGTATGAATCAATGAACCAGATTCTGGACGAGCTGGAAGGCGTGGCGGCCGTAGAAGAATCCGGTGAGAATGATTCGCTCGGCGGGTACTTCTCTCGAAACTGATGAGCATTGAGATAGAAGCGCCGGTCTGGATAAGGCCCGCCGCGCGCTGGAATCGGCTGCGTGTGTCAGCAGAGGTCGTGGAAACTTTAGCACGCGGGCTGGCGGTCCCTTCTCTGGTCGCTTCGATACTGGCCGCACGAGGCTTGGTCGATTGCGCATCTGCACAGGAGTTCCTGACGCCGCAGCTGGAGGGACTACACGATCCTTTCGCAATGCAGGATCTCGGTACCGCAGTCATGCGGATACAGGAGGCCATCCGGGAACGCCAGCCGATCCTGATTTACGGCGACTATGACGTGGACGGCACCTCGTCCATTGTCATTCTTAAGAAAGCGATCGAGATCCTGGGCGGTTTCGCGGAGTTCCACATTCCCCATCGGCTAAGAGATGGCTATGGCATGCGGAGCGAGGTGGTGGAGCAGGCAGCTAACGCTGGTGTAAAGCTGATTATCAGTGTCGATACCGGCATTCGCGCGATCGAAGTAGTCAGGCATGCCCGTGCAATCGGTATTGACGTCATCGTCACAGACCATCATCTTCCGGATCACGAATTACCCCCGGCGTATGCCGTTCTAAATCCGAACCGCAAGGACTGCCGCTACCCGTTTAAGGACCTGTGCGGAGCTGGGGTCGCGTTTAAGCTGGTGCAGGCCCTGATTGCCGGCAGCAATCTGCCACCGGCTCGGCAGCGTGCGCTGCTCGATTCGTTCCTTAAGCCGGTAGCAATCGCGACTGTCGCAGATATTGTTCCTCTGGTGGGGGAAAATCGAACGATCGTGCGGCGCGGTCTGCGCGGTTTG
>CAXTWQ010000055.1:3575-26655 GCA_964248065.1 uncultured Bryobacteraceae bacterium | reverse complement strand
GCGTGATGTTCGCAATCCGGGGCTGCGCAGCCTGCTGCGAGTCGCCGGGTTTGAGGACAAGGAGGTTCCCTCGGCACACCAGGTAGCGTTCCGGCTAGCCCCCCGCATTAACGCAGCCGGGCGCATGGCAACGGCACGGGATGTTGTGGAGCTTTTTCTCACCGCAGACGGCACACGTGCACAAGCGCTGGCTGAGCAGCTGGACACTTTAAACCGCGAGCGGCAGCAGGTGGAGGCAGAGATCGTCGACGCCATCCTTCAACAGTGTGAAACGACAGGTGCGGGTCTGGAACATGCAGCCTTGGTGTTTGCCGGCGAAGGTTGGCATCTGGGCGTTCTGGGCATTGTGGCCAGCCGACTCGTTGAGCGCTTCTGCCGTCCCGTGTTTGTGCTTAGCCATGCTCTGAGCGACGAAGGCGCGCCGCGGCTTACCGGGTCAGGCCGCAGCGTTCCGGCTTTTCATCTATTGGAGGCGCTGGAGAGTATGCCCGAGTTGTTCAGCAAGTTCGGCGGACATCGCCAGGCAGCAGGCTTGACGATGGCTCCATCAGATTTGGACGTTTTCCGGCAGCGCTTCAGCGAAGTAGCATCCCAACGGCTGCAGACCGATGACCTGCGGCCGCAGCTCAGCGTAGATGCCGAGACTTCTTTCTCCGAACTGAGTGATGATTGCGTGCAGCAGGTGCTAAGCCTTGGACCATTCGGGTGCGGCAATCCATCACCTTTGCTGCTGGTACAAAAGACGGAGGTCGCCGGACCGCCAAAGGTTCTGAAAGAAGGCAAGCACTTCAGCGTGCCGCTTCGTAAGGATGGCAAAGTGTTCTACGCCAAGGCTTGGAACTTTGGGGACCGCGCCGGCTTCTTTGCGCCCGGCACAAAGCTGGACGGACTCTTTCAGTTAGAGGACGATCCCGGATCGAAGAAACGAGGCTATCGATCATGGTGCCTGACTCTGAAAGATGTCCGGCATGCCGATGCTTGAACAGGATTGAACCGTGGAACCGACCAGACTATTAGCTTTGGCGCAGAGGTTGCAAGCCATCGCCCAGGCTGGCATCACCTATGGAACGAACGCTTACGACCTCGAACGATTTGAGGAAATTCGAAACATCAGCGCAAAGCTTTTGCAAGAGCTTACCGACGAGCCATTTGAAAAGATCCTTCGCGTTTTCGCCTCTGAGACCGGCTATGCAACGCCCAAGGTGGATGTGAGAGCCGTGATCTTCCAAGGCAACGAGAAGGTTTTGATGGTGAAGGAAAAGTTAGATAAAGGTCGTTGGACATTGCCGGGCGGGTGGGCCGATATTGGTTTTTCGCCTTTTGAAGTCGCCGCAAAAGAAACTCTGGAGGAAGCAGGCTTAGTCGTAAAACCTGTGCGTCTGCTGGCTCTATGGGATATGCGCAAGCACCCGCATCCTCCCCAGCCGTGGCATATCTATAAGGCTTTTGTTGAGTGCAACGCCCAAGGAGGCAGGCTCTTACAGGAAACCGCGGAGACCTCCGGCGCACGCTGGTTTTCGAAGCATGAATTGTCCAATCTCGATCTGTCGACCGAGCGAGTCACGCAATCGCAACTGACATCGCTATTTGCATTTGCCAGTCATCCCGAGTTGCCGGCACTCTGCGATTGAACCCTCCCTGGGCCTAAGCTAAAGTAATCGAATTGGCAACCGAGCCCACGATCACTGAGTGTCAGCCGGAACATCTGGAACTGAAACTGCTGATGCAGCGCTATCAGGCCGGTGAAGCGCAAGCGGCGGCAGAGCTGGTGAGCGAAGTAAGCCCGCGAATCTTTCAGTTCTTTCTGGCGCTGGTTCGCAACCGGTCGGTAGCCGAAGATCTGCTTCAGGATTTCTGGTTGCGGATTCACAAGGCCCGGCACACCTATCGCCTGGGTGAACCGTTATGGCCGTGGCTATTCGCCGTCGCGCGCCGGACTCAGATTGACAGCTACCGGCGCAGGAGCCGTGTCTCGCAGCATGAGATACAAGCCGAGCATTTGCCCGAAGCGGTCAGCTATCCCAAAGGACCTGAGGGTCTAGGCAGCGGTGTGTGGGATGTTTTGAAGACATTGCCGCCTACTCAGCAAGAGGCTGTGCTGTTGTTAAAGGTGAACGGCCTGAGTTTGGAGGAGACAGCACGCGCAACCGGCATCACGGTCGGCGCGGTCAAACAACGGGCACACCGCGCATTTCAGGCATTACGGATTGCACTGGGCAGGGACAAATGAGCAGCGAAGCAGCCGAGAGACCAAGTAAGCAAGTGCTGGAGAGCGCAGTAGCCGCCATGACGCTCGATTTGCGCCCAGTACGAAGACTGCCCTCCGATTCGGTCCTGGTGACAATTGCCATGCTTGTCTTTGTCGTGTTCAGCATGGGAATTTCCCTCCCTCTCGGCTGGAAGGGTTACGCGACCCTTTCCGATACACAGCGTTGGCTCTACTACGGCACGGTCCTAAGCTGCGGTCTGCTGCTTTCCCTTGCCGTAGCGCCGCAAATGATTCCGGGAGCAAGACGTTGGATCAGCATTCCTATAGCTCTGGTGGTGCCTATCGCGGCCACGGCTCTGTGCACCGTCTTTCTTTTTCCCTCGTCCGACCTGGCGCACTTCGTACCTCTGGGCATTCCCTGCCTGCGCACTGCCCTGCTCTGCGCAGTCGGCGGCGGCGTGCTCGCCTACTCTCTGTTATGCCTGGGTTACGTCGCGACACCCTTCCAGACTTCTGTTTCCAGCGCCGTTTTCGCCGCCTTCGTTGGTGTTGCTGTGCTGGCTCTCCATTGCCCTCAGCAAAATTGGTTGCACGTGCTCGTGTGGCATTTGGGAGCTCCGGTCCTGAGTGCATTCGCAATCTGGGTGTTCTGGAAAGTTCGAATGCCGAATAAATCAGCGTAACTTTCCAAACTTTATTCCTGAACTCGTTGGAGCGGGAGCTTGTACGAAGCGTGCAAGCTCCTCAAATTGACAACGAGGAGCGCTCATTTTGAGAATTCAGGAACTTTGGGGAGTACGAAAAGGGTTAGCTGCCGCATTGCTCGCAGCCGGCCTGCTTTCCACGTGCAACCTACACGCGCAGAACGCCGACGGCACGGCCGGAGCCTTATTTCTGGCCACCAACAACCCCAGCCGCAACGAGATCATTATGTACAACCGCCTGGCCAATGGCAAGCTGCGTCTGGTGGGCCGCTACCCAACAGGAGGCCGCGGCGAAGGCGGAGGGAATGACCCTCTGCAAAGCCAAAGCTCTCTCATCATCACTCCGGATCGCGCTTTCCTGCTGGCCGTAAATGCAGGCACCAGTGACATCTCGGTGTTTCGTATTTCCGACTACGGTCTGGTTCTGGCAAGCGTCACTCCTTCTGGCGGCGGTAACCCGGTCAGCCTGGCTATTCATGACGACCTGGTCTACGCGATCAACTTCGGCGGCAACTTTCATACAGCGGGCTTCCGCTTGCAGCCGTCGGGCGATCTGACGCCGGTCGCCGGATCACGCCTTCCATTGAGCGGTTTAGATCCGGGCGCATCCACCGCGGCGTTTACGCCAGACGGCAGCAAGCTGATTGTGACCGAACGCATTGCCAATAAGGTCGACGTTTTTACAGTGAACTCAGACGGTTCACTGGCCAATGGAACCTTCAACGATTCACAAGGAGTTGAACCATTCGGAGCGCAATTCACGCCCAATGGCGCGCTACTGGTGACCGAGACCGGCGGCGGACCATTCGTCGGCGGCTCGACCTCCTCATACCAGATAAACGCAGATAACACGCTGGCGGTGGTTTCCTCCAAGGTCACAGCCGGCGGCGGCGCAACGTGCTGGGTTGTCAACAACGGAAAATACGCTTGGGTCTCGAACACCTCAACCAGCAGCATCGCCGCGTACTCGGTTAACGGGACTGGCACTCTGCAATTGTTGGGAGTTGTAGCAACGCAAGCCGCCCCAGCAGGCGCTCCACTGGGAACCTCGTTTCCGCTGGACTCGGGAATCAGTGCTGACGACCGATACTTTTACGTTTTCTACAGCACTTTGGGGCAAGTCGCAGGTTATAGAATTGGCGACAACGGTACACTGACGCAGGTTACGTTGAACGCTGCTGAAAAACCGCAAGTCGGAGCGGCAGGCCTGGCTGTGTACTAGCGCGCAGGGAGCCGGACTACTCACAATTCATAGTTGCGGCATGTGAGGACACGAGCCAGCACGTGTCGCAACGTTTATACAGCAACCTGAACTGGAACCGGCGCTCGGCATAACAGGCACTCGGCAAAGAGGATAAGTCAATTAGTTATGAGCGCAGTCCCGAAGAGAGCCCGGCGCTATGGCATCGGCTTCTAAAGCTCCATTTGCGGGGCAGTCTAATTAGCTCAAAGAAGGGCACTAAGAACTGGGTCACTATTAATTGCGAAGGTAAATGCTCCTGCGCTAAGAATGCGCATCCGTATTTGTCACTTCAGACCACGGCCCAGGTGCTGGCGGACCAGGTAAATTTAAAGCCCTGTTTGTTGCAGGGTAAAGCTACGGCTTGTGAGCAATAACTGAGCCTTGCCCATGCCAAAGCAACTTAATTGGCCAACACAGTAGCGGGGCAAAGTTGCTCCATGCTCAAGCGCGACGGTAGAAGCATTGTCGTCTTCTTTACGGTATAGCGCGGGGTGTATCCAGCAGGAAAGGTCTTCGACTACCAAGGTCGTAGCCACTGCCGTGAGTTAAGACGTGGAGCTTCATATCGAAGAGGCACAAACTCCTGTCGGTCGCGGTTTCCGAGATATTCGTATAGGTGATAGCCTGGCCGTCAGCAACGTAGACTGCTCCTGAGCCAAGCACCTGCAGTTTACTGTCTTTCAGAACTACTGCTGTATTTTCATCGATTCCGATGCCGAGCATTCCTGGATTCTCTGCAACCGCGCCAACGAGCCGTTCAATTCGGGCGCGCTGAGCAAAGTGTTGATCGATCACCAGATCACGCACGAAGCCAATGCCTCGAGCCATGTTGAAGGCACCCGACACGTTGTGTGAATCGGGGTCGGCGCCAACGGAAACCAGCATGATCTCTCCCATTACGGAGGCTCCTGCCGAAGTTCCTCCGACGACAATGCCCTTTTCCTCATACAGCTCTCGAATCCCGCGTAGCAAGGAAGTGCCGCCGAGCTTGCTCGCGATTTTCAGCTGGTCTCCTCCTGTGAAAAAGATTGCAGTGGCTCCCCGGAGCACCTCGGCTGCATTCATTCCCACAGCTTGCTCCCGAGTGGCAATAGCAAGATGCTGAAGGCTTTCGACTCCAAGCTTAGTGAAGACGTCCTTATATGTGTCCCATTGTTGAAGGGCTTCCTCGCTGGCGAGGGTCGCGACCACCAACTTTCCCGACCCGGCGAGCCTGGCGAACTCACTCAAAATAGTGAGATCCCCCATCTTGTTTTCCTTGCCTCCGATCAGGACAAGGGTCCCCTTCTGTTCAACGGAGGTAAACTGACGTGCGCTATCTTTCTCGCTTGACTCTTTCACGTACTGGAGACGCGGGTGCGATGCGGTGCAACATGCTTACTGCGCTAGCAGCTGCTCGACGTTCTCGCACTTCCCCTCTGTCGGGATTCGGTTCGTCAGGTCGAACTTGTCTCCGCTGCTGAGCACGTGTACCTTCATTCCAAATGCCGACATGGTCTGCTTCTCGTCCTCGCCGAGATTAGAGTAGGTAACTTCGCGTCCATCGATGACATACACCGCACCGGAGCCAACGACGGTGCCTTCTCTATGACCATTCAACACAAATGCCGTGTCTTCATCGATGCCGATGCCGAGCAAACGAGGGTTCTGGGCAACGGCGCCCAGGAGTCTTCCGATACGTCCGCGCTCCGCAAAATGCTGGTCAATGATAATGCCGGCAACCAAACCCAGCCCTGGCGTCAGGCGCAAAGTTCCGCCAACCTGATATGAAGCATCACCGTCACCGGCAGTCATCATTACTTCTGTCATGACCGAGGCTCCGGACGACGTGCCCGCAATCGTAGCACCCTGCTGATACAACTCACGCATTCGGTCACACAGAGCCGTCCCGCCAAACTTGGTGGTGATTTTCATCTGATCACCGCCTGCAAAGAACACCACACGGGCATCATCCAGCAGACTCAAGCGTGAATCAATCAGCAGCTCCTCCCGGCGCCTTACGTCCAATTGCTCGATTTGGTTGACACCGAGTTCGCGAAAGGAGCGTTCGTAATCCTGCCATTGTGATTCCGGCTCTTCGCTGGCAAGAGTGGCTACGACGAGTTTGCCGGATCCGACACGTTTAGCCAACAGTTCCAAAATCGGACGATGTCCCTCTTTCTGCTCGTGACCACCGATGACCACAAGGGTTCCCTTCGGATTGCATGGAGTGCCGTTCAGTAGAGCGTCTACTCCACTTGCATTACCATTCAACTGCGAATTATGATTTCTGGCCATGAAGTGCGATTCTCCGATTACTTTTTTCTAGGTATTTCTCAGTAAAACTTAGCTGGCCGGAGTTAACCATTCGGCGACCGCCGGCAAAGACATCCTGAATTGCCAACCCTTCTTTTCGAAGCACCAGAACATCGGCATCGCTGCCTGCCTGAAGAGTACCCTTTCGGGGCAACTTAAGAACGCGGGCCGTATTGGAGGTGACGAAGGGCAGTGCCACTGCTATTGGGACACGGTGCTCAAGGACGCATTCTCGTACTTGTTGAAACAGAGTGGCGGGGCTATTTAGCGCTGCATCCGAAGAGGCAGTGAACCGGGACGGATCGCCGCCTCGCTCGAGGTAGAAGGTAATCCACCGTGGAAGGTCTTGCTCGACTGTGTCGACATCGACCGTGACGCCTTTGTGAGACAAATCCACCGCCTCCTGCATTAGCGCTTCGTTCCGTTCTACATGCGTCGGATAGAGAGATGCAGGTTCAATCTCATACTCTTCCAGAAGAGCGCGCAAGGGAGCCAGTCTTCTTTGGCCCGCACCGACGTGGAAGTGAGTAACGCCGGATTTGCCTGTGAGTAATCCTCCGACATAGGCGTCATGGACAAGCCGAGCCAGTTCAGCATTCGAAGGCTCAGTAGAGCGTGCATCGGAAATAGCGATTTCGCCGGCTCCGATGACTTCGCTGACCAGAAGCATGTCGTTCCTAACTGAACCGGTCAAGGTCACCGGCGGAACGTTATAGCCGCCAGAGTAAAGAAACGCTGTGATGCCTTCGGCGTTGAAGGCCTTTGCTTTCGCAAGGAGCCCAGCCATGGTCTTGGTTGTAGTATCAGTGCCAAGACAACCGACAACGGTGGTTATTCCCGCCCCGACTATCTCGCGTAGAGCAATCTCAGGAGTCTGCGTTTCAAACCCTTCCTCTCCGCTTCCGCCAAGCAGATGCTCATGAGGATCAATGAGCCCCGGAGTGACGAAGCAGCCCACCGCCTTAATAACTTCCATCGGCAGCTGCGTCTTCTCCAGGGCGCTTCTGTCGACTTGTCCGACTCGCGCGATCTTTCCGTCAACTAGCAGGACGTCCTGCCGCCCCATGTACTCGGGAGCATACACTTCACCGCCTTCGATCAGGGTAAACATGAGCTACGCAGCCGGAAGTGGAGCCGCGGCTGAGACTGCAGCCACGAACTCATACTCGTTGACCGGTTCCGCCCCATGATCCAGCAGCCACTGAGTCACCTGACTAACCCGGTCACAGAAAGCGACTGCAACGTCGCCAGCCTGCAGATCGCGAACAGCCGCCTCGACTGCTTCGATCTCATCCAGGATGATGTCGACCCGAAGTTGCGGGTCCTCTTCGTGCAGCACCCGAGAGAGCAGCTGCGCGACTTCACCCGGCTGTCGACCGCGCAAATCCAGATCTTCGCGAACAATCACGCGCGCCAGACCACAGCTCAGCGCCCGACCCGATTCCTCGATCAAACTGTCACTACGATCCCCAGGTGCGGCGAGAACGCCTGTGACATTCCGGCCCCAGTGCGCCACCATGCGGCAAACTGCCCGAAGTGCGGCAGGATTATGCCCGTAGTCGACCACCACGTAGCCGTGCCCCAAACGATAGACATTCACGCGTCCCATGCCGTCCCGGTCTGTCCGGAAGGTCTTAAGTCCGTTGGCGATGGATTCAGCCTGGAGCCCATAAGCTCGGCAGGCCGCGATCACCGCTAGAACGTTATAGGTCTGGAAATCGGCGGTCCCTCCGAAAGTTGCAGGAACTGCAGACACCCGGACAACCCGCGACTCCCCACCCGGCCCATGTTCGGTTACCCAACCGTTGTGGACGATGTACGCAATGCCACCCTCGGCTACATGACGCTTAACGACGAGATTGTTAGGTTCAAGGGAGAAGTAGACAATTTGCTTCGGCAGGGCAGCGACTTTAGGATGTTGCGGCATCTGGACCAGATGTTCATCATCGGCGTTCAGAATCAGCGTTCCACCATCGCGGACCCGCTCAGCAACCAGTCGCTTGATGCGGGCAATATCCTCGATTGTCTCGATGCCGTCCTGTCCTATGTGGTCAGCCTGGATGTTAGTCATGACCGCGATATCTGACCAGTCGTAACCCAAGCCGGAGCGAACGATCCCACCGCGAGCCGTCTCGAGCACAGCAACATCGACGGTCGAGTCAGATAGGACCACGCCGGCCGACCAGGGTCCGGTCATGTCTCCCCGGGCAATCTCATCCGCCCCGATCCAGATGCCGTCGGTGGTGGTCATCCCCACGGTCTCTCCCGAATCTGCTAACACATGCCGGATCATGCGAGTAACGGTAGTCTTGCCATTGGTACCGGTGATGGAAATGATGGGAACCCGCGATGGCGCCTCAGCCGGATAGAGCATCTCAACGATTGCCGCTCCCACATCGCGCGGCTGTCCCTCGGTTGGATGATGGTGCATCCGAATGCCCGGGGCGGCATTCACCTCAACAATGCCGCCCTGACTGAATGGCTGGGCAATATCAGGTAAGACCAGATCGATGCCACAGATATCGAGCCCGATCAGACGTGCGGTTCGCTCGCAAATTTTACGAATGCTCGGGTGAACGTCATCGGTGACATCTCGGGCCGAGCCGCCGGTGGAGAGATTGGCGCTCTCGCGCAGCATGATCATCTCTCCTTCGCCGGGTGTGTCGTCGAGCGAATGCCCTCCCCGCCGAAGGATCGCCAGAACAATTGGATCGGCTTGAATTTTCGTCAGGGGTTTTTCATGATCATGACCCCTTCGAGGATCCCGATTCGTCAGCTCGATCAGTTCGCGGATGGTATGGACTCCGTCGCCCCAGACATGGGCTGGTATGCGCTGCGCCGCTGCCACGATCTTGTAGCCGACCAACACCACACGATAGTCGATACCGCGGTACATCTCTTCAACAATTACCTGGTTGGAGATGCTGGCTGCCAGTTCGAAGGCCTCTCTTATATCCTCCGGCTGCGTAAGGTTCAGCGACACGCCCTTTCCCTGATTACCGTCCAGAGGTTTCACTACGACAGGAAGATCAATGGTTGTAAGGCAAGCAATGGCTTCCTCCGCAGTCCGAACAACGCAGCCACGCGGAACGGGGAGAGCGGCTTTGCTGAGCACCTGCTTAGTCAGATCCTTATTACCGGCCAACTCCACCGCAATCTCTCGCGTCCGGTCGCTCATGGTCGCCTGAATGTACTGCAGATAGCGGCCGTATCCCAGCCGGACCAAGCTGTTATCGTCCACCCGGGACCAGGGAATACCGCGTCGTTCTGCTGCATCGACGATGGCCCTCGTACTGGGTCCTAGTTCGTAATCCGCCACCAGTTTCCGAGCCTCTTCCAGCTTCTGCTCAAGCGGGTAAGCCCGATCATCCACCAACGCTTGCACTAGCTCGACGGCCACTTGAAGCAGATAGCGCATGGCGCGCTCGGCTTTGTACGTTACCGCCACCAGATAGCATCCAGTGCCTTCGCAGGAAACAGTTTTTCCGCGGTTGGTCGAAATACCGACCGGGTCGGTCAGCTCGAGCGCAACGTGCTCAACAATGTGCCCGAAATATGTTCCGCCTCGGAGGCGCTCAACGAAGCCGCCCCGGCGTCCCAACCCGCAATGGTGTTCTTCGACACCTGGTAACAACGCGAGAAGACGCTCAATGAAACCCGGGATTTCATAGCTTTCTTTCCCGTTTAAATCTTCAAGATTGAGCTGCATCACAAGCACGGGCTTGTGACTATAGACGTTGGGTCCAGGAATTGTTCGGATGTTCTGAATCTTCATGGTCGAGCCTTAACGGGGGCTTTTGAATAGTCCTGCTGGAGAGCGAATAAAAAGCGCAAACTAAGCAGCAAAGACAAAGCAATCTAATTGCCAGATTGCAAACGGTGAAAGATCGCGAAAATTCCCCCCCTTTTACTACGAGTCGTCCCACGAATGACTACCAGGGAATTCGATGTCGAAGCGGTGATAACGGGATCGCCTTGCTGACCAGGGATGAAAGAATTACATGCGCACGTGCAAAGAGTTCATCCTGAGGTGTCGTGTGCAGGGAGCAGTAATGACTGCCGGGAACAAAGGTGCTATGGCTGCTGCGAACGGCCCTTTCCTCTGAGTCTGATCCAACGGTTTAACTGCTTCGGACAAACTGCGGTGCATATAAGTAATCCAGTTGGAAGTAAGTTAACGGATGGAGAATCGACCCCAAAACATTGCTATCGAATCTGTGTTGTGAGGAACTAATTACCGAACGATTCGGTTGCCGAAAGTTTGCAGGTTTGAAACGTCCGTAGCTTGAGAAAGACGTCGGTCACTAACAAGGCGCGCCGCCGGACCAAGGTCAAGCGGCGCGTCAGCTGAAGCGTCGATTAGTAAGTTAAGCCGAACGAATATTCGACTTACTCATTGCTAGTCATAGTATTTGAAAGCTGTATGCTTCCAACCATTGATTCCTCAAGGATCCGGCTAAACCGTTCGAGCTAAGGACCGTAAAGGCTCTAGAGCTTCGGGATTCGCCGCCGGAGATCCCATTACATTGAACGTCTGTATTTGCAAAGCCAAGCCGTTCTCTGCTGATACCAACGACATGGTCAGGGTAATCGGGCTGAAGAGAGTTGCTTTCGAACAGAACCTTGAGCTGATCCCTTAAAGCCTTCCGGGTTGTTTGCTGGGAACTCTGGGCTTGGCGCAAGGCCCTTGCGCAATCTGCGCGCGAAGAGAGTTGCCGTGGCGAAGCTTAGTCCTAAAAGACCCATTGAACCTGGTTCTGGAGTCGCGCTTACAAGGGAGCCACTGACTACTCCGCGGTACGGGCTGCAGTTGAAGCACTCAACGCTGCCAGAGCCACCCCCGAATGTATTTAAGTTGATAGGCACTGTGCCCCCAGCATTGGTAAGGGCGGATAGCGGCGTCAACCGTAGCTGCCTGGTGGTGCCGTTCATCGAGATCAAAAGCTCGTCCTGGTAGCCCGCTACCTGGAAGTAAGAGCCGGCCTTTGAGTCGGTTGGAGTGTAAGTGAATGCAGAGAGCTGGCCGGAAGTAGTGCTGATGTTCCAGTTGCTCACCGTTTTCGTATCAGCGTCGAAATTGAAGCTTCCCGATGCAGTAGCGGCATCGCTGAAAGTTACATTGTTTAGATTCCAGGTGACAGTGGAAGCAAAGCTGACGGGTGCTACAGCGAGCGCAATTGTCAGCGGCAGGAGAAGTTTGCAGGTGAAGGTCACAGTTATGCTAAGTGCCGATCAGATCGTTTCCTGTTGAGAAACAATCTTCAAGCGATCCAATTGTACGGTCTGAGCTTGTGGAAATACTCCTAAGAAAATTCTGAGTGTGGCGTCGACAAAGGTGCGCGCGGCCTTGAGACCGCCTCAGGCATCTTGTAAGTCGCCGGTACCGTACAACTACTTGATTTCGCCTTTCCTGTAATCTCGCTCGCAACAGAGACAGCGGACAGCAGTCACATAAGAGATTGCAGTAACTGCTGGAGGGTGAGTTGAGCGATTCGTTTGCAGAGAAGTTTGGAGTTAAGAACGTAGGCAGCTTGGAGCGATGGACGTCCGTTGCTCTGGGAAGCTTCTTGATTTGGCGTGGGATCAAGAAACCGTCGATCTTGAGTGTAACGGCAGCGGCGGCGGGCGCGGGGTTGCTTTTGCGGGGCACGACCGGTCATTGCAGCATGTATCAGGCGGTGGGCGTCGAAACGGTTGATGGTGGGCCAGTTGCGGCCAAGAGTGGCAAGTCCATTTCACCGAGTGCTCCCGAAATTAAAGCCGCCCAGACAATCGGCAAGCCGGCCGGGGAGCTGTATGAGCTTTGGCGTAGTCCGGAGGGATTGCGTCAGATCATGGCGCATTTCGCGGACGTCACACCAATAGAAGGGCCGAAGCTGACTCATTGGAAGGTGAAAGCCTCCGGTCCGCTATCGGTCGAGTGGGATAGCGAACTGACCATTGAGCAGCCGGGGCAGGAGTTAGGTTGGGCCTCCAAACCGGGAACGATGCTGCCCAATGAAGGGTCTGTTTACTTCAGCCCGGCACAGGCAGATCGCGGAACAGAAGTGCGCGTGCGATTCCGTTTCGAGCCGCCTTTAGGAGCGGCAGGCATGGCAGTATCGAAAGCTCTCGGGTTTGTCCCGAAGGCGATTGCTGCTGAGTCCTTGCGCCGCTTCAAGGCCTTGGCCGAGACCGGCGAGATCCCGACTCTGGCAGGCAACGTATCTGGCCGCGGCATATCCGACGCTTACGGCGTCTCGCACGCTCAGTAGGAGAGGAGCACAAATGCGAGCACTTTGCTGGAACGGGGTCAATGACCTGCGGGTGGAGACGGTACCCGATCCGAAAATCGTCCACCGGCGTGACTGTATCTTGCGGGTCACCATGTCGACTACCTGCGGGTCTGACTTACACTTCATCGATGGCTACATACCGACCATGCGGCAAGGCGACGTGATCGGTCATGAGTTCATGGGCGAAGTCATTGAAACAGGTCACGAGGTCAAGAAGATCAAGAAAGGCGACCGCGTGGTTGTGCCCTCGTTCGTCTCATGCGGCGATTGCTGGTTCTGTCAGCATGATCTATTTTCGTGTTGCGATAACACCAATCCCAACGCCCAAATGCAGACGCCTCTGCTGGGTTATCCAACGGCGGGCATCTATGGGTACACGCACGCATTCGGAGGCTACGCCGGTTCCCACGCGCAGTACATTCGTGTCCCTCATGCGGATGTCGACTGCTTCGTCGTGCCCGAAGGCGTCACGGATGAACAGGCGGTGTTTCTCTCCGATGCCGCGCCGACCGGGTACATGGGGGCGGACTTTTGCAACATTCATCCCGGCGATACGGTAGCGGTCTGGGGTTGCGGCGGCGTGGGTCTGATTGCTCAGCGGAGTGCCTACCTGATGGGCGCGAGCCGAGTGATTGCTATCGATCGGTTTCCCGATCGGCTGGCCGTTGCTCACGATAAAGTCAAGGCGGAGACCATCAATTATGCCGAGACTTCGAACGTGCTGGAAGCGCTGCGCGATATGACCGGAGGACGCGGTCCGGACGCCTGTATCGATGCAGTTGGGATGGAGGCGCATGGCACCGGCCTCGAGTACGCCTACGACCGGGCAAAGCAAGTATTACGAATGGAGACTGATCGCGGCAGTGCGCTGCGACAGGCCATTATGGCGTGCCGCAAAGGTGGCAACCTGTCGATTATCGGAGTATATGGGTTGATGGATAAGTTCCCCATCGGCGTGATCATGAATAAGGGTTTGACGGTGCGAACGGCTCAGCAGCATGGGCAGAAGTATGTACCGAAGCTTTTAGAGCACACCGTCAAGGGCGAACTGGATTCTTCATTTCTGGCGACCCATCATTTCTCGCTTGAGGATTCGCCCAAGGGCTACGACATGTTCAAGCACAAGGAAGACAACATTTTGCGTGCGGTGTTTGTGCCGTAGGGGCGCTTCAATCGGCGCAACTTGTTATGTGGGCGTCAGCTTCTTTCACACCCTGCTGCACGCCCGCGGCTCGATATGATTGGCTCGCTTCTTTCCAGAGCTCTGCGGCTGCCTCTTTCTCGCCTGCTTGCTCCCGGAGCAGCGCGAAGCCCCTGAGCGTATTCGCAAGATCGAGCTTGGGCGTTTCGGTGTGAGCTCGATAGGTTGACAGCGCCTTTTCATAGCAAGTGCGCGCCCTCCCCAGTGCTTGCGAAGATCCCTGTTCGCGCAGCATGTCCCCAACGTGCCTGATTGTGTGAGCAAACCTTAACGGACTCGGCAGGCTGCGATATATTTCTGCTGCCTCGTTATAAAGCTGTATCGCTTGACTTACATTTTGCCGGTTTCGTTCGATCCGACCTAACTCAGTCAGCGCTTGGGCTAATCCGTTTTGGTCCAGCTGTTCACGGCATACAACAACTGCTTCTTTAAACAACTCTTCCGATTCCTGCAACCTTCCTTCTTTGCGCGCTTTAATGCGGAGTCAATCAGTCCTGAAGTCAAGTCGCTCAAGCTCCCCTGACAGCATACTTGACGATTTCATCACGCCCGGTCTACCTTCTTACCATGCATCGCTCCCGCAATTTGGCTTCGTTTAGTAGCGCGCTTCTAGTTGTTTTGATCGCGGCAGGCTTAGGTGCGCATGCGTTGCCTCTCGAGCGAGACAGCGAGTGGACGGTGCTCTTTGACGGGCATTCTACCGATGCCTTCCGCGGTTACAAGCAAGCAGGATTTCCAACAGGCCACTGGAAGGTGGAAGGCGATACCCTGACCGCTGTTCCTGGTGGACACTTTGGAGCTTGGGATCTTGTCACTAAAGACGAGTTCACCGACTTCGACCTGCGCTTTGACTGGCGGATGACGCGAGCCGGTAATAGCGGCGTGTTGTATTGCGTGGGGGAAAACGCGACCTACTCCTGGGAGACCAGTCCGGAGATGCAGCTGATCGATGACGAGAATAACCCGGACAGCAAGCTGAGCCCAAAACGCTCTACCGGAGCTTTGTATGACCTAATTGCTCCGGTAAACAAGACGATTCATCCGGCTGGGGAGTGGAACACCGGGCGGCTGATTTTTCATGAGCGAACAGTTCAACACTGGATTAACGAGAGGAAGGTTGTGGAGTATCAATACGGGAGCCCCGAGATTAAAGCTCTCATCGCCGCCAGCAAATTTAAAGACGTCCCGCTATTCATGCAGGCGCAGAGCGGACACATCGCCTTTCAGCATCACGGCGCGGAGGTTGTCAGCTTCCGCAACATTCGTGTTAAGCGAGGTTAGCGCCGCGCCTGTCAGCGCAAGATGGAGAAGGCGGGCTGTTCAACTGGCATACTGACGGGCATCTCAAGCTCCGGCATCGGCTTAGCCTGGAATAAACGCCGGCATGGAACAGCGATCAGTCGGGAAATGAGAGTTGCCCGATTCTTGCGGGCGCTATCGCTGCTGATACCAGTCTTGGCATACATCTGGCGATACAGCTTTGAGATGAACAGAAAGGCCAGTCGCCCGCGAAGAGAAACGACGCAATCAGAACGCCTCCAAATGTTGCTCCAGTTGTAGAAGCGGTCCCAGACGCCTTGCGTCCGTTCACGAATCTCGTCTGAACTCATGCTTGGATGGGGCGTAAACATTTTAGGCCGCTTGTGTGCCGGGATAAGCCAGTATCGGGTTAGCGGAATACCGTCTATCAGCGTTGGATTGGCTGACTCAGCCTTCTCCCAACGTTCAAAGTCAACCGTACCAGGGAAAGGCGTCATCATCACGAATTGAGCGAAGGTCACGCCAGCTTTCTGCGCAAGAGCGGCCGTGGCGTCGAAGGTATCCGGCTTGTCTGTCGGCAGGCCAAAGATGAAGGAGCCGAGAACGTGGACGCCGTGTTTGCGGAACGTCTTCAGTTGGTTCACCAGATTATCGCCCGACAAATTGAAGTCTTTATACACCGCCTTCAGGCCCTCTGCAGTAACCGCCTCTACCCCAACCAGCGCTCCCTTGATCCGCGCTTTGCGCATGGCTTCCAAAAACTCGGTATCCTCGGCAGCTTCCATCGTGATCTGGGTAAAGAACACCATGTCTTTGGGCAGCTTGGCCAGGCGCTCCATCAGAGTGAACCGTTCAGCACGGGTTGCTTGCAATTGCGCTAGACGCGCCGGATTGCCTTGACGCTCGGCGAGCTTAAGATCAGTGAGCGTAACGGGGTAAAAATTGTCATCGGCTAAAGCAATGAAGCGAAAACCCTTGCGCCGGAGTTCCACAATCTCAGCGATCACACCATCAGACATGCGCTGGCGCGGCTTCTGTCCATCGGTACGCCAAACCGAACAGAACGAGCAATGCTTGGCACAGCCGCGAACGGTTTGGACCGATGCCCACATGTATCGGCCTTCCGGCATCAGATCCCATCGGGCAGGAAGGAACTGATCGGCCTCAATACGCCCGCCGTCATAAAGCGGCAGCGGAGTGTTGTTGACGCAGTTGTTGACCGCCGTCGCCCAGACAACGTCGCCATCTCCTTTAACAACCGAGTGAGCACCGCCGAGTTCCATCGCCTCATCCGGATAGAGCGTCGCATGGATACCGCCGTAGATCACCCAAGCGCCTCGCTCACGCGCGATGTTGCCAACCTGATAACCGCGCAGTGCGTTTCCCGTGTGGATCCCAATACCTACTACATCGCCGGGCTGAATGCTTGCCGGGTCAAGCAACTCCAGCGTTTCATCGCAGATCCTTGGCGTACCGTAAGCGGCGGGCGTTGCCGAAGCCAGTACATAGAGCCACCTTGGAGTAATTACCGCAGTGCCAAAAGTGATATCGCTCGGGTTAATTAGATGTACAGTCACGCTACGCTTTCTTGCAAGGAGGGCGTCAGGAACGGACTGCTCTAGTAAGGTGGGGGAAGAGGACGTGGTAGTAAGCAAGTAGGCCAAGGCACAACGAGGTTGGGCCTCCCAATGGTACATGAGTAAATACCAGGAATTTCGCGGTCGCTTCTGCAAGAGTACCGGTGGAGAGCTTCCAGAGCCTTGCCTCCACAGTTATATCTGGAAACTCCATGTCGCTATGTCCGTTTGGATGGCCGTCAAGTCACAGTGCAGGCCGTTGCGTTCACTGACGGTAACCGGAAGCAGTGGCTTCGGTTTGCATCTATACAGACTTTGACATCGGTATTTCGCTCGATAAGTTGGGCACTACGAGTTACACAGGCGTATAAACAGTAAGCTTCAAAGCAGGATCATCGGTGCACTGAAACGTTGCATAGTCGAAGGGCAGAGTGCCTCCTGTGGGATGGTTGAATACTTTCTGCCCTGCTGCGGCGGCCCGGACTTCGTGTACTTCCCACCATGTCGCAAACTCAGTGCAATCTTGTCGCAAGCGCTCCACTAGGCCAACAAACGCGGGGTCATCGGCCCAAAGGTCCTGCGTCGCCCGGAATATCGCGATCATTCGTCGAGCTTCGGTAGCCCACCCCGCTCCGAAAAGGCGTCGAGCGGCCGGATCTGTGAACATATACAGCAGGACATTGCGATCCTCTTCCCTTTTACGTCCAAAATCAGTGAAGATTTCAGCCGCAGCAGCATTCCAGGCCAGAACGTCCCATCGAAGGCCGGTGACATAGGCAGGTTGCGTAAGGCTCTCGACCATTCTCCGGATTGAGTCGGGGACGCTTTCGCGGCAAAAGGCCGGACGGCGGGTAGGCCGTGCGAGGGACCGCAAATGGGCATGCTCAGCCTTACCGAGTCCCAGGGCGCGTGCCACAGCATCAATGGTGGCCGCTGAGGGGCTGACGTTTCGTCCCTGCTCCAGCCGGACGTACCAATCGACGCCGATGCCTGCTAGTTCGGCCACCTCCTCACGCCGCAGACCAGGAGTCCGGCGCCTCCGCCCCCTCGCAAGACCCACCGATTGATAGCTCAGCTTTTCTCTTCGCGATCTGAGGAAGTCACCGAGTGCGCTTCGACTATGGTCTCCCATCAGGCTCACTTTCTTAAGTAGGACCAGCCAGTCCCAGGATAGTCCCAGGCCTTGTTGCCAGCGGGTCAACAACGGACGATAAGGCTTAGGACAACCACAATGAAAGCTGCAGTCTTGAACGCGTTTGGCTCACCACTGAGTATCGAGACCTTGCCCGACCCGGTTCTGGGCACAGGGGAGGTCATCGTTGATGTCGTTGCGGCTGGTGTTCTACCGTATGCCAAAGAGGTTCTCAGTGGTGAGCGCAAATATTTACTCAACCTGCCGGTGGTGCCGGGAGCAGGGGCAATCGGCCGCGTACGCGCTGTCGGGCCGGATGCGACGCGACTCGCGGTGGGCGATTGGGTATGCTGTGACCCTACGGTACGGTCGCGAGATAGTGCGCTCACCCCTGACATTACTTTGCAAGGGGCAAGTGCGCGGGGCGAGGGCGGATTGCGCCTGCAGCGGTATTTCCACCACGGTTCCTATGCCGAACAGATGCTGGTTCCAACAGAGAATGCAACTGCAATCGGGGCGATCGATGAGGCGGAAGCGGGACACTGGTGCGCGCTGAGCCTGCTGCTAGTGCCGTTTGGCGGGCTGCTCGCGGCCAACCTGCAGGCTGGCGAAACGGTCCTGATCAGCGGCGCCACTGGAAACTTCGGCAGCGCGGGTGTTGCGGTCGCCCTCGCTATGGGAGCAGGATGCGTCATCACGCCGGGGCGCAACGAAACGATGCTGGAAGAGCTGGCAAGGCGCTTCGGCCCCCGCGTAAGAACGGTTAAGCTACTCGGCAACGAGGAGGAGGATCGGGAGCGGATGCGGCGAGCCGCTTCAGGCCCAATTGACTGCGTGTTAGACCTGCTGCCCCCTTCAGCCAGCACCAAAGCGGTACGCGCTGCTGCCATGGCGGTACGGGAATTTGGCAGGGTGGTGCTGATGGGGGGTGTGGGAATGCTGGGAGGAGAAGACTTGGGTCTGCCCTACCCGTGGCTCATGCGGAATGGCATCACCATACGTGGCCAATGGATGTACCCACGCGAGGCCACAGTGCGCATGGTCGGTCTGATACGTTCCGGGCTGCTCGATTTAAATCACTTCGAAGTAGCCAGCTTCGATCTTGACAACGCGAACGAAGCGGTTGAGCATGCAGCCCTCAATGGCGGCCGGTTCAACACGACCGTGATCAGGCCCTGACAACGTCCCTGCTATGACGGTCCACTGTCAAGCTGTTAAAGCAGACTTGGTCTAAGGTTTTTGTTTTGTAGGCAGCTGCAAATATTCCTTTCCCGCGCCGTAAGCCGAATCGCGGAAAACGCATGAGCTCGCAGGTGCCAGCTTTCTTTATTCCTGCCTCGTTGACTTATCTCTTGGCAACTTTCCTCTTTTTAGCCAATTGCTTCGTATCTGCTTCACGGCATCCCTCACTCCGGCTTCGGTCGAATTTCTGCCGGCCGCGCCGCTGATGAGCGCGCACACGCCGGCGGCAATCACGAGCATTAGTTTTAGTGGCGCCATGCTAAGCCAGCCCATATGCATAACAAAGAGATCGCAGCACAGCAAATATATGGCCAAACCCAGCATTGAGCGTTGCCGCCGCACCATGCGGTCAGCATAGGTAACCGCGTCCTCTTCCATTTTGGTGAGGCTGCTTGAAACCAGCCGGTCATTCCAGGCATCGATCTGGCGGTTGATCCAGCCAGACCCTTTGGTGATCCCGAAAAAGAGGAAGCACACGACCAGCCCGACGGCGATCTCATGCGGCGTTGTCGATTGCATTGGCCGTCATTGTAAAGCAGGGCTTCTAACCCATGCCCAAACTTACGCGATACAACGTCGCTCTACTTACCTCTAATGTCCTATTTTCACGGTGACGGCCTAAATAACTATGTTTCACAGGCGGTGCCGAAGCGCCGGCGACCGCAAGTCTGACCAGAGTCGATGCTGGTCAACTGAAGCTTCGTTTAACCGCGGCAACCACGTTACCGAGAACTTCAAGCGGGCCACGTTGGTGCTGAAAAGTTAAAGCGCCCCCCCCCACAAATTCTGCACTGGGTATCGCTCACTGGCTTCTCTAAATGTTGGGCTAGCAATATGCAGATCATCTAGATTTGTGAAAACTCCTTTAACGAATTTTCTGCTCCATAGGATGCTAGGTGGGGAAAATAATGGTGCCGGAGCACACGCCGCAAAGCGCGAATCTCTTCGAAGGCGCATGCGCGGCTGGGATCAAAGTTTGCCCAGAGCAGGTGAGTTAGCACTTCGGAATCTATGCGGTCGTTTTTGTTCCGTGCTGACCCAATTGCCCGAACTTCAAGCCGATGGGCCAAGCAAGACCTCCTCACTCCTGTCATCGAGTTAGTCGTACATAGGCCCCCAAGCTGTAGCTTGCCTCCAAACAGCTTTGAACGGCTCATCGTATCCGGCGAGAGCTTCTTGGAAGCCCTCCCTTGTACTGTTACGCGCTTGCGGCGGAGAATCTCTCCAGCCTTATTAATGACCGTAATCCGAGATGTGCTCTTGTGAGCGTCGACACCAAGTTGCCGCCCGTCATCGTACCTTATGTTCGGCGAACTGGCTTTTGACGCATAGTCAAGCCGGGAGTAGAAAGCCGAAAGCCGACGCGCTCCATAGCGCTCTGGATGTATTGACTGCGCATGAACCAGCGCCAGATATTGCCGGTCAGCGTATTTTCAATACTCAGAACAGAGATACCCACGTCAATGCCCACCACGTCCTGATTGACCCAGAGTTTCTGATCCTGCCAATTCGGGTTGAAGGCATCAGTAAAGCCGTAACGCCCATACACGCGGTCACCATAGACACTGCGCATCTCGCGCAGGACAGGAAGGCAGATATCGTGCGCGAACATCAACGATCCGGCAGCCGCGCAGGGAACGATTGTGCCGTTGATAGGCCCGGCGAATGGCGGCCCGCCCCAGGCAACATAGCCGATTGGACTGTCCGAGGCCGTAATACCCCACATGTTCGGCCCATAACCGGCATAGCGGGTTTGGAGGCTAATGCAAAAGTCGCGGTGAGCGTAGGTGGCGAGCACTGAATTGTTAAAGTAATCCAGGTAAGAGGGATCGCCGTCCTGCTGGTGACGAAAATCGACCCAGGCGTGGGAGAACTGGTGGGTGAAAAGCGGGCCTCCGCTGACAAACACCCACTGGTCGTAGCGAACTTCGGGCCGAATCCACGCATACCAGCTATCGGCGGGGATGGGATGTTTGGTGGAGCCGATGGCCATCAGATAAAGAACCGAAGCTTCACTGTAGGCGAACCAGTTGGCGCTTAAGAACCCCGAACCGGGCATCACACCGTGCGAGAGCAGCAGTGGACTGCCGGCGAGCATCCAGGTGAAGTCCACGCGGTCAAAGATTTGGTGAACAAGCGTCTGAATTTCGCGATCATTGGCGAAGTACCCGGCCGCTGTGAGTACGCCGCAGAGCAGCAAGGCCGTGTCGATGCTGGAAATTTCCGAATTCAGGCGACGACTGCCGTTGCTGGCATCGAGAAAGTGATAATACCAGCCGTGGTCGTGAAAAGCGTGGCCCCAAAAATAACGCAAAGTGACCAGGATACGGGCGCGTACCTGATCGCGGGGGAGCCAGCCGCGGTTAGCTGCAACACAGAGCGCCGACAAACCGAACCCAGTAGCCGCAGTGCTGCCTACATTTGCGCCCGAGCGCGACCCGTCATTACGGGCGCGATCCATCACGATACCCGTGTGTGGATCGGCCTGTTCCCAAAAATATCTGACGCAGCGCTTCGCGTAATCCTCCAGGAACGCACGATCTTCAGGTTTGACCGGGGTGGTTGCGACACCTGAAGGAAGGTTAGCTCCGGGTGCTGTGCCTGGACGTAGAAGAGCGGCGCCCGCAGCGCCGATCAGCAGTTGGCGGCGAGAAAGTCCAAAGTTCTCTCGTCGCGGTGCCATGTAAGATTCGTGGGAGTCGGGACAGCAATGTTCTCCCTGAAAATGATTCGATGTCAAAGGAGGGCGGTTGGTTGCGCGTCGGGAACCGGAACAGTGCCAGACCCCGTTACCTCCATTCTAGTCAGAAGCTGAAACGTGCCTGGAGTTCAATGATACGAGCCCCGAGAGCTGACTGGGCAATACCAAAAAAGGGATTGCTGGTCACTCCGTCCGTGCTGATTAGCCGCGCTACCCCGTTATCGCCTGAGCTGAGCGGAGTCAGGTTCGTCTTGTTGAACAGGTTAAACGCGTTAGCCCGGAACTCAAACCGGGCATTCTCACCGAAGATCGGCAGTTTCGGCAGACCGAACGATTTTTGCAGCGTCATATCGATGTCGAAATAGTTCGGCCCGGTCAGGACGTTGCGTCCCACGCCTGGTGCCGGCGGAATTCCGGTTGTCGGAAAGGTCGGGACACCGAAGTATGCCAAAGCGCCTTTCGAAAAATTGGCGTTTGTAGTGCCTTCAAAAGCGCTGTTGCTGTAGCTAGTGCCAGCCCCTCCTAAATAGGTGGAAGGCCGAAGCGTACCGTAACCGCTATTTGGGTAGACCAGATTGCCGCCTGTGTTTTGGTATTGCGGCGTCCAGGGGAAACCGGTGTGGTAATTCAGAATGCCGGTGATCTGCCAATCACCCAGGATCTTTTCCTTCCAGTCGTTCGCCTTGAAGAAGCGCGGATTATAGGTGCCGTAGGTCTTAATCAAATGGCGTACGTCGAAGTCAGACGGACCTCGAAGATACTGGCGTCCGAACGGATACTCACCAAGAAAATAGTCGTTTGAGCCTTCATCGATCGACTTGGCCCAGCGGTACTGCCCGTCAATCTGAAATTGATTGGAGAACCGGTGCTCGATTTCAGCCAGCAAGGAATTATAGCTGGCCGTCGTGTCATTGGTGAAGTAAGTCATCGTCTGGATATTCGGGTTTGTCAGGCCGTAGTTGAGATTTAGATTCTCCTGGCGACCCAGGTGCCGGCTGTTGCTGCCCTGATAGCCGAGCTTGGCGGTCCAGTTTCCACCCAGATCGTATTGGGTATCGAGGGAATAGCGATAAGTGTAAGGCGTCGGCAACGCATTGGGAAAGCCAACGAGAGAGAGTTGTGAAGCGTTGATGGGGAGGTTAGTCGTCGGGTCGAAGGCCTGAGTCGCAGCCGGATTGGCCGGATAGCCGGAGAACTGGTGAACATTGTCCGGAACAGCCAGCAGCACGTTATTACCGGTC
>CAXTWQ010000055.1:0-3565 GCA_964248065.1 uncultured Bryobacteraceae bacterium | reverse complement strand
CAACGGCGGATTGTTGCGCCCGTTCAAAGTGATGGCTTCCTGAATGCGGTTATAACCGATGCCGAAGCCGCCGCGAACAACGAAACGTTCACTGGCCGGGTTGGGACGCCAGGCGAAGCCGAACTGCGGGCTGAAGTTGAGTTTGTCGGCCCTGTACAGATCGCCTCCGAGACGAAGACGAAGTCCGACGAGCGGATCGGGACCGTTGCCTAGAACAACACTGCTGATGTTGCCGTACTTCTCGTGAACGGGGGCAAAATATTCGTAGCGCAGGCCGAGGTTCAAGGTCAGATTCGGACGAATGCGGTAATCGTCTTGGATAAAGCCTGCATAAATCGACGAGCGGATGTACTTGGTAGCAGAGCTGGGGATGCCGGTACGGGGATCGAAGTTGCCGACCTCCTGATAGGGTGCATCGTTGGCCAGACTCCAGAGATTGCGGTAATAGAACTCAGGGCGTCCATTGGAAGCGCTGTTATCGGCATTCTGCTCCCAATAAAGATCTGCGCCCGTGCGGATGTTGTGATTGCCGCGAGTGGTGCTGACGGTGTCCCGGAAGTTGTAGGTTGTCTGGGCAAAGATGCCTGGGCCCGGAGCGCCGAGCGGCTGGATGTTAGTAATCCCGCCAAAGTTGTCGGTTTGCAGCTGTGGAAGACCCCAGGGCTCCTGCGGATTGCTGGCGATTTCATTGAAGTGCCAGCGAGTCACGTTGAACCGGGCTTCATTCAGGATTGTGGGCGAGATCGTTCGGTTCCATAAGATAGCCGCCGACTCGTTCAGTCGATCACTGTTCCACAAATTGGCCGGGCGAACCGTACCGTTGTAGAAGGTGCTGTTGTTCGGAACGTAGTAGGTGGTGAAGGCGATCAGATCTTTGCTGGTCGCTTGATAGTCAGCGCGCCCGCTGTACTGCTGTGGGCGCTGCGATGTGGGATTCGCAGTCTGCACGAAGAAGATATCCGGAACTCCATCCAGGCCGCCGCCGGTGCCGAAATTTCCATTGTTGGCGTAACCCGGATCCTGGACGCCTCGTGCAACTCCGCGCAGCGGTGAGCCCACATCTAAACCTTGATATTGACCGTTATTAAAGACTGCCTGACAGGCATTCGAACTGACGATTCCAGCCTGGGCGCATGTTCTGGGAACGATTGAGTTAAAAGCGGCGCCCTCGCCCGGATAACCGGCCAGGCGTCCAGCAACGTAGTTGGGGTTGGCAGCGTTTACAGCTTGCAGGTATTGCGGCGTCTCGTACCAGTTCAGGCCTGTGCTCAGCGAGTTATTGAGAACCGTCTCGTAGGAAAAGAAAAAGAAGAGATGATTCTTAATGATGGGACCGCCAAGACTGCCGGCCCACTGGTTGAACCGATCGTTATCACGCTGGGGCGGATTGTTGGGGCCATCATAGCGCTGGAAAGCATTCAGACCGGGTCGGTCAGCTTTGAATAACGCGCTGCCATGAAATTCGTTGGTACCGTTTTTGGAGACAACCAGAACCTGGGCACCGGCGCCTCGACCATTCTCGGCACTATAGGGACTCGATTGCACTGTGACTTCTTTTACCGATTCCTCGTTCGGAGTAATGACCGCTGCGCCGCCCCAGGCAAGGCTGTTTACGCCTATGCCGTCCACTTGGAAATCATTGGAGCTGTTGCGAGTGCCGTTGGCGACAATCTGCACCTGATTTTCGGTCGCGAAAACGCTGGTAGTGGCGCTGGGAGCACCTGGTCCCGCCGAGCCGGGCAGATTAGAGGAGCCACTGCCACCTGCACTGCGGGCATTGTCGCCGAACGAACCCGGCGCCAGTTGAGCGACCTGAAACGGATCTCGGCCAAAGGTCGGCAGTGACTGCACTTCTCGCGCAGAGAAGGTGCCGGAGATGGTAGCTGTTTGTGTTTCGACCGCAGGCGTTTCGGCAGCGTTCACGGTCACAGTCGTGACGGTGTTGCCGGCAAGATCGATCTGAACATCCTGTGCACGCGCTTGCTCATTTTGAACAAGCAGGTTGGGCAGAGTCTTCTTAGCAAATCCCTGCTTCTCTACAGTAAGTGTGTATTGGCCCGGAGCTAAGCCCGGGATCGCATAAACGCCGCCCTCGGATGTAGTAGCAGTCTTAGCGTTGGAGGTTTCCTTGCTGGTGAGCGTGACAGTAGCGCCCGGAACGACGCTGCCTGTGGAATCAGTAACTGTGCCCTGCAAACTCGCGCGATATTGCGCCAACAGGGGCAACGTGAAATAGACCGGCAACAAGGCCAGTGTCAATATCCTGAAAAAGCGAGACATGTTGATTACCTTACTCCTACGACAATCTGATTTCTACTGCAAATTGTGGGTGTCCGGGCATCATTGCATCACATCGGGTTGTGACCGCTTGGCTTGATGCTGGCTAGAAGCTGTTCGGTGGTGGAACACTCTGTTGACCGCGCGCTGCGAAGTTTTGGGCGCAGATAGCGTGCTTACTATTGACTGCTGTTCAGAAGGTAGAGCAGCAGGCGCAGCTCACTGTTCATCTGTGTTACTTGTCACCGCGCGAATGACTATCATCGGCATCTTCCAGGTCACTGATCCTGACTTCGTGGCAACCAGCGCCTTTCCAATTTGCAGATCAGCTTGGTTCCTGAGTCGGGATCTGGAAGCGGTCGCTATACTGACCGCTTAACCAATGACGGGGATTCTACGAACAAAGAGCATCGATGCCATGTTGGAGGAGTCGAACGTTGAGGGCAAGAGACTCAAGCGCTCGCTAGGACCCTGGAGCCTGATTGCGTTTGGTATCGGAGCAGTGATCGGGGGCGGCATTTTTACCGTTACTGGAACTGCTGCGGCGGGCCAACATTTGAGTGTGCCATCTATTCTCAATGCGCCATTGCTCGACCTGATCCTCCATGGTTCAAACGCCACATCGATGATCGGCCGGCCGGGCGCAGGTCCAGGCTTGACGATCTCTTTCATACTTGTCGCAATCACGTGCGGGTTTGCAGCACTGTGTTACGCAGAGCTCGCCTCTATGATTCCCATTTCGGGCAGTGCATATACATACGCCTATACTGCCCTGGGCGAAATCTTTGCCTGGATTATTGGCTGGGATCTCATCCTGGAGTACGCAGTCTCTAATATGTCAGTAGCTGTGGGCTTCTCCGCCTACTTCAATGTGATGTGCGACTACCTGTTCGGCGTTCACCTGCCACGTTACTTATCCGAACCGGCCATCGTCGAAGGCAAGCTGACCGGCAGTCTGTTCAACCTTCCGGCGTTCCTGATTGTCATGCTACTGAGCTGGATTCTGGTGCGCGGCGTGAAAGAAAGTGCTGGCGCGAATAACGTGATGGTTGCGATCAAGATTGTGGCAGTGTTGCTTTTCGTGTTTGGTGCGCTCCATGCGGTGAAGGCGAGCAACCTGCATCCGTTTCTGCCTAACGGTTTTCCGGGAGTGATCAGCGGCGCGGCGATTGTCTTTTTCACTTTCATCGGCTTCGATTCGGTGTCGACAGCTGCTGAAGAGTGCCGTAGTCCACAGAAGAACATGCCTATCGGCATTATCGGCACCTCGATTGTCTGCGGTCTGCTC
>CAXTWQ010000054.1:0-34862 GCA_964248065.1 uncultured Bryobacteraceae bacterium | reverse complement strand
TTGCGGTACAGAACGTTCTGGCCGTAGTAGGTGACGAACAGGTCATCATGGCCATCGTTGTTGAAGTCGGCTACCGTTACCGCAGAAGCCCAACCGGTTCGCCGTAGCCCAGCTTTGTCGGTGATGTCGGTGAACGTGCCGTCGCGATTATTGTGATACAGCCGGTTGGTCGCAGTCTGAGGAGTGTTTTCGAGCAATTGCCCACTGAGTGTGAAGATGTCGAGCCAGCCGTCGTTGTCGTAGTCGATAAAGGCACAACCGCAGCCCACGGTTTCGAGGATGTAGGTTTTCTTATCGGCGGCTCCATAAATGAGCGGTTCACGAAGGCCAGCTTGGGCCGCAATGTCAGTAAAGCCCGCGTTGAACGGAATGCCGGACGGCTTGCCTCTTGGCTGGGCTTTCACTGCCCGCCCCGAAACTCCTTGGCTGTACCCTACATTTAAAGGATTAACTGTTGCTGCTAAAGAAGCGGCCAGCACCTGGCGCCGCGTCACTTTACTGCCCTTCACGATTCGCAGTGTAGCAATGCATGGCCTGGCGGGTGAGATCTCTTAGCGGTAAACATCCTTGCGGTCGCGGACGCGAGTAATCTCGATGATGTCGCCTATGTCTCGAACATAACGCGGTGACGCTGGGTGCGCAAGCGGAAAGTTGGCGGATCGATACCTTGCAGCCGTTTGACATCGCCTTCTTCAGACTATAGAAAGCGCGCGATGGTTTTGAGGATCTGCAAAGCATCTTGCTGCTCAATGGCTCGGAGATCTGCCCTAGCTTGGTCAGTAAAGACAACGCGCTTAGCCACGCTCGGTTCGGTTGGGAGGCGAGCTCTTGCCCATTTCCTCCCAGTCGCTCAGCTTTAGGCCGAAGTCTGCCAGAACGGCTTCCAATGGAATAGGCTCGTTCTTCTCAAGCCACTGGTCAGCTTGGGCAATGGCATGGCGATCCTCTTCAGTTAAGGGCTCATCATCAAACGGAGCATTGGCTAGGGCGTGCGCTACCGGATCGAGCATGGTTTCAAGTAGACTGCGGACAGCGACAAGCTGAGTCGGCGGAAGCCGATCGAGATAGGCATGCGCTCGTTGTCGTTCCTTAGATACGTCAGGAAACATCGCTACTCCTTTCTACAATCGTCAAACTCACTGTACGAGCCTATACAAATGATATCGGGAGTCGAGTTGCACTATCGGACGTTAGCTCGTGTGGCTAGCGAACACCTTCGAAATTAAAGCTTGGGCTTCTTTCTGCAAACGCTGTAAATGCTCTTTGCCTAAGAAGCTTTCCGCATAAATCTTGTAAACGTTCTCCGTTCCTGAAGGCCTTGCCGCGAACCAGCCGTTCTTGGTTGTAACTTTCAATCCGCCGAGCGACGCGCCGTTGCCTGGTGCTTTAGTCAGCATGGATTGAATCGGATCGCCCGCCAATTCTCTAGCGCTCACTTGCTCGGGCGAAAGTTTTGCCAATATCGCTTTCTCTTCCGGGGATGCCGGGGCATCGATGCGCTCATAGACCGGATTACCAAATTGCTCAGTAAGCTTCCGATAATATTGCCCGGGATCGGTGCCGGTTTTCGACGTTATCTCCGCCGAAAGCAGTCCGAGAATCAGGCCGTCTTTGTCCGTGCTCCAGGGTCCGCCGTTCAAGTCCAGGAACGAAGCTCCGGCACTCTCTTCGCCTCCGAAGCCAAGAGACCCATCTAAAAGGCCATCCACAAACCACTTGAAACCAACTGGAACTTCGTTGAGTTTGCGTCCGAGGCTTGCTGTTACGCGGTCGATCATGCTGCTGCTCACCAGCGTCTTCCCGATCCCAGCATCAGACTTCCAACGTGGCCGATTTCTAAAAAGATAGTCGATTGCTACTGCCAAATAGTGATTCGGATTGAGCAGTCCCGAGCTCGGAGTCACTATGCCGTGCCGGTCGTGATCGGTATCACATGCGAAGGCCACATCAAATTTATCTTTAAGCGCAATCAGACTCGCCATCGCGTAGGGTGACGAGCAATCCATTCGGATCTTACCGTCCCAATCGAGCGTCATGAACCGGAATGTCGGGTCTACAGCCGTGTTCACGACCGTCAAATTAAGCTTGTAACGTTCGGCAATGCGGGGCCAGTAAGCCACGCCGGCTCCGCCCAGAGGGTCGACGCCAAGCCGCAGACCGGTAGATCGAATTGCCTCGAAGTCGATGGCGGACTCCAGCTCATTTACATAGCTGGAGATGTAATCGTAGCGATGCGTCGTCGAAGCCGTTATAGCCGTTGCAAATGGAATTCGACGCACCTCGCGCAAACCATCTGCCAGCAGCCGATTGGCTTCGTTCTCAATCCACTTGGTCGCGCTCGTATCTGCCGGCCCACCCGATGGCGGATTGTACTTGAACCCGCCATCCTCGGGAGGGTTATGTGAGGGCGTAATCACGATGCCATCCGCTAACGCTCCTCCCTGCGCATTGCGGTTTGCTTTCAAGATGGCATGCGAGACCGCAGGTGTCGGCGTATACCCGCTGTCTGCATCAACCATCACCGTCACTTCGTTAGCAGCCAGAACCTCAAGCGCGGTTGTTAAGGCCGGTTCGGAGAGCGCATGCGTATCCATTCCAAGAAAGAGCGGCCCTGTCGTGCCTTGCTCAGTTCGATAACGGCAAATAGCTTGCGTAATGGCAGCGATGTGGTCTTCGTTAAATGAGGCGAGCAGGGATGACCCACGATGGCCGGAAGTGCCGAAAGCAACCCGCTGAGTCGGCTCGGCAATGTCAGGATGCAGTGAGTAATAGCTCGTAATCAGACGTGGAATGTTTGCCAATTGCGACGGCTCAGCGAGCTTGCCGGCGCGAGGATCGATTGCCATAAGTTCCTAGAGTTTACTCCCCACAGCACTACGCCGGAGAGAATCCCGCCGAAGCTCCAACCCAGGTCAGATTTCTGTTGAAGTCAACCCCCATCATTTTGCCCCGACCAGTTCGGACCACAGTATTTACAGCTCGATACTCATCTCCGTCGCGGATGTACATAATGCGAACTTCCACCTTTGTCATGCCTTCCGGTGTCGCAATTGTCGGGACAAAGTTCATTCGCTCCTGAAGAATGTAGTCGCTGCGCTGATCCATCGGAATTGCTTCAATGTCAGATCGAGAAGGCGCAATGGTTACACCGCGGCCGGCAAACGAATACAGCGGCTTCAAAACATAAGCGTCTAGATTAGCCGGAAGCTCGTGCATTTGGTGGAGGAACCAGGTTTGCGGTACACACACATGACGGAACCACGGTAGTGAGAACTTACTTAAGCGAAAAAACCAGTTAGGATTTCCTGCCCACTCCACGTCCAGGTCGTCGCAGAATTCGAATTGCAACTTTATGTTTTTCTGCAGAAGCTCGTCGGCAATCACGCGATTGTAGATCCGCTTTACTTCCACGCCTTCAAAGAACAACTTGCGCCCGCGCTTTTCGACCTCAGTTGCTGAGGCTATCTTGATACCAAGCAGCCGCTGGGTTGCCAGAAAGTCACACAGAGTCTTCTGTTCGCACGGATGAACTTCCAGGAGCACCACTTCTTCGGGAGCGTGATTGCCAAGAATCGCACGGCTCATCAAGTCTCGAAAGCCGGTTTCATTCAGGCCATCCAAAAAATAGGAGAGACCCGAGCCGTACGTCTCGTTAATCCGGAAAATACGCTCATACACCTGGGCCATTTCAGCTTGGAACGCGTAGATGGATGGAAACCCTTGAATTTCGACAAGTTTGGGTTCCAGGCTGCCATCGGGTGCTTCGATGAGGCCAAAATCCGCTTGCAGAAACAGGGGATGCTCGGGCTCGTTCCGAACCTTGAAGCCCATTGGTATAGCAGCATCCGACGCCACGTGATACTCGGCATTGGAAGCAAGCTGCCCGTACAGTTCGCGTCCATAGCGGACCATCTTGTCAAGCAACGGACGTGGCAAGAACACCGGAGTTTCCAGACAGCGGAAGCCTACGGGCGTGCCGGCAATTGACTCCAGTTCATTCCGGAAGCGTTGATAGGAGGCAGGCGTCCACTGTCGATTGAACTGCTCTCGTAGTTCAGGGATCACGGCGACTGCGCCTAGACAACGAATCGGCCCTGCTTCATAATCTGAAGCTTTTCCGCCCAAATATCAAAGTCCCGGCCCACGACATCAATATGTGTCGTGGAACTCCACTTGGCTCCAGTATGGGATCCATAGGGATCACCAAAGGCCAGGTGCAGCCCTGGGATCTTTTCGTCTTGCAGTATGTTGCCGACCACTTCGCTTACGGCAAGGTTGGTGCCGATAGCCAGTTCGCCTACGCGATTACTGTTCTCGTCACGATGCGTGTACTCCCAGAATTCATGCTCCAATTCTTTGTTATCGCTAAAGGCGTGGGTGAGACGGTTCTTCTCAATTCGAAGCGTTAAGGGTTGATGGTGCAGATCGCCGTACTTTGCGCAGAGGTAATCTCCGACAACTCCATCTACGACAAAGGTGCCATTCACTTCCAGGGGTGACGTAAAGGTTTCGCCACCGGGCAGATTTCCCCACTTGTCCTGGCTGATGATCCCGCTTGTTTTAATCCAGCGCAGGTCCGGTGAAAGCTCAGCGCGAATATCGGTCCCGGCTGGTGTGACGGCACGCAAATAGGAAGC
The DNA here is from genome assembly GCA_964248065.1 of uncultured Bryobacteraceae bacterium. Lineage (GTDB taxonomy): Bacteria > Acidobacteriota > Terriglobia > Bryobacterales > Bryobacteraceae > Bog-105. The sequence continues at coordinate 30,225 of CAXTWQ010000054.1, read as the reverse complement.
TTTGTTCGCGATATTCATCACGCGCAAGGTCAACTCATCGACTTTGGCGAAGTCCGCTCGCATGCCTTCCAGCATGATTCGCTTCTCAATGTTCACCATGTGCGCGTGGCGAAGTTTGTGGCGATTGACTACCTCGCACATTTGCATACGAGTCTTCAACTCGTTAGCCTGTGCATGCACTGCGAAAATGCTAACGTTACTCGACTGCAGATCCTCCAGCACAATCTCCGGCATGGTCTGCAAAGGTCGAGGCGCCAGGTCCTCCAATACGAACGACCGAAACGTACACCCCGACTTTTCAAGTTCGGCTACCAGGCTGGCGGCAATCTCCCGCGTAGCCCGATCTGTGATCACCGTCACCTTCTCGGAAGGTTTCACCTGCAGACAGACATACACTGCGTTGTGCGCCCCTTGCGTTAATTCCCTATCGAAGGACATACCCTGCAGGTCCGTACTCATTGCGTTGCCCCCGGCAGCACCAACCACAGCTTCTTTTCGGCCTAGATTGGCCTCTGTTTCGCTCACGATATAGTCGACCACTTTGGTCAGGTCGCCGGTCTCCCGGAATACTCGCAGTTGCCGGTCAGCGCCCGTGCCGTTTTCCAGAATGTGGTGAATGTAATTAATCTCATCGCGGGAACCTAGCTCGTCAACGACGTCATCGATGAAGGCAAGGTACTCGTAGATCAAGTCGCGTACGGGCACTTCGGTTTGCTTACCGAAATCGATGATTTTGCCATCGAGGCCATAGCGCAGGGCTCGCCACTTGTTTTCCATAATCAAGGCGCGCCGGTACAGGCGAAAACCCTGATTGGCTTCGTGCAGTTTGTAAAGCTTTGCAACGGTTGCCTGAATCAGCGCGGCAATGGCTATGGTCTCGTCGGCACGCATCGGCACATCACAGATACGGAACTCAAGGGTTGGGAAATTCGGATGCGGTCGGATATCCCACCAGATCTTCTTAGCATTATCTATGCAGTTGGTTCTTACTAGCAGGTCGACGAAGCGTTCGTATTCGCCCCAACTGGGGAAGTAATCCGGAATGTTGGTGCGGGGGAATTTATCAAAGACTTTACAACGGTAAGACTTGAGCCCGGTCTCCATGCCGAGCCAGAACGGAGAGTTAGTCGACAGCGCAAGAATGAGCGGCAGAAAGTAGCTGTCCGCATTCATCAGTTGAATGCCCGTTTCCCGGTCTTCTACACCAATATGAACGTGCAACCCGAAGATTAAGTTGGCCCGCGCCACCATGCCTAAATCTTCCACAATCACCTGATACCGGTCATCTTCGGTGATCTCCTGCTTGCGCCAATCAGCAAACGGGTGCGTACCGGATGAAGCCAGATGCAAACCGTTCCTGCGGGCCAGATCGCAGACTTGCGATCGCAAATTTTTAACCTGATGGCACGCCTCTTTGATGTTCTGGCACACGCCTGTTCCGATCTCCACGACCGACTGATGCATCTCGGCTTTGACTGCCTCTTTGAGAAGGGTCTTGCCCTGCTCAATAATCTCGGCGTCGATATGTGACCGCAGATCCCGAGTTTCGGGGTCGATAGTTTGATACTCCTCTTCGATTCCGATCGTCAGACTTGGCTTCACGTGTTCCTTTCTTGCGCTTACTCTACCGTGTGATTTTTCGACAATCCGCTCAAGCGTTGCCCCGCAAAAACCGGCTCCAATGATATTCCGCCTGCGGCTCTGTTCTGCTGAGAGCCTTATCAATTGCCAACTGCGCTACGTTCTCCACCACCCACTCGAAATTCTCCGGACCGACCGAGTGCACGTCAGCATCTGGCGCCGGATTAAGGAAATCAATTGCGTACGGTATCCCATCCTGGACGGCGAACTCGACGGTGTTGAAATCGTAACCCAGCGCCCGACATAGGGTGAGGCAATCGCGCTCTACACGCTCGACCAGTTCACTCGAACCGTTCGCTCCATTACGTGAATACCGGAGATGATGCGGCTGTTTGGGATCGTAACTCATCACCCGCACTTTGTTCCGCCCGACTACATAACAGCGAAAATATTCTTTGAACTCAACGGCCGATTGCAGCGTCATGCAAAGCGTTCCGGTCTGATCGTAGGCATGGAAGAACGCTTCGGGGTTATCCACTTTATATACGTTCTTCCAGCCCCCACCGCTAAATGGCTTCAGAAACGCAGGAAACCCAATATAGCTGAAGATTTCCTCCCAGTTCAGTGGAAAGATCAGGTTTCGCATGGACTGAATCGTCGTGCCCGGAGGATGCACCTTTTGCGGAAGAATTACTGTCTTAGGAACGGCAACTCCCAGCTTGCTCGCCAACGCATAATTGAAGAACTTATCGTCGGCACTCCACCAGAAGGGGTTGTTTATGACAATGGTGCCACTCAATACGGCGTTCTTCAGGTAGGCGCGGTAGAACTCAATGTCCTGGGAAATGCGATCGATGATCACGCGATAGCCGCTCGGCTCAGCCATCTTGATACCGCCAATATGGACATGTTCAGCGCTGACGTCCGGGACATTCTTGCTGTTGATCCGGTCTACCAGTGCTCCTGGAAAGGTGTTCTCCATTCCATAGATGATTCCGATCTTCGGCATGTCTTACCTCGAGCAAAAAATTTGACAACACGTTGGAAGAACTACGTAGGGCAAGCGTACCAACGAGGTTAGAAGAACTTGTCCGCCATGCGATGCCACAGGGGCCAATCGTGCCTTTGGCCTCCACCCCAGACATCCAGCCAATGCGGGATGCCGCGCGTGCCAAGCACATGCGCAAACTTATAGTTTTCGCCTAAACAGATATCGTGGTCGCCCACGGCCAGAATCAATCGCATACGGCTGTAATATTGCAGGAACCAAGCATCATTTGCGTTGGCCATATAATCTACCGGATTGTTGAAGTAAAAGTCAGTGTTGTACTCTCCGCCCATGAATGGCCTCATATCAAAGCAGCCGCTCATGGACACACATTGCCAGGTCAGGTCCGGATGCTTCAGGGCAAAATTGGCCGCATGATATCCACCCAGGCTGCATCCGGTCGTGCAAATCATGGTGTTGCCGTTAAGTTGGCAAATTAACGGATAGACTTCCTGAAGCAGGTACTCCTCATAAGCAATCTGCCGCCGCACGCGGTCATAGGGATGAATGCTGCGGTTGTACCAGCTTTCAGAGTCAACGCTATCGACACAGAAAAACTGCAGTTGTCCGGCGTCTATTTTCTGCCAGACGGCATGAATCATCCCGGCGTTCTCGTATTCGAAGAAGCGGCCTTGGGAGGTGGGAAAAACTAGGACCGGCATTCCAGCGTGGCCATAAGTAAGGAGATCCATCTGCCGACCGAGCCGGTGACTGTACCAACTGTGAAACTCGCGACGCATCAGCCCGGGCCGCCTTTGACCCCGATAATTCATATCATCTTAACCGCACTGGCTTGTCTTAACCGCACGGTGTGTCCGTTATCGCACCCTCATAAGTGAACCCTACCGGTCCCCGTCCCATCTAAGCGAGTGTGCGTAACCTGTCTGGAGCTCGCATTCGGCTTTGTTAGACTCAAGTCAGTCTTCGCTGCAGTTGAGCCTCGTCGTCGCGCGAGGGAGTTATTTACTTGTTCGTCAATAGTCTGAAGAAAAAGGCCGGGGCCGCCTTGGCATTTGCTTTGTTTCTGGCCGTTGCTACATCGCTTGCGGCCGACACTCGCAATGGGTCCGGCGATGCTTCAAGTTCTTCTCCTGCCACCAACATCATCGATCGGTACCTGCAAGCCACGCAGGGCCACGAGGCTTCCTTACGCGGAGCTTCGATGGAGGTTAATATCGATGCCTCGGTCCCAAAGTTGAAGGAAAAGGGCAAGCTTCGTGCCCTTCGACGAATATCGAAAGTGGGCCAAATTACGTATCGGACGCTGTCGTTCCAAGGCGACAGCACAGTTAAGAATCAGGTCATTGCTCGCTATTTAAGCGCAGAGCAGCAAGGGCAGGGCGACCAGGACATTGCGATTACTCCGAAAAACTACAAGTTCAAATATCGTGGCGAGGAGTCCATCTCAGGCCAGAGAGCCTATCATTTTCAGCTATCTCCAATAAAGAAGCGAGTCGGTCTGTTTAAAGGAGAGCTCTGGTTAGACGAGCGAACTTATCTGCCTTTGATGGAGAAGGGAAGGCTGGTAAAGAACCCGAGTGTTTGGTTCAAGCAGGTGGACTTTGAGCGCGGGTTCTCAATTCAAGGCGGTCAATCTGTGCCCACTTATGTCAGTAGTGTGATCGACACACGACTGGTCGGAAAAGTGGAACTGAATATCAACTTTTCGAAGATCGAGAAAGATACGACGGAGGAAACCGGCGAGGGCAACGCTGCGGTAGTTGCTTCCTTCAAGTCAGACCTATCGGAATAATGCCGATCCCCGTTTAATGTTTAGGGTTGCTGTACAAAGGCCCCTATCGTCCAAAGAGGGCGAATGGGTTGAGTTCGGGCCCGCTAACGAAGTACCCTGAAAGGTAAGTCCCGAGAATCCATGAGAACGCTTTTTCTTAACCCTCCTTCTTTTGAAGGGTTTGACGGTGGTGCCGGTTCACGGTGGCCTGCTTCCCGCGAGATTGAATCTTACTGGTATCCGGTGTGGCTCTGCTACCCGGCCGGCATGATCCCCGATAGCACGGTCGTCGATGCTCCCCCGCACAAGATCAGTATTGACCAGACAGTGGCCATGGCGCCCAAGTACGATCTACTGGTGCTCTTCACGTCTACTCCCGGTTTCCATGTCGACGTGAAGATTGCCGAGATGATGAAGGATCTGAATCCTTCCATGAAAGTTGCCTTCGTCGGCCCTCATGTCACGGTGCGTCCTGAAGAAAGTCTTCGAGCCTCTGCCGCTATCGACTTCGTTGTGAAGCGCGAGTTTGATTACCAGATTCGTGACTATGCAATGGGCAAACCGGTGGAGGAAATTCCAGGTGTTGTCTTCCGTAAGAACGGCGGCTTCCAGCATAATCCCGAAGCTTCGCCGATCGAAGATCTTGACGCCCTTCCCTGGGTCAGCAAGGTTTACAAGCGCGACCTGGACTTCCGGCGTTATAACGTTCCCTTCCTGTTACAGCCTTACGTCTCTTTCTATACGAGTCGCGGTTGCCCGGCTCAGTGCACCTTCTGCCTTTGGCCGCAGACTCACTCCGGTCACCGCTGGCGTTTGCGCTCCTCTGACGATATTGTTAACGAGTGCCGCTACATTCTGGAGAATTTTCCTGGGCTTCGGGAGATCTTCTTTGACGACGATACTTTTAACTACCAGAAGGCACGCACGCTGGAACTGTGCGGCAAGCTGAAGAGCCTGAACTTTACCTGGAGTTGCACGTCCCGCGTTACCACCGACTACGACACTCTTAAAGCCATGAAAGAGGCGGGATGTCGGCTGCTGATTGTCGGCTACGAGTCGGGCGACCAGCAGATTCTGAAAAACATCAAGAAGGGCGCAACTATCGATATGGCTCGCCGCTTCACTGCCAACTGCAAGAAACTGGGTCTTATCATCCACGGCGATTTTATTGTCGGTTTGCCGGGCGAGACGCACGAGACAATCCGTAAGAGCATCGATTTTGCGAAAGAACTGGACGTTGAAACCATCCAGGTTTCGATTGGCCATCCATTCCCTGGCACCGAGTTTTACGATCACGTAAAGAAAAACGGTCTTATCAGCATCGATGAAAAGATGACCGATGATGCCGGGCATCAACTGCCTAACTACCAATACCCTGGGCTGGACAAGGGCGAGTTAGTAGATTGGGTAGAGCGGTTCTATGGCGAATTTTACTTTCGCCCGAAGGTGGCATTGCGATTGGTCAGGAAAGCCATTTTCAACAATGAGGATCGTCGTCGGCTCTACAAGGAAGCGCGTGAGTACCTTGCTCTGCGTTCCAAGCGCAAACAGTTTGTCAAAGAAATCAAGCAGCAAAAGGAAGCCGCGGCTGTCCTTAGTTCCGGGGACTAAGAGTCGGCTAGAAGCATCCCTTTGCTTGGGAATATTTGGGGAAGTTAGACATGGCGGGTAACCGTCAACACTCGGCTGACGGTCTGACTAGTTTGGCAAATCAGGCGCTCAATGCTCGTCCGGACATGCGACTTACTGAAACGACTGCGAGTCGAACGCTTCCCGTGGATTTCAGGACACTGCTCCTTATTTCGGCGGTTATCCTTTTGAACTCGGTCGGAAACCTCTCACTTGCGTATGGCATGCGGCACGCCGGGGAGAATGTCGGACTCGATCCCCTTGGCTATATCCGAGTCATGTTGAATCCGGCTGTTGCCTGTGGCATTGTTTTGCTTATCTTCTGGTTACTGATGCGGATGACTCTGCTCAGTTGGGCGGATCTCTCTTTCATCCTGCCGCTCACCAGCCTTGGATATGTACTCGCGGCTGTTCTCGGTTATGCTTTCCTGCATGAGACTGTAGCGCCTAGTCATTGGGCCGGTACTTGTTTGATCTTTGTCGGAACCATGCTGGTGGGCACCACCGAAAGTAAAACCACAGAGTGTCCGGGAGCTTCCCGTTGAAGTGGATTTTATTAGCCATCATTGTCTTTGCGACCGTGTTCAGCGATCTTCTGCAAAGCTATGAAATGAAGCTTAGTGGTGAACAGACGGTTGATCGCCGAGGCTTGGCAAAGCTGCTTCGCACTATCGTCAGCCGCCGCTATCTTGTGCTCTCGATTGTCTGCATGGCGATCTCGTTTTTTGCATTTATGGCTTTGGTCCAGATTGCTCCACTCAGCTTTGCTGTGCCTGCTTCGGCCGCTACATTCGTCTTGGAAACAATACTGGCCAAGTTTGTGCTCCATGAGCACGTAGGCGCTCGCCGTGCAGCCGGAACATTGCTGGTATTGTGCGGCGTTATTCTGCTCGCCAAGTAAGCTTCTCTTCGGTGCTCGGTTTCCTGCTGCTCTTCGTTGCTCCAGCAGCCTATCAATGTCTGGCTCTATACGCCGGCGTTCGGCAGGCGCGCCGGCAGCGCTTAACTCCGCCGAGCAAACCAATTCTGCAAGGTGTCTCGGTGATGAAGCCGGTTCGCGGCCTTGATCCCAACACGCCTAAAGCCTTTCTCTCTCAGGTTCAACAAACCCATCAACCTTTCGAAGTTTTGTTTGCCGTCAGTGACGAATCGGATCCGGCAGTTCCGGAGATTCGCCGCCTTCAGGCCGAACATCCTGAGACCGACATACAACTAATCACCCCCGTGCCGCCAGCGCCAAACGGCAAAGTCGGAGCGCTGATGGCGCTAGCTGCCCACGCTCATTACCCGATCTGGGTCGTCAATGACAGTGACATCGTCGTGCCGCCCGAATACCTGGACGTTGTCACTGCCCCTTTGTCGGACCCGAACATTGGCGTAGTCACTTGTCTTTACCGTGCGAATGGGCATACGGTTCCCGCCGTCTGGGAAGCGTTCGGCATCGCCACTGACTTCATGCCCAGCACTCTGGTCGCGCAAGAGCTTGGGGTTCGTGAGTTCGGCTTTGGCTCCACTCTTGCGTTCCGTGCTGCTGACTTAGCACAGGCCGGAGGCTACGCTTCTTTCGCCGACTACATTGCCGATGATTACCAGCTTGCCAAACGGATCACAGCACTTGGCAAGCGGGCGCAACTCTCAACTCTGGTGGTGGAGACAGCGTTAGGGGAGGCGACCTGGGGTGGTATCTGGAAGCATCAACTGCGCTGGGCCCGCACCATCCGTGCATCGAAAGGCGCCCCGTACAGCGGCTTGTTCCTGACTCATGCCGGAGTTTGGGTGATGGTGCTGCTTCTCTTGCGGCGGCCCCGCTTGGCAACTGCTCTCGCCGCGCTTCGGATCGGCTCTGCTTACATTGCGGCCCGCTTTGTGCTAGCCGATGCGTCTGCCCGGCGGCTTTCCTTCCTGGCCCCCATATGGGATCTCTATGCCTTCGCCGTGTGGCTGACGGCTCACTTCGGCCATACCGTTCGGTGGCGCAATAAGACGATCAGACTTAGTAAGGATGGGCGAATCATAGCCGCGGATAGCACGGAGATGAAGCTTAAGCTGTCGCCAACCGATTAGAACGGAGATAGCTTTTTGACTCTGACCACATCGTCAAGTGCACATGCAGAAGATTTGTCCTGACCAATTAAGAATGCCCGATAGTCGCCATTGCCCGGAAAAGCCACTTCCGTTTTCCAACCGGAAATCATAGAGTCAGCTCGGGCGAACTTTGCCGCTACATCGGGCCGAGCTATATCGACGGCGCTGGACCCGACGACTTTTCCCGAGTCAGATGCGAGAACAACGCGAGAGGCAGCACTAGATCTCAAAATAGGAATCGCCCAGCCGTTGACAGTTGCGCTCTTTAGGCCAGACCGCGTTACCCCATCTATCTGACCGGCACAGCCACCTTGTTTTATGCGAAAGCCATTGAGCCTTGTAGGACGCTCAGCTCCCTTGTTGATACCTGCGAATGACTGGATAACACCGTGAGGTCCCCATTGATGTTGGCGCATGTAATGTACAAAGCCTCTGACCATATTCACGTCATAGAAAAGACTAGCTGCGGCTGGATCGTTGAATTTATCCTGCACTGCCGCATTCCATGCCTGCTCCAGCCGAAATTGCCGTTCGGCAGCTCCGTGAGCAATCCCAGCCCACCGACTCGCCCCCGACATCATCAGAATGAGTAAGCCGGCTTGTCCTGCCAGCAAACGCAGTTTCGTCGTTTGCGGAAAGGATACGGCGAGTAAAGCGGCAAAGCACACCCAATAAATGAGCCCTGGCGTTTGATAGCGGCTGGAGACAGCCATCTCCAAGCCAAAGCGGTGGCGCCCTACGGCTGTCACGGCGACTGTGCCTATCCCGAAAAGCAAATTGCCAATGAGAAATATCTGCAGAGGAGAAAACAGCGACCGGTGGCGTAAGCACCGGATTGCAAGCAGGATAGTGGCACCTATTGAGAGCAAGGTTATCCATTCCGCTGCGGTCAGCCAAGCCGAGTTGTTAGGCAAACCGCGGTCCCAACTATTACCTAAGTAGGTCAAGCCGAACTTAAGCAGTTCTGCAGGATGACTAAGGGCACGACGATAGCTACCAGGAGGAGACTGCGGGTCGAACCCTATCATGTAGATTGCGATCGCGACCGCGCCCACGACCCAAGTCGTCCAGCGAGTCCGCAATGGGAAGTTGAGCGCGACCGAGAGGAAAATCAACACCGGCCAGGTAATCAGGCCATGGGAGTTACTGCCCTCCGCCACGAAAGCTGAAAGGAGGCAAACCGCAAGGGCCAGCTTGGCTTTCCCATTTGCCAGAGCAAGCTGCCTCGAATACCAAACTGCGGCCGCAAACGATACAGTCGCAGAAAAGCTGGTGAGAATAAAACCAATTTGAAAGCCCCAGTTGAAGTTCTCCATCTGCAAAGGGGAAAAGAAACAGTAGGCGAAAAAGCCGGCCAGCGTCAGTCGGGTAAACCAGAGCATCTTGCTTGATTGAAAGACAATGATGCAGAACAGGACTAAATGGCAAAGCTGAAAGAGGAAGATCTCAACGAGCAGACTGACATTCCGACCGTGAAAAACAAAGAGGTCGAGCAGGCTGAATAGTCGCACAGTCGGAATGCGGTGCTCATTGTGCTGTGCCCAGAAATCAAGGAGTGTTGGGTGTCCGTGGCTGCGAACTAGCGTGTTGATAATCTGCCACTGATCCCATGACAAAACGGGGCTGTACGTAAGGACGACAATTCTGATTGTTTGAACTACGGTGAGGAGGCCGAACAGGCTCACCACCAGCGCCAGTGAAATGATCGATAATTCTATGACAAGCGTGGAGAGCGCAGAAGCCATTCGCTCCCGTTCCGTTCGTGCCGTTCCGACTTCCGCCAAGTATCCAATTTACCGAGGATAAGACTTCTCTCGTTGCCCGAAACGCATGCTAGCCTGAATACGTCATAAAACTCAATCTTGGACCGGCGCTTAGTTGCCTGTCCCAGATGCAATGTACAGGAGTAAATTCAAAGTAATGTTTTCGAATGGACGGAGCGCCCTGCTCCTGACCGTCGCTGCCCTTGTTTCTACAGGCGGGCTGCATGCCCAAGGGGGAGCAGCACCAACAAGAGTTGCAATCATCAATGCTCAGAAGGCTGTTGCTGACACGCAGGAGTTAAAGCGCGCTCAAGCTGCACTTGAGACCAAGTATCGCCCCCGCACACAGGCGATTCAATCTTTGCAAACCGAACTGAGCAGCCTGCAGCAGCAGATTTCTACCCCGAATCTGCCGCCAGAGCGAGCCGAGCAGTTGAGGGCCTCTGGTATTCCCAAGCAGAAAGAGTACCAGCGCTTGACTGAGGATTTGCAGAGCGATGTTAACAATGAGCGGCAGGACGTTCTGGGCCGCGCGGGCCGTCAGATGGCGGATGTCGTGAAGAGAATCGCCGAAGCTCGCGGACTCGATGTAGTCATCGACATCACCAACACCATCTACTTCAAACCGGCCCTTGACATTACTGCCGAGGCGACAGCAGCTTACGACAAGGCTTATCCTTTAAAGTAGATTCGAAAGTCGAAGGCCATGGGTACCTACCTACAGCAGTACGGAGTGGAAGAGGAGCACCGGAACCGCATTATTCGCCGGATTATCCTTTCCCTGCTAACAGCTCTGGTGCTTGGCGTCGTGGCTTATTTTCTTCTCAAAGATCATTCCGAGAAGCAGAAGGCAAATCAGTTTCTCGCTTTGGTGAATAGCGGCAAGTATGAGGATGCCTATCGGGAGTGGGGCTGCACATCCGCTCATCCCTGCCCTAACTACGACCTGAAACGATTCCTTCAGGATTGGGGTCCTGGCAGGAAAGCTACTTCGCCCTGGAAGGTCACGTCGGTGGATAGCTGCCGCCAGTTTGTCACCGTGAATGTGCAGGCGCCAGGTACCGAACTGCAATCGCTTTCAGTCCAGCGAAGCGACGATAGTCTTGGCTTTGCTCCTGCTCCTGAATGTCAGGAAATGAAGTGGCACTGGAAACAGTTCTTCGATCGCATTCTGGGCCGCGGAAACAAGTCTTAAGTCAGCTCGGTCCACTTACTGTGTTTGGACTCAAAGACTATATAACCCTCGGACGCTCCGGCCTGAAAGTCAGCCCCATTTGTCTCGGTACCATGACGTTCGGCAACGATCGTTGGGGCTCCAGTGACGAAGAAGCTACACAAGTTTTTGAAAGCTACATCTCTGAAGGTGGAAACTTCGTTGACACCGCTGATGGTTATGCTTCCGGTAAGAGTGAAGAGTTACTGGGCCGCTTGATTAACGGAGCGAACCTGCGTGACCAAGTTGTGCTGGCAACCAAGTTCACGTTTAATACGGGCCAGGGCAATCCCAACAACGGCGGCAATGGGCGCAAGAACATTTATCGTGCCCTGGAAAGATCGCTGAAGCGCCTTGGCACAAGCTTTGTTGATCTTTATTGGCTACATGCTTGGGATACTGTTACCCCAGTTGAGGAAGTAGTCAGTACCTTGGATGAACTGGTCAGGCAGGGCAAGATCCGCCATTATGGCTTTTCTGATGTGCCCGCCTGGTATGCAGCTCGCGCTGCTACGTTCGCTGAATGCCGGGGTCTTGAACCGCCTATTGCAATGCAGTTAGAATACTCGCTGGTGGAGCGTACTATCGAGCGCGAGCATATTCCCGCAGCTGCAGAGCTCGGTATGGCCATATGCCCCTGGAGTCCGCTCGCTAGCGGGTTTTTAGCCGGCAAATTTGATCGTGACCGTAAGACGCTGGATGGTAAGAGCCGGCTCGAGATTCTCGCTTCCGGGAACAACCCTGTCTTTGAAAAGTTCACAGACCGCAACTGGAAGATTCTGAGCGCCCTGGAAGCTGTGGCGAAGCGCCTTGATCGGCCGCCTGCTCAAATCGCACTGAACTGGGTTGTCTCGCAACCCGGAGTGACATCCACTCTCATCGGCGCACGCCGACACCACCAGCTTGAGAAGAACCTGCGCTCTCTTGATTTTGATATTCCCGCAGAAGACCGGCGGATTCTGGAGGAAGAGAGCCGGCTCGATCCTGCCACGCCTTATATGTTCTTCGAACCGGTTCTCCAATCGCGCATTACTGGCGGCGTCACCGTGCGCAAATGGCGTTAATTGCCCTTCCTGATTGACTATTACGGAAACTTGAAACGCTTGCGATACTAGATCGTCGAAGAAACAAAGAGCTTTGTAGGTATCCCTGACTTTTCCGCCCCGCATTGCCCTGTTCGCCGACACCTTCCATGAGGCGAATGGCGTAGCTACCCTCCTTCGCCAGCTAACCCGGTTTGCCAAGGCCCGGGACTTACCCTTCTTAATCATTATGGGAGGGCAGCGGACCGAGTTCACTCGCGACGGCTGTCTGGAGACTCTGAAATTGAAGCGCGGGCCCGCGACTTTCCCGCTTGATCAAAGCTTGTTTTTCGATCCCGTTCTGACTCGGCATAAGCGTGTCGTGCTTGATTGCCTGCGGTCTTTTAACCCGGATCTGGTGCATATAACCGGCCCTGGCGATCTTGGGTTTTTTGGGCTCTGGGCCTCTCACGCTCTGCACATACCGCTAGTGGCCTCGTGGCATACCAACCTGCATGAATACCTTGCGCGAAGATTGCATCATGCTCTCAACCGGTTGCCGCACAAGCTGCGAAATCAGGTAGCTGGGGAAGCTGAACGGCAAGGTTTGCGCGGGTTAATGCGGTTTTATAGAACCGCTCGCTTTGTTCTCGCTCCCAATCAGATGCAGGTTGATCTTTTGCACTCAACCATTGGCAAGCCGGCCTTCCTGATGCCACACGGCGTTGACTTGGATGAGTACCGCCCGATGCTGCGGGATAAGATAGCGGACAAACCATTCTGCATTGGCTATGTAGGCAGACTGACAACGGAGAAGAACGTCCGGTCATTTGTCGAACTGGAGCGAAAGCTTGTTACCGCTGGCGAGCGAAATTTTAAGTTTCTGATTGTCGGCGATGGCAGCCAGCAAAAGTGGTTGCAGAAGAATCTTGAGCACGCGGAAATGACCGGTGTTCTCCGTGGGCCGGATTTAGCTGCCGCATATGCCCGGATGGATGCCTTCGTTTTTCCTTCCCAAACGGATACGTTCGGCTTGGTGATTCTGGAGGCAATGGCTTCCGGCGTTCCGGTGATTCTTTCGCCCGAAACTGGTCGGCACGTCGGGATCGAGGATGGAATCTCCGGGTTTCTGTCCGTTGACTTTGCCGCAAGCGTGCAATGTTTGATGCACTCACCTGCTCTGCGCGGGTCAATGAGTAGTGCTGCGCGGAAGTTTGCCGACGCTAACAGTTGGGATGTGGTCTTCGAACAGCTATACCGCGCTTACATGGAGGGCTTAAATCTTATTGCCAGCCAACCTAGCAGCAAGCATGTCCTCTCTGAAGCAAGGTAATTTCGAGCTCGTGATTAGAAAAATGCGATTCGCGTTCTGAGATTGCTGTCCGCGTTGTCTCCTACGCAGCACAGAAGGAGTATGACGGCACTGAGACCGCACCCACCATTGCAAAGCTAGGAGTTCCGGGGTTAGAGTCGCGGTGGTCGGTATGAGTGTTGCTGTTCCGAAAGTTTCTGCCGGTTAAGTCCGGTAAGCCGTATTCGGTAGTGTAGAAAGTGCCAAGGGCGGGACTGACCGTTGATATGCATCCCGGGGCCGATATTGAACGCCTAGAATCAGCTATGGTTGGCTGCCCGCGTCGTAATAGCTTCAGCGGTCACAAAGCTTTCGCAAAGTTGTAATATTGCTTTACCACGTTGGCAGTGGTGACGCAACTGTAAATTGTCAGCGTGCGATTTGACAATTTTCGAGTCTTGGAAGCACCATGGTGCTTCCAATGGTTAAGCTATGAACTATTTGCTGGTCCGTCGGCTGACGGTACTGTCCGTTTTGATCGCTGCCTGTTTCGGCGCTGTCGGTTGTCAATCTACCTCCAAAGCACAAGGCCCTATGTCGTTGCCGCCGCCTCCTGTGGCAGTAATGGAGGTAAAAGCGCAGGATGTCCCGATCTACGAAGAAATCTCAGCTCAGACGTTTGCGCGAGACATGGTTGAGGTTCGCGGTCGAGTGGACGGCTACATTGAAAAGCGCCTCTTTCAAGTAGGTGCCGATGTGAAAAAGGGTCAAGTTCTCTACATCCTGGATCAGCGTCCGTACGCCGCCGATGTAGCCAAGGCCAAGGCGGATGTCGATCAGAGCAACGCCAACCTTGAATTCGCAAAGAAGCAGGTTGCGCTGATACAAGCCGAGGCCACTCTGGCGCAGGCCACTGCCAATCTCATCAAAGCGCAGCAGGATGTAGATCGGCTCCAGCCGTTGGTCAGTCAGGAAGCAGCTTCCAAACAAGATTTGGATAACGCGAATGCTTCATTGGAGGCGAATAAAGCTAACGTTGCTGCGTTGAAGGCAAGTGTCGATCAGACTCGCCTTCAAGTACGAACCAACATTGACTCTGTTGCTGCACAGGTGGAATCGAACAAGGCTCTTCTGCAAACCGCGGATCTGAATTTAGGCTACGCAACGGTCACCGCGCCTATTGCTGGACGCGTTGGCGACAGCCTCATTCAGGTGGGTGGCTTAGTATCGAAAACTTCCACCAGTCCTCTTACTAATATTGTCCCGCTCGATCCAATCTGGGTCCGTTTCAAAATCAGCGAGGCTGAGTACCTGGAGCTACGAGGTTCAAAGGAAAGGCAGCGGACCGGACAGACTTCTCTTCGTCTAGTGCTGGCTGACGGAGCTGCTTTTCCTCATCTTGGGCAGGTTAGGGATACCTTAAATCAGGTTGACCCCAAAACCGGAACTCTTGAAGTTCAGGCAACGTTTCCCAATCCGGATCACATCATTCTTCCTGGACAATTCGGCACGGTTCGCATACAAACCCGCGATGCTAAGGACGCAATTGTCATCCCACAGCGCGCCGTGCAGGAGCTGCAGAGTATGCAATCAGTCTTTACTGTTGGACCTGATAACAAGGCTCAGGTCCGCGGCATCGTGACCGGCGAGCGCATCGGTGATGGCTGGATTATCACGCAAGGTCTGAAGCCCGGCGATCAGGTAATTGTTGAAGGAGTTCAGAAGGTTCGGCCCGGCTCTCCCGTTCAGCCGACGCCTTATAAGCCGGCGGCCGCCGCTGGGACTGTTCAGGAGAAGAGCTAACCCATGGCGCGATTTTTTATTGAACGTCCCGTCTTCGCCATTGTCATCGCGATTGTAATCGTGCTGCTTGGCGCAGTCATCATTCCTACATTGCCTATCGCCACGTACCCCGAAGTGGTACCGCCGGTAGTGCAGATTACCGCCGTTTACCAGGGCGGCAATGCGACCGATCTAGAGAAAACCGTCTCACAACCGATTGAGCAGCAACTCACCGGTCTGGATGGCATGCTCTACTACTTCGCCCGCGCGTCCAACAACGGAACCCTCACGATTGACGTTACGTTCGAGCTTGGCACCGACCCAGATTTGGCGACGGTTAAGGTGCAGAATAAGGTCAGTACGGCGCTTCCGTTGCTTCCCCAAGAGGTGCAGCGCGTTGGCGTTACCACTAAGAAAGTCTCCTCTTCGTTCCTGCTCTTTGTCGCCCTCACGTCGCCGGATAACCGGTACGATGCGCTGTTCTTAAACAATTACGCCACCATTAATCTTGTCGATAAGATCGGCAGTCTTCCTGGCGTGGGCAATAGCGTTTTGGGCGGGCAGCAGAACTACAGCATGCGCGTCTGGGTCAACCCGGACAAGATGGCTCAATTGGGCCTTACTGCGACTGATGTTAATAATGCGATACAGGTCCAGAACCGGCAAAATCCGGCCGGATCGCTTGGCCAACCACCTATCCCGCAGGGCGCCGATTATCAGTATCCGGTGAACGCGACTGGCCGGTTCACAACACCAAAGCAGTTTTCGGACATCATTCTTCGTGCTCAACCTGACGGTTCGCTCCTTCGCATCAAAGACATCGGGCACGTTCAATTAGGCGCACAAGACTACTCCAATTTCAGCTACTGGAATCGGCGAGACGCCAGCTTTATCATTGTTTATTTGTCGCCAGGCGCCAACGCGGTTGACACGCAGCGTCAGGTGACCAAACTGTTGGAACAAGCCAAGAAGGATTTTCCGGCTGGCCTTGAATACAAAATTCCGTACGACTCCACGCGCTTTGTCACCACTTCCATCAGCGAAGTGCTTCAAACGCTTTTCGAAGCCATCCTGCTGGTTATTGTCGTGGTCTTTATCTTCCTCCAAAACTGGCGCGCCACGCTGATTCCGCTTCTTACCGTTCCTGTTGCCGTCGTCGGTACGTTTGCACTCTTTCCGGTACTCGGGTTTTCCATCAACACAACAAGTCTTTTCGGACTTGTGCTCGCCATCGGCATTGTGGTCGATGACGCAATCGTGGTGGTTGAAGCCGTTCAGTTAAATATTGATCGCGGCATGAAACCGAAAGAAGCCACCATTCATGCGCTCGATGAGGTTTCAGGACCTGTCGTCGCCATTGCAGCCATCCTTGCCGCGGTCTTCATCCCGGTCGCTTTTCTCGGTGGAATCAGCGGTCAAATCTATCGGCAATTTGCTCTCACGATAGCCGCTTCGGTCCTTATTTCCGCTTTCAATGCACTGTCACTTAGCCCCGCTCTGAGTGCTATTTTGCTTAAACCAAAAGGACAGAGCAAAGGGCTCTTGAGCAAAGCGTTCGGAAAGTTCAATCAAGGATTTGAGTGGACTACTAACAAGTACCTGGTCGGCGTTCGCGGCCTGATTCGGAAGAGTGTATTCGCGCTGGCGGCTTTGCTCGCCGTGTATCTCTGCACGGGAACGCTGTTTAAGATACTGCCCGGCGGCTTCTTGCCAGATGAAGACCAAGGTGTCTTTATCTCCGCTGTTCGCCTTCCTGATGGTGCTTCGGTCGATCGCAATCTGGCCGTCAGCAAGCAAGTGGAGAATGTTCTCCAAACCACTAAGGGTGTGCATGATTCCTCTGTGATTGGTGGTCTGGACATCCCTACTGCAACCAATAACTCCAACGTCAGTACAGTGTTTGCCACTCTTCAGCCATGGGATGAGCGCAAGACCAAAGCCGTGCAATTTGACAGCATTCTAGGCGCGGTACAGCAGCGCTACTACGGGATCAAGGACGGCTTTACTTTTGCTTTCGGTCTGCCTCCGATCCTGGGTCTCGGTACTTCCAATGGTTTCGAGTTCATGCTTGAGGATCGCGCCAACGGAACGGTGGATTCGCTTGCTGCTGCTTCCGATCAGTTGGTGGCTGCTGCTCGAACACGCCCCGAGCTTGGCAGTGTTATCAGCACCTTCCGCAACACTGTTCCTCAGATCAAAGTCGACCTTGATCGTGATAAAGCCGAAACTCTGGGAGTGCCGATCAGCGATGTCTACGACGCACTGCAAAGCTTCCTCGGTGGTCTGTATGTAAACGACTTCAACCGCTTTGGCCGCACGTGGCGCGTATACCTGGAAGCTGATCCCGAGTTCCGCCGTCAGCCCTCCGACATCAATCGTTTCTATGTCCGAACCGGTAATGGCGATATGGTTCCGCTCAGCACGTTGGTGAAAACCTCTTCAATTGTTGGACCGGAAGTGATCTACCGCTACAACCGCTACCGGGCGGTTAAGCTTTTGGGCAGTGCTGCTCCTGGTTACAGTTCGGGTCAGGCTGCTGCTGCTATGGAATCTCTTGCGCAGCAGCTACCTTCGGGCTTTGGCTACGAGTGGACCGGCACTGTTTATCAGCAGAAGTTATCAGAAGGCAAAGAAGGTTATACGTTCGGCCTCGCGGCCATTCTCGTTTTCCTCTTTCTTGCAGCACTCTATGAAAGTTGGTCGATCCCCTTTGCTGTGATTCTTGCTGTTCCTTTGGGCATTTTCGGTGCGCTTCTTGGTGTCTTTTCACGCAAGTTCTCTTACGACGTCTACACGCAAATTGGCATTGTCACGCTCATTGGTCTTGCCGCTAAGAATGCCATTCTGATCGTCGAATTTGCCAAGCTCCGGCGCGAAGAAGGAATGTCGATCAAAGACGCAGCAATGGAAGCAGCCAGGCTTCGGCTTCGACCGATCCTCATGACTTCTTTCGCGTTCATCCTTGGCGTTCTGCCGCTCGTTATTGCGACCGGCGCTGGTGCTGGCGCACGACGAGCTTTGGGTACTACCGTATTCAGCGGCATGCTTGCGGCTACGCTGCTAGCTGTTTTCATTGTTCCCGTTTTGTACGTAGTGGTAAGCCGCATTGGTGCTCGCGGCACCAAAACTGTGTCTTCTAAAACTTCGAAAGTTCCTTTGCAAGAACAGATTCCAGTAGGAAGTGGCGACTAATGCGCGGCATTATTGCAGCCTTTCTCTCGTTTGTTCTGCTTACCGGTTGTGCGATCGGCCCGAACTATCACCGGCCGGTTGTGAATACGCCTGCCCAATATCGGCAGCCGGTCAAAGTAACTGATGCGCCTGACAAGGGTTCCCTAGCCGACGTCAACTTCTCTCAGCTGTTCCAGGACCAGGTCATAACTGATCTGGTCGAGAAGGCTTTGCGTCAAAGTTACGATTTGCAGGCTGCTGCTGAGCGAGTGTTACAGTCGCGTGCTCAGCTCGGCATTACACGCTCACAGCTTTACCCGAATCTCACGGCCTCCGGTGGATTTACTGCCGCAAGAGCTTCCAGTATCGGCCAGACTACCTTCATCCCGCCAGGTTTGAATCTCGCCTCCAGCTACACCAACGCCGGCATCAATGTTTCTTGGGAGGTGGACATTTGGGGACGGATCCGGCGCCTTACTGAATCGGCGCGCGCTCAATATTTTGCACAGGAGGAGGCGCGCCATGCGGTTCTTGCCTCCCTGGTTGCTGATGTCATCACGACGTATCTCACTCTCCGCGAGCTGGACCTGGAACTTGATATTAGTCGGCGCGAACGCGATATCGGCGAAAACGGTCTTCGGCTGACCAATCTTCGAAAGGAGCGAGGCGTAGTAACGGCCCTCGATGTCCGGCAAGCCGAGCAGATCCTGTATGCGGCAACTGCCCAGATTGCCTCAACCGAACGCGCGCTTGCTGAAACAGAGAATCAGCTCAACATCCTACTTGGTCAGAATCCAGGTGACATTCCGCGAGGCAAGCCGTTAATCGAACTCGTCAATCCCGAGAAAGTTCCTGCCGGTCTGCCATCGGCCCTTCTGGAACGACGCCCTGACATTCGTCAAGCTGAGCAGGTTCTCATCTCTAATAACGCTCAAATCGGCGCTGCCCAAGCTGAGTTTTTCCCGCAGATATCTTTGACCGGGCTACTTGGCGTGCAAAGCCGCTCGTTAGGCCAGTTGTTCTCCGGCCCGGCGCGCAATCAGAGTATCGCGCCCTTGGGTGTACTGCCAATTTTCAACGCGGGTCAACTGCGCAACAATGTCCGGTTGACCGAGGCTCAGCAGCGTGAAGCGTTGGCGAATTACCGCCGAACCATCCAGAACGCATTTGGGGAAGTTTCCAGCGCACTTGCCGACTATGAAAAGAATCGTGAGCAACGTGGGCAGGAGGAACTGCTTGTGAAAGCGCTGCGGGATACTGACCGCCTTTCTAGCCTGCGTTATAAAGGCGGGCTCGATAGCTTTCTACAGGTTCTCGATGCGCAACGAAATACCTTTTCCGGTGAACTGACTCTCGCTCAGCTGCGCAAAAATGAATTGCTGTCTATCGTGCAGCTCTACCGGGCTCTTGGCGGCGGTTGGCAGAACCCATAACTGCGAGCTCACCAGCTTAGCTGTATCAGCGAAACTCCCTGCGTCGGCAGGGAGAACTGGCTGGTAACCGTTCCTTCCTTGCTTGTCAAATAACGCGGCGACTCCAGTAACTGCAGCTGTCCTGCAGCCTGGAGCGCCGCAATCTGCGCTGGTATCGGTGACTGTGGTGAACCCATCTGCTTCCAGGCCGTGTATGAATTGCTGTGCTGCCCGTCAACTCGGTAGTGGCTCAGCAGAGGCCGACTTATACTTGCCGGCAGGCCGGTCACCTCAAGGCTTATCTGCTGAGTTGAAGCTGAAGCAACGGCGTCTTCGTAGTTCCAAAGCATGACCGACACGCTGTTCTCAGTTCGGGTCGAGTAGCTGTTTACTGTCGACGCCTTCACGCCTTCCTGCAATACTCTTTCCAACGGCACTGCCTTTTCGCTTCTCGTTTGTATCTCTTGTCCTCGCATCAATGCTTCCATGCGCAGGACGTTTAACACAGGCTGGTCAATACCGTTGGTCGCCAATGTTCGCAATCCGGCGAAGTAAGGCTGCTGTTCAAATTCGAAGGCCCATGTCAGAAAGCCTTTGAAATTGACGTGCGCCTTTTCTGCCAACCGCCTTGCTGCATTGATGGACTCTGCCATATAGACGGCATACATGGTTCCGTTGCGGTAAGCATTCTGGGGTGATGAGCACGCGGCACAGCCCTCGGGATCTGACTCAGTTAAGATGATCGGCAAATCCTGAAACTTTGGAAAGGTTCGGACGATGCCAAATCCGTTCGTTATATCCCGCAAATGCTTGGCCAGACCCATTTTGAGTTGGCCGTCAACTATTTTGGGACTGCCCTTGGCATGAAAGCTTATGAAATCGAGTGGCGCGCCCAAGCCGCCGGTGACTGAGTTCTTACCAGCCGCGCAATGCTGCAGAAACTGCTGGAGGAACGCAGCCGCTTTCTCGTTTCCAGGCCCGGTGCTGGCTGGTCCTCCAACTTTCGCTTCCGGCAGCGCCCGTCTTACTGCCTCAACCGTAACGTCATAGAGCCGGTCATACTCTTCTGGAGTGCCATGCCAGTACGGAATGTCCGGCTCATTCCAAACTTCCCAGGACCAACTGCTGGCACGCGCCTTGCCGTAGCGATCGCTTATGTGCCGAGTCCACTGATAGACAAGCTCGCCCCACTTGCCGTAGTCTTTCGGCGGATAAGACCAGCCGGTGAATACGTCTTTCTCAACCGGAAACTTATGCCGGTATGGCTCTGGGTGCGTGGACATTGCTTCCGGCATGAAACCGATCTCGACCAGCGGCTCTGCGCCGGCATCAACGATCGCATCTAGGATGCCGTCAGCAATGTGCCAATCATAGACCGGGCGCCCTTGCGCGTCTTCGGTGTAGACGTTTGTCGATCCCCATTTTAACGATGCTGAGCCATCTCCACTGGTGAGCAGATTGTGTACTCGAATCGCTACCGGCCTGCTGCTGAGCCCGGCCAACTCGCCCAGCAGTTTGCGGCCATTCGGAGCTGTCGAATAATTAGGCTCGTCAAACCCGAAGTAGGCCCACACTGGTGCATTTGGGCCCACAGTCTTAGACGCGTCCACCGCTACATGCACCAGCGCCGATTGCAGGAAGACAAGCGCAAGTAGGGTCAAGCGAGAGCAGCCCTAGTGCTGCTGTTCCGCGATATCCAATTCATAAGCCGGAAGCTTATCATTTGGACCGGCAATCCAAACATAGAGAGTTGGCAGCACAAAGATACTCATCACGAGAGTCGCGCTTAAACCGCCAACAATGACAATGGCAAACGGGCGCTGCGAATCGGACCCGATGCCGCGCGATAGTGCTGCGGGTAACAGCCCTAAAGTTGCGACGGACATCGTAATCAGAATGGGACGCAAGCGAAGAACCGCGCCTTCAATCGCCGAGTCCACTACCGAGTGCCCATGCGTGCGTAGCTGATTGATGTACTCGATCATAATCACGCCGGTTTGCACCGAGACTCCGAAAAGCGCCAGCATACCGATGCCTGAGGAGACGCTGAAGTGCGTTCCCGTGAAATATAGAGCGAGCAATCCTCCAATTGGTGCCAGGATGACCGTAACCATGACCAGGCCAGCCCACTTGAATGAATTGAACATCGAGTACAGCAGCATGAAGATGCCAGCCATAGTGACTGGCACGATAATCGCCAGTCGTGCATTGGCTCGCTGTTCACTCGCATACTCGCCTGCCCACTCCAGCGAGTAGCCGGGTGGCAGCTTCACTTCGCGTCCTACCTTTTCGATAGCCTCCCCCACAGTGCTTCCAAGATCACGCCCGCGAACGCTATATTTCAAAGCTACATAACGAGTGTTCGCTTCGCGATAGATTTGGGACGCCCCATCCCGCGTGGCGATATTGGTAACTTGATCCAGCGAAACGCGTTCACCGGAAGGAGCCAACAGCCGGATATCGCCAATGCTCGTCGGCGTGGTTCGATACTGCGGCAAGTATCGGACCACAAGATCGTATTTCTGCTCGCCTTGTAATACGCTACTTACGGCGTTGCCGCCTACTGATGTGGAGATTGCGTCCTGGATGTCGGATACATTCAGACCATAGCGACTCGCTTTCTCGCGATCTACTGTGATGTTCAGGTTCGGCTGCCCAATGACGCGAAAAAGCCCCAAATCGCGAACACCTTGAATCGTGCTCATCACACGAATAATCTCTTCGCCTTTCGCCTCTAACAGCTTCAGGTCGGTACCGAAAACTTTGATGGCCAGTTCGCCTTTCACGCCGCTGACAGCTTCCTCCATGTTGTCTGCAATAGGCTGCGAAAAGTTCCAGATTGCTCCTGGAATTTTCTCTACTTCGCGGCCCATTGCCTGGATCAGCTCTTCCTTGTTCTGATGGAACACTGGCCGCCAATCTTCTTTGCGCTTCAGGTCAACAAAGTATTCCGTGTTCGCAAACAGCGCCACATCCGTACCGTCGTCAGGACGTCCCATTTGACTGACTACCTGAGTCACTTCGGGGAAGCTATCGAAGGCCAACCGGGCGCGGTTCATGATCTTTTCCGCTTCAGCCGGGCCGGTGCTGGGAGCCAGTGTTCCACGCGCCCAAATGGCGCCCTCATCTAAATGCGGCAAAAACTCCGAACCGATATGCCCGGCAGCAAACAGCCAGATGGTAAAGACAAACAAGCTTGCCACGGGCAACAGCACGAACGCTTTTCTATGCAGAGTGAAACCCAGGGCCCGCCGATACAGATTCGTTAACCAGACCAGTGCCGGATTGTGCCACTCCGTAATTTTGTTGCGAAATAGAACACTCGCCAGCACCGGCGCAATTGACATCGAAAACAGCAGGGCTCCAAGAAGTGCGAAAGCCACCGTTAAAGCCATAGGCCGGAACAATCGCCCCTCTACTTGCTGAAGCGTGAAGATAGGCAGATAGGCAGTGATGATGATTGCAATCGCATAGAACACTGGCCGCTGGACTTCTTTAGCCGCTTCACGAATGCGTTCCATGGCAGTCTTCTGCGTGCCCTCACTTCCCATATGCCGGACGATGTTCTCCATCATCACTACAGCTCCATCCACCACCATGCCGAAATCCAAAGCGCCCAGCGATAGCAGGTTCGCCGGCACATGGTTCAGGTCCAAACAGATGGAAGCAAACAGCAAGGAGAATGGAATGGTCAATACCACAATGAGGGCCGACCGCAAATTTCCTAAAAAGAGTAGCAGAATTACAGCTACCAGCACGATACCCTCAGTCAGGTTATGCAGAACCGTGTGCGTCGTCAGGTGCACCAGATCGCTACGATCCAGGAATGGCACAATCTTTACGCCGGGAGGCAGAAAGTGATCGTTTAGCTCTTTCACCTTTTCATGCAGAGCAGCCAGCATTGTGTCTCCGTCAGCGCCTTTGCGCAACAGCACGATACCTTCAACCGTGTCGTTGTTATCGATAATCGTTCCGTCTTTACGGTGAACCGACCTGGCAATTTGGCCCAACCGGATCTTTGGCCCCTGGGCAACCGTTCCCAACGCACTTACATAAATTGGCGTTCCGTTCTGCGCCTTCAACAACGTCCTGCCAATGTCTCTTGAATCGCGGTATAAGCCCACCTCGCGGACATTTACCTGCTGCTCGCCCTCCTGGATAAAACTGCCGCCGGCATTCACATTGTTATTGGTGAGAGCCTGCTCTACCTGGTTGACTGCTAATCCATAAGAAACAAGCTTGTTAGGATCCAACTGCACCTGATACTCGCGCGTAACGCCGCCGAAGCTTGCCACATCGATCACGTCCTGTACAGACTTTAGTTGCTTGGTGATCACCCAATCCTGCAGTGACTTCAGCTCCATCAGGTCATATTGCGGGTTCGTGCTTTTCAGCGTGTACCAGTACAGCTGCCCTACCGGACTGTAATCAGGCCCAATAGATGGCTGTACGCCGCTGGGCAGCGTTACATTTGAGAGCCGCTCCAGCACCTTCTGCCGATTCCAATCGTTAGCCGACTGGTCATCGTAAGTCATGGTTACGACCGACAAACCAAACTCTGAAATCGAGCGGATATCGGACATGTGCGGAATGCCGGCCATACCTACTTCCAGAGGCACCGTCACTTGCTGCTCTACTTCTTCGGCGGCGCGCCCGGGCCATTGGGTAATTACTTGAACATAGTTATTCGCTACATCCGGATATGCTTCAACGGGCAGGTTTTTGAAACTGAAGGCGCCCCAGATCAGTAGCACCAATCCGAGCAGCAGCACTAAGAGCCGATTGCTCAGCGAGAACTCAACAAAAGCTCGAATCATATAACTTCTTTTCCGTCCTACTGGTCGCTCTCCGCTTGCAAGTCAAGCGCATTTAGAACAACCTGCTGCCCAGGCTTCAATCCCGAGCGAATTTCCTCCTCGTTTCCGGTTATCTTTCCGCCCACCACTTCCTGACGCCTGAACTCGTCATTTCCGTCGGGCACAAAGACCCAGTCCCGATCATGCAAATGAACCACCGATGTCGTGGGCACACTGGCGTATTCATGCCCATGCTGCCCGTAGAACGTCGCTGTTACAAACATTCCGGCGCGCATCATCCCCGGATTACTTACCTGAATCCGCACCTTCGCTGTGCGCAGATTAGGATCGAGCACTCGGGCAATGTTACTGATGCGGCCATGAATCACATGCCCCGGATAAGCGTTGAGCTCAATATCGGCGCTATCACCTACCCTTACTAATGGCAAATCGTTCTCATAGACATCGCACAGCACCCACACTGTCGAAAGATCGGCAATGGTGAACAAATTCGGCTGTGAATTGCTGCCACCGACGGCCCCGGCATTGACAATATTTTGTTCAGTTAAAGTGCCGGTGACTGGCGCATAGATACTCAGTACCGGGTCAGCGTGATTTGGGTCACCACCCAGTGTTCGAATTGACTGTGCCGAAGCTTTTACTGTGACCTCAGCTTTCTCTTCTGTGTCTTGGGCCACCTGCAGATCATTCAGCGAAATGGCGCCATGCTCGTACAGGATCTTGGATCGTTCCAGTTGCGCTTGCGCCAGCTTCAAGTCCGCTTGTGCCTGCTGGTAAGTCTGGAACCCGTTTGTCAGGTCGTTACTCATTACCTTCAGCAGTAACTGACCTTTCTTTACGTCATCCCCCAAACGAACTTTGATATCGACCACACGTCCGGAAGCCAGCGACACCACCGGTACAGATTTCTCAATATCCGGAGTTACCGAACCAGTCGCCCTTACCTGCGGTACATCTTCCCGTTGCGCCACCGTCACCAGCTTGAAGCGCTGGGGCCGATCGACTTTCAGCACACTCAAATTCGCTTCTTCCACGACCTTGGCCTGAGGAGGCGCTGCTGCTGCCGGATCCACCTTCTGCTCGCCATGGCAGCCAGCAAGGATCACAGTCGCCAGCGCAACTCCCGCTAGTTGAAAACAAAATCCCCGGCTCATTGAATGACCTCGCGTCCTACTGCCAAATTCAACTGATTGGCGGCCGACAGATAAGCCCCCACCAGATTCAGATAATTCACCTGCGTTGCCCGGTATTGGTTTTGCGCATCGATAAAGTCCAGCAGTGATGCGGCTCCTTTCTCATAGGAGAACGACACAGTCGATCGAATTTCCATCGCTTCCTGCAGGTACTTTGACTTGTACGGCCGCAAGAGCGAAAGCGTGTTCTGCAAAGTCGCGTAGGCTGATTCCACATCGTGCAAGGCGGCAATCTGAGAGGCATCCAGCAACCGCTGACTCCGATTGATCTCAAGACTGGTACGCGCCTTCTCGCCTTGGTTCCGATCAAAAATCCGCAGCGGAATGTTTACTGAAAATCCGAAATACGTCTGCAACGGAAATGGCTGGTGCGATACGATCAGCCCGAATGTCGGGTCTGTGGATCCATTGGCCACCGCCAGCTTAAAATCAGTTCGCGCTTTGTTTACTGTTTCAAAGGCGCTCCGTAAGTCCGGTCTCGCGGACAAAGCCGTTTTCCGTAACTCATCAAGGGTTGCAGTTGGTTCAGTGAATTCAAATGAGGCGCGCACATCGAACTCTTCTACCGGCGTACGATCCCGCAGCAGCGCGAGCAGGTCAATCTTGGCCGTCCGCAGGTTCACCTGCGCGGTCAACAGGTCTGATTCAAACTGAACGCGCTGCAACTCAACCCGCTGCAAATCTACTTTCGCGATCGCGCCTACCTTAAACCGTTCCTGGTTAATTTCGATCTGCCGGTCGTAGAAGGTGATGTTCTCCCGCGCGACTGCTTCCACAGCTTTGCCTTGCAACACACGCACAAAAGCATCGCGCAAGCTGGAGAGCAGGTTGCGCTGCAGATCCTCCTGGTCGGAAATGGCAATCCTGGTCGCTCCCTGCGCGCTTTGTAACCGCAGTTCCCGCTTATGCCGCCGCTCATGCAGGTAATCGATCGTGGCGTACTCATATCCGTTCGTCAACGGACGGTACGATCCATTGTTCAGAGAGAATGGCGTAACCTGATCCAAAGCCAGTCCAAGATTAGGATTCGGCCTTAAATAAGCAGTAATCTCGTCGGCGCGTGATTGATCGATAGTTACTTTTCCCGCCAGCAAGGTCGGGTTATTTGCTTCAAATCTGTCAACGGTCTCCTGCCATGTAAGCGTCCGAGTCGGAGCGGCAGTCTGGGCCAAGCATCCGGCAGCTAACAGGAGACTCGCACACAGACGCCTGGGGCGCTGCATTAAGTCCTCCAATAAATTGTTGTGATGGAAAGTACGCTAGAGGCGCACAAAGAGGCCGAGAGGGCCGAAAGGCGGGCCGCGGCCGGAAGGCTTGGGTGCGCTTCGGCCCAGTACACTTTTCTCCGCTATCACAACTAAACAAACGAAAACGAATGTAATTGCCAGGCTGCAAACATGAACAACGAGCGGTGCATCAGTCACTTCATAAAGCCGCAGCAGATCACTTGCTGGACTATGTGGTGCTGACCCCTGTTGCTGAGTCTGTGGGCGCGCATTCGCAATCCGAACCAGATCATCGCTGGCTGATATGTAAGGAAAGAGTGCGACAACGATGGACGCTACTCCAACTAATTGGAGCCACTGCGGCATGCGCCGACGATTCAAAGCGTGGGTGCGAGGTAGTTCGCCTGCTGGTAATCTATTCCTGGAAAAGCACAGCGTACTTCCCAGTGCGACTATCCCGAGCAGCAGCCAGGCGATATTTAACGCCGTGTCGAAATGCACGTTACTTCCAAAATATCACGAAGGCTCCCCTCGGCGGGGTGCACGGGCCGGGATTTCACATTACTTTACTGCAAGGTGAATAGATAAGCCGCAATGTCCCGAGCGTCGGACTCGCTCACGTTCAAATCAGGCATGGCGGTTTTCTCATCAACCTGCCGGGGATGCTGGATCCAGCGGACCAGGTTGTCGGGATTATTCGGCAGCACGCCAGCGATATAGACCCGATTTGCAATTCCAGTCAGAGGCGGACCGACCAGGGCATTCGCACCCACAATGCCTGGAATGGTGTGACACGAACCACAGCCGTAGTACGAAATTTTGCCCGGGCCGCGCTCGGGTTTGCCGCCCGAGATACGTGCAGCCGTGGAGAGAATGTCCTGCTGCTGATGACAGCCGGCGAGGGGAAACGCCAGGGAGATTGCAAACAAACCGGTCAGTACCGCGCCGGATCGCGTTGGCCAAATCTGCTTCATCACTCGCCTCCTACAGCTTGCAATCTTTTATTGCGGGCCTCGCCCGCCGGCCTGCGATCTGATTCCTGCATCCAGAGGTATAACAGCGCAAGCCCCGCGCCAACGTACACAATGCCCGCAGGTACCCACATAATGAGCCCCGCCAGCTGTTGATCTTCCAGCGGCGTCAATCCCCAGGCAGCAGTTTGAGATGCAATCGCGCCATAGAGGGGCATCGGCGCAAGCGTAATTAAAGCACCTAGCAGCACGGTATGGATAGCCGTGGTAAATAGTGACAGCACCGATCCTCCGTACGTTCTGCTTCGGTGCGCGACGGTCAGTGACCACCAGTAAAGGAGAGCCGCCAGCAGAAAGCTTAGATGCTGAAGGGAGTGAACCAGATCGCTCCGAAGCGTTAGAACGAAAAGACCTGGAATGTGCCATGCCCAGAGAATTGCCGCGTGGATCAGCCATGCTGACAGGGCCGCCGTGAGAACTCGCCCCGTCCACTGAACGCTGTGGGGGCGCACAAGGCGGCCAAGCTTCCTGCGCCACTCAAACGGTAGCGCCCACAGGAATGCCACAAGGGAACGCCCGAGCACCAGCAGCGGTGCCGAGACAGTCATGATGATTTCGTGCTGCACCATGTGAGCCGAGAACAGCACCTCGCCGAGAGGATGAAGCGGCGAGACCAGGGACAAAGCCAAGGTTGTCCACCCTGACCAGAAGCAGAGGAGTTCCCAGCGGCGGTAGCCCCGGCTTTCCCTTGCACCTCGTGCGTAGAGGAAGGCAGTCACTGCCAATGGAATCACAATGCCCCACTCGAAGCTCCAGGACGTCCAGAGGTCATGCGGCGCAATCGGTTCATCCTCATGGGCATAGGCTATGGGCGCCAGCAGAGCAAGCAATGACAGCGCTTTGGAGAACCTGTTCACTGACATGGGTTCAGCATGAGCTTTGGAACAGACTGGGCCAGGATGGCCGCTACGAACAGCACGTTAACGCCGAAACCAACAAAGGCCAGAAAGCAGCTGCGTGGAACGACGCCCTCTTCTTCGCCCGGCCACTGCTCTCCGGCTTTCTTCCACGTTCGCCAGGTGAGCCAAACCCCAAGGAGAGCAACAGCCAGGGAGATGATTGTGGCCAGATGAAGCAGCATGGAGCTTTGCGATGTACAGGCGGTGCGATCTGCCGCGAAGCTCAGTTGCAAGTCGGTCAACCAGGCCAATGGCGCAATCACCGGTCCGATCCAAAGAGCGAAGCGCCCGGATTGTTTGGTGAACTGAGATGGGTCAGCAGTCTTGGTGTCGCTCATCTTTGCAGCAGGTACGGGTAGACGTACACCAGAATGTATTGAGGCACCCAGATGGCTGCCAGGAAGTAATAGAGAATCGTGCTGACGCGAATGCCGAGGCGCTGTTTGTCGCCAACACGACCCGATAGAAAGATCGCAATCAGAACCACCTCTTCCAACAGGGCAGCGCCGAAATCATAGCTGTGAAGCCAGAGAATGGCCCAGACAATAGAGCCGAATTCGTGGCTGTTCCATTTGTAGTTCAGAGTTTTACACTCTGCAATGCGTAAGCCGATGAAAAGCAAGCCGACCAGCAGCACTGCAATCTCCCAAAAGATGACGCGGCTGCGATCTTTCTTTTGAACTGCTTTATCGGCCAGGTAAACAGGAAAGCAGCTGGCCAGCAGCAGAACCGTGTTTGCAGTAGCCAGAGCGAATGGCTGATGAACTCCGGGCGGCGGCCAGATGTTGAACTTCGACCGGTAGTAGAGATAACAAATGGCGAGGATGACAAACAGCGTGCCTTCAATGGCAGCCATAATCAGCTGGCCCCACCAGAGCGGCTCGCGTGCATCGAGCGAACTATCTGGAAGGACGGAGAGATCGAAAGAGGCGACGGAGGTCATCGGGACTCCTCTTGCGCCAGCAGAGCATCTTGTGATCGGCGCGGCCAGAACCAGCCAGTGAATGCCAGAGCGCTCAGAGCGCCGCCATAGTAGACGTAAGTCGGTTGAAAGACGGAGCCAATCAATCCAATGGAGACCGTGACAGCGGCAATCAGCGGCCAGATTGTGCCGGTGGGGAGCACGTATCGCTGCTCTGGCTTTGCGTCCAACGGGTCAGTGATCAGAACTTCCCGGCGATCCTCCCGCAATCCGGTCAGAACGGTTAGCTCTTCGCCCTCCGACCATAGAGGATAACGGCCTTTCACCAAGCGAATGTGCTCGAAATTGTAGGACGGTGGCGGTGATGAAGTGGATCACTCGAGTTCACTTGCCCGGTGCGGGTTATCT
>CAXTWQ010000053.1:0-35343 GCA_964248065.1 uncultured Bryobacteraceae bacterium | reverse complement strand
GTGTTGGGGGAGGGTTGTAAGAGTTTGGTGGGGAAGAGCTTAGGGTTGCCTGCAAAAGTGCGAAGAGTTGTGAATGGGCCTTAGATCAAGCGACTTGCAAACAGCTTCGAACTCCAGCGGCGGTCAATAGCCACGGCTGAATGCAACAATTCTCTAACAATCTGGCCGGAAGCGGCTGACTCCGCCGCCGTCTTAGTCGTAAAGGGAAGAAGGTAGCGGGTCGCAGGGAGCCAAGTTAGCGAATCTCTTCTGGAGCGACACGAATTCGGATCACCCGACAACAGCGCGGCTTGTGTTTCAGGCGCGTTGCTCATAGAGATATCTCTGAAAGCTGGAGAAGAGCACACCGATTTGCTCTGGTTTCCCCAGATCCGCGACGGCGTCGCTGATGGCGTAATATTTCAGCGACAGCAACGGTCGTAGTTTGTCGCGGTCCAGCTCTCCCACGCCTTCGCTTACGTAATGCGAGAGTACGAAATCGAGAAATACCTGCTGCTTGCTGCTGAAATGTTCACTGATGGCCGTCTTGGCATGGCTTGCTCTATCCTCGCGACTAACCGGCGGTACGGCATAGGCGATATGCGCCAGCACGTCAAAGAGATCGCTCTTCTCGGCATTGATCACCCGTTGCATCTCAGCCATCTGCTCGCGACCGAAGCCCTTTTCCGCTAAACCCTCCAGCAATTTGGCACGCGTATCCGGATTGCTCCACAGCGCTCTCAGCTCATCCTCATCCTTAAAGAACTCGGGCAGTTTCCCGAAGAGCAGCTCCATAAAATGTTGCGCGGACATGGGCGTCCCATCCGGATGCCAGAAGCTGGTCATCATCATGTGCTGAATCGTGCGCGCCTTGCCATCCGCGAGCTGTATTTTGATCTTTTGCGGGCGCGGACCGGGCTCCGGCGCCGGCCTATTGGGCTCTGGCTCGATAACCGGCGTCGGCCTTCCCTCTGGCTTGGGTTCGGGCTCGATGGGCTCACCATCCCACTCCGGGTCGCTGAAGTGGTGATACGCCTTTACGAAATCGTAAATGGTGAAGTAATCCTTTCCGTCGTACAGCCGAGTGCCGCGTCCAATGATCTGCTTGAACTCGATCATGGAATTGATCGGGCGCATGAGCACGATGTTGCGGACATTCCGCGCGTCCACACCGGTCGATAATTTCTGAGAAGTCGTCAGGACCGTGGGAATGCTCTTTTCGTTGTCCTGAAAGGCTCGCAGGTGCTCCTCCCCGAGCGCCCCGTCATCAGCCGTGACGCGCTGGCAGTAGCCGGGATCGTTGCTGGTCTTAAGCTGATTGATCAGGTCGCGGACGGCGAGCGCATGCGGCTGGCTGGCACAGAACACCAGACTCTTTTCGCGCTGGTCGATTTGCTGCAGGAATAGTTGGACGCGGTGGGCTTCGCGTTCGCGAATCTCGATGATGCGGTTGAAGTCGGATTCGACGTAGCGCTTTCCCGCTTCTGCCTCGCCCTCCACCACCTGATCATCCGGCGTGTATATGTACTCGTCGAGAGTGGTGGCGATCTGTTTCACTTTAAACGGTGTCAAGAAGCCATCGTTGATGCCGTCCTTAAGCGAGTAGATGTAGACGGGCTCTCCGAAGTATTTATAGGTGTCTACGTTGTCTTTGCGTTTGGGAGTGGCGGTGAGCCCGAGCTGCACCGCAGGCGCGAAGTAAGTGAGGATGTCGCGCCAGGTGCTTTCGTCGTTGGCTCCGCCGCGATGGCACTCGTCGATCACGATGAAGTCGAAGAAGTCCGGTGGATACTCGCCGAAGTAAGGTGAAGGCTTGCCGTGTTTGGGCGGTCCGCTGAGGAAGGTCTGGAAGATGGTGAAGAAGAGGCTGCCGTTCTTGGGCACCTTGCCTTTCTTGCGGATATCGGCGGGATCGATGCGGACGAGCGCGTCTTCGGGGAATGCGGAGAACGCGTTATAAGCCTGATCGGCGAGTACGTTGCGGTCAGCGAGGAAGAGGATGCGCGGGCGACGGATTGGTTCCCGTGCGAGATTCCAGCGGCTTTGAAAAAGCTTCCAGGCGATTTGGAAGGCGATGAACGTTTTGCCGGTGCCGGTCGCAAGCGTAAGCAAAATGCGCGGCTGGTTGGCGGCAATGGCCGCGAGCACGCGTTCGACTGCGATGTCCTGATAGTAGCGGCCCTGGAAAAAGCCGCCTTTGCTTTCAAATGGGACGGCGGCGAAACGGTCGCGCCACGTATTAACTTCCGCGAAGGTCTGCTTCCAGAGCTCTTCCGGCGTGGGATAGCCGGCAACCACGCCTTCGGTTCCCCCTTGCATGTCGATGCTATAAAGGCCTTGACCATTGGACGAATAAGCAAAGCGGACGGCGAGTTTAGCGGCGTAGTTCTTGGCTTGTGCGACGCCTTCGGTCAGCTCCTGATCCCAAGCTTTCGCTTCAAGGACGCCGAGCTTGGTGTTGCGGTAGACCAGAAGATAGTCAGCAGTGAGAGATTTGCCGCGCTTGCCGAAGCCTTCGATGCGACCGGGCGTGATCGGGTATTCTCGCTGGATGCGGCTGCCCTCGACCACGCCCCAACCGGCTGCTTTAAGCGCGGGGTCGATGTGTTCGGCGCGGGTTTCGGCTTCGTTCATGGGTCAGAGATTGCCGGAGAAGGCTTGGTGGAGGAGAGATTGTTTGAGTTCGGCTAGCGAACGAAGCTTATTCCGGTACGCCGATTCAATTTGTTGAGTATTGTTTGACACTTCGTTGATCGTATGCACGATTGCGATTTGCTGCGCACGGGGCGGAAACGGCACTATGAGAGCGGAAAGGCCTTGCTGGTTCAGGCTCTTAATATTGATGCCAGTTCCGCTTTGAATCAAATTTCTTCTCGCGTTATCCGATTTCATGAAGTGGCATAAATACTCAGAGCTCATTTCGGTGTTCTGAAGCCTGACACGGATCGTAAATCCAGAGTGAGATATCCGTCCTTGAACATCGGTCGCCAGAAGAGATCTCCCGATCAGCTCGATATTGCCGTTTGATCGGACAGTAAGGATGTCACCCACTTTCAGGAGATCTAATTCAGCAACGGTTCCATCTGTCGTGACAGTCTCAAGATGATCAAGAGGGACCCGGAAATTGCTCTGGAAATCTTTCACCCCAACTACCTTGATCTTTTCGCCTAGGCTCCGTTTGGTGAAGTTGATTCCGTTCCGAAAAGTAGCAATATCTCCAAGAGGTGCCTCTGTCCATTGGTCGCCGCGTTGAGTGAACACAGATTGTAGGTAGTTTTTGAATACTGCGCGGGCGTTTTGGAGGTTCTCTTCAGTGTTGGCTTCTGCTTTGGCGATTGCGGCAAAAGCTTCGTCGAGGATGCGGACAATACGGTGTTGTTCGGGGAGGGGCGGAACGGAGAACAGTTGATTTTCGACGAAAGTTTTTTCGACGCGCTTGTGTCCAACTGCACCGGACATGCTTTGTGCGCCTTCGATCCTGAAACCTTCTCGCGATAAGAAATAATAGAGCCACGCTGGACTGACGTTGGCCTTAGGACGAAGAACAAAATATTCGCTAGATCCAAAACCCACCCCGTTTATCAGTCCGGTGGCAATGCCCAATTTTCCGTTCTCGAAGCACGGCGTAATCTTGGCGAGTAATACATCTCCTTCTGCGAAATAGGTGTAACTGCCGATGACCTCGTTCAACTTTCGACTTTGGCGTGGAGTAACGAATTTCTGGTCTATGCCCAAGTCTTCCATGGGCAAAAATGAAACGGGTGCCGCAGCCGGAACATTCTTCCGGGCTTCGCTCTTTTCAGGTCTCATTTGACAAGCCTCGGAAAGAGCTGTTTGAGTCCAGTCCTGCTTCAAAGCAGACCTCCAATCGTTTGCAGCAACTTGGCGCTCTCAGCATCCAAAGAAGCGATCTCATCCAGGATCTCTTGCGGCGTCCGATGCTTTACGTCTTCGCCGCCGTTGGGATTTTTCACTGACAAATCGTGAGTCGGCGCAGCGATCGCAGTCACGTCTACGCCCCATGACTTTGATGAATCGCAAACGTCTTTTGTAGCTCGACAAACTCGGCTAAATCACCATCATTCAACGGATTTGTTTTCCCGAGACTACGGCCGGGATCGAGTTGGTAATACCAGACCTTCCGCGTAGGCGTTCCCTTATCGAAGAACAGCACGACCGTCTTGACACCCGCCCCCTGGAAGGTCCCCTGCGGGCAATCGAGCACCGTATGCAAATTACAGCTTTCCAGCAGCAGTTTGCGCAGGCTTACGGAAGCGTTGTCGCCGTTCGAAAGAAACGTGTTCTTGATGACCACCCCACCGCGGCCGCCCGCTTTCAGGATCTTGATGAAGTGCTGCAGAAACAGGTACGCCGTTTCGCCGGTACGGATCGGAAAGTTCTGCTGCACTTCCTTGCGCTCGTTGCCCCCAAAAGGCGGATTGGCAAGCACGATCTGATAACGATCCTTCTCCTGAATGTCCGCCAGGTTTTCCGTCAGCGTGTTGGTATGGATAACGTTCGGCGTTTCGATCCCGTGCAGGATCATGTTCATGATCGCGATCACGTAGGCAAGCGACTTCTTCTCTTTACCGTAAAACGTGCAAGTTTGCAGCGTCTCGAAGTCGCGCGTGGTGAGGTCGGTTTTCCGCTTCAGATATTCGAACGCTTCGCAGAGAAAGCCCGCCGAGCCAAGGGCGCCGTCGTAGATCCGTTCGCCGAGTTCCGGATGAACCACCTGCACCATCGCGCGAATGAGCGGACGCGGCGTGTAATACTCGCCGCCATTGCGCCCGGCATTGCCCATGTTGCGGATCTTGGCTTCATACAGATGCGAGAGCTCATGCTTTTCGGTTTGGGAACGGAAGCGGAGCTCGTCGATGTGGTCGATGATCTCGCGGAGGTTGTAGCCGCTGGAGATTTTGTTCTTGATTTCGCCGAAGATCTCGCCGATTTTGTACTGGATGGTGTCAGGGCCGGTGGCACGCTGCCGAAAGCCATGCAGGTAGGGGAAGAGCCCGGTATTGACGAAATCGCGCAGATCGTCGCCCGTCTGGGCGCGGTTGTGATCGATCTTGCCACCACCGTTCTTCGGCGCGGCCCACGCGTCCCAGCGATAGAGCTCGTCGAGGATGAAGGCGTAGGCGCGGCCATGTAGGGCGGCTTCATCGGCTTTATCACGCTCGAGGTCATCGAGATACTTCAGGAAGAGCAACCAGGAGGTCTGCTCGGTGTAATCCAGTTCGGTTGTACAGCCGGCCTCTTTCCGAAGGACGTGGTCTATGTTTTTGAAGGCTTGCTCAAACATTAAAGGAAATTAGTGGCGTGGCGAAGCGACTTCTCTGGAGAGAAGAATATGCTCCCGCCGTGCACTTCGGCAGCATCCAGCTTTAAAGGTAGTCACCTTCGCTTAGCAGCTTTTCGTATGCACCTTGTGAAAGCGGACAGTCCAGCAGCTCAAGGAAATCAGATTTTGACACGCGAACCTGGCGAGACATCGCCTTTAACAGGGAGTCACCCAGGTCCTTCGTCTTACCGTGACTGGTCTTGGTTCTTATCGTGGTTTTCTTGCCCTCCTGTGTGTAGTAGATGAACCAGACATGGTCGCCATAGTCTCTCTGAAACCCTTTTTTGAGGAGTGCGGATTCGACATCCTTTTTCGCTCTAACGGCCAACCGATACCTCTCCTATGGCGGCGAGGAGGCTGTGTTTCAACTCGACCGCTTTCGGGGATAGTTCTTCATCGGCAGCCTGGGCGTAGTTTCGCCAACCGACGACTAAGCTTTCGGCGACTTCGTCAACGAGCTCACTGAGGGTTCCAGCGAAAGCGTCCACGCCCAAACGAATATCCTCAACACTAAGAAAGTGAGGGTTATCAGCGCCTAAACGCGGTTGCAAATGCAAGGGCTCACGCAGACGAAGACGGACTCCTCTGTGCTCTACTTCGGTAATCTCGAGCGGCGACAGGTCCAGCGGGCCAATCGATTCCAAATCGAACATTTTCTTTACTTCTTCGTTCTCATCACGAAGTGCGCGGCCAGTTACTTGAATAAGGGCGCGGCGGTTTTCGAGCAGCACGTCTTCGAGATCCTCAGGGTATGTCATCTGGAGCCGTCGATTCGAGCCGACCGGAACAATTGTGATCTGCCGATCGGCGAAGTTGATCTCTATCAGCTCCCCGTTGATCGTCGCGCGGTCCGGTTCTGTTTCGGTTAAGGCATACATGCGCCGGATGGAGCTTTGCCAAGTGTCGTCCAGCCGGACTTGCGTTCCGTTCTTGGCGAGATCCAGACGCCAGCCGCTGCCCGGCCTTGGAGCCAACTGCTGAAACGCATCGATTACACGGCGACGAATGGCGGAGTCGGGCAAAAGCGCAGCTACATCGTTTTTATCTTCTTGGCTCAGAGCTACAGCTACAGATTTGAATTTGCCCAACACGGCGGTAACCTGA
This sequence comes from uncultured Bryobacteraceae bacterium, assembly GCA_964248065.1. Taxonomy (GTDB): domain Bacteria; phylum Acidobacteriota; class Terriglobia; order Bryobacterales; family Bryobacteraceae; genus Bog-105. The sequence goes on along the minus strand of CAXTWQ010000053.1, from coordinate 28,916 downwards.
TCCATGGTGGCCAGCTTCGGCTGGACGGAGTCTACGAAGGCAGGGAGTAGGTAGCTCCCCGTTTGCGGAACTTCGCATTTCAGCTGATAGCGCCGTTCGATCTCGACGGGAATACGCGCCCGGCTCTTCACATCCTTGTTCTCGCTTGCCAGTGCAATAAGCCAAATAGCTCTTTGCGCGCCTTCCAAAGTCTGGATTAGTACGGACGCAGGCACAGCCGGAGTTTCATCTCCTGGCCGCGAGAAACGGAATTGAAGGGAATTATCCCGATTGGTTCGGTCAGGCATGTCTTCCGTATTCTTCTCAATATTGTATAGATAACCTTGAAAAGCGCTCACCTCGAACGAAGTGGTCGAGGCCCATGATAGGTTCATCTGCCGGCTCTAACTTAAGCAGCTAGGCCAAAGAATGGGAAGAAAAGATCGGTTCTCGTACAGATACTCCCCTCACTACCTTTCAGTGCGGGAGTGAAATCCAGGCAGAAACATCATTTACGAGGCATAAGGCCAGTGGGAAATGGTTGCTATCGTCGGATTGTGAAGTACCTTGCTGTCTTGGTGCTGGCTCTTTTTGTGCCGATCGGAAGTCGTGGAGCTGATAGCGGTTGGACCTTGGTTCGCAGTCCGCATTTTGATGTTTACTCTCAGCTCGGCGAGCAGGATGGTCGATCTATTGCCCTGACAATTGAGCAGTTGCGGACGTTCTTTCTCACTTCCGGGGCGCTCGGGGTTCATGCCGCTTTTGAGAACGATCGGCCGGTTCGGGTGCTCCAGTTCGCTACGACGTCGGCGGATGCGTTCTTTCGTGGGTCGGAGGAGGTCGACTATATTGTTCTTGCTCCTGCTGGGGCGAATCGCTTTCGTACGCTTGCGCATGAGTACGCGCATCTCGTGCTGCATTCAGCCGGCCTTCATCTTCCTCCCTGGTTTGCGGAAGGGATTGCTGAGGTGTTTGCAAGCCTGGACATCACGCACCGTGTATCGCTGGTCGGGGCGATCTGCCGGCCCGCTCTCAAGCACTCCGGAATCACACGCTCATACCGCTCGACAAGCTGCTGATGATGGATGAGGACGATCCTCTTCGATCCCACCGCGATGATGCTTCCGTCTTTTATGCCGAGGGTTGGGAGCTCACGCACATGCTCCTGTTCTCGCCGCAGTACAGTCTCAAAGCAGGAGCGCTCTGGGCCGCTTTCAATACAGGGGTGATTGATTGAGGGCGGTAAGCCGGAGTTCTACTGCGAGGCGGAGGATAGTCGGAAGGTGACGGTTGAGTATGCGGCGAGGCCGGACGGAAATGGGACAGACGGGATTTTGCGCGGCATGCGGTTGGCGTCGGAGGTGGGTCAGTAGGCTCCGCTTCCGGTTCGTGAGGACACCATTTTCGAGGTCGCGCTTATAGCAATTCACGAAACCGCTGTTCAGTGAGCCCTGCATCGCGAACTATACCCGCCATCGTATAAGCATCAATGGGATCGTGTCGCGGAATTGTCACAATCCTCACTTCATCTGTCATTACGATATGCTTGCCTTGCCGTGCTATGCGGAATCCCGCTTTCACCAGAGCTTTGACAGCCCTGAGATGAGCGATGCCTGCGATTCTGCCCACCTCTAGGCCGGAACCTCAACTTCGCGCAGTTCTCGCTCGCCCGCAAGCTCCCGCGCTACGGCAAGATACTCCTGGATGGCGACTTTGACGTTCGCGAGAGCTTCTTCCTCGGTGGTCCCTTGGGACCAGCAACCAGGCAGACCCGGACACGAAACACTGTACCCCTCTTCTGTTCGGGTCAACGCAACGGAATATTTCATGGGCGCGGTCACGCACTACCAGAATACAGTCGTTCGGTAACGGAACGTTTTCGCCCTTGGCACGTCCAGCGATAAAGAGGCGCTGAGGACTAAACAGGTAGTTTCACTGATAATATAAGTGACCGTTGTCCAAAGCAGCGGAGTGCCATCGAAGGGGAAGGGAACATTCTGTCTGAAGTTTCCGTTCTCCATCACAGTTCAGGGAGCCTGAAGATTGAAGACTAAGTGGAAAGCTATTATCCTGATCGCGTTGTTGGTCGTCATTGCCGGCGCGGTGTTCGCCAGCATCCGGATCAGTAAGCAAGGTGTTGTAACGGTGCAAACCGGTCGGGTGGCGCGAGCCGATCTTACATCGATCGTTACGGCTTCCGGTGAGGTGAAGCCTCGCAACTACATTAATATCGGAGCCAATACACAAGGGCCTGCGCCGATTACCGCCATTCTGGTGAAAGAGGGCGACCGGGTACATCGGGGGCAAGTGCTGGCTCGGTTGGCAAGCGTGCAACCTTCGGCAGATTTGAATGCACAGCGGGCGGCTCTGAATGCGTCTCTGGCTGACTCGTCGGCATCTGAGGCAGCTCAAACGTCGGCTGCTGACAGTATTGCAGTGGCTGAATCGCAGGTGGAACATGACCGGGCTGACCTGGAGCAGAAACGCATTGACCTGAAACGCAGTCAGGACCTTGTCGATGCCAAGCTGATCTCTTCGCAGGACTTCGAGGCTAAGAAGGCTCAGTTCGACCTGGCGCAAGCTGTTCTAAACGCCTCGGAGAAGAAGGTCGGGCAGGCCAAATCGCAACAGGCACAGGCCGCCGCACAGCTTCAATCAGCCCAGAAAAAAGTGACGCAGACGCGTGCCATGGTCTCGCGGTCTGCCGACGTGCTTTCACAGTACGAAGCGGTTGCTCCACTGGACGGAGTCATCACGAACCTTCCTGTGCGCGTCGGCGAGACGGTAGTTCCCGGTATTCAGAATTCGGCGGCGTCCACGATCATGACCATCGCTGACATGTCCATCATCACGGCTGAGGTGCACGTCGACGAGACCGATATTGTAAGCGTTAAAGTGAACCAGCCGGCTGAAGTGACTATCGATGCTATCCCGAACCGAACCTTCAAAGGTAAGGTGATTGAGATTGGCGACACGGCCCTCGTTCGATCGACGGGCGTAGCAGCATCTCAGAGTTCGACTTCTAGTCAGGAAGCTAAGGACTTCAAAGTTGTGATCGCTCTCGACATTGCCGAGGAATTAACGAAGCCGGGCCTCTCCTGCACGGCGAACATCATCACGGCGACACGCCAGCACACGGTAGCAATCCCGATTCAGGCGCTCACCCTTCGGCAGCGTGGCCAGTTGGCGCAGCAGGTTCCTGGTGCCAAGCCCCCAACCGAGCACGACCCTGCCAAAGAGAAAGCTATGAAAGAAGAGCTGCAGGGAGTTTTCGTGGTGAACAGTGACAAAGCCACGTTCCATGAAGTGAAAACTGGCGTGACTGGCGCCACTGATATCGAAGTGGTAGACGGCGTAAAGGAGGGCGATCAGATTGTGACGGGCAGCTATCAGGTAATCCGCTCTATCCGCAACGGCGTCAAAGTAAAGGTAGATAACAAGCCGTTGACACCCGCACCGACAGCTACTGCCGGTTAGTAACAAACAAGCTGACTGCGAAGAAGCGTGGATCGTGAACAGGCTGAGTTGAAAGAGGATGAATGGCCACAGTAGAAGCAGCAATCCATAACTGGAGTCCGAAGGAGCGCGAGGAGCAGGGCGAGAGCCTGCAGCGCGACGGCATTGTGATTCGTACCTATGATCTCTGGAAGACCTACATCATGGGCGACCAGGAGATCAATGCAGTGTCGGGCGTGGATGTCCAGATCAAGCGAGGCGAGTACGTGGCCATCATGGGCCCGTCCGGCTCAGGCAAGTCTACTTTGATGAACCTGATTGGCTGCCTTGATACTCCTACCAAAGGGCTCTACTATCTCAATGGCAAGCTTGCAAGCGACATGGAGGACGATGAGCTTGCGCGCATTCGCAACAAGGAAATTGGATTCGTCTTCCAAACATTTAACTTGCTTGCTCGTGCTTCCGCTTTGCACAATGTTGAGTTGCCGTTAATCTACGCTGGCCTTTCCACCCATGAGCGGGTTGAGAAAGCACGCGCCGCGCTGCGGGCAGTCGACCTTGAAAAGCGCATGGACCATAAGCCGAATGAATTGTCAGGCGGTCAGCGGCAGCGTGTCGCAATTGCACGAGCATTAGTAAACAATCCCTCAATTTTACTTGCCGATGAGCCCACCGGCGCCCTGGACACCAAGACTGGTGACGAGATCATGGCTCTGTTTGAACGGCTCTACAACGAAGGAAATACGATTGTCCTTGTAACGCACGAGCCTGACATTGCCATGCATGCGCATCGCATCATTCACATCCGGGATGGACGAGTAGATCGGGATGAAGTTACCAGAAGATAAGTCGGCATGAGTTGATCGCGCAATTATGCGGAAGTATTTTGGCTTACAGGATGCTATCTTGGGCGTAGCTTCGGACGAGATGTTTCATAACAATTACGTCTGCTTCCGCGATCGCCGTCATGTTTCCCGATAAATCTACTGCGGATAGTTCATATCCGCGTATATTGATGGCGGAAGACAATCAAATTAATCAGCGCGTAGGCAAATTGATCTTGCAACGAGCAGGCTTTCCTATTGATTTGGTAAGTGACGGAAGCGAAGCATTAGAGGCGCAGAAGACTAAGTCCTACGACTTGATTCTTATGGATTGCCAGATGCCGACCATGGATGGCCTGGAAGCATGCCGGCAAATTCGCAAGCTGGCTGGAAAGCAGCCGGTGATTGTTGCTGTTACTGCAAATGCTCTGGCAGGTGAACGAGAGCGTTGTCTCGAAGCTGGCATGGACGATTATCTCTCCAAGCCGTTTCAGGCTGAGCAGTTAGTAGCAGTTGTTAAAAAATGGACCAAGGCGACTCCCTCGGTTTAACGAATCGCCTTGGTTCAAGTGCGTGCTCAGGACCCGATTTTCAGTCCTGTAATGGCCTGGTTAGGCGGAAGACTTTTCTTCTCCGATGAGCCCTTCTTTCTGGGCTACGTCTTTCAGTGACTGACCAGCTTCTTCTGCCACATGCTGCACTTTCTTTGCAGCTTCCTGTGCAGCGGTCTTGGCTTGATCCATAAGATGATCACGAGCATCGCCCATATATTCACGCTCAAGGTTCGTGGACGGTAGCGTTAGACCAATCAGAGCTCCAGCGGCGATTGCGGCAATGCCGAGAGCCATCGGATTGTTTTGCAGTGTGGACTTGAGTTGTTCACCGGCAGCGCTGACACCTTGGCGCGCTTGATCATTTACGTCATGCCACTGGCGGCGCGTTGTGTCGACCGCAGTTCCAGCAGCGCCCTTCACAGTAGATGCGGCGGAACTAACTGCACTCGTTGCCTGCCCAGCTGCTTGCCGAGCTTTTTCAGCCACGGTGTCAGCAGCTCCGCGTGTGGTTTCAGCTACGCCACTGAACGCATCCTTAGCACGATCTGTAAACGACGGCTGACCTGTCTGTAAATCAATCACCTCGGAACGGTCATACCTGCTCGGCTGAATACCCGAGCGATAAGAGTAAGAACCCTTCTTACGGTTATTCATCGTCAACATCCCAATGCCGATACCCACCAGAGCAAGCGGGATCGGATTTTCCCGAATGTACTGCACAATAGAGGAACTCTTTTCCTTAACGGCTGTTCCTGTCGGCCCTGAAATCACACTGCTAACTGAATCACTTACGCTTGCCACAATTTTCTCTGCCCTTCCTATAGTTGCTTCTTTCACAGTTTGTTTGGCGCTACCGAACGCCTCACTTGCTTTTTCCCGAATCTGCTCTTTCACTTGTTCCGCAATATGCGAGGGGTCGAGCTTATCCTGAAGTGCGTTGATCGTTTCGCTCAAATCAGCCCTGGTATTCTGAATGCCGGACCGGATTTGTGCCGCCTCGTCCCCACCCTCGCTTCCGGCATCCACTTGACTTCGGGGAGCCGTGGTTGCAGAGCCACCGGGGACACCACCATCTATATGGCTCGTGGGAGCTGGGATGCCCGAGCCGCCCTGTGTACCAATATCCAGCTGACTCCGGGGAGTCACGGTGACTGATTCACGTTCGCTACCAGCGTCCAAATGACTCCGGGGAGTGATGGTCACCGAGGAACCCGGCTCCAGCGAACTGGTGAGATCCTCAATCGGTCCTACTTTACCTGTTGTTTCGCCCATTGTGCGTCCTCTTTCAATGTTTCTACGGTCTGCTTCGGCGCGACACTTGTTTTCTTTAACACGGCCAGGGCTCTCATCACCAGTACCGCAGCGATGATGCCAACCACGGCAGCTACGACCAATGCTGCTGCCCACCAAGCCATATAATTTGCGAGAAGAATGATAAATGCGGCCAGCAGCGCCAGCAATGCTGCATAGGCAACTGCTCCCCCAAGAACCAGAAAGCCGATATTGAGTCCAACGCTAATGGCCTTCTGCGTCAGCTCAACTTTGGCAAGAGCAATCTCCTGTCGGATTAAAAGGCCGGTTTCGTTCGCGAGTTCACCAAAAAGCTGGCCAATAGAACTGTCCTGTTTATCAGGCATAATGCAACTTCCTCACCCTTCTCACAAGCCACTCGTAGTGGGGATGTTGCCGGTGGAAGTTGGGCCACCCTGTCTGACAGTCTGGCCAGATGAAGGGGACCCGGTGGTTGCCGAAGGCGTCGTGGCTGGCGTTGAAGACGTCGAACCCACGTTGTACGCAGGTGACGGTTGCGCTGATGTTGATGCGGCCGGTGCCGGCGGGAGAGCTAATTGTCCCGGGTGCGTCGTCGGATTGGGATAGGACGGCTGATTGATTTCCGAGCTACTCTGCGAACTCGAACTCTTAAAGAAGCGGCTAGCCGCCACGCCAAGCACAAAGGCGGTTCCGAGGAATGCTCCAGGAGAGCGCCGCGCGAAGTTTTCAGTGTCTCCGATGAGTTGCTTGATATCTCGTTGGTTCAAGTAAGTCGCCAGCTTTTCTACTTGGCCACCGAGGGCTTGGCCAAATTCGGCAGTGTATTCCGCTATTGGTCCCTGCTCCTTTTTCTTCAGTTCCTCGCTCATGCTGTTGAATGCCTGGGCGACAGCCCCGATGCCGGAAGCGAGGGTTTGACGTTGCTGGTCAGCACGCGAAGCTGCCTCATCCTTTGCCTGGCTGAACGCACGCGCTGCTGCTTCTTTGGCCTGACTGCCCGCCTGTTTAGCCGAGTCGGCGATTCCCTCAGTTACCGACGGACCTGAACCCGTTTGGGCACCAGCCGAGCCACTTGTCTGTTTATTTTCTTGTGCCATTGTTGGATCCTCTGCTTTCGTTCTTTTTGCCATATGTTCTTGCCTCTCTGCTGCGGCTACACAAACATCATGGGAGCTGACGCACGCTCTAAACGAATGTTCAGTGCAACCTCTCTCGCAATACCGCCGAGATGTATCGTCCTTAGGACGCCGGTACAGGTTGGAAGTTTCCGACTACAAAATAATTTGAGTTCTTTGGTACAACTATGCGTTCACCGAGCAAAATAGAGGGGAAAATATTGCCGAGTGCAGGCACAACTTACTCAGCAGTAGTAATGGAACTATCCCGAATACATGCAAGCAGTTAGCGTATATTGTCCCGTAACTTTCCGCGCCTGAATCACTCTAGTTATCGTGCGTGTTGATTAGGCACTGTAGCCTCGCTCTCCGAACCAATGCGTAGAAGCAAAGGCAGGAGTGAAGTTCAGGGCGCCGCACTTACTTGTTAGGTACGCAATTGTTCAGGCCACTTAGTAAGGCAATGGCAGGCGGGTATCGCAGATGTAAGTTCGTTCCTGTTCAGCACCGCAGTTGAGTGAAAGTTATAGGAGCACAATGCAAGCAACATCAAATTTGACTACTGTTCTTTGTTTATTCCATACCAGCCGGCAGGCCCAAGAGGCTCTGGCAGAGTTACAGAGTTCCCAGATTCCAGCCGATTCCATTTCAGTGCTGGGTGGCGGAAGCTCTTCGGCAAGTGGAACGCACATGTCCAAACTGCAGGGATTGAATTTACCTCAAAGGGACGAGCGTTTGCTTTCCGATGGGATCAGTGCCGGCGGGAGCGTAATAGTCGTCTCGGGTCAGGAGTCGATGACCGATAGAGCGGAAGCAATCTTCTCAAGGCATCAGGCTCGGAAGATAGACCAGGAGATCATCGGCGAGACGGCTCCGGTGGCGGCAGTTCCTCCCGTGCAACAGTCCGCGCCCGTAGCTACCAACGCTAATGCCGAGACGGTTATCCCCATCGTAGAGGAAGAGCTTGCGGTTGGTAAGCGGCAAGTCCAAAAAGGCGGAGTTCGGGTGTACAGCCGAATGGTTGAAACACCGATCGAGGAATCAGTCACGCTTCGGGAAGAGCATGCGACCATCGAACGCCATCCGGTTAATCGAGCTGTGACTGAGGCTGATTTGGACGCGCTGAAAGTTCAGTCCATTGAAGTGACTGAGACGGCAGAGGTTCCCGTTGTTGGTAAGTCTGCCCGAGTCGTCGAAGAAGTTCGAGTTGAAAAAGACGTCACCGAAAGAACAGAGCAGATCACCGACACAGTTCGTCATACCGAAGTAGAAGTCGAGAAGGTTGATACCGGTGGCACGGGCACTGGCACCGGCGTGACTGGCACCCGCACAAAGGGAGCAAAAGGAATCTAATATGGCAACTGAGAAAGTTAAAGTTTACGAAGAGCAGCCGGGCAAGAAGGGACTCCCGATCTGGGCTTGGCTGTTGCCCCTCCTGTTGCTTCTGGCCCTGGCTGCATGGTGGTTCAGCCGCTCTCACAATACGGATACTGCGGCTGCTCCGACCGGGGCTGCCCCCACAGCAGTGGCCGATACGACCAAACCGGACACCACGTCTGGAACTCAGACCTTAACAGCTGCTTCCATCGGTGATTCGATTCGCAAAGATGGACGAATCAGCTTGGATGATACGCAGGTTCACTTTGCAACCGCCAGTGCTGCCCTTGCCGGTGACTCGCAAGCCGTACTGGATCAGGTTTCGCAAGCGCTGAAAGACAACAAAGACTGGAAGATGAAGGTAGTTGGGTTTACTGACTCAACTGGCAACAGCACTACAAACGCGTCGCTCGCTCAACAACGTGCTCAAAGCGTTATGGCTTATCTGACCGCTCATGGCGTCGATTCCGGCCGCCTTCGAGTTGAAGCTGAAGGTCAGCAGAAACCGGTTGCGAGCAATGCAAGCGATCGGGGTCGCGCACTTAATCGCCGAGTGGAGTTAATCAAAGACTAACTCCAGTTGTTCAATTGAACATTACACAACTCGGGCCCGGCACTTACACTTACGTGTTTGTACCGGGCCCGAGTTGTTTTTCAGCGCTTCCAGCTCACGAGAAGCGTAAACATGACAATCCACAAAAACCCAAGATAGTGCCAGCAAAGTGAAACTGCCTTTGCCATCACCCGAGTCTGCATTTGAAACTTGGGTCCGCTCGCAGCTTCTCGCGTCCGCAGATACAGGTAAACAACTCCAATCATTCCCGCTACCACATGAATTCCATGGACTCCGCTGAAGAGAAAAATGAACCAGGAGTGCGGGTTCTTGGCGAGTACCACTCCAGTATGCAGAAATTGAAACCAGCCTAAGACTTGGCCAACAACAAAGGCTAGACCCAGAGTAAGTGTCCAGCTGATCAGGAAATGAAAACCCTCCTGATTGCCTCGCGACAATTGCTGACGGGCGGCCTCGAAGGTGATGCTGCTAATGACCAGGAGTCCTGTTGTAATCCACAAGATCGCCGGGACCTGCAGATGCCCCCAAAACTTCGGGGCTGCTGAGCGATACAGGAAAACGCCAATGATGGCGCCAAACGTCATGGTGACAATCGCGAGTATCACGAGAACTGTCACGTTTGACATCGAAGTCAGTTCTCTCTCACGAGCGATCGGGTCGATTGCAGTTTCCACTCTATGACTATGATGCGGCTAGACGGGGAACGGAAGTAAAGGCATGGCTTACAAATGTGCTGTAATCGTTCCCATATATGCGTTACTCCCCGACAATTCTCAAGTGCGCTTACGTAGCGTTGCTATTAACGGCTCGCTTAAGTGCTGCGAGTGAGATTGCCGGGTCAGCAGACGCCCGCTTGACAGGCGCGTACCGCAATCCCGAAAAGAGCGGCTGGATCTTCATCCATCTTCAGGGGACGCCGGCGGCTGTGGGCTATCAGCACGGATACCTGTTAGCTCCGGAGATTGAAGATTCCAAGCGCGCCATCGAGCTTAGTACGACTCATGGTGTGAGCCACTCCTGGGCGGAGATGCGGAACGTCTCAAAGGAGTTGTTTGTCCCAAAGCTAACGCCCGAATATCAGCAGGAACTGAGCGCGATGGTTGATGGAGTCCGGGCGCGAGGCTCGCATTTGGATCTGCTCGACTTAGTCACGATGAACGCGTATATGGAGTTCTCCTATTACTACGACGCTTCCAAGCGGCTGCAAACCAAAGGTGTTGTCAGTCATGCGCCTGAACATTGCAGTGCCTTCATCGCAACCGGCGCCTATACCAAGGATGGCCGGATTGTTATTGGTCACAACAATTGGACTGACTACCTGACCGGTACACGCTGGAACATTATCTTCGACGTGCAACCGCTGGCGGGCCACCACTTTTTGATGGATGGCATGCCGGGCTTAATCCATAGCGGCGACGATTTCGGAATCAACGACGCAGGCATCATGATTACGGAAACAACAATCGGTAATTTCTTCGGCTTCGATTCACACGGTGTGCCGGAATTTGTGCGTGCCCGCCGTGCGATGCAGTATTCGGAATCGATTGACGATTTCGAACGCATCATGAAGGAAGGCAATAACGGAGGGTATGCAAATACCTGGCTGGTAGGCGATCGCAAGACGAACGAGATTGCACAGTTGGAGTTAGGGCTCAAGTACGTCACATTATCGCGGAGCAAAGATGGATACTTCGTAGGTTCGAACTTTCCGATTGATCCAAAGCTTACAGCCGAGGAAACTGACTTTCCAGCGAGCGATCCGAACACCCCGAACCAGGTTCGGCACAGGCGTTGGGATCAGTTAATGGCTGAGAACAAGGGCAAGATTGACATTGAGCTTGGTAAGAAGTTTGAGACCGATCACTACGACGCGATCACGAAAGAGATTGATCCAAACGAGCGAACTCTTTGCGGCCACATAGATAAGTCAAGCCGCGGAATGAAGAACTGGCAGGGACCTTATGGACCGGCCGGCGCGGCGGAGACAAAAGTGGCTGACAGCGCAATGGCGGAGAAGATGTCATTTGAGGCAGCGATGGGCCATCCGTGCGGGGTTGCGTTCAATGCAACTCAGTTCCTTAAAGAGCACAAGGAATATGCATGGCAGAAGGAACTGCTGGAAGACGTCAAAGTGAATGGCTGGATAACCGTTATGCCAGGTCAGGCAACCAACGTGTCCGGATCACGCTGATTCAATCGAAATGTTGCTACCTGGTAGAGCAGGTACGCGGTTCCGGCTAATGCCATTGCAGACAAGGTGGCGAGAGTAGGATGGAAAGTTTCTCCATAAGGAACTAACAGGAAGACGTGTATATAGCCGAATAAGGCAACCTGCACGGCTGTCACTGCTACCGCCAGAGTCCGCGAAACGGCCCACAGCGCAAGTATGCTCGCACTAAAGCCAAGCATGACCGTGACATACGTTCCTTGGTGAACGAAGGTGGTTCCGGGGCCGAACATCACAAGGCACCAAATTACATTTCCAAGGATGACGAATACCAGGAACATGGCTGCTATCTTCCACTCCGGAGAGCGAAACCTGCGGAACACTCCAAATGGAATTGCTAACAGGCCTACCTGATATAAGCCCATTGTGCAGGCAAAATAAAAAAAGCCGAGGCCGTTTAAGTCCTTTACCGTTGCAAGCCGGACGGCTGATCGCTCCGGTTCATTTGGCGGGAGCTGAAACACGAGCTTTTTCAAGTCAGCCCAGTAAGTGTGCTCACCAAAGGCAACTGTGAAGTTTTCGTTCTTAAGAAAGTAGAAGCGCGCAGGAGTAAGAGCGCGGTAAGCGTCTGCAATCACCTGTCCTGCCGTACGAGAGTCGAGCGTGTAGACAGAAGCCAGGTGCATCTTCAACAAGCGATCACCAGGTGGATCATAAAACCTTTGGTAAAAGATCCACGGGATATATAGAAGGACAGATGTGGCCGCCAGCATGGCGAACGCGCGCGGTTGAACGGATCGACGGAACAGCAAGGCTGTGGGTACAAGCGCGAGCAATGCAAATAGACTGGCACCGTGCGCCAGAAATGCCCAAGCCAGCAGGCTTCCCGCAGTTACTGCGGTGACACTGCGAAATGGAGACTCGCTGGCCAGCCTACGACTGAAAAGTAGCGCGCAAAACCCGAGCATGTAAGCGGTTGCAAACATTTTCGGCCAGACAAACGTGCATTGCACGAATATGAAATTGGTGAACAGGCAGCCCGTTAGTACGCAGGCGATAGCTTCGCGGCGAATCTTAAGGGAATACAGCAATAAGAAGAGACCGAAAATCCAGAGACTCTGTAGCTCAACCGAAAGCACTTGGTAGCCCAACGTCCACGGAACAGTAATGGCCGGATATTGCGAGAGCACCACGGCTGATTGCAAAGGCGGACGATCACTTGAGAGATAGTCGATCACGAGCGGGTGCGGAACTTTGTGTCCATTGCTCATCATGGAATGTGCAAACAAATACGGGATAGCGTTATCGCCGGGAAGCGGATGGGAGAAGCGCTCCTGCGGAGTAATAAGTGGATCGCGCAACCCGTGATAGACGAACGTCCAACTCAGTATCAGCACCGACGAAGTGAAGACGAGAAGCGCCGGTGCAGCTAACGGTGCCAGAGCAGTTCGGGCTGCTGGAGCAATGTGGCGGCCATAGCGGATCAGGTAGTACAACGCACACGCTTCAGCAATACAAGCGAGCGGCCGGACCAGGTGATAGGAGACAAACCAGAGGAGGAAGAGGACGTATCCGCTGACGGCCGTAGCCGCTAATGCCAGAGCACCGAGCAGGACGGAATCGTACACTCGGCGCCTGACGGCAAATAGGCAGACTGCAGCGCTGGGAATAACTAGAAGGGTGAAATGAAGGATTGCCCTGAGCAGCAGAGAGGGCGTGTCAAAGGCAGGAATTCGAGACTTCCTTTAGCTATGACTGGTGCGCGAATGCAGAACTGCCAAGCGCTCGGCAGCATCAAGGCGAGCTTGCGCTTTCTGCATACGGCGCAGCGCAGCATCCGATTCAGCGACATCCTGGGCTCCGCCAAGAGCAGTATTGGCTTCATCCAGTTCGCGACGGGCAGCGCCGGCGGAGATATCGGATGCGCGCTCGGCGTGGTCGGCCAGAACGCGCACATGATCTTCGAATATCTCTACAAAGCCGCCATCGACCACCAACACTTCCTCCCTGCCTTCAGTGCCATAGGTTAATACTCCAGCACCGAGTGCGCTTAACAGGGGAGCATGGCCGGGCAGGATACCCATGTACCCGTTCTTGCCCGGCAGTCCAGCTTGCCCCACCTGCTCATCAGCGAAGATTCGTTCCGGAGTCGCAACCTGCAATTGAAAAGTGTCAGCCATCTTCGCGTACTACTTAGCGTTTTTCATCTTCTCGGCAGCTTCCAGGACTTCATCAATGGTCCCCTGCATGTAGAAGGCCTGCTCGGGAAGATCGTCATATTTGCCGTCGACGATTTCTTTAAAGCTGCGCACCGTATCTTCCAGCTTTACGTATTTGCCGGGGCGACCGGTGAACTGCTCGGCGACATGGAAGGGCTGCGAGAGAAACTTCTGAATGCGACGTGCTCGAGCAACCGCCTGCCGATCGTCATCGTTCAATTCATCAATACCGAGAATGGCAATAATGTCCTGCAGATCTTTATAGCGCTGCAACGTCTGTTTCACTCGTTGGGCAACATCGTAATGCTCAGCACCGACCACGTTCGGATCAAGAATCCGGGAGGTGGAGGCAAGCGGATCGACGGCCGGATAGATGCCGAGTTCGGAGATAGCCCGCGACAGGTTTGTGGTTGCGTCCAAGTGAGCGAACGTAGTGGCCGGAGCGGGATCGGTGTAGTCGTCGGCGGGCACGTAGATCGCCTGGACGGAAGTGATAGATCCGCGTTTGGTTGATGTGATGCGCTCCTGCAAATCGCCCATCTCAGTAGCGAGATTGGGCTGGTATCCGACAGCGGACGGCATGCGGCCGAGTAGCGCCGAGACTTCAGAACCGGCCTGCGTGAAGCGGAAGATGTTGTCGATAAAGAGCAGTACATCCTGCCCTTCCTCATCGCGGAAGTATTCGGCAACCGTAAGGCCCGTGAGACCAACCCGCAGGCGAGCACCTGGCGGCTCAGTCATCTGGCCATAGACCAGCGCCACCTTAGACTTGTTGAAGTCATCAGGAACAACGATGCCGGCTTCCTGCATTTCAAGCCAGAGATCATTGCCCTCGCGCGTACGTTCGCCAACACCGGCGAATACAGAGACGCCGCCGTGCTTCATGGCAATGTTGTTGATGAGCTCCTGAATGATGACCGTCTTACCGACACCCGCGCCACCAAACAACCCGATCTTGCCGCCGCGAAGGTAAGGCTCAAGCAGGTCGATAACTTTAATGCCAGTCTCGAACATCTCCAACTGCGTGGATTGATCTTCGAACAGCGGAGCAGCGCGATGAATTGGCAGAAAATGTTCAGAGTTGATCGGGCCCATGTTGTCCACGGGTTCGCCGAGAACGTTCAAGACACGGCCAAGCGTCTGCTTGCCGACCGGGATGGTGATTGGAGCGCCAAGATCGATGGCCTTCATGCCGCGGACCAGCCCGTCAGTCGGTTCCATCGCGATCGTGCGCACTCGACCTTCGCCAATATGCTGAGCCACTTCTGCCGTTATGTCAATCTTGGTTGGAACGTCAAAACCTTCGCTCGTCACCTTGATCGCGTTGAAGATCTTGGGCACATGCCCTTCAGGAAATTGGATCTCAATGGTGGGGCCTGCCACCTGAACGACATGACCTTCTGCTATGCCTGCAATTGCTGCCATAATTATTGTTTCTAGCTGACCCGAATCAGCAAACCCTTTAACCTGACTGATCAGGTCATTGACATTACGTTTGATGAACGCCAGTCAAAGCTTATTATAGAGCTGCCGCGCCACTAACGATTTCGATGATCTCTCGCGTAATAGCCGCCTGGCGAACGCGGTTCAAGTTCAGCGTCAACGTTTGAATCACATCGCCCGCGTTCTTACTTGCCGTATCCATAGCGGCCATCCGGGCAGCATGCTCGGCTGAGTTCGATTCCAGCATCGCTCGATAGATCGACATCTCGATGTAGCGGGGAAGCAATTCACTCAGTAACTCATGCGGAGGCTGCTCGTAGATGTAATCAATCTGCTCCCTGCTTTCAGGTACTTCGACCGGAAGTATTTTGCGCAAAACAATATTGGGCGCCATCACGCTCTTAAACTCATTAGTGGCCAGATAAACTGCATCCACCTCCGCTTTGCTGTAGAGATCGATCATCTTATCGGCGATCTCGCGTGCCTGGTCAATCGTGGGCCGGTCGATAATGCCGATGTACTCACCCGAAATCGGGTAATTGCGGCGCCGGAAATAGTCGCGGCTCTTACGACCGATCAGATCGTAGCCCATGTGAGCGCCGTTGTGCTCGTCGATAAAGCGTTGTGTGCGACGAAGCAGATTGGCATTGAAAGCGCCAGCCAAGCCGCGATCTCCAGTCACTACAATCAGATGGATTCGGTCCTCCTGGCGTACCTGCAGTAACGGAAGCTGTGATGCTTCCTCATTCCCCGCCGCAGCAGAAGCAACGTTCGACAAAACACGCGTCATCATCTCCGCATAGGGACGCGAGGCGAGTGCCCGATCCTGAGCACGGCGAAGCTTGGCCGCAGAGACCATCTTCATGGCCTTTGTAATCTGCTGAGTGTTCTTGACGCTGCGTATGCGGCGGCGAATGTCGATTAAACTCGGCATTCCTACGCTTTGTTTAGGGCCTTGCGAGATTCCTGGTCAACTTGTTCAGCACCGAGCCGATTCTTGTCGCCTTGTGGGCGGCGACCGTCAGCCTGACCGTTGCGGTTCGCATCCGGCTGCTTCTGTGTCTTCTGGATGGTGCTTGAGAAGTTACCCTTGAACTCTTTCAAAGCAGAATTCAAATTCGCTTTGTTCTGGTCGTTGAGATCGCGCGTGTCACGAATTCCCTGCAGAACTTCCGGACGGCTGTTGTCCAGGTACTGATATAGCTCTGTTTCAAAGCGGCGAATATCTTCCACCGGTACATCGTCAAGAAACCCGTTGCTGCCCGCGAAGATGATTGCCACCTGCTTTTCAACCGGAATCGGCGCGAACTGGCCCTGTTTGAGGACTTCTACCCAGCGTTTACCGCGATTCAACTGGTTCTGAGAAGCCTTATCGAGATCGGAACCGAACTGCGCAAAGGCAGCCAGTTCGCGATATTGCGCCAGGTCAAGCCGAAGAGAACCTGCCACCGAACGCATTGCTTTAATCTGAGCGCTACCACCGACACGGCTTACCGATAAACCGACGTTGATAGCCGGCCGGATATTCGAGTTAAATAGATCACCCTCTAAATAGATCTGCCCGTCAGTGATGGAAATAACGTTGGTCGGAATGTAAGCCGAGACGTCGCCTGCTTGCGTTTCGATGAACGGCAAAGCGGTCAGAGATCCGCCGCCCTTTTCGTTTGAGAGCTTGGCAGCGCGCTCCAGAAGACGGCTGTGAAGATAGAAAACATCTCCAGGGAAAGCTTCGCGCCCCGGAGGACGGCGGAGCAGCAAAGAAATCTCACGATAAGCTGCCGCGTGCTTGGATAAATCGTCGTAGATGCAGAGTGCGTGACGTCCGCTGTCACGGAAGAACTCACCGATACAGCAACCTGCATATGGAGCAATGTATTGCATCGGAGCGGGATCGGAAGCAGTGGCAGCGACAACAATGGTGTACGCCATCGCGCCGCGATCTTCCAGCGTCTTAACTACCTGCGCGACGGTGGAGCGCTTCTGACCAATGGCGACATAGATGCAAATCACATCCTGTCCGCGTTGGTTCAGGATGGTGTCAAGCGCAACGGTTGTCTTGCCAGTCTGGCGGTCGCCGATGATCAGTTCGCGTTGGCCGCGACCGATCGGAACCATAGCGTCGATTGCCTTAATCCCGGTCTGCAATGGCTGCTTGACAGGCTGGCGATCAACAACGCCGGGAGCGAGGCGCTCAAGCGGAATGCTTTGAGTAGTGGCGATTGGTCCTTTGGCGTCAATTGGCTGACCGAGGGCGTTAACCACACGGCCAATCATGGCGTCGCCAACCGGGATCGACATAATCTTGCCGGTACGCTTAACCTGATCGCCTTCTTTAACGTTGCTATAGTCTCCCAACAACACAACGCCCACCTGGTCTTCCTCCAGGTTTAACGCCATGCCGACGGTATCCGGGCCGAACTCAACCAGTTCACCCGCCATCACATTTTGCAAGCCGTACAGGCGCGCAATGCCATCACCTACGCTGATGACCGAGCCCGTTTCGGAGACATTGGATACAGCGTCGAAGTTCTCGATCTCACTGAGAAGTACCCGTGAAATTTCATCTGCTCTGATTTGAGCCATACGTTCCTATTCCTTTTCTAACGCCCGGCACCGAGTCTTTCGCGCATGCTTTCCAGCTTGCCCCGCAAAGTTGCATCGTACTCTTTAGAAGCAACACGGGCGCGAACTCCTGCCAGCAGGTTGGGGTCAACCTGATAATGCGGGCGAATCAACTTACCAAGCTTTGTACGGAGAGACTGTTCGATTTCTTTGCGCTCTTGCCCGTTTAATTCAGCAGCAGAGGTAATCTCGGCCGGTACCCAGCCTAGCCGCTCGTCCACCGCAGCCTCGAACTCCAACCTCATATCGTGAAGATCTTTCGTCCGGCGATGAGAGACAATCACCAGCAGAAAATTTTGAATGAGGCGATGCAACCCGAGTTCCGCGCCAAGTTTAGACAAGACAGCTGACTTCCGCTGCCTATTGATGGCAGGTGACAGCAGGGCAATCTTCAACTCCGGTGACCCGGAAATCAGTTGATCGACCGAGCGCATCTGCTCCACCGCGATCTCCGGAGTCAGCCCCGAATCTTTCGCGAATACAGCCTCGGCCAGAGCATGCGCATAGTGAGTGGCAAGAGCACCTGTCATCTGGTCTGGCCCCGCTCAACCAGACGAATGAAATCGCCTACAACGTCTTTTCCTGTGCCGCCCGGTCCGCGTTCGCGCAGTCGCCGCTCGGCTGATTCGATGGCAAGCGCCGCTGTCCGGCTACGGATCTGCTCTGCCGCATCCTCTTCGGCCGCGGCCACTTCGGCCCTTAGCGAATTTTCTATATGCTGCAATTCCCGGGCCGTTTCGTCCCGGCGTCGCTGATGTTCACGGTCCATCGCTACTTGAGATACGTCGCGCATTCGCCTGATTTCATCAGGCAGGGTCGCCATCTTTCTATCAATCTCGGAGTGGCGAAAGTCTGCCTGCAACTTCAGTCCCGTCGCGTCCTTAATTGCTCTTTGAATGTCTTCCGAACGCGCATTGAAAAACCCCGGCGCAAACTTCCAGATCCCATACCCAAGCACGGCCGCAAAGATGACACTGTTGATCAGGTGCCATGAGAACTCACTCTGCTCCTCAGCTGCATCCTGCCCGCTAGCACTCTGGGCCCGCAAGCGTGGCGAGGACACGAGGCACAGAACCAGGGCCGCGAAAGCCAAAAGCACGAAGCGCGGTAGCCGCATTAGGCAGCTCTCCGGCGGGTTAACGATTGCACAATCCGTTCAGTTAATGGCTCGATGCTCGATTGAACCTGCGCTGAGGCTTCCGCTAAGTCAATAGCTATCAGCTTGCGTGCTGCCTCCAGCCGAGTCTCGGCTTCAGCCCGAGCCCGCGCAATAGCTTCTGTCTGCTCCACCGCCCAGCCGCGGCGAGTCTCCTCGTTCTCCTGCCCAATCTGGTTGCGTGCAGCCTGCAACATGCGCTCGAACTCAGACTCTTTCCGGTCAGCCGAAGCAAATGCTGATTCAGACAGTTCCCGCAATCCTTCGGTTGCCTTGCGCCGTTCCCCTAAAATTCTGGCGAGCGGTTTGAAGTACGTCGCATTCAGATAAGCAGTGAGGAAGACGAAGAAAATGACAGTGGGGATCGCTTTGATCAGCAGGTCAACAAGGGCGTTTATCGTCGCGTCCATCGAATGAATATTCCAGCGGAGAAGGAGGGTTCCAACCCGGGAATTGGCAAGCGCGAGAAACGCTGTGCAACATGGCGGACCTTCCCTACTCTGTTTACGCTAACACACGCACTGGTTCCGCTCAGGGTCTGTACGTGCTCTACGCGAGCGAAGATTCATTCAGTTGAATTACAGCTTTCGCGTCGGTGAAATTGGCGATATCGTTCATAATCTGTGGGGCGTGCTGAGCGAGACATGTTTGCGCCTCTGCCGCACTTGTAAAGCGGAGCAGCACCATAATCTGATACGCATCGGGCGACCCGTCTGGCTTTCCCATCCCGCGCAGCAACTCCAGTTCAAGCAGCCCAGAGGGTGTAAGAAGCGCCGTAACCATAGGCAAATGTTTGTGGACGTAATAATCGAGATCAAAGAAGGTGCCCGAGTTCCTCGGGTAGGTGACGCTAACAACAACCATGGCATTCATGGTCCCCCGGCATTCAATAAATGTCCACGTGTGAGAACGCTGGGGACCCGGAGAATTTTCTTGCAATCGTGAAATTCGGTGTAAACTGTAAGGAGGAATTGAATTTGATCTCATCCTCCACCAAACTCAGCGCACAGATCTGCGCACTCCCGTAGTCGGCATGTACCCACCAAGAAGTTTCCCTCCCCGCCGGCCAAGAATCCGCGAGAACGTCAACGAAGCAATCCGTGTAAAAGAAGTCCGCGCCGTATTTCCGGACGGAACCGCCGAGGTTATGCCTACTCCCGCTGCAGTACGCCGGGCGCAGGACATGGGCCTCGATTTAATTCTGATTGCTCCAACCGCTGAACCGCCCGTTGCCAAAGCAATGGATTATGGCCAGTGGCAGTATGAACAGAAGAAAAAACAGCACGAAGCCAAGCGCAAGCAGCACATCATTCAGGTAAAGGAACTGAAGTTCCGCCCGAATACCGATGACCACGATTACGACTTTAAGAAAAATCATGCAATCCGATTCCTTAAAGAAGGAAATCGCGTCAAGGCGATTGTTCAATTTCGAGGCCGCGAAATTGCACATACAGAGCTCGGCAAGAAGCTTCTGTTGCGCTTTGCGGGCGACCTGAACGGGGTTGGCACAATCGAAGGCCAGCCGCGGCTTGAGGGTCGAAATGCACACGTCATTATCAGCCCGGTAAAGGTTATTCCTCCTGCTAAGGAGAAGCGCGAGAAGCCGAAAGAGGATGCTGCCCCGGTGCAGGCCTCTCCCCAGGCACCCACAGCATAGCGGCGCTAGTCCCTTTCTTCCCCGAACGAAGTCCATGAGTGCGCCGCGATTCCTGATGTGTCCGCCTTCGTATTTTGGGGTGCAATACGTTATCAATCCCTGGATGGAAGGTCAGCTTCACCATACGGACGGCGCTCTTGCTGCCACTCAATGGACTCGTTTACAGCAGTTGATCGCTCGGAATGGCGAGGTGATCCTGATGCCCCCCGTGGACCAGCTTCCGGACCTTGTCTTCACTGCCAACGCAGCCCTGATTTATGGGAAGAAGGCGGTTCTCAGCAGCTTTCGCTGTCAGGAAAGACGCCCGGAAGAACAGCACTTCAAGACCTGGCTTGAGGCTCAGGGCTTTGAGATCATAACAATGCCGCCTGGCACCTTCTTTGAGGGCGCCGGAGACGCACTGATTGACCGAAAGCAGCCGCTGCTCTGGTTTGGTTTCGGTTTCCGTTCAGATTTGTCTGCAGCGGAGTTAGTGGGCCAAGCGCTGCAAATTGAGGTTCAGCCGCTGCGCTTGTGCGATCCACGTTTTTATCATCTCGATACCTGCTTTTGTCCTCTGGCGGACGGCTACCTGCTTTACTTCGAAGCCGCCTTCGACAACGCCGGCCGCTCTGCCATAGAGTCGCGAGTGCCCAGTGACAAGCGGCTGGCCATACCTGAAAGCGACGCAATTCAATTTGCTTGCAACGCCGTCAACGTGGGCAATCACGTAATCATGAATGGTGCCGGGCAGGGAACAATCGAGTGGCTGCGCGAACGCGGCTTCACTGTAGACCTGACTGGCTTGGGCGAGTTCATGAAAGCCGGTGGGGCAGCAAAGTGTCTGTCGCTTCGGCTTGACGAAAGTCTGACCGTTACGAACGGTAAAGAGCAAGGCTGAAACAAAAGCGAGTACCCGAAAGGTGCCCGCGCGATGACACCTAACGGCGAGTATACTTGCCGTAAACCTGGCGAAAATGTTCTCAAGAGGTAGTAGCCACATCCAACCAGAAACCCCGTTGCGAGCTCCGGGCTTTGCTGTTAACGTTTGCCGATGCAATTTAAGTCGAAGTATTCGTCTTAACGAATGAATGTGCTTCCGAATAAGCGGATGTGCATGTTTTGGCGTTTCGTCCTCAATGGAATAACGCCTTCAGCAAATTGCCACGCAGTTGGTTTAAAGTTTTGAACGGCTCCGTCATGTCATAACAGCCCTTTCATACCGACAAACAGCGCAGTAGCTATATTCTGCGCAGTCTGAATGTATTCCGAACGAAGGGTCAAATCAGGCGGCTAGGATGGTAAACACATCGCCATCAAGCGCGACGCACTGACAGGCGCTTGTCCGATTAACTCATCCCAGGATTGCGGGCTAACGGCGACGTTCTAAGTTGAAAAGAGTATCTCGGCGGGCGAACCCAGGACACGTTCGTCCTTGACCTCAAGCGCACCTGCGAGGCATACTTCTCCTAGACGTCTAGGAGAAGTATGCCTCGTGACACTCTTCAGGGAACGCTTGATCTCTTAATCCTTAAAACATTGGCGCGCGGATCAGAGCACGGCTATGGCATCACATGCTGTATTCTGAACGCCTCTAGCAACCAGCTGAGAGTCGAAGAAGGATCACTCTATCCCGCGCTTCGCCGAATGGAGGCAGATGGACTGATTCGCGCTGAGTGGCGGGCGTCAGAGAACAATCGACGTGCTCGCTATTACAGTCTCACCGCGGCTGGCAAGAAGCATTGTCTACTGTTGTGGAGCGCTGGCATCAGCACACGGCTGCGATCTCGACGTTTCTCGATTTTGCCTGAGCACAACTATGTTACGCCGATTTCTCAATTTCTTTCGTCCGGGACATCTTGAAGCTGATATGAGGGAGGAACTGGAGTTCCACCAATCGCAGGCCAGCGGCTCCTTGGGAAATCCCCTGCTCGTTCGAGATCGTATGCGAGACGCCAGCACCATCAGCTGGCTCGAGACAACGTGGCAGGATCTTCGCTACGGTCTTCGCATGATGCGGCGAACCCCCTGGATTAGTTCTGTTGCCGTTCTATCCCTGGCCTTGGGCATCGGTGCAAACGCCGCAATGTTCTCGCTCATTGATCATGTTCTAGTCAGTTTGCTGCCCGTTCGGGATCCCCAAGGGCTAGTTCTCTTCCGTGATGTGGAGTCGTACTTAAAGTTTAAGGATTTTAGTGTGCGCAGCGATGTATTTTCAGACGTTGCAGGAACGGCCAGCCTGGTTGGTGTGCCAATCAACGGGAGCGACCGTGCCGCGGATGCCATTACAGGCCGGCTTGTTAGCGGGAATTATTTCCGAGCGCTTGGAGTTCAGTCAGTGATCGGTCGAACTCTTTCCGAAACGGATGATATGGGCGCTGGAGACCATCCCGTCATTGTCATCAGCTATTTGCTTTGGCGCGATCGTTTTCACGGCGACCCGGAAGTGATTGGCAAACCGGTGCGGCTGGGCGCTGGCCGCCTCAACAGTGGTTGGGGCACCAGCGGCTTTGAAGAGAATCGACCCATCAATCCTTCCGACCGAGCTTTCACCATCTTGGGTGTTATGCCTCCGACATTTATAGGAGAAACTGTCGGGGAACGCGCTGATTTTTGGGCTCCGCTAACCATGGAAGAACACTTCCTTCCTGGTCGCCGTTGGCTTCCACGACGCACAGCGCGTTGGGTTCGGATTATTGCACGCCTAAAATCTGGCGTCGGGCTGAAACGGGCGGAAGCGGCTACCACTGTGGTCAACCGGAATCTTCTCCTTGAGGCAGAGGGAAGTAACCTAAGCGCCAATCGGCGGCGGGAAGTCGAGCAAAGCCAAATAGTACTGCTGCATGGAGAAAAGGGATTCTCCGACCTGAGGCAACAGTTTGCTAAGCCGCTTTGGGCGTTGCTCGCAATGGTGGCGGTGGTATTACTAATCGCGTGCGCAAACCTTACTAATCTCCTTCTTGCAAAGGGCGCAGCGCGGTGGCGCGAAATCGCTACCCGGCTGGCACTCGGAGTGGATCGCGCGCGACTCATCAGGCAGCTCATTACAGAAAGCTTTCTACTTTCGATGTGCGGCGGAGTTCTCAGCATTCCGGTTAGCTGGATTGCAGGCCGTATGCTCTTCAGCTTGGTTGCAGAGGCGAACTCGGCGCTGAAGATCGACCTAGCGCCGAACGTTCGTGTGCTCCTGTTTACAGGGGCCGTCGCTGTTTTAACAACTTTTCTCTTCGGCGCTGTTCCTGCATTTCGGTCGACACGAGTTGATATTCACTCGGTCCTGAAAGAAGGCGGCCGTACCACGCGGAGCGGCAGGTCTCGAATGACAGGAGAAAAAGCAGTCGTCGTTCTTCAGGTTGCACTGTCTACCATTTTGCTTTTTGGGAGCGTCCTGTTCACGCGCACACTATACAACTTGCGAGCGCAAAATTTCGGCTTTTCTCCCCAAAGGCTCGTAACCGCCAGGGTGGACCCGACCGGTGCTGGATACAAGGGAATAGAGATCGGTCAGATTGTGCAACGCGTAGTCGAGAAACTTCAGACTACACCGGGCATCAGGGACGCGAGCTATTCAGATAATGGGCTGTTCACCGGGCTAGACTCTGGCTCCCGCATCCGTGTGGAAGGATTTACTTCTGCCTCTCGGAAGGACTCCATTGCCCGATTCGATCAGGTGGGCCCCGCTTACTTTTCAGTTGTTGGGATTCCGATCCTACTCGGCCGTGAGTTCACAGATAAGGATAGGCCCGGGTCGACGCGAGTCACAGTTATTAATGAGAGTCTGGCCAAGTTCTATTTCGGCAGTCGAAACCCGCTGGGAGCCACAATTTTCTACGATGACGACCTAAACTTTGCGCTCACGGTAATTGGTGTTGCCAGGGACGTGAAAGATTCCCTGCGTGCCCCGATCAGTCGTCGATTTTACGTACCTTATATGCAGCCGGTTGACGGACAAATGGGCGCCGATTTTGAGATACGGAGCTCGTTGCCGATTGCTGTCCTCGACCGTCAAATCCGCCAAGCAGTTCATTCCGTCTCACCAAGGCTCCAGGTTGAGTTTGTACGCTCCCTCAAAGCATCGATGGACAATTCTATGACTGGGGAGCGCCTTGTGGCACGTCTCTCGGTGCTCTTTGGGCTGCTCGCGCTCCTTCTTGGGGCCATCGGCCTGTACGGCGTGATGGCCTACTCTGTAGCCCGCCGAACTCAGGAGATTGGAGTCCGAATCGCAATTGGAGGCCGGCCGGTAACAATCGTTTGGATGATCTTGGCGGACACACTGCTTGTTGTGGCGATTGGCCTTCTATCGGGCATTCCGATCGCTATTTTGCTGGGCAGATTGCTGCAATCGATTTTATTTGGAGTGAATGCCGCTGATATCTGGACAACCTTCCTGGTAGTCGGTCTCATGGTGGCAATCGCATTCCTCGCCTCCGTCATACCGGCCCGTAGAGCCACGCGAATTAACCCGGTCATTGCCTTACGCTGCGAATAGCTACAAACCTGGGCCCACAACGTCGCGTCCTCAAAATTTCGAGATAGCTTCGTCTGAGATCAGGACGAACACATATCGCACGAAGCTACTATCCCAATGCGCGCGTACATTCGTCCATCCCCTAGGACAAAACTGATGCCCTAACGGCTAATCGTCAACCTACTAAAACTGCGTAGGTTGACGATTCTTGCGCGCAGTTTTCTCTTCCCCTCTCCTAACCACGCTCGTTGTTTGCGTACTCACTTCCAGCCTTGGAACGGCTCAGACAGCTTGGTTCCCGTTCTCACCGGCGGGCCCGGTAACCGCCGGTTCAGCCGTCGATGCCTCAGCTCTGCTGCTCGATTACGCCGGTCAGGATATTACAACGGCTATCGATAACCGTGGCCCGCTTCACACCGGCTCGGATGGCCATTTTTACTTCACCGGAACCGGCAAGCGGGCCAAATTTTACGGCCCTAACTTCATGCTCAACACGATCTTTCCACCGAATCCGGAAGCTCCGCAGCAGCCGGGGGAGTACCAGGGCATTGTGCCACCTGATGCAGCAGATCAGTTGGCTATTCGGCTTTCCCGAATGGGCGCAAATATTGTCCGTTTGCATTTTATTGATGGTGGGTACGGCCGGCCGATCAGCATCTGGGATCCTGCTTATCCGAATGACACAAGGCACTTCGATTCGCTGCAGGTAAACCGCCTTGACTACCTGGTTTATCAGCTCAAAAAGCACGGAATCTATTGCGACATTAACCTGCATGCGGGAAGAAACTTCCGTTCCGGCGACGGAGTGAAAGATTACGATCAGTTCCCGAACTTTGCTTTAAACAAGCCTGCTACACAGTTTGATCCAGTGATGATCCAGCTACAGCAGGAGTATGCGTCAAACTTGCTGAGCCACGTAAATCCTTATACCCATCTACGGCTGGCCGACGACCCTGCCGTAGCCATTGTTGAAATCAGCAATGAAGATTCCATGCTCTACTCCTTCGCCAACGATCAACTGGGAGCAATCGCTAATGCTTCTGCGTGCGGGCAGGGAATGTCATGCGGTCTGCCGGCCAGCTATAGCTCCCAGCTCGATCGTCTCTGGAATAGTTGGTTGAGCAAAAAGTATGGTTCCGATGCGGCTCTGAGTGCTGCCTGGAATTCGGGAGCATCCACGGAGTCGGCCATCTGGAGCACCAAGCCATTTGCTTCCGGGTCATCAGGCTGGGTTGTGCAATCTTTCGAGGGTGCTCGCGCCACGGTTTCGAGTGAGGCTTCCTCGGCCACTAGCACCGGGACTGCAGCGCGTGTCAACATCGCAAATACCGCGGGTGCTATCTGGGACGTGCAGCTAAGCCGGGCAGGTTTATCGCTTCAGAACGGCCAACTCTATGACCTCAGTTTCTCGCTGAAAGGAACAGCTGGCACCCAGGTTCGGGCAGACTTAATCCAAGATCAGTCGGCTTACACTTTTTATCAAGTTGCGGGAAACTTCAATGCTCAACCAGCTTGGCAGAAGGTTGCTGCAACATTTCAGGCAAGCGTCTCCAACGCCGGTCACGTTCAATTGAACCTTGATGTGGGTGCGGTCACGGGCACTGTGTGGATCGACAATGTGTCTCTCACGCCTCACGTTGCAAGTGGTTTACTCTCCGGGGAATCGCTGGCGCAGAAGTCTGTCCGACGGCAGACTACTGCAAATTTAAGCGGCTACGTGCTGGCACGTAACCAGGATCTGCATCAGTTCTACTATGAAACCGAACAAACCTTCTTCGATGGGATGAACCAATTTTTGCGGAATACAATCGGGGTGAAATCGATGATCACGGGAACTGCCGGATTTGGCCTTCCGCTCAACTATGATCTCGCCTCGCATCAAGATTTTGTCGACGAACACGTCTATCCTGACTACCCGATACTTACAGATACTCCCGACGCGCTGAGCACGTGGACGATTCAGAACAAGCCTTTCAGCGCCGACCCATTCTTTCTGCTCTTCACCTGGTCATCCCTGGCTGTTCAGGGAAAACCGTTTACTGTTACAGAATCAGTGGACCCGTTTCCTTGCGATTACGCCGTTGAATGGTTTCCGTGGCTGACGACATTTGCCAATTTCCAGGATTGGGACGCGCTCATGCCCTCCTTGTACGGCAACTTCCCGGACGATTACTTTGCCCCTATGCCGCCCTCGCAAGGCTGGAAGGGCAACTACTTCTTTGCGCTGGGTGGCAACCCCATAGCGTCAGCTCAATACCCGGTAGCTTCACGCATTTTCTTGGGCGCCCAAAACACGCCAGCTGCCGAACGAATCTCTATACAGGCTAATCGCACCGACCTGCTGCAGGGTGACCCGAGGCTGGTCACAGGGCAGATTTTTGGCGGAAACGGATATGCGGATTGGCAGTCGCTGGTTCATTCGGTTCGAACCAGTTATGGGGATGCGCCTACATCACGAACAAATTGGGCTGGCGAGGCTCCGCCTGTTGTGACGAGCGATCACGGCGAGCTCACATACGACAAAAGCGATTCTGCCAAACCGATATACAAAGTAAGCTCACCTTATCTGCAGTCAGTTACTGGATTTGTGGCAGGGAAGGCAATCAACCTATCTAATCTCAGCGTGGCTGCTTCGCCGAGTACTGCGCCTTTTGCGTCTGTCACTCTGCAGCCGGTAGACGGGCAGCCGCTACTGTCTTCTAAACGCTTACTGCTTTCCGTTCTGACACGCTATGAAAACACTGGCATGATTTGGAATGCAACCCGGACTTCGCTTGGGAACAACTGGGGTACTGCACCCTCATTGATCGAGCCGCTGGCAGCCGCTTATACCCTGCATCTGCGGCCCGACGCGCACTTTGCCGTGTATGCATTGGATGCGCAAGGCAATCGGGCCAAACAGGTGGGCGAGGGAACTGGCACATTGCAACTCTCTTTAAACACCGGCGTCGATGCCACGGTTTGGTATGAGGTGGCTGCGGTTGGGGGAACCACCAATGCCGTTACGGCCAACCAATCCTACTATCTTGTGGCGAACCATAGCGGACGATGTCTCGATGTTCGGGGCGGCCCTGCAGCCACCGAAGACGGCGTGCTACTGCAACAGTGGAGTTGCTGGGGCGGTGATAACCAGAAGTGGCAGGTAATCCCAGGCCCCCAAGGCACCTTTGAGCTTAAGTCGAAGAGCAGCGGGAAGGCTGTTGATGTGGTGAATGGTCCAGGCTCTCTGACGTACGGCGTTCCGATTCAGCAATGGTCTTTTTGGGGAGGAACGAATCAACTCTGGAAGCTTCTTCCTACGGCGAGCGGCTTCCAAGTTGTGGCCGGCAACAGCGGATTGTGCCTGGATGTGACAGGCGGTCCGGCCGCGCTGGATAACGGAGTAGGCGTGCAGCAGTGGGGTTGTTGGGGCGGATCAAATCAGCTGTGGCAGCTGATTCCAGCGGGCAACTAGGACGCGCCAGCCCTACGGTCGCCGAGCAAGCAGGTAGGCATAGCCGAGTAAGGCTAACCCAATAGTCAGCGGTATAGTGCCCAGCATGAATTCGGGTCTTTCGCCTACCGAGTAAAGGGCGATGGTCAATCCTATACCCACCCCAGCTGTCACCAGGCCTGCCACTTTGAGGCCTTCCTGCCGTTTCTGGTGCCCCCTCAAGTCTTCCTGACGCAGAAACTCCAGAGCGGCGGTAGCTCTTTCAATCGGAGACTCGGTAATTCTATTCAGAGTCTCCTTGCGGTAATAAGCTTCCCGTTCTCGTCGACGTGAGTCTGACCAGAACGCTACGGCCAGGAAAGAAAAGAAAGAGAAGGTGGCTACGCTCAAGAACAGAAATACCGGAAGCACGTGATCCATAAGAATTCCTCAGCAATACAGCTTTTCGTGTTGCAATCGGTCGGACAGGGTCTGGCCATTGCCGGTTGCAATTTCTTGCAAATCCCTAAAACACGAACAATTTGCAACCAGATTTTCTAGCAGGATGTCGTACCGCTGAGAGTGATCAGTGAGCGCTGCCGAGGATGAGGCTGATGTCGACAGAGTGCTCGCTGGTGA
>CAXTWQ010000052.1:32233-36208 GCA_964248065.1 uncultured Bryobacteraceae bacterium | reverse complement strand
GCTCACGGGCAGCGTCTTCGCTTAGGTGGTGATGTAAAGCCCGTCTCTATCGTCAAACATGGTTCTCAGGTTTCCTTTACGCTCCATCAGGGCGCACAGGTGATGAACGTGGTCTACACCGGCATGGACCCTCTTCCCGATACCTTCAAGGACAACGCACAGGCCTTGGCTGATGGCCGCCTCGGTCCGGACGGCGTCTTCGAAGCAAGCAAGATTCAGGCCAAATGCGCATCCAAGTATGAGGCGAAACCTCCGAGTCGCGGGCTCACCCACACGCCCACTCAATCCACTAAGATTCAGGGCGCTGCACCCGCTCCTGCTGCATCTTAAATAGTAGCGGCATCCTTCATGGAAAACCTTGGCGCGCTCTCCATCCTCCTCTCGTTCTGTGTCACCGTCTTTGCAATTCTGGCCGGCATAGGGGGCAAGTATGCCAAACGTCCCTACCTGGTGATCGCGGCCGAGCGCGCAGTCTACGCCACCTGGGGACTGCTTACTCTCGCTTCTGGCATCCTTGTCACGTCACTAGTCACCGGCGATTTCCGCCTTGCCTACGTGGCCGCCCACACTGATAAGGCAATGTGGGGCATTTACAAGTTCACTGCCTGGTGGGGTGGCCAGGAAGGTTCATTGCTGCTCTGGAGTTGGCTGCTCTCCACCTACACCGCCGTGGTCACCTACACCAATCGCCGCCGCTTCCGTGAGATGATGCCGATTGTCATTAGCATCATGAGCACAGTCCTGGCTTTCTTTATTGCCATGATTACTTTTGTCGCCAGTCCTTTTAAAGTGCTGATGATCGGCAAGGGTATCTATGACGCCACTGACGGCAACGGGCTCAGCCCGCTTCTGCAGTGGTGGACCATGGCGATACATCCGCCTTTCCTGTATCTCGGTTATGTCGGCTTCACCGTACCGTTCGCTTTTGCTATGGCGTCCCTGATCACCAAGCAACCGGGTGAGGCTTGGATCCATACAACCCGCCGCTGGGCTATCGTCACGTGGCTCTTTCAAAGCACAGGAATCCTGCTTGGCATGGGCTGGGCGTACACGGTACTCGGCTGGGGCGGCTACTGGGGTTGGGACCCGGTTGAGAACGCTTCCTTCATGCCCTGGATCACCGCTACCGCCTTCCTCCACTCAGTCATGATGCAGGAGAAAAAAGGCATGATGAAAGTCTGGAATATGGTGCTGGTTTCGGCGACATTCCTGCTCAGCATCCTTGGCACCACGCTTACTCGCACCGGTCTGGTTTCCTCCGTCCACGCCTTTGCGCAATCGCCGGTCAAGCCCTATTTCACGACCTTTCTTGTGAGTGCGACCGTGCTGACTGCGTTCGCTATTATCCGCAATCTGCCCTACCTGAAGAGCGAGGTGAAACTCGAAAGCGTCGTCTCGCGCGAGTCTAGTTTCCTATTCAACAACCTCATCCTCCTAGCCAGCTGTTTCGCCATTCTCTGGGGCACGCTCTTCCCGGTGATCATGGAAGCGCTCACAGGCGAAAAGGAAACTATCGATGGTCCTTACTATGTGCGCGTCAATGTTCCTATCGCACTGTTTCTGCTCTTCCTTACCGGTGTCGGTCCGTTAATTGCCTGGCGCAAGAGTTCGCCGAGCAGTCTCAAAAAGGCGTTTATGCTGCCGGCTCTTATTGGCATCACCACTATCCTGGCGCTCGCTATTGCAGGCATTCACAACATTGCCGCACTGATTTCATTCGGCCTCTGCGCCTTCGTTCTCGGCACTATCTTCACCGAGTTCTGGAAGGGCTCGCGCGCAATTCAGCTCAAAGAATCGCTTCCTCTCCCTAAAGCTGCGTTTGAACTTACCTGGCGCAATACGCGACGTTACGGCGGATATCTGGTGCACATGGGCATTGTGATCATGTTCATCGGATTTACCGGGCACGCCTTCGACCAGCACCAGATCAGCAACATCGGTCTGGGCGAGAACGTCCATTACGGTCGTTATGACTTAAAGCTTCTCAGTGTGAATTCCGGTGACACCGGCAATTACGAATTCAGCCACGCTGCCTTGCAAGTGTCGCAAAACGGTCGCGTTACCGGCCAACTCGACCCTGAGATTCGGCTCTACAAAGCCAGCCAGCAGCAGAGTTCTACCGTCGGGCTTCGCCGCGCGCTCAATGAGGATTTGTACGTAAACTTCTCCGGCGTCATGCAGGACAACAGCAAGGCCATTTTTCAGGTCTATATTCTGCCGCTCGTCTCTTGGGTCTGGATCGGCTACTTCGTCCTGCTGTTCGGAAGCCTCATCTGCCTGATTCCCGCCAAGGTACGCCTGCAGTATGCGCGCACAGAAGTTGTGAGCTTTGAACCTACCCGTGCCAAAGTCGAAGTCTAAGTCGCTCGCCCTTTTCTTGTTGCTGGCGGCCGCTACTTGGGCGCAAGACCCGATGCAATACGTCACGGCTGATGTCGCGCGTGTGGGCGATCGCTTAGCTTGCCGCTGTAAAGGCTGCAAGTTCACCGTTGGCGATTGCAATATGCCACGGTGTGGCTTTGCTGAGCCTATGCGCAAACGCATTCACGACATGCAGGCGCAAGGCTCCACCGACGATGCTATTGTTGGCACCATCGTGCGTGAGCAGGGCGTAGAGGCTCTATCAGCGCCGCCTACCGACAGCATTGGCGGTCTCGTTACATGGGCCATGCCTGGACTCATGCTGCTCGCCGGCTTCTTCGTTTACCTTCGCTTTGTCCGCCGCAAGCAACAGGTCGCTGCACCTCTTACAGCCACCGACCACGCTCTGATTGATCGCTACCGCCACCATATGGATCCCGACGAATGATTATCGGTGCCGCCGCCCTCCTGGCTATGGCAGCGTTTATCTTCGTCCTCTTTATTAGGCCGCAGGACGTTCCCGCTGTTATCCCGGCTTCGCCTGTTCAACACCTGGACGACCGTAAAGCCGCTATCTACGACAACCTGCGCGACCTCCAGTTTGAATACCGTCTCGGCAAGCTTTCCGACGACGATTACAAGCAAAACAAACACGCTCTGCAACGCGAACTTGCAGTCGTTTTGGCCGAGACCGAAGACACCGTCAAGCGCCTGGGTCTGACTGTTGTTCCCGGCGTTCGTGCCTCCGCCAAAGCGCAACAGCCCACGTCGAGGGTCTGCCCCCACTGCAAGGCACAATTCGCTCAGGCTCTGCGTTTCTGCGGAGAATGTGGAAAGGCTATGGCATGACCTTGCGACTTGTCTCACTTCTTGTTTTCTGCTTGCCACTGGCTGCGGCTATCGACGGCACGATTATGAACGGCACCACAGGCAAGCCCGAACCAAACGTTCCTATTACTCTGGTCAAGCCCGGACAGGGCGGTATGCAAACTCTGGGCAGCACTACCAGCGATGCCACAGGCAAGTTTGTCTTCACCAATGACAAACCGGGCGGCGGTCCCCAGCTCTTGCAGGCCAGCTACAAGGGCGTTAACTACAATAAGCTGCTCACCCCAAATATCCCGACTTCCGGGGTTGAGCTTAGTGTCTTTGAATCTACTGCGTCACCGGCCGTCGCCCGCATTGTGCAGCGCATGCTTGTGCTGGAGCCGACAGCTTCACAGCTTGCCGCTAGCGAAACCGTCATCATTCAGAACGATTCCAACACCACCTACAACAACGAGAAGCTTGGAGCTCTGCGGTTTGATGTTCCTGCTGCGGCTAATGGCCAAGTTCGGGTCAGTGCGCAGGGCCCAGGCGGTATGCCGCTGCCGCGTGCTGCGCAGAAAACAAGCGAAGCAGACATCTATCAAGTGAACTTCCCCATTAAGCCGGGCGAGTCACAGTTCGAGATTAACTACGTCCTGGTTGCTGGTTCGCCCCTCACCTTTCATGGGCGTCTCGCTACTGTGAAGGGCATGGAAGCGGCTTCTCCACTGCGCCTTATCGCTCCTCCCGGAGTTACGCTCGCCGGTAAAGATCTACAGCTTGTCGGCACCGAACCCAAAACGCAGG
>CAXTWQ010000052.1:31261-32223 GCA_964248065.1 uncultured Bryobacteraceae bacterium | reverse complement strand
ACGCAGGCGAACATTTACAACGTTGTCGCTAACGATCTATTCACGGCCGAGATCACCGGCATTGGCTCGCTCCATCCCGATGATGCCACCACGCCGTCCGAGGACGAAGGTGCCCAAATTACCGAAGGCAAGCCGCCTATCTATGCACATATTCCCTGGCTCGTTACGCTTGCATTAGGCGTTCTCGGCATTGGGCTTGTTTATCTGTTTCGCACTTCGCCCGTCCGCTCGCCTTATGGCAACTAGCGGTGTCAGCATCGCCAGTCTCTGGAAATTCTACGGCGACTACCCGGCTTTGCGCGATCTCTCCATTACGGTCGAGCCCGGTACTTGTCTAGCATTGCTCGGCCGCAATGGGGCAGGGAAAACCACCCTTCTTCGCATTCTCGCCGGTCTCGCTCCGTTTCAGCGCGGTGCTGTTCAGCTATTCGGTCATCCCGCCCGCAGCGATGCGGCTCGTTCTCAACTCGGCTTTCTGGGACACGGCATTGGTGTCTATGAGGATCTGTCCGCCCGCGAGAACCTAGCTTTCTTTGCCCGTGTGACTGGCAGTCCGTCATCCCGCGTGGACAATTGGCTCGACCGCGTTGGTCTTGCTCGTGTGGCAAGCCTGCCCGTGCGCCAATTTTCCCGTGGCATGCGTCAGCGCCTCGCTCTGGCCCGTACCTTTCTTCATCAGCCGCGCTTGCTGCTGCTCGATGAGCCATTTACTTCTCTCGACGACCGCGCCATTACAATGCTAAGCGAGTTGCTCCTTCAGGCCCGCACCGATGGCGCTACCATTTTGCTCTCCACGCACCAGCTTCGGGAAGCACTCGCTATTGCCAGCGATGTCGCCCTGCTCGAGAATGGCCGTCTCCGCCACGCCGGTCCGCGCACGGAAGCGATGCTCGACGACCCCGGCCTGCTCTACCGCCTTTACACGACTGCGAGTTCCGCTGCCTGATGCGGCTGCTCCGTCA
>CAXTWQ010000052.1:0-31251 GCA_964248065.1 uncultured Bryobacteraceae bacterium | reverse complement strand
CTTCATCGCCCGCAAAGATCTCGCCGTTGAACTCCGAACCAAGGAATCGCTGAACGCAGCCGGCGCATTCGCTGTCTCTATCCTGCTGCTCTTTTCCTTTGCTTTCGATCCGTCCCCGGAAATGACTCACGAAATTTCCGGTGGCCTGCTTTGGCTCGTTTTCGTCTTTGCCGGCGCGCTTGTCTTCAACCGCGGCTTTGCGCGCGAGCTTCCCAACGAGTGCCTCGACGCCTTGCTTGCTTCGCCACTTTCAGCTTCCGCTCTTGCGCTAGGCAAAGCACTGGCCAATTTCGCCTTACTGCTATTTATCGAATTGCTGTCGCTGGCCGTTTTCGGGATCTTCTTCAACGTCAACTGGTGGCGAAGACCGGCCGAACTGACCGGGATCTTTCTGCTAGCTACCTGGGGCGTCTCGGTTGTAGGCGCCATCTTCGGAGCCCTCACCGTCAACTTACGGCTGCGCGAACTGATGCTGCCGGTGATTGTCTATCCGCTTCTGATTCCACTGCTCATTGCCGCGATCGAACTTACGAATGCGGCCCTGCTCAACCTGCCCATGACCGCTGATCTCTGGCTTTGGATGAAGGTTCTTTCGGTCTTCGACTTAGTGTTTACCGCACTCACGATTGCGCTAGCGGAAACCATTCTGGTCAACTAGGCTTTGATCCAATAAGCTTTGGTGCAATAAGATAAGAAGCAAACTGAAATGCGCGAAAAGATATCCATCTGCCTGTCCGTAGCCGCGGCCGTGATTTTGACTTACACGCTGTACAACATTTTCCTTGTACTGCCCGACGAGGCGGCTCAAGGCCCGATCTATCGCATTATCTTCTTCCATGTTCCGGCCGCGATTGTCGGCATGATCGGCTACTTTATCGCCTTAACTTTTAGCTTGCTCTATCTCAGTTCAAAAGACTTGAAGTGGGATTCACTTTCGGCCTCGGTGATCGAAGTCGCTCTGATCTTTTCGGTCATCAACATCATTACTGGCAGTATCTGGGGCCGAATTATTTGGGGAATCTGGTGGACCTGGGACCCGCGCCTTACTTCTGCTCTAGTGTGCATCCTGATATTCAGCGGTTATTTAATGCTTCGCCGGGCCATCGACGAACCCACCCAGCGCGCCCGTCTCTCCGCCGCTCTTTGCGTTTTCGGATGCTTCGATGTTGTTATTGTTTACAAGTCCATTGACTGGTTCCGCACACAGCATCCAGGCCCAGTTCTCTCCTTCCGAACCGGAGGTGGCAATATGGACCCGAACATGGAGCGCATGCTCTTCATCAACTTTTTCGCTCTACTCTTGATTGCCAGTTCGTTGGTTCTCATCCGCACCCGCCAAGAGATTACTGCTCGCGAGATCGATTCACTCCGCCGCTTCGCTAACGCCACCGCTTAAGGAACTACCATGGATCAACGCAACTTCACCTTCATGTTTTACGGCTTTCTGGTGGCCTGGATTGTCGTCCTGGCCTACGTAGTTAGCCTCGCCCGCCGGGGAGCCCGCCTCAAAAAAGAGCTGGAGGGCGTTCGTCAGCTGGTCGGCTCATCTTCTGTCGAGAGGGAAATGCAAGACCGGCTCCGCTAAAGCGTCTAAGCCTAATTGAGACGAAGCTCTGTGGCAAATCAACTGACAACTTGATCGTAATCTGAGTGGGAGCCAATCCAGAACCAAAGGATCCCATTTGGTATACCAACCCCCAAAGCTCGATAACGCAAACCCACACGAACTGACCAGTAATCCCCTATTTGTTTAAGGTGTAGTGACGGGTGACGGCTATCGCTCTTTAGCAACGTAAACGATTTCTGAGCAGCCTCTTGGATTGGCAGCGGCAGCTTTTTATTCGCAATCCAGAAGCTCTGAGATGCTTTGTGAATCAAAGGTCAGTCGTTTGCCCTTGGTCGTGCTCTCGAAGGGCGAGAGCCGCAAGTCGCTCAAGGCGGCCCGATATAGCGTCTGCCTCGATTTCTCGATCCCAAAACTCCGCCTCAAAGTTCAAAAACCAAGAACTAAAAACTGCAAGCTCATGGGCGGACATTCTTCTGATCTCGGCCTCGACTGCTTCAACCCGACTCATAATTTATATTAGTGAATCTGGTCGAAGATCGTAACGCTCACCGACGCATCACTCAAGAAACGCACTCTCGCTTTCAGCGACAAGCGCAGCCGGAACGGGAATGTGAACCGCGTTGGCATATCTCTTTAATAGGCCGCGTGGCCGCGTCTTGCACCGACTATCCCACAGCGGGACGCTGTATGTACTCAATTTCCGAACTGGGGCTGCGGCACGGGATCCCCGTGTTCTTGCGAGCTTTCGATATGGGCGTGATAGCTTCCGCAACTAACCGTTCCGCGTTCCGGCGACTACGATGCAACCTGGAAGATGCTCAATCGAGGGAAGCAGAATCTAAAACTAAAGATCCGCTCAGCCGCACATGTCACCTTATCGCAATTCAGTGATCAGCAAGCAGCTTGCCGATCCGGTATCGCAAAATAAGATAGCTGAATGGGGTCCAACCCACTTGCTCATAATGAACGCGACCTAGCCGATCCAGCAGGACCAAAGTCGGCCTGCCATCAACATGAAAGTTCTTCGCAAGTTGCCCGGTGGCGTCGCGCACCTCAAATCGTCGGCTGCCGTGTTGCTGCAAATATCGCCGCCAAACCGTTTCATCCTCATCTGCACTAATTCCTACAACTCTTAAACCGCTTGTGCCGAAGCGAGTTCCAAGATCTGAGAGCGCAGGGCTACTCGCGCGGCAAGGCGCACACCAAGTCGCCCAGAAATCCAGAACCACAACTTGCCCTTTAAAATCAATGAGCTTCATGGTTTGCCCCTGACTCGAAATCAGTTCAGTTTCAGGCACAACTGCTTCTTGCTCCGCCCCGAAACTTGGAGCAACTTTCGCGCTTATGTATGCCCAGGGAAGGAAGACGACGGTCCAGCTAATCAGCAATACCCTGCTTAGGTGCCCCGGTCCAGGTCTGCGAGCAAAGCGCGACCAGACGAGCCAGCAAACCAGCGCGCACGACAGCAGGAGTAGGCCGACCGTTAAGCCCGCATACGGATCCGACCACCAGATAAACACTTTCAGATACTACGAAAGAGAAGCAGCCGTGGTTCCTTGCGCAGCTCAACTTGAGACGGCGTAGCTGAACTAAACCGCTTCCGCCAGCACTGTCTGCTGGACCGGGGTCAGCCAGTGCTCATACTGCGGCAGTCGCCCGTGTGTCGCGTCGTGATAGAGCGCACAAAGCGCAGCCGTAACAGCGCCAGCCTTGCCGATGCCAACTGAACGGTGGTCTACGTGCGTTACCGGTACCACCTCCACAGCAGTTCCGGTGAAAAACACCTCGTCGCAGACATATAACTCGCTGCGGTCGATGGAGCGTTGCACAACCTCAAGCCCCAACTCATACGCTGCCAGTTCCATAACGCTCGCGCGGGTGATGCCCTCAAGGATGTTGTCGGTCACCGGAGGCGTAATCAGCTTGCCGTCGCGGACCATGAACAGGTTGCACGAAGCGCCCTCAGCCACATGTCCGTCAGCAGTTAGAAAGATCGCTTCGTCGTGCCCATTTCGTCTTGCCTCATCGCCGGCGAGCACACTGTTGACGTACGCCCCGCAGATCTTCGCGCGCCCCGGAATCGCATTATCGTCAATCCGCCGCCACGATGTCACGCCAGCCTTAATGCCGCGTCCGCCGAAGTACTGGCCAAAGGGCAGAGCCGTAATCGAGAAAGAATCGTTCTCATCGGGCGCGATGCCAATGCGAGCCGAACTCTTGTACGCCAGTGGCCGCACATAAACGTCCGACCGAAACCCATTGCGGCGGCACAGTTCGGCTGTAATCTCGGTCAACTCCGTAACCGTTGCGGGTACCTGAATCCGCAGAATGCTGCAGTTCCGCTTCCATCGCTCGAAGTGCTCAGGCGCACGCATCAGCAGCAGATCACCGCTCTGCTGGTACCCCCGAATGCCTTCGAACACCCCGGTGCCGTAGTTCAGCGCGTGAGTCAATATGTTCACGTTGGCTTCCGCCAGGCGCACGAAGCGGCCTCCGAACCAGACAATCGTACTCAGATCGGGTTGCTCAATCTTCATGGAATCGGCTCTGGTTCCATTGTACCGGAATTGGCACCACGCCAGGGTGGTGTAGGTTTACACGGGCGGAAGAACTTCCAGTACCCGGTGGATCTCATCCGGGTCGATATAGAAGTGCGGCGACATTCGAATCCACCCCTGCCGCGGAGCCGCCGTGATACTCTGCCGCTTCAGAGTGCTGACAATTATGTGATTGCTGATCTCAGGATGCCGGAAGCTCACAATGCCTGAACCAGTCTCGGGCGTTCGCGCGACCATCACTTCGTAACCCCGGGCCCGCACACCGTCCTCAATTTGCTGGGCCAGTCCGTCGATTGCTGGCGCAATCCGATGGATGCCTACTTCCAACAGCAACTCCAAAGCCGCACGATGGCCAAAGCATCCGATGGTATTCAAAGTTCCGCATTCATACCTGCCCGCGTCGTGCCGTAGCGTCATGTCGCGCGAACTGTAATCGTTGTAGCCGGCCGGGTTCGTCCAGCCAAACTCTACCGGCTCAATCCTGTCGAGCCACTCGGCCCGCACATACAGCAGGCCGTTTCCCTCCGGCCCCAGCATCCACTTATGACCATCGGCCGCCAGCGCATCGATATGCGCGCTGTTTACGTTAATCGGAAAAGCTCCCATCCCCTGAATTGCATCCACAAAGAAAAAGCACCCGGCGTCGTGGCAAAGCTGGCCGATACGCTCGAGATCCACCCGATAACCACTCAGGTAATTCACGTAGCTGATGGCAAGCAGCCGAGCTCCAGCCACTGCGCTGGCAATCGTTTGGAGCGAGTCATAGATGGAAAGCCATTGCACGCGAACGCCCAGCGCTTCCAGCCGCTGCCACGGATAGTAGTTGGCCGGAAACTCTTCGGTGAAGGCAATCACTCGATCGCCCGGCTTCCAGTCCAAGCCCAGCGCGACCGTTGCAATGCCCTCTGACGTATTTTTCACGATGGCGATCTCGCCCGCCGTCGCTCCAATTAGTCGTGCCGCCGCAACCCGAAGCCCGGCATAGCATTCCATCCACGTGTCGTAATGCAGCGATCCAAACCGGCATGCCTGCTCGGCCAGCTTGCTCATCGCCTCTGCGGCCCTGCGGCAAAGTGGAGTCACGGCAGCATGATTGAGATACACCAAATTTTCGGTGACCGGAAACTCCTGCCGATACTGGTCTCCAATCTTCGAAGAGCGCTCGCTAAGCTCTTGCTCAAGGTTTTCGAAACTCATTCCCATGAGAATACGTTAATGGCTTGTAGCTCCTGTTTTCGCGCCGGTGGAGAGGGTCGTAACTTTGCCTTCTCCCCGAGCCGGAATATATCGTCCTATACTTGTTACAGATTGTTCAGTCGTCAAGGAGTCGTGATGCGGCGATGCTCTCCAGCCCAGTCCTTTATTAGTCTGACCCTCGCTTTTCTCATATCTGTCCCACCAGTTGCTCTGGCTCAGGACGATACCCAGCAAAATTCCGGCAAGCCCGAAAGCAATAAGAAAAAGTCCAAAGATCCGGACGCTATCGGCGACCGTAATGTCAGTGGCAAGGTCAACTTCTACTCGCTGGAGAAAGAGATCGCTCTTGGCAAGCAGCTGGCTCAGCAGGTGGAGCGGCAATCCAAGGTCATCAACGACCCGGTGATAGCCGAGTACGTCAACCGTGTCGGCCAGAATCTGGTGCGCAATTCGGACGCGAAGGTTCCCTTCACCATCAAGGTGATTGAAGATCCCACGGTGAATGCTTTTGCTCTACCCGGCGGCTTTTTCTTTGTGCAGTCAGGTCTCATTCTGAAGGCCGATACCGAAGCGGAACTGGCCGGCGTGATGGCGCATGAGATTGCGCACGTCGCCGCCCGCCATGCAACTCGTCAGGCCACACGCGGTGAGATTGCTCAGCTCGCGACCATTCCCCTCATCTTTATGGGCGGCGCCGCAGCATATGGAATCTATCAGGCTTCCGGTCTGCTTGTCCCGCTGACGTTTCTGAAATTCAGCCGCGGACAGGAAGCCGAAGCCGACTACCTCGGCGTTCAGTACATGTACAAGACGGGCTACGATCCGACAGGCTTCGTTGACTTCTTTGAAAAAATTCAGACGCTCGAAAAGCGCAAGCCCGGCACCGTCTCCAAGCTGTTCTCCACTCACCCGCCCACCGACGACCGCATCAAGAAGTCGCAGCAGGAAATTTCAGACTTGAAGGCTCGCCCGGAATACGTTGTGACAACTTCCGAATTTAACGACGTAAAGGCACGGCTGGCCATGCTGGAAAATCAACGCCGTCCTGATAAGACCAGCGTCGATCCCAACAAGCCGACCCTGCGCCGTAACCCGAACTCGAATACGCCGATTGAAGACGAGACCGACACCTCAAAGAAATCGAAGGGCGATGAGGACGACCGTCCGAAGCTGAAGCGCCGCCCATCCGATAGCGGCGATGCTTACAGTACAAGCACGCCCGACCCGGCACCGTCTACTACCAGCGCACCTGCTCCAAACGCGCCTCCTCAATAAAGCAAAGGGCCGTGTACAGTACCTAAACTGCGCACGGCCCCTTGATTTGAGCTTGCCTTTTCTTACGCCCCCGCCGCTCTTCGTTGGGCAGACAGCATCTGATTCAACTGATCTTTCAAGTGCAGCTTCTGCTTCTTTAACCTCTGCTCCTCGAACCCATCGGCCTCAGTGACATAAGGCCTGCGCTCGATCTCTGCAATCTGCTGCTGCAAATTGAGATGTTGCCTGTTCCATTGCTCAAACTGCTCATCGCCTGAAAGCATCTGTCCGCTTGAGTCTTCGTTCTGCCCGTAATAAATGGCTCCTGACTGAGTAGTACCCGCTTGAGTCTGCGACTCGTCTCAATCATTAGCATTTTTTCATCTGCATCACAATAGCGGCTTCTTCCGGATTAGTGTAGTAGCCGGGCCGCCGCGAAACCTCAAGAAAGCCCAGCTTGCGGTACAACGCCTGCGCCGCCCGGTTTGACTCCCGTACTTCCAGAAAGTACAGACCATCGCGAGTTAGCTCCGATGCAAGCAGCGCTGAACCGATACCCTGCCGCCGGAACTGTGGCGCCACCGCAAGATTTAGAATCTCCACCTCCTGCGGTGCCTCTTTGTCGCCAGCAAACGTCTGCCGCGACACCACCGCCCCCGCCATCTCTCCACCAACTTCGGCAATCAGGCAGCGGTACCGCAAGAACGCCTGCCGATCCCAGTTTGGATAAGCGAAAGATTGGCTCTCAATCTCCAGCAGCTTGTCCAGGTCACTGGCAACCAGCGGGCGAATTAGCGGCCGTGCCACGAGTCCAGACTAAGCACTGTGCCGTTGATGCCAGACCCCTCATCGCTGCTGGCCGAATACGTAACGGAAACCCGCTTAGGCGGCCGCTGGTCGCCACAGGAAAGCGAGGCTTCACCAGCATCTTTCAATAGCAAGATGATTGTGCGTCCCGCTTTTTCCTTGACGGTCAATCGAGCCTCTTTGCCAACGCAATCGACGCGCACAATGCTGCCCTCAAGCTTCTTGGCGGCGGCTAAATCCCCCCACGGAATCGCATCAGCTGAGTTGACATCGCCGCCCTCGGCCGCTAGCGAACCATTCGCCTTCTTTTCCGCAGCCCCAATGCGAGCTGACTCTCGCCGCTGCGCTTTCTGATCTGCGTAGTAACTCGCATTGCGCTCCCGGTCGCGCGCTTTCTCAGCAGCATCCATCCGGCCCTCCTCAGAACTTAACCGCTGCTGATGAACCTGCTCTCTCGCCTGAGCTGTCGGAGCTGCCTCTTCAGCTCGCAGCCAACTGCCTTGCGCAGCAGTCGCCTCACCCGCTTTCGATTGAACCGTGGCCAGAGCACTCCATAACTGAGGATCGCGCCGGTCGAGGGCTGTCGCCTTCTTCAGTAACTCTTCCTTATCCTTTTGATCTTCGGTGAGTTCTGCCTGCCGGGACACGGGTTCCGCCCAAAGCGGGTTCAGAAACTCTGCCTTCTTCAATGAAGCAATCGCCTGCTCCGGCGGCAGTCCCACAGCTGCTTCCACGTAAACCGGCGCACTCCGGCTTCCCGTATGCACCGCATTCTCAATCTCAACTTCTGGCTCCGTATGATTGAGTTCGGCCAGCCTTGCCAGCCCTTCATGTCCAAGCGGAGCCGCAGTTCCATTCGCCTCCACGGCGTCTCTGTAAGCCTGACGGGCGGCTTTTGCCCCAGCCGGCAGGCTCGCATCGGCAAGATAGATTTGCGCAATTACCGAGTCGAGCGAATGTTCACCAAAGTCGCGTTTAGGATCGAGCGGTCGTCCCGAAGTCGCTACTGCTTGCCAGTTCTTTGCTTCCAACCGTGCCGCTGCCTCTTTCTCCAGCGCGTCATAAGACTGCCCGAAAGCATTCTGTTCCGCTGCCCGTAAAGTGCTGCCGCCCTTCAATGCCGTGAGGAAAATATGAAAGCTGGTCCCATACTCGAATTTTGTGGCAAAAAGCTGCATGCGAGCCCATGCAAGATCGGGGTTGGCCGGCGCACTGCCCCAGGTAACGCGGCTCCCTTTCGCCTCCAGCGTACTGAAAAGTGAACGCAAGCCGTTCTCTACTCCAAGCGGCAAACGCGGTGTATTCGCGTCGAGTAAAAGTTCAGCAATTTGTCCGAGCGGCATCTTCGCCCCTGGACGGCAAACCAGCAGATACTGAGCATGAAGAGGCGCATCCGTTCCCTCGGTCGACAGCGAGCACGAGGAAGGCGCTGTATCGGTAAGCATCACGCGCAACGGCCACGTCGGGCGTAGGTTCTTGTCTTCCAGCAGTCCGCCTAGGACCCAGCGTGTCTGCTCGAGCTGCGTCAAGGCTTCCCGAGCAGCACCCGAACTCCCGTCGGTGTCGACAAAGAATGGTCCAAGGTTCAGTTCCGTCCAACTGCTTTTAGCAAAGGAAGAAGGCAGCAAAGCCGCCGCAAGGAGCAGAACGCGAATGAAGATTCCTGGTGTCAAGCCGTACGTCTCCAGCTCAAGTTTATCGTTAGCAATTAGAAGGGCCTGAGCGTCGTTGGTGCATTGCCCACAGCAGCGCGAGTCTTGACAGATGCTCCGTCCCACGACAATATCGAAGCCCTGTTCACTTCTCGGCTTTAAGAAGGAATGATCACTGGTGTTGGTCGTACCCTTGGAATTCCAAGAAGGGAAGTCAACAGAATGAATTTCATTTCAAATCCAAAGTTCCTGACGATCTACTCCGGTGTACTCACTGTCGTTTTCGCGGTAGTCGTCCTGTGCGGAGCTGCCAAGGTTCGGAATCAAGAATTCGGCATTATCACGGCGCGCCGGATCAATATTGTTGAGCCGGACGGCACTAATCGATTAACTATTTCCAATCGCGCGGATTTTCCTGGTGCTTGGAATAGAAAGAAGGAGTATCCCCGACCCGATCGAACCGAAGCAGCGGGCATGTTGTTCATGAGCGACGAAGGAACAGAGCAGGGAGGTCTGATTTGGGGAGCGAGTCAACTTCCAGACGGTACAATCGAAAACCACGGCCACCTAAGTCTTGATCAGTATGAAGAAAACCAGATATTTGCCATTGACGCTGGGCAAGACGGTAGAGACAAATTCTCTCGCATAACGATCGCCGATCAAGGTGATTTTCCGATCGAAGAAAAGCGGCAGGCCAATGAGCAAATTCAGAAGCTTCCTGCCGGGCAGCAACAGGCAGCGTGGAACAGGTTCTTCTCAACGCATCGCAGCGACGTGAAAAGAATGGTTATGGGCCGTTCTCCGGACGGCTCTGTTGGGCTTGAGCTTCACGACTATAACGGCAAGGTCCGAGTCGTTCTGGCAGTACAGGCCAA
Source organism: uncultured Bryobacteraceae bacterium (assembly GCA_964248065.1). Lineage (GTDB taxonomy): Bacteria > Acidobacteriota > Terriglobia > Bryobacterales > Bryobacteraceae > Bog-105. The sequence goes on along the minus strand of CAXTWQ010000052.1, from coordinate 21,341 downwards.
CGGTATACCTGTCTTCCGGTTCCTAGATGACCAGGGGAAAGTGGTCAAAGAATTCACCGCGACCGAACGATAACGTTTCCGCATCTCTGCTTAAATGCTGCGTGCGGGTTCACCCCCCCCGCACTAGATCGTACCCTCACTAGGACTACCTAAATGACCTGCAACTAAAGAGAAAGCGCCGCCTGAGAACCGCTGCCTGCTTTTGCTAGCTCCTTAAGCGAAATCGAAGCGAGCTTGTCTTATTGCAGCAACTCAGCAACGCGGGTCAGCCATTGCCGCGTTGTCATGCCGTCCCATCCTTCGGTAATCACCTGCGGCGCAAACATGCGCTCGAAATCCTCGACCAGCAGCTTGTCATTCGGTCCTTCAGCCAGAAAGCGCTCAATATCGCTTTTTGTTTGCGCCCAGATTTCAGGAGCCGTCTCTTGCTTAAAAGATCCGATTATTTTCTCAAGCGTGCTGCCGTTAATATCGAAGTCCTGGTGAAACGTGCCGCCCATCAGCGTCCACAGCTCCAGAAACTCCTTTTCTCCGGCATACTCCACTACAGATCCCATAGGTCTTTTTTCTGATTTGCATGTTCGCCAAAGCGCCAGACTTCCGGACCACGCCATAGCCAATAGTCTTCGTCGCATTGTGAATCCACACATACTTGCTTCCTTGCTTCGCGGTCGCTGTTTAAGCGCCTACCAATGGTGCGTTTAGCGAGAAGGAGGTAGGATCTTTAAACTTGTTTGACCGACCACCTTCACTACCTTCGTGTAAAGAACAGCAGAACCATCCAGCACGACAATTACATAATCACCTGCAGTTAAACCACCCAAGAAGAACTGACCAGAAGGCCCAATACGAGACTCAGTTCCTTCAGAACCACGAAGAGGAACGGACTTTAGCCATAGCTCGTGACTTCTTAGATTGGATGAAACCGTTCCGCTCAGGCTTGAAAAGCTGTAGCACTCTGCTCCGAGATCCAGCTGCAAACGGACAATCAACGATTTCTGCTCTAAGCGGATCTCGCCGCTTGCAGAATAGAAGCCATCCGTCCAAGCACGAATAGAATATTGACCATACGGAACTCGATTAAATTTTCCGTTTGAGGTTCGCTGCACTACCTTATGGGTTTCGACTTCGGTAAGCTCGGCGCGAGTTGGGCCTATGCGTGCGCCATTGAAATCAAATGTCATGATGTCGACCGTACCGCGTTGAATAGGTCCAACTTGAATGCATTCTGCCCATGACAATGCGGCCAATGAGGTTAACAAAAATAGCGTTTTCAACATCGTAACTACGCAATTATCAGCGCCCGGGTGTTACTCGACAGTATTAAGCAGCGCATTAGAGGCGTTCTCCCGTTTCACATCTTGCGCTCTCTTGTCGTCTCGGAGTGCGATGAACTTCGTATGGCGGAGGTGGTTGTCGGGGGTCCATTCCAAAAATTCAAATTGTCCGACCAGCTTCGGCTGAAGCCAGCGGCACTCTTTCATCTTGACCGCAGTGAGCCCTTGCCCCCATCGTCCTCCGCGTGGTTCAGGAAGATTGGCGAAAAGACATTTCTCTTGCAGCAGCGGCTTCATTTGTTTGAAGAGCTGCTCGCGAAGCGCGGGTGTAAACCCGTTACGAGTGCGAGACGCATACAGGAATCGGCCCTCGTCGTAGTAGCCGAGAATCAATGCGTCGAACGTTTTGCCTCCGACCGTGTAACCACCGATTACAAATTCTTGACCTTGAGTGACCCGCATTTTCTGCCAAGCGCCGGAGCGCAAGCCTGATTCATACAAACTGTCGCGGCGTTTGGCTACCAGTCCCTCCAAACGCTGCTCGCGTACGGAGCGAACCAGATCCGGAAGATCAGCGCAGAGTTCAGGGCAAAGGCGAACCGGTTCGGACAATGTCGGAAGAACCCGGGACTCGAGCAGGTCCCGCCGTGTGTCGAGCCTTTCGCCCCGGACATCGTTTCCTGCCACAATGAGAAGGTCGAATACGTAATAGAACAGATCCGGGTGCGTCGAGCCATGGTTTTGGAGTAGGTTGAATGAAGGCCTGCCCTCTCGGTCGAGCGCCACGATCTCACCATCAATGGCGCTGTCATTCGGAAGGTGGGAAAGAGCTTGGGCAATCGCTGGGTAGCGCAAGCTGAAATCGTTGTCATTGCGTGAGCGCAGACTGAGCACCCCGCCCGATTTAAAAGCAACGGCGCGGTATCCATCCAGTTTAAGTTCGTAGCGCCAGGTACTCCGGTTCTCCGGAAGTGCGGCGACTGCTTCGAGCAACATCGGCTCAATGAAAGTCGGCTTTACTTTTGCTCTGGCCATAAAATCCAGTGTCTTTTGCGTTTTGCTGCTCTCAACGCGGAATTGTGCCCCTCCTTAAACCCGCTGTTATTGGGTGATGCCAGTCCAAGGCTTCACGCTGTGTGTGCCAGCCTCGCGGCAGGGCGAGTGCCGCGGGGTGGGAACGATTATCCTGATGGCAGGCTTTGATTACCAATACCGAGTGTGCAGAGTGGCAGAGGCTCGCCGAGGCCGAGTCACGAGCGAAGTACTGGCGTCGCTGGGGACCTTACCTTGCCGAACGCGCCTGGGGTGTCGTACGTGAGGACTACAGCGCGAACGGTGATGCCTGGAGCTACTTCCCTCACGATCACGCCCGCTCTCGCGCCTATCGCTGGACCGAGGACGGACTGCTCGGTATCTCCGACAATCATCAGTATCTCTGCTTTGCGATCACAGTCTGGAACGGCAAAGATCCCATCCTGAAGGAGCGGCTCTTCGGTCTTTCGGGTCAGGAGGGCAACCATGGCGAAGACGTCAAAGAGATTTATTACTATCTGGACGCCACGCCCACTGCTTCCTATCTGAAAGGTCTCTACAAGTACCCGCAAACCGAATTCCCATACGATCGCATGCTGCAGGAGAGTCGTCGCCGCACTCGCATGGAGCCCGAGTTTGACCTGCACCAAACCGGCATCTTCGATGAGAACCGCTACTTCGACATCTTTGCGGAATACGCAAAAGCCGGCGAGAACGATCTCCTTATCCGCATCACAGTTGCCAATCGCGGTCCCGACAAGGCAGAACTGGTGCTGCTGCCGACACTTTGGTTTCGTAATACCTGGACATGGGGCGCGCAGGAAGATCCATTTTCCCGACCCAATCTTCAGCTGGCTGAAACAGGTGAAATCCGCACCGAACACATGACTATGGGACGGTATCGGTGGGAGCTGGAGTCTGGCGGAGAGCCGATCTTCACCGAAAACGACACCAATCAGAAAGTCATCTGGAACCGGCCCAATCCGAATCCATACGTTAAGGATGCCTTCGATCGTTATCTGATCAAAGGCGAGAAAGACGCGATCAATCCCGAACGCAAAGGGACTAAAGCTGGCGTTGTTTATCGCCTCTCCCTTGCGTCGGAAGAAGAACGAGTTCTTCTCTTTCGATTGTCACGCGAAGATGCCGACCCGCTGCCCAAGGAGCAGTGGCCTTCGCTCTTCGAACAGAGAATCGCTGAAGCTGATGAATTCTATCAATCGTTGTCTGTCAATATTGACGACGCTGAACGCAAGGTGCAGAGGCAGGCATTCGCCGGGCTGTTCTGGAGCAAGCAGTTTTATCACTACGTCGTGCAAACGTGGCTGGACGGCGACCCCTACACAATCCCACCCCCAGAGGTTCGCAAGCACGGCCGCAACAGTAAATGGATTCACCTGTTCAACGCCGACGTTATCTCAATGCCCGACAAGTGGGAATACCCGTGGTATGCCGCCTGGGATCTGGCCTTCCATGCAGTCGCCATCGCGCCCGCTGATCCGGACTTTGCCAAGGCTCAGCTACTGCTGTTTTTGCGTGAATGGTACATGCATCCCAACGGACAGCTGCCCGCATATGAATGGTCATTCAGTGATGTCAATCCCCCTGTTCACGCCTGGGGCTGCTGGCGTGTTTTCCAGATTGATCGCCGCATCAAAGGTAAGGGCGACTACGGCTTCCTAGAACGAGCTTTTCATAAACTGCTGGTCAACTTCACCTGGTGGGTCAATCGCAAAGACTCCGAAGGCGCCAATGTTTTCGAAGGCGGCTTTCTGGGTTTGGACAATATCGGTCTCTTCGACCGTAGTGCCGAGTTGCCATCAGGCTGGCTGCTGGAGCAATCCGACGGCACCAGCTGGATGGCCATGTTCAGCCTGATGATGCTTAAAATGGCGCTGCAGCTATCGAGCGTCAATCCCGTCTACGAAGACATCGCGAGCAAATTTTTCGAGCACTTCCTATACATCGCCGACGCCATCAATCATCACTATGGCTCAGGCTTGTGGGATGAGGAAGATGGCTTCTACTACGATCGGCTCAACTTCGGCGATGGTAACCGGCAACTGTTGCGCATCCGATCACTCGTTGGGCTGGTTCCTCTGTTTGCTGTAGAAACTCTGGAACTGGATCAGTTGAAGCGTTTACCAGGCTTTGAGAAGCGCATGTCCTGGTTCATAGAAAATCGTAAGGATCTAACAGCCGGTCTTGCGCCCATTGAACAAGGCGGTATGGCGGAGCGGCGGCTCCTGTCACTGGTCAATCGCGAGCGCCTTCAACGCATTTTGAAATACGTCCTGAACGAGAGCGAGTTTCTCTCGCCTTATGGCGTGCGATCGCTGTCTCGCTACCACAAAGATCATCCGTATTCGCTGCCCATCGACGGACGCGAGTTTCGCATCGATTATGAGCCGGCTGAATCACAAACCGGCATGTTCGGTGGCAATTCGAACTGGCGCGGCCCGGTTTGGTTTCCCATGAACTTTCTGCTGCTCGAATCTCTCCAGCGGCTCCACTTCTACTACGGCGACACCTTGAAAGTCGAGTTTCCAACCGGCTCCGGCGTTCAATTAAACTTGGCCGATGTTGCCCGGGAACTGAGCAAGCGCTTGGTCGGATTGTTTCTGCCGGATGCGAACGGCAAGCGCCCGGCCTATGGCAACGTGAAGCTCTTCCAAGAGAATCCTCACTTCCGTGACTACGCACTCTTCAATGAATATTTCGATGGCGACACCGGCCTCGGTTTGGGTGCCAGCCACCAGACAGGCTGGACTGGACTGGTGGCAAAACTTCTGCAGCAGATCGGCGGCACGGGGCTGAGTTCTTCCCTTACCAACTCGTAAGAGTTGCAGGTTAGTTCGCTATCATAAGGGGCAAAGTGACCGCCGCAGGTTGGCTTCCCTCAAGGAAGAGAGTTGTCGTACTCTCGTCGGTTCTCCTTCTCGTCATCGCTGCTGCACTCGCGTGGCAGGTGTGGCGTACAGCCGAATTGGCCGTGCAGGATGGCGCAAAGATGGTTGCATCGGCCGGACTGCTTCGGGCAACTCTTGCGCCCTTACATACAATCCCTTCTGCGTTCGAACCGGTTCTTCCCGCCATGAGTTTTCGTTCTGCAGCAGTGTTCCAGGGCGACCTGTTCGTAGCCGATGAGGGCAGTCTCCTCCGTTGGAGCTCAGGTGAATGTCGACAGACTTGGCATACAGGACGGGAACTTCCTCCCGCTCCTCTAGTGTCTATTGCAGTACGCACTGGCGTGGGCGATCCCGAACTGTGGATTGCTACCGGCGGTGCCGGATTGCTCATCTATGATGGACGCGCTTTTCGGCAGTTGTTGCCCACCATTGCAGATGGGCGCAAAATCAGTGCTCTACTTCCGCTACAAAATGGAGAGATGCTGGCCGGTACACCGAATGCAGGGCTTTACGTCACAGATGGAAACAACCTGCGCATGTTTCATCAGACCCTCAATGGTGTTCACGTGACGGCTCTGGCCGGTGATGAAGACGATTTCTGGGTCGGTACCCGCAGCGATGGCGCATGGCACTGGCGTGGTGGTGAAGCGACTCATATCACCTCTCAACTTCCTGATCAGCAGGTGCTCTCCCTGGCAACGTCCGGCCACACGACCGCTGGAAACACAGCCCATGAAAGTACAGCGTGGGTCGGGACGGCCTTAGGTATTGCAGAGTTTGTCGATGGAAAATTTCATCGGTACCTCGGCGAAGGACTATTTGCGCAGGCGCTGGGCAAAGACAACGACGCACTCTGGGTGGCGACAGTCGATCAGGGCACTGTGCGCCTTCCGTTATCGGTCGCCTCTCCTCATCCGCAACGGACCGGGCTTATATCCGCTGAGCTTGCTGCGACCGCCTCGTTCATTGACATGAATGAAGGCATTGCCGCCGTCCAGCCCCGGCAGATAGTGCAATTGCCGGACCGGCGCGTGTTAATCAGTGCTTCCGAAGGTCGGCTGAATGGTCGTCACATCACAGCGGTGCATGCAGACGGGCAAAATAAACTCTGGGTCGGCTACTTCGATAACGGCTTGGACATTGTGCGAAGGAGCGGGAACGTTCCTAGAGTCGATCACGTCGATGATGACCGCGTCTTCTGCGTGCACCGGATCAGAGAAAATGGGCAGACTGGCGAGATAGCCGTTGCCGCCGCGAACGGCTTAGCTCTGTTCGATAGAGGTGGCCAACTGCGCCGTGTACTCGACCGTGCGAGCGGACTGATTGCGAGCCATGTCACCGACGTGCTCTTTACCGGCGGCACCACTGTGGTTGCGACGCCAGCCGGCCTGAGCTTTCTCGACACTGGCATCTCAAGTCTCTATGGTTTCCACGGCTTGGTCAACAATCACGTCTACACACTGGCGCACTGGGATGACAGATTGTATGCCGGTACACTGGGCGGCGTCTCCACAATCAAGGGAGGCCAGGTGGATGCCAGTTTCACCACGGCCAATTCCGAACTGCGCCAGAATTGGATCACGGCGTCCCAGACATTTGATGGCAAGCTCTATCTGGGCACGTACGGCGGAGGTGTGATCGGTTTCAAGCCAACAGGAGCTGTTGCCCGGTCCGAAAGCTTCGCCCACAAGCGAGTTGAGATCAATCCAAATGCCCTGGCCGCTACCGGGAAAGCGTTGTACGCAGGTACAGCCGGTTATGGTTTAGCCGTCTTGCTTAAAGGCGAGGAGCGTTGGCGATTCGTTACCGACGGTTTGCCTTCGCTAAACGTAACGGCGCTCGATGCGCGTAATGGCGAACTCTATGTCGGCACCGATTGTGGCCTGCTGCAAGTATCGGAGGCGAACCTGCTGCCGTGAGGCTTACTCGTTTCCTGCTTCTGCTATCGGCCCTGATATGCCGTGGCGACACCGGCTCTATCATCCCAACTGGCGAGGATGCGCCTAATTCTGCCAGGCTTGCCCTTGAGTCGCTCGACGTTCATATCGTCATCGATAACGGGCACGCGACGGTCGCGATCAGAGAGGTTTTCCAGAACAAAACTGACAGCGTCTTAGAGGGGACCTACGGGCTTTCGCTCCCAGGCGACGCAACAGTTTCGAACTTCGCAGTCTGGGACGAACTGACGCGCATCCCCGGCGTGATTCTCGAGCGCAAGCGTGCCGGAGAGCTCTATAACGAGATTCGCAACCAGGCCATTGATCCCGGCCTTCTCGAATCGGGCGAAGTAAGCGATAGTGCCGCTCCTGGGCAGGCCGCGCATTCAACCGGGTTCACCGTCAAAATCGTTCCCATCCCCCCTTACGGCTACAAGCGCATCGAAGCCGAGTATCGTCAAACGGTGCCTCTCACGCAACTCAAGAGCGACTTCGTGTTTCCGCTCAAATCTAGCTCCGGCGCTGTACGAGTTCCTCAACTATCCGTCAGCGTTGAAGTCCGCAGTGCGCAAGAGATTGCGAGCCTCGAAGATCTCAGCAGTGCGGCCTACCCGCTCAAGCTAGAGAAGCAGGGTGGCAATGCAGCACGAGGCACATTCACCGGAAGCAACGTCGAGTTGACTGCTGACCTTCAAATTCGATACTCGCTGGCTAACGACAAAGCGCCTCAGCTGACGTCCTTCCGCACCGGCGAGCCAACCGAACCTGGTTTCTTCGAAGCTTCCGCTATCCTGCAAACGCCCACCGTTCAAAAATCAAGTTATGCAGCCAAGTCTGTCCTGATCCTATTTGATACTTCGCTAAGCATGCAATGGGACAAGCTGGAGCGGAGCTTCGGCGCACTGGAAGGAACGCTGCGCTCATTGTCGCCCTCTGACGATTTCAACGTGATTGTGTTCAACTCCGGCGCGACTTCATTCGCTCCGCACCCGATTACAGCATCAACGGACGCCATCGCAAAAGCGCTGGACTTCGTACGTCAGTCTCGTTTGCGTGGCGGAACAGATCTGCAAGCAGCCTTGAAGCTTGCGCTTTCTCAAACTAGGGCCAACACGTATTGCGTGCTGCTCAGTGATGGCGAGATGACCGAGGGCACCATTGCCCCCCAGAAATTATCGGCCTGGGTGGATGCGCAATGGGCCGCGCTCGCTCCCGTACGCCGTCCTCATCTGTATGCGCTGGCCATTGGTGACGATGCGAATACTCGCTTCCTGCAACAGATAACGAAGCACGAAGGCGTCTATGAGCAAGTTAACTCAACCGAGCCACTGGCGTTTAAACTGGCGGGCTTTGTGTCGAAACTAGGGTTGAGTCCGCTAACCTCCGTCGGCTTGGCTGTTTCGCCGGCAGTGAAGCCTTCGTTGGTCTACCGCTTGGAAAGGGAAGATTATCCCGGTTCACGTGCCGCCTGGGTTGGGCAATACGAGCAGCCGGGCAACGCTCGCATAACTCTCACTTCCGGCAACGCAGAGTCTGCCGCACGCGAGGTCATCACCGGCAAGTTCGCAAATGTCGATTTGCAGCATCCCTACTTGCCTGTTACGTGGGCGCGGGCCCGGGTGGATGCGCTGCTCGAAAAGATCGACCGCGATGGTGAAGACAAGGCGAGCATCGACGAAATCATTCAGCTGTCGCGCAAGTACCATTTCGTTACTCCCTACACCTCCTTCCTGGCAGCGCCCCGGGCTCTGTTGCGGCCGCGTCTTATCCGGCCAGGTGACCCGGTCCTGCGAGTCCGGACCGATCCCTCTATTGCTTCGGTAATCGCGCTATTTCCGTTTGGATTAACCAAGCCCCTGCGCTATCTCTCCCGCGAGGATATGTGGCAGACACGTTTTCTTGCCCCAGACGACATGGCCGATGGTCCGCATACCGTACGCCTCATTTTGCGCGATCGTGACGGGCACGTTTTCCGGGAAGAAAAAGCCTTCGTCATCTCCAGTCATCCGCCCGCGCTTCGCGTTCAGTTAGCATCTGCCCGGGTACGCAGCGGCAGCACGGTGCAGGTCCGAGTACAAGCGTCGCAAACAACGCGCACCATTACCGCGCAACTCTATGGAGCCGAGCCGCTGCAGCTCCATTGGGCCAGCGGAGACAAGGCCAACACGGGCGTGCTCGAAGTACCTGCCGGGTTACCCGCCGGACGCTACTCGGTCCATGTCACTGCAGAGGACATCGCTCATAACGTAAGCCACCAGGAGGTGCCGCTTGAGGTTCTTCCATAAGTATCTTCGTCTGAGCGCCGCGGTCTTAGTTACTATTGCTGCCGTAGCTGTAGGCCGCGCGAGCCTTCCTCCCTGGGCTGGCGATGCAGTTGCAGCCAGTGCTCTGGAATCGGCTTTGTTTCGCAGCATGCACATGCCCGACGGCGATGTGTTTCACCTGCGTCCCCCTGCGGAGTCACGCTCGAACCTAAGCACTCTACTCAATCAGAAAGCATCGGCTGAACTGTATCGGGTACGGGCGCACGAGGATGAACGCGCGGGCGATTACGCGGCTGCTGAAGCAGACTGGCGAGCTTCTGCACAATCTTCACAGGATGCTGTGACAGCCCTGGGGGAGCTGGCTGATTTCTACGGCCGCCGGGTGCAGCCGCAAAAACAATTGGCTGCCCTGCTACGGCTCGGGGCGTTACCGGCAGCTGGGCGAGAGCAATGGCAGGCTCCCGAAAGGCAAGCGCAATGGCTCAGCTTTGCTAAGGCAGTGACCGTCGCAGACCAAGCCCAACTGAGTCCCGCTCAACATGCCTCCGTGTACCAAGCGTGGATTGCGCGTTACAGCAAAAGCGTTGCTCCTTACCAGGCATACCTGGACTGGACTCTTGCGCAGCATGATCGTACTGCCGCCACGCAAATTGCCGGGCGGTTGAAAGCGGCTTTCCCGCAAGATCTCCAACTGGCGATCACAACCGATGCGGAAGTGGCTGCGGTTCAGGAAGGAAATGCAGCGGGGCTGGCTGTCTACGGCAAGAACTTCTCCCACCTGTGGCCGGACACGTTGCGAACGAAATGTTTTAGCGAGCTGACTCAAGCCCATCAGCTGCGAACGTTTCTTGGGGACGCACAAGCGGCAGCCACCGCCAACGCGAACGACCTCACACCCGTCTCTCGCATCTTCTACCAGGAAGCACAGAATCACAAGGGGGAAGCCGACGCTCAACTGCTGCGCTTTGTTTCCGCACGCGAAGCTCGGCGTAGCGCCTGGACGCCGGAAGAGATGAAAATACTCGCCGCTCTTTTCCTGCGTGTCAATGACTATGATGAATCGGCACGTTTCAACTATGCGCTGTACGGCTCGGCGCAGGCGACCGGGAGTGACCGCGAACTCGGGTTAGCCTCGATTATTGCTCTGCTGCTGGACGTGCCCGAACAGCCGCTTGCGTTTGGGAACCGCGATCTGAGCCTCTATCAAAACATTGCGGGCATGGATCGGCATCCTGGGTTTCTCAACGGCGTTCTAACGGTAGCGCTCAACAGCACGTATCCAGCCGAGCAGTATGCAACCGCCTCGCAAACCGCGTCCAGTTATTTTCATCGGGCATCTGCCTCGCGACTGCTTGACAAGTTCAGAGCGGAGTTCGCCAACTCAAGCCGGATTCCTGATCTGGAAGCGAAGCTGTTCGCGGCCTATGCCGTGTATGCGCAAGACGATGCTCTAATGCGCGACGTTCCGCCGTGGCTGACGCGCAACCCCACTGCGCCTGCCTACATTGATACCGCCATGCTGCTTGCCGATGCCTATGTTCGCGGAGGGAAAACGGCCGACGAACTAGCGCTCTACAGCCGCTTGTTACAAACGCTGAGTTTAAAGAGCGGTCACATGCCGATCGGCGATGAGGGTGTGGTGCCGATTGCTTCTGCCAGCCCCGTAGCCGCGGACGAGCCTTCATCTACTGAGAGCGCCGCCTCAAACGGATCAGGTGCTCGCGTACCCGACTATGCTCGCGTGCTCGATCGGTACTTATCACGTTTGGTTCAATTGAATCGGCCTTTCGATGCAGTCGCGCTCCTACGCAAAGAGATCGACAGCAATCCCGATGACGCCGGCCTCTATCAGCGGCTCGCGCTCTTTGTGGAGCAAAATAACTTGGTTAACGACCTGGAGCAGACCTATAAACAAGCCTTGGCCAGGTTCAAAGATCTGTCTTGGGCCAATAAGCTGGCTCGCTTCTATCTGCGCCGCAAGCAGCTCAGCGAGTACGGGGCACTCACCCGCCGCATTACTGACACCTTTGCCGGAAGTGAGCTGTCAGCATTTCTCTCAAACGTCAGCCCGTCCTCGCCCGTGCTTTTTCGTCAAGTTAATCTGTATGCCCACAAGCGCTTTCCACACGCTCCGGTCTTTGTTCACAACCTTTTGCAGGCTTACACGACGAAAGCAACGCGCGACCCTGCAGCCTACGAACAACTGCTGCGGGAGAACTGGTTCAATGATCCGGACCTGCGCGCCCGCTACCTTGAGTCTCTTTCCAGAACCGGTGGACTTCACGATGTTTTAGCCGCGCTGCCCGCACCTGCTCAGGCCGAATCGGAGAAGAACTTGGCGGCCCTGGAATTGAGAGCCGAGGCGCTTACCTGGCTCACCGATTACGAAGCGGCAGCACCGGTCTTGGTGCAACTGGCATCGGCTGCGGTCGGCGATCGCGATGCAAACGCTAGAGCACTGACAGCGGAACGTTCACTAGCAGGCGCAGGTGACTTGGCAGCGTTCGAATCGGCTACCCGGCTGGCGAAACAGGACGTGACCGCAAGTCCAGGAGATCTCGCCGCAATCACTTTAGCTGGGGAGATTGACGCCGACCGCGACCGCTATGCAGGTGCGCGTCCCTGGTGGAACCGGCTTGCTTCCGTACGGCCCGGCAGCGAGGACGGATACCTCCAATCGGCGACCGTTTTCTGGGATTACTTTCAGTTCGATGATGCCTTGCACTCGATTGCGGCAGGCCGGCAGGCATTGAATAAGCCAACTCTCTTCGGCTATGAGGCCGGAGCAATCCATGAACGCCGGGGCCGCTATCCGGCAGCCGTGGGCGAGTACCTGCAAGCCGCGATGCACGATGGGTCGCAGGCCGCGCAGGACCGCTTACTCCAGTTGGCGAAACGTCAGGCAACGGGCAGCTTGGTCGAACAGGAAACAGCTTCTCTTGTCAGCCAAAGCTTCGATGAGCCGCGCTTCAAGTTACGTTTGGCCATTCTGGAAAGTCAGAATCGGCGAGCCGACATGGGAACGCTACTGGCGAGGATGGTGCCGATTGCGACTACTACGGGAGATGAAGATGTGGTCCGCGAAGCAGCTGTCCGGTTAGGTTCCAATGAGACCGCCACTGCCGCGCTGGGCCGCAAAGTTGCCCTGACAAAAGATCCAATAGAAAAGCTGGGAGCTCGATTGGAACTGGCGCGATGGGAAGAAACCCATGGGCAGTCGGCCGAGGCTGGGCAGCAGTACGCCTCACTCTTAGCTGACGAACCAAATCGCTTGGGTGTGGTTCGAGCAGTCGTTGATTATCAATGGCGTCAGAAACAAACAGGGCCTGCCGTTCAAATCCTGACAGCTGCGGCAAGCCGGGCGCAATCTCCGTTTCAAGCACAGCTATGGCGCGAAGCAGGGGAAAAAGCAACGCAGTCAGGCCAATACAATGAAGCCCGGCGACTGCTGGATCAGCTGCTTCAAAGCGATCCGTACAACGGTGATCTGCTGGCCGGAAAGGCAAGCACCTATGCGCGTGAGGGAGATACACGCGGCTTAACGGCATTTTACTCTGCCGAACTAAAGTCCTTCGCCGACGCGCCTCTGGCACCAGCAGCTAAAACAGAACGGGTTGCGGCACTGCGCCGTGGTTACATTCAAGCACTGACGACCGAAGGCCAGTTTACCGAAGCGCTGGAGCAATACCAATTAGTGTTGAATGCTTATCCCGAGGACGATGGGCTGGCAGCGGAGGTCGCCGGATACGCTGAGGCGCACCAGCTAACGTCGCGAGCCATCGGCTACTACGAAAAAGCAGCGACCGATGCTCCGCGCGATTATCGTTGGCCTCTTGTGCTGGCTCGCCTGCAGACTCGCTTTAATCACTATTCAGAAGCTATCGCTGCGTACGACAAAGCAGGCACGGTACGCCCTGACCGAGCGGACATCCTCTCAGCAAAGGCCGACTTGCAGTTACGGCTCCTGCGCTTTGCTGATGCCAATCAGAGCTACAAAAAGCTCTATGAGCTTAGCTATCACGACACGCAGTATCTGGCTAAAGAAGCTGACGCAACTGCACGATTGGGCGATAAGTCCGAAGCCTTACGGCTGCTCAGAGCCGCCTACATCGAGCCGCATCCTGGCGAGCCGAATGGTTATGTAACTGCCATGGCGCAAGCGCAGACCTGGCGCATGTTCGACGCAGTGCACGGGCTGTTTCAAGAACTACATCCGATGCTCGCCGCTGAGGGCGCGCCTAAACAGCAGGCTCTGAACATTGAGATACAATCGCTGGCCGCGCTGCATCGGGTGAACGAAGGAATGGCGCTGGTCTCCAATGACACAAAGAATAACGCCGAGGCTCAAACGCTGGTTCAACTCCTGGGCGAAACGGCCGCCAATTACTTGACGCCCACTGAAAAATCAAGCCTTGCAAGCTCCATTGCTCAGCCGAATGGATTGCCGCCGAGAATCAACGGTCTTTTGTTTGCTCGCGCATTGCAGTTCCGCCAGTTGGAAGCGGATCTGCTGCTCCAGCAGGCTCAGTCTGCCGACCGCAGCCAGCCTCAATGGTCTCAATACGAGAGGCTGCAATCCTCACGGCTCCTATACGCTCAACTGGGACGTCAGCTTGAGGCTTTAGGACGAGCCAGGCATCGCGAATTACCGCTCTACCGAGCCGTCATGCGTCAGGCTTACTTGGCTTATGAAAAGGCTGGAGACTCTGCAGGTCAAGTGCGCCTGCTGACCTTTTCAGGTGGAGAGTTTGCCCGTTTGTTTGTCGGCATGGGTGGAGACCTCAACCGAAGAATTAACGATCTGGCGGCCCATGATCCCGACCGGGCAAATGCTGTCGGGCAACATCAGTTAAACGAAGCACCAGCAAGGGCGGCTGTTGGAGCGATCGCTGCACGCGGGCAGCAGCTTTCTCCCTTGTGGACCAAGAGCTACACCGCGTTGGCGGGATTGTACTTCCTCACTCCTGAATCTTGGGCCTCGCAAGCCTTCGATTCGGCCCTAGGTCCACGCACTGTCAACGCTGAATTAACAAGCAAGGCCAGTTTCGATTCGTTGCGCGGGCCGGACTGGTTCTACTACGCTGGCCGCTATGGCGAATACCTTCAGCGTCGGAACAGTTCTGATGAGGATGGATATTTGCTTGCCACTGTGGAGGCAGACCCGGCCGCTTCGAACAGCTATGTGGCTTTAGGCGATGAGCACCGTGAGTTAAAGCAAGCGGCACGCGCTGCCAGATCGTATCGCGACGGGCTCGAACTGAGTCCGAATCGGGCCGATATTCATGACCGGCTCGGGATGCTCGCCGAAGCCGAAGGCCAACATGCCGAAGCATTGAAGGAGTGGCGGGAAGCTTTATCAATGCTGGCCGGACAGGTGGAAGCAGGTCCGCTCCCTCAGGAATACTGGAGTACCGCGCGCGCACTTTTGGCTCACCTGAACCATGCAAAAGCTTTCCCGGAACTCAAGCCCGAAGCCAATTCCATGCTTGAGGCTTATCTAAAGCGCAATGGAATTTATCAGTTTGATCCATTCCTGGAAGGCTTATTTGCCCCCTCGGCTGACCGCGGCCTTATCGTCCCATGGATGGTGCAGTTATCGCGAACCTCTGGAGCCTCAGGATTGATCGGATTAATTTTGAGCAGGCCCGGACTGGTGCCGGACGCTGACAAAGATGCCCTATACAAAGCGGAGATTGCGCGTACCAATGCTTCGGCTCCCGGAGCTGCGGGCTATGCTGGCGGC
Source organism: uncultured Bryobacteraceae bacterium (assembly GCA_964248065.1). Lineage (GTDB taxonomy): Bacteria > Acidobacteriota > Terriglobia > Bryobacterales > Bryobacteraceae > Bog-105. The sequence continues at coordinate 6,179 of CAXTWQ010000052.1, read as the reverse complement.
ATTGACCCAACAGCTGTTGATGAGAGAAAGCAAACCGCCATTGATTACGCGCAATATCTTGACGGGCAAAAGCGTTGGACGGATGAATGGTCCGTTCTACAGGCTATGACTCCGGCCAGTGATCGCCCTCTCGAGCTGGTTCTACGCGCAGGAGTCTTAAGTGGCCACTTACGCCAATTGCTGGCGGGTTATCTGACTGAACCCGATGCGACACCTACAGCAGACCAGGTTCTGAGCGAGGCCGCTGTTCTGCGCAGAAAAGGACATGCAGATCTGGCCCTGCAGCTGGAAGAATTTGAGTACAAGCGTGAACTGGCAAGCTCTTCACCTTCTGCCACCGCCTACTTTGGCATGGCGCGAGTTCGGTTCGCACAGAACCGTACCGGCGAGGGGCTCACCCTCATTCGAAATGTAACGCTGGGCGTCGGCGAACCCTTTTCCAACCTGCCCACCGCGGTAGAGACGCTGGAGTCAGTCGGTCTGACAAAAGAAGCATCTGAGTACGCAGACCAATGGCGCAGGGCAGAACCGTGGAACCAGGAGGCGATCCTCGCCGCGGCCCGTCTTACTGGCGACACGAAGTCGATCGATACCGTCCGGAGTGCGAGTGCTACACCCTACAGCTTGCGGGTGAAAGCGGCTGAACTCCTCCACTCGCTGCGATCTCCGGCAACCGGCATTGATGAACTCGCGCTGTTAACTCAGCCTGCCATCTCGCCGGTACAGACTCGGCAGCCATTCGCCGTTGAAGCCCGGCTGCAGGCAGCTGCGCAAACAACGTCTCCAGCTGATAAAGTACACCTCTACTCAGAGGCAATCGCCATCGACCCGAGCTCCCATGAGCCTCGCTTGCAATTAGCCGAAGCTGCCTTCCACGTCGGTCAAGATGCGCTGGCCATTGCGTCCTTTGAATCGTATCGCTCCGCTGAAATCCACGACTCGCCGATTTACTTGACTGTCGAGCAAAAGGTTGCGGATGCTCATCTCAAACGCGGCGAACCGAATAGCGCTTTAGACTTGTACAATGACCTATTCACTCGAACAAGCGATGCAGCTAAGCGCGCCGACTTAAGCAAAACTCGCGACGCACTCAAAGCTCAGATCACTCTTCAGGCAGCTAATCTTCAGCGCGTGCCGTCCGTTACCAAAGAAATCAAACAGGCAACGCTGGTTAAGCCTAAGTTGACGGCGCTTCCCGGTGATGCAGAGGAGGAGCAGTGACGTTCCAATATCGAAAGACAAGAATCACTGCCGTGCTGGGCGGACTTCTGCTGGCCAGTACATCGCTCTGGCTCCGTGCGCAGTTCAACGACACGCGTGCGCCTGCGTCGCTGATGCCTGCGGGTGCGCTTCTCTATCTCGAGGCCAAAGACTTTCACCATACCTTGAGCGAATGGAATGGCTCAACCGAAAAGAAAAACTGGCTCGGGAGCAAAAACTTTCAACAGCTTTCGGTCTCGCGCCTGATCCAGCGGTTCGCGCAAGCCCAAGGCGAGGTCGAAACCGTTGCGGGCATCCCGGTCAACATGAGCTCTACTGATCAGGTCGCGGGCGCGCGCTCGGGTTTTGCGTTCTATGATTTTTCGAAACTGACTTTTGTATACCTGACCGAGATGGGGCAGGGTCGGCTGGAGCAGACGGCTCTCTGGCAAACTCGCAGAACGTTTCAGTCCCGCGAGGTGGCAGGTATTCCGTTCTACCTCAAAGATGACGCGGCCTCGCACCGTTCCGTGGCGTTCGCTTCCTACAAAGGCTGGTTCGTCGTCGCGACCGAGGAAGGAAGAATGGCTCAAACATTGATACTCCTGAGCGGGGTAAAAACGCCCGCCGTCTCCGGTGAGCAGTGGTTCGCCGAAGCTGTCAAGGAGCGCACCGAAACAGGTGATCTACGGCTGGTTTATAACATGACAGCCGTGGTCGCTACGCCTCAGTTCCGAACCTACTGGCTCCACCGGAACGCCTCGGAGTTGAAGCCTTTCCGGAGTGGCATCTCTGACCTGTTCGAGCGGGCGGACGGCTTCGAAGAGCAGCGTGTGCTTCTGCGGGAAGATGACGAAGCACGCGGCTCAACTCCGGCCGACACATCACTGGCTGACGCTCTCTCCTATGCTCCGGCGAATGGCTCGTTGGTGCGCGCCTGGAGCAAGCCAAATTCAACACTCATCGCTGATGCCTTGCAAGAAGTTATTGGCGTCCATAGACCGGATGCAACGCGCTACAACGCACCCGCACCAACTGTTTCAGCCGAAGCCGGTGCGGTCGGCAATGAAAGTGACCTGGAAGTGCGCATTGACCAGCCTTCATTTATCCGGCCGTCAGACCATAGCGTCGGGCCCCTAGCTGACGCTCTGCTGGCGATGGGACCCACGGCGATGGCGCATATCCAAACCACAACTGTTTTGCGCGATGGCGTATTCGTCATGCCAGCGAGCGGCGTCGTGTTTGTGTGCCAGAACCCGGATGAGCGCAAGTTAGATGTGGCGATCGCAGAAGCTGCAAGTACTTTGGAAACGGGCAGCCTCGATCAGTTGCAGGCGAAGGTCAGCGGCAAATTTCTTTTTCTAAGCCGCATTCCATTGACTCCCACCGCGAGCCCAAGATTGCTGCCCCCGCAAACCACTTACGCCGCCTTTTACAACCATACTGTCGAATGGCCCCGCTACAAGAAGCTATTCGCTGTACTCGATCAGCCAAGCGGCGCCCGTCAGCCGGGTATGACTTCTCGAACTCCGTCCTTCTTCTCGGGCAATGTCGAGGACTTGGGCAATGCTCTTGCGCGACTTCAGAGTGCTTCGGTCACCAGTGCCGATGCCGGCCTAATGGTCCGCGAAACGGTGCGATACCAATTGGCAAGACGGTGACCCGGCGCACATTCGGCGCGTTTGCTTTCGCGGCGGGTCTGAACGATGCGAGAAGCTATCTTGTTGCCGATTCTGCAGGGGGAATTCTGCAAAAAGCGTGGGCTGACAGTGACTCGGCCATCAGCTTCGGATCGCTGTTAAAGCCGTTTCTGGTAGTCAGCTATCTAGGCTCTGGGGCACAAGCACCGGTATTGGACTGCCACGGTGCCGTTGATGGCTGCTGGAGCGTACGCGGTCACGGCCGCCAGAATATTGTTAAAGCGCTGGCGAACTCTTGTAATGTATATTTCCGCTTCCTTGTAAATCGGCTCGATCTCTCGGCTTTAGATTTCACCGCCCTGTCGTATGGGTTGCTTCCACCGGACCGCAACTGGGATCGCACCCGCCTGATCGGGTTAGGCGAAGGCTGGCCGCAGCAACCCGGAGTGGTCGTCCGCGCCTTCGCGCAATTAGGCAAAAATGCCGGCGAGATTTCAGTGAGAACGGCCCTCCGCGGCATGGCATTGTGCGCCGAAGAGGGAACGGCAAAAGCAATCGGGTTCGCCGGTTACGCAAAAACCGGGACAGCCATCTGCCGCCACCGCACACATGGAATGGGCGATGGTTTCGCACTCGCGATGTATCCACTGGACCAGCCACGGCGGGTGCTGCTGATCTCGCGGCATAACACCACCGGGGCAGAAACGGCACGCGGTTTGAAATGGTTGCGAGGTACCTGTGGCTGAACGGATAACAACGCGGCGTCAGCTGTTGTTTGCGGCGGTGTGTCTCCCCTGCAATCGCGAATTGACCCGCTCGTTCTGGGTATTTAAGCTTCTCGCTCCACGTGCTGTGGTCGTTCGTCCCACTGGCACAGCACGCCTGCATTGTTCCGATGGGCAGGGAAGTTGGATCATCGAAGCAAATCGCTCACTCACCGTCAAACCGGAATCGGCGCAGCTTCACATTGCTGGCCCAGGCAATAGTCCCGTTCCGTTTCAGCTGGATCTTCCAGGTGTACTTTGCCGAAGTTATACCGGCACTCTCATCCTGCTCGGGAACGGCGAAGTGGTCCGACCGATAGTGACAATGACTTGCGAAATTGCAGTTAACTCCATCGTCAGTGCTGAGCTGCCAATAAGCGAGGCGCCCTTCGCAGCCATGGCAGCACAGGCAGTGGTCTCTCGCTCCATTCTTCTGGCATTGAACAAGCGGCGTCACCCAATCGCAGACTTCTGCGACACCACTCACTGCCAATTCCTTCGCGCTCCTGCTCCACCCGGTTCCAGGCCATGGCGCTCTGCAAACGAAACCGCCGGCTTTGCTCTAAAACAAAATGGCCACTGGATGTCACCCCGCTTTTCAGCAGCCTGCGGAGGCTACACCGAAGCTGGCTTCAACGGCGAAGACCATTACGTCTCGGTCGAATGTGAAGGCTGCAAAAACGAAGGACGCTTAAGGCAGGGACACGGCTAGGGCCTTTGTCAACGCGGAGCTATTGCCATGGCACGAACGGGGTTTTCCTGGCAGGCAATCTTAAACAGATATCTTCCAAACAGCACAGTCATATCGGCTTGAATCTAACGCGATCATTCCCAAAACTAAACTGCGGATCGTCATCCGTTTCGTTTGCGTTCCATGTCAATGATGTCCCCGTACCAGAGTCCATGGTCAGGGAGCTGGGACAAGATCGAACTGATATAAAATCCCGTAGGGCTCGGCAACGCAACTTGTTTTCTGTCGAGCGAAAGAGTGGGCGCCGCACCGGTGTTTGTCCGGCCGGATTGAGCAAAGCCAACCACAAGTCCCCGTTGATCGGTATTTCGAAGATAAACAAGATTACCTATGCGGAACAGAAGTATAATTTCAATCTGTATCGAGGTGGCCCTCTTCGCAGGATTTCTGAGCAGTTGCTTGTGCCAGCTATTCCTATCAGCTCGCTCACTACTTGCCCTTAGCTTGGCCCATACCGGAGAGAGATATCCTGAAGTTTGGAGAACGACTTACAGCGGCGCATCGAGCAAGTCACCGCGGCCCAGTTCCGTCATGTGTGCGGCCTCTTTCCAACCGGCGTCACTATCGTGACCAGGCGCATGAATGACGGCAAGCCTTACGGAATGACCGTAAGCTCGTTTACCTCCGTCTCGCTCGATCCGCCGCTGGTGCTCGTAAGTATCGATCACAGTGCGCGCTTCCTCGGCGGACTGCGCCCCGCCCTTCCATTTGTGATCAACGTTCTTGGTGAGAGCCAGCAGCACTTAGCCAAGACGTTCGCCAGCCGTCAGGACGATAACCGTTTTCGTGATGTCGATTGGTCGGCCGATTGGCAGGACGTACCTCTCCTTAGCGGTATCGTCGCCAGTTTTCGTTGTCTGCTGGACAGAACCGTTGAGGCTGGAGACCATACTTTGCTTCTGGGCAGCGTTGAGGGCGTTGAGCAGCACGAAGGACGCCCGCTAGTCTGGTGTGACCGCGGATATCACTGTCTACCGGTCGTTCCCAGCTAGGGACGTCTTGCAGCAACATGAGTTAGCAAGCGCCCTCTGTTGTCGATTTGCGAAAACCCGGGACTGACTTTGAGTCTGTCCCTGCGGTTTTCCCTACGCGAGATCGCTCATGCCGTTTTGTAGTGAATTCACCGCCACAGGCCTTAGAGACATATCTCCAGCCAACTCATTGCTTCTTGATCACATCTGCCGGCGCTGGTTGATTACGATTCTTCATCCACTCAATGCTGATATTCTGCGTCGCTTTATTCTTGGGTAAGTCATCAAGATTCGGCATAAAGATCTGCATACCCGCTTGCGGCGTCATTCGCGTATACCCGTTCACCAACTGCGCCTGATAGCTGTCTAGATCGATATCGAACCATGCATGCTTGGAGATGTCGATCATGATCAGATCGACGTGATGCATCGTCAGCTTGCCGAACGCAATGGTGCCATCACGAAGGTGGATAAAGTTTCGCCACTGCTCCACGCGGTCAACATCGGTCTGGGCATTGCCGAATACTTCCTCAATGTCAGGGTTGGCCACGCGTACCGTGGTTAACTTACCCCTTATGTGCGGAGGCGGCAGAAGCACGGCAGTGTCAAAGAAAACGTCGTTGTTTACTACTTGTACGCCAGCCACGCCTTTCGGTTGAAAGAGGTCAGCCAAGCTGATGTGCAGTCCGCCTAGCAGCCACTTGACCGGAAGTTTCAGCACGCTCAACTTGGTCTCATGAACCTGGATCCGGTTATTCGATGCAGCCGAAATGATACCATCCATCTGGATGGGAAGCGGCACCACTTTATGCAGTGTTGCCTTCAACGTAATGTGGTCGCCATCTCCAGATAG
>CAXTWQ010000051.1:33857-36230 GCA_964248065.1 uncultured Bryobacteraceae bacterium | reverse complement strand
GGCCCTCCGCTTCGAGTGACCCCGGAAGGGACGTCTGCCACACGTCCGCGCTGGCTGCCTGATTCGAAGCGCCTGCTTCTGTTGTCTGACCGCGGCAATGGCATGCAAGTCTGGTCAGTGAATTCGGACGGCAGCGATCAGCAGCCGGTAACCGACTTGCCCACCGGTGCCGATAATCAGATTATTTCAGCAAACGGTGAACTCCTTGCTTTCACAAGTGAAGTCTACCCAGAGTGTTCGGCGACCGACGCTGCTATAGGGGTCGAGCTTGACAGAGCCTGTAACAAGGCCAAGCTGGATGCGGAGGCAGCGTCGAAGCTGAAGGCTCGAACCTACACTTCACTGCTCTACCGGCATTGGAACGCGTACACGGGCGTACGCCGGCAGCATGTATTGCTTCAGTCGCTGAAAACCCCTGAGCACGTTCGCGACATGACTCCGGGTGCGCTTGGAGCTCCGCCGTTTTCGCTAGGGGGTCTCGATCCTTTAGCCATTTCGCCCGACGGTACACAGTTGACATACGTGGCCAATGTCGACCCTGACCCGGCGACCAGCACAAACTCAGATCTGTTCACAGTTCCGGTTGCGGGCGGGCCAGCGAAACGGTTAACGACCAACCCTGGCGCTGATGAAGGACCGGCCTATTCGCCCGATGGAAAGTATCTGGCATATCGCACGCAGGCGCGGGCCGGATATGAAAGCGACCAGTGGCGATTGGCCACTCTGGACTTGGCCACGGGGCAAACGACATCGCTCACTGACAGTCTTGATAGGTGGGTAGAAGGGTTCGCGTGGTCGCACGATTCGCAGCGAATCTTCTTTACAGTGGACGACCATGGCTCAACGCCGCTCCTGCTGATCAATGTCGGTGGCGGGGCGGTGCGCACAGTAGCGCAAGGACCAACGACGATCGGTTCGGTGCAGTTTTCACAAGACGACAAGACAATGATCTTCGCCGAACAGAGTGGCTCGCGGCCAGTGGAGATTAGGCGCGCTTCATCCAAAGGTGGGCCGGCTGTGACGCTAACACACTTCAACGATGCCGTTCTGGATGCATATCAGTTGACGCCGCTGGAAAAGATCACGGTAGACGGCGCAGCCGGAGTCAAGGTGGACAGCTTCATTGTGAAGCCGCCGGATTTCAACCCCGGTATAAAGTATCCGGCGCTGCTAGTTATTCACGGCGGTCCTGAAGGCGATTGGGGTGAGAGCTGGAGTTATCGCTGGAATGCGCAAGTGCTGGCTGCTGCGGGTTACGTGGTGATTTTGCCAAACCCGCGTGGATCCATCGGCTATGGACAGAGCTTTACCGATGCTGTGAACAGCGACTGGGGTGGCCACGCCTATGACGATCTGATGGCAACCGCTGATTACGTCAGCAATCTACCCTATGTTGATCGTGACCGCATGGCAGCGGCAGGCGCCTCCTATGGCGGATACATGATCGATTGGATTCTGGGGCACACGGACCGATTCAAAGCGTTAGTGACGCACGCGGGCGTCTATGATCTGGCTAGCGAAGCTGGAACAACGGAAGAGTTGTGGTTCGCCAAGTGGGAGTTTGGAGGCTTCCCCTGGGAAAATCCAGACCTGTACGCAAAGTGGTCGCCCAGCAGTTATGTCAAGGAGTTCAAGACACCAACGCTCGTCACCCATGGCCAACTGGATTATCGAGTTCCGATTGGGCAGGCACAGCAGTTGTTTACGGCATTGCAAGAGCGAAAGATTTCTTCGAAGCTCGTCGAGTTTCCTGACGAAGGGCACTGGATTCTGAAGCCGCAGAATAGTCAGTATTGGTATGCGACCGTGCTGGATTGGTTGGGCCAGTACACAAAAGCGGCAAGCTCTACAGCAGCAACCGCGGTAGCACACTAAGAAAGTTGAGCACTTAAACTCGAAGCCGAATCGGAGTCATTGAGAATGGGAAGAGTCCAAATTGCCCATGGCCCAAACCCCCATTCGCAGGAGATCTGTCTTCGCCCTCATCAGTACGAGACTGGTCGCTATCTTGGCGGTGCTTGGGCCTGGCTTTGTTACAGCAAACGTCGATAACGATCCTGGCGGCATTCTTACCTACTCGCAGGCGGGTGCGCAGTTTGGCTATCAACTTCTTTGGACACTGATACCGACTACCATCGCGCTGATCGTTGTGCAGGAGATGGCCGCGCGCATGGGCGCCATCACTGGCAAAGGCTTATCCGATCTGATCAGGGAAGAGTTCGGACTTCGCGCAACGTTCTTCACGATGCTTGTGCTGAGCGTGGCTGATTTCGGGAATATCATTTCAGAGTTTGCCGGGCTGGCTTCCGGCATGGGCCTATTTGGCGTGAGCAAGTACATAACGGTGCCGATTGGAGCAGCGCTGGTGTGGAC
>CAXTWQ010000051.1:7317-33847 GCA_964248065.1 uncultured Bryobacteraceae bacterium | reverse complement strand
GGTGTGGACGGTGATCGTGCGCGGCCGCTACAAACGCGTAGAGATGATCCTGATCATCGCTTCCCTGGTGTATTTCGCATACCCGGTCTCGGCGTTTCTGGCCAAGCCTGATTGGAATCTGGCGGTAAAGGAGACATTCCTGCCCACGTTGAGCAAAGATCCTTCGTACCTGGTGATGATTGTGGGACTGATCGGCACCACCATCACACCCTGGATGCAGTTTTACCTACAAGCCGCTGTAGTGGAAAAGGGCGTGGACGCGCGTCACTATAACCTGTGCCGGCTGGATGTGATCATCGGCTGTATTGTCACTGATGTGATTGCGTTCTTTATTGTGGTTGCCTGTGCTGCGACGATTTATAAAACAGGCCACCGCGAGATTACGGATGTGGCACAAGCAGCCACGGCACTCATTCCGTTTGCAGGTAAGTTTGCTTCGCTTCTGTTTGCTGTGGGGTTAATCAACGCGTCCTTGCTCTCGGCGGCTATCCTGCCTCTTGCGACCTCGTACAATATTTGTGAGGGTTTAGGGTTCGAATCGGGCATCGATAAGCGATTCTCAGAGGCACCGATCTTCTACTGGCTGTACACGCTGCTGATTGGTGGTGGCGCAGCATTTGTGCTGATTCCTAACTTGCCGCTGCTCAAGTTCATCCTGTTTTCACAGGTCGCTAACGGCATCCTGCTGCCCTTTGTGCTGGTCTATATGCTGCTACTGGTGAACACGCCGCGCCTCATGGGAGTTTTCAAGAACAACTGGTGGCAGAACGCAATCGCCTGGACAACGGCGGTTGTGATGATTGCATTGACGTTAGGTTTGATTTACAACAGCGTTGTGGGCTAGAACGACGCTACTCACCATAGTTCAACAGAAAGCCAACGATCCAAACGTAACAGCGCCCGGTCTCTTGTGATCAGCGTGCTGTCAGTCGAGAGAGCATGCGCTGCAATGAGTCCATCAATCGTTCCAACAGACAAACCCTGTTGCTCATATTGAGTGCGCAAGCGCCCGTAAGACTGTGCTGCTTCAGAATCGAACGCAACAATCTGTACTGTGCTCAGAAAAGTTCGCAATAACATACCCAGCCTAGTTGCTTCAGGCTTCTTTGCAAGTCCGTATTGTAGTTCGGCCTCAGTGATCGAGGAAACAAGCACTTGAGCCGGTGACGATTCCCGCATTCGCTTATCGAACGTTCTACTCTTCATCGCCTCGCTCGCTATGTTCGTGTCCAGCATAACGTTGCTGCTGTGCCGCATCAAAATAAATCTCGCTCGGGCGGAGGCGGATCATTTCGATCGGAAAGGAATGTCTGAATATCCTTGTCGTTCTCGACATCGAGTGCGTCACGGAGAGCAAAAAACGCGCTCCAATCTTGAGGCTTAGCAGAAAGAATCACGTCACCGGTCTTAGAGTCGCGCCGAATATAAACTTCCTCTTGACCCTCAAACCGATATTGCGCAGGAAGACGAACAGCCTGGCTCCGACCCTTAGAAAGAAGTTTTGCTTTGTCCATGTTCATGCCCCCATACCAGTATGATTCACACACTCCATGACGATCAGATATCGTTAACGAGTGCACCGTCCTGCTTTGCTGATTATCGTAATCGCCGCCGGAGTCGCTGCCTCCGCGCAGAAAATCCAGGAAACAATGCCGCCTGGGCCGAATCCGAACTCGCAGTATCGGTTAGGACCTGATTCCTTGCCGCAAGAGGGCGTTCCGAAAGGCGAGATCCGCGGGCCTTTTCATCTGCCCAGCCAAGCCTATCCGGGCACTCAACACACGTACTGGGTTTATGTGCCGGCTCAGTATGATGGGGCAAAACCAACGGCCTTGATGATCTTCCAGGACGGCCAGGCATTCAAGGATGAGAACGGTGACGTTCGGGCTCAGAATGTAATGGACAACCTGATCTATAGGCGCGAAATTCCGGTCATGCTGGGCGTGTTCATCAATCCGGGGCGTACAGCGGAGCAAGTAGAGCCTTCACCACAGACCGGCTGGGGAGATGGTACAACTAATCGCGCAACCGAGTACAACACACTTGATGATAAGTATGCGCGCGTAATCACCGATGAGCTTATGCCCGTGCTCGCGCGCGAGTACAACCTGTCGAAAGATCCCGAACAGCACGGCATTGGTGGATCGAGTTCAGGAGCAATCGCGGCCTTCACGGTTGCCTGGGAGCGCCCCAACGCTTTCCGGAAAGTATTAAGCAACGTCGGAAGCTTTGTGAACTTGCGAGGCGGTGACGTGTACCCGGACCGCGTGCTGGCAGCCGAACGAAAACCGATCCGCATCTTTTTATGCGACGGGCGTAACGATCATCGAGGCATGGTGAGCGGGGCTGGTTATGACCGGAGAATGGACTGGTTTTTGCAGAATGTGCGAATGATGAAAGCGCTCAGCGACAAGGGTTACGACGTTAACTACACTTGGGGGATGAATCTGCACGGGCAGAAATTCGGAGGTGCGATTCTGCCCGACATGATGCGATGGCTATGGCGCGATGGACCGGTCTCGACCGATCCGAATGATATGGTCGAGCGTGGATTCCGCGGGCCGAAGACTAACTGATTCCCCTCAGAAAGTAATCTTCAAGATACGCCCGCCTGTGCCCACCAGCCATCCCGTGTTTTGATTTGAAAAGGCGACCGTCCAATAATTGGAAACGCCAGACAGGCTAACCCAGGTATCGCCTTCGTCCGCTGTCCAGGCCGCGCCGCCCGGTCCGGTGATTACAACTCGGCCTTCGTTATAGCTGTACGGGCCGCCAGCGTTGGGCACCTCAGCTTGTGCGCCGTATCCATAGCGCCGGGGATCCAGCACATAACTCAATCCATAAACTGCTCCAGGAAATGGCGGCCGGGTTGTCAGCTGCCAGCTCTTGCCCCCATCCTGTGATCGGGCTACTGTATCCGCAAAATCGGTAGGCGCGGCTAATTCACCCGCGCCGAGTATGCCGTGCTGCGGGTCCCGGAAGGCAACAGTGAAAACGCCTGAGGTCGCCGTGCCCTGAACCGTGGGCGTATCGTAGGCGTTCCAAGTCTCTCCAGCATCGGTGGTCGCTAAGATTCGAGCCTTGGTTGCCCCGCCTGTCGCGATCCAGGCATTGCTCTTTCCTTGAGTTGCAAGGCACGTCCCGCTTGCGGCAAAGGAGGATTCCCCGGACTGTGCCGTTGGCAGTCGATCACCAATATCGGTCCAGGTGGCGCCATTGATGATACGGATTGCCGGGAACCTGCCACTCACCGAGTCGCTTGTGGCTAAGCCCCGCGTTGGCGTCCAGAAAGAGAAGCAATCATAAAACGCGTTCGGGTCCTGATTCTGAAACTGCAGAGACCAGGACTTACCACCATCCTCAGTTTTATATATTCGAGAATCGGTGCCGGTTCCTGCTGAAAGTAGGTAAGCCACTTTATCGCTGATGCCCTGCACGTCACGAAATTGTAAGCTTTCCGCCCCTGCCACTACGCCGACCTGCCAACTCTGTCCGCCATCTACCGTCATGACCCACGTTCCTCCAACTCCGCTCGCCCACACTATTTGCGAGCTCACGGGACTGACAGCTTGAAGCCGATTGGTTGTACCGCTCTGTTGCGCGGTCAGCACCGGCGCATTCCCAGTGTCTGAGGGACTTCTCAACTGCGCAGATACGCTGGGCAGTAATCCGGCAAATAAAGCAAGCGAAGCTGGAATCAGCTTACGAAGCATAGGTATGATCCTTTCAAAGTACCCTCAAGTATTGCGCAGCCCGGGTTGCAGTAAAGAACTCATGTCCGATTCCGCCCATGTACTATCAGGCGAGCAAACAATCCTTCGCTTGGACCCTGCAGTAAATCCTTATTGATCAAGTTAGTAAAAAACAACTACTCTGGTAAAACAGGTAGGTTTTGCCCGTCGTGGTTTCTACTCCGATGTTCGCGGAGGGAAGAGCGTTTCGTTCCCATTCTCAACGTTGAACCTGTCCGGTATGACTGAATCACACGCCATTAATCAAATTCCGGTCGATCACACGCTGCTGTACGATCAACTGGTCTCCGTCCTAACCGACTTTGCGGTCTTTCTGGTCGATTCTCAAGGCACGATAGTCAGCTGGAACCCTGGCGTGGAGCACATCCTCGGGTTTACGGAGTCTGAGTGGGTCGGTAATTCAAGTGCTGTGATCTTCACGCCAGAAGATCGCACAGACCACCTGCCCGAGATGGAAAGGTCCAGGGCAGCAAGGGACGGGCAGGCCTCGGATGTCCGCTGGCACGTACGCAAAGGCGGCAGCCGGCTGTTTGTCGAAGGGACGCTGGTCGCCTTGCGCGACCCTTCCGGCCAGCTACTGGGTTTTTCGAAGGTGATGCGTGACGTCACACAGAGCAAGCTTCGGGAAGTCCAACTTCAGGATGCGCTTACGTACGCAGAAATGATCGTCGATACGATACGCGAGCCGCTGCTCGTCCTGGACAAAGATCTTCGCGTCCGTTCTGCCAACCGTTCGTTCTATCGTACATTCCAAGTCTCCAGGCAGCAAACTGAGAACGAGTTTCTGTACAAGCTAGGAAACGGACAATGGAATATACCCGCAGTAAGGCAGCTCCTGGAAGAACTGCTTTCACAGCAGACCACCATCGAAAACTACGACGTCGAACACGACTTCCCGGAACTCGGCCGCAAAATTATGCGGCTCAACGCCCGGAAACTATGGCGGGAGGGAAATCATACAGAGCTTACTTTGCTGGCTATCGAAGACATCACCGAGCGCAGACGAGCGGAAGAAGCCCTGGTTGAGAGCAGTAAACAACGGCAGTCGATCATAGATGCCGCTCCCGCCATTATTGGTTATGTAGGTAAGGACCTTCGTTACCGGTTGGCGAACAATGCATACGAACGCTGGTTCGGCATCACTCCTGAGAGCCTGATCGGCAGGACAATGGCTGACTTGTTCGACCGAGCCACTATGGTGAGACTTCAGCCTCACCTTCAGAAGGTGCTAAGCGGCGAAACGGTTACGTTCGAAGAGGAACATTCGGGTCCGCAGAATTCACTGACTCTTCAAGTCACTTACACTCCTGACCTTAACCGGCAAGGTGAAGTGCAAGGCTTCATCGTCCTCGGTAGCGACATCACTGCCAGAAAAAAGGCTGACCTGCTTTTGCGTGAGAGTGAAGAGCGCTGGCGCAGTCTGTTTGAGCGAATGTTGGAAGGCTTTTTCCTTGGCGAGATCTTATACTGCAGTAACGGAGAAGCCATCGATTTCCGCTTCCTGCAGGTGAACCCCGCGTTTGAGAAGCTGACCGGTCTCCACGACGTTGCAGGAAAGACTTGCCGAGAAGCAATTCCAGGCATACAGGATGATCCGATTCAGACCTACGCTCGTGTTGTTCATACCGGCGAGCCTGCTCATTTCGAACTGTTTGCTCCGGTGTTGGGCGGTTCATGGTTCGAGGCGAGAGCGCGGCATACGGAGGCTAACTGCTTCGCCGTCCTTTCTTAAACATTACTGAACGCAAGCTCGCCGAGGTACGTTTGCAACAGAACGAAGCCCGTCAAGCTGCTTTGGTGACGTTGGGCGATCGCCTCCGGGATTCGAACGACGTCTCGTCTATAACTTCCGCGGCAATGCAGATTGTCGGAGCTACTCTAGGCGTTGCACGAGCTGGATATGGGAACGTCGATCGATCCCAGCAGTTTGTCACGATCAAGGACGACTGGACCAATGGTGATGTTGATTCGCTCTCCGGAACATATCGATTTTCTGATTTCGGAACTAACTTACAAGGCCGCCTGCAACGCGGTGAGCCCGTTATTATTTCAGACGTCACTGCAGACGCAACCACTGAGGGGCAGAGCGAACACTGGAAACGCCTGAATATCTCGGCGGTCATAAATCTTCCGCTGGTGGAGAACCGTCGTCTAGCAGCAATCTTGTTTATCCAAGACTCATCTCCGCGCGTCTGGACAGAACAGGATTTAACTTTCATACATAAGGTAGCTGACCGCGCCTGGGCCGCAATTGAACGTGCTCGCGCACTTGAAGAACTGCAGGAAAGTGAAGAGTTCACGCGCAGTATTCTGGCTAGCAGCCCCGATTGCGTGAAGGTGGTTGATCTTGAGGGACGGCTCCTCACGATCAACGCGGGCGGTTGCCGACAAATGGAAATTGAAGACTTCGGGGCTCTAGCCAACAAGCCGTGGGTCGACTTTTGGGGCGACAACAAAGACGTTGCTCAGCAAGCATTCAGCCGGGCGAAAGAAGGACATACTTCGCATTTCGAAGGCTTTTGCCCTACTGCCAAAGGCACACCAAAGTGGTGGGAAGTGGTAGTCACTCCCATCAACGATGCCGCCGGCGAACCGGTCCGAATCTTGTCGCTGGCACGAGATATCACAGCTCGCCAGAAAGCCGAAGAGGAACGGGCGCGGCTTACTGGCGAACTCACCCGCTCTAATCAGGAGCTCTCACAATTTGCCCATACAGTTGCCCACGATTTGCAGTCACCTTTGCGCGGTGTCACCAGCTTTGCCCAGCTTCTTCAGCGCAAGACGGAAGGTACGCTCGCCCCAGATAATCAATCGCTCGTAGACACCATCGTTGAGAGCGGTCGGCGCATGCAGGATCTGGTCCAGGCACTGCTCCGCTTTGCCCAGGTCGGGCAAGGAGAACTGAAAAAAGAAGCCATCAGCTTGCAGCAGATTATAGAAGCAGCCACTCAAAGCTTGCAAATTCAGATATCTGAGCAGGGCGCTGTGCTTGAGACAGGCGAACTGCCCATCGTTTTCGGTGATCCTATTCAGTTGCTGCAACTGTTCCAGAACCTGATCAGCAACGCCCTTAAGTATCGGCGACCTCAAGCGTCGCCCCGGATCGAGATTACTGCAACCGAACAAGGGCAAGAGATTCTAATCCGTGTGGAGGACAACGGGCAGGGAATTGAACCGGAGTATCAACGGATGATATTCGAACCGCTTAAGCGTCTGCACGGGTCTGAGATTCCCGGCACCGGTCTTGGGCTCTCTACTTGTCAACGCATCGTTGCCCGCCATGGCGGCAGCATCTGGGTTGAATCAGAACCGGGAGCTGGCTCCACCTTCCTTTTTACTCTGCCAAATTGAGCGGCGGACACTACTGATCTGACCGATGACTAACTTGTTGTTTGAGCATGGCTGCCGTACACTTCCGAACCAGCCGTCTCGCTAAGCACGAGTTCCATATACACATCAGCTCGCTGATACGGAGACTTCTTCACCCGATGCGCTGGGATGTGCTGAAAACCTGCTGCCTCATATAAGTGCACGGCATCCTTCAGCTTAAAGTTTGTCTCCAGATACAACCGGTCAATGCCACGCTCGCGCGCATAGTCGATCGTGCGCCGCAGCAGCTGCCGCCCAAGTCCACGCCCTCTGCAACTCTCTAGAACAGCCATTTTCGAAAGCTCGTAGCTGCCGTCTGGATGTGGAAGCAAGGCGCAACACCCAACTGCTTCTTCTCCTCGCATAGCCATAAATATTTGGCCGCCTGGAGCAAGAATATATTTTGCTGGATCGCCGAGTACGTCTAGATCTTTCTCCTCCATTACGAACAGTGTTTCCACCCAAGCTCTGTTCAGCTGGAAGAAAGCGGTCTCATCGCCAGGCCGAAACGTTCTGATCTCGAACATGTTTTATCTTGGCAACCCTGAATTGAAACGTCCAATATTTTGTTTGTGGGAATTGAGACCCAACCGATATGAATGCCAATCTTGAATTGAGACATCTGCGCTACTTCCTTGCTGTAGGAGAGGAACTACACTTTGGCCGAGCTGCCAAACGTCTACACATCGCACAGCCGCCTCTCTCCCAGCAGATTCGACGCCTGGAAGAGATCGTTGGATATCAACTGTTTATTCGGTCTTCGCGCTCCGTCCAGTTAACAGCAGCAGGTCAGGCCTTGCTCGATCGCGCTCGACGTTCTCTCACCAATCTGCAAAATGATTTGCAGATTGTGCAATCGATCGCGCATGGTGAATCGGGCACTCTCACCGTTGGCTTTGTTGGCTCGGCTATGCTCACCAGTCTGCCTGACCTACTCGGCTATTACCGTGCCCAATATCCGCATGTAGAACTTCGACTTCGTGAAATCCACACCTCTCAGCTGCTGCAAGAAATATCTTCCGGCGTTGTGGACGTCGGATTTCTGCGTGACGTTGGGCCTTCTGATTCGTTACAGATTCGAACTTATTGGAAGGAGTCGTTTCGCGCCTTCGTTCCAGCCTGTCATCCACTCGCGCGCCGTCGCGGCATTCGGATGGCACAGCTCCGTGATGAGCCGTTTGTGTTCTTTCCGAAGTCGGCAGGCAGCTACGCCTGGGACAACACAATCGACCTTTGCCGGGAAGCGGGCTTTCTGCCCACCATCGTTCAAGAGGCTCCGCAGTGGCTTACCGTGCTACGGCTGGTGGGAGCCGGCCTAGGCGTCACAATCGCTCCGGCGTCTGTGGAACCAATAGCAACCGCCAATGTTGCAAGTTGCAGGATCATCGCGACTAGCCGTCAAACAACGATCGATCTAACCTGCCGCCGCGACGACACCAGTCCTCTTGTCCAGGCATTTATGGAATTAGTAAATTCTTTTCAGGCCTGAGACATGAATCACAAACAGCTATTCCGGCTGCAGTCCAAGCGTGTAGACTTCTGGCTCCGGCAGATCGTCGAACTTCAGTAGAATTCCTCCGCTCCAGCTTCTCCTACGGTGGATGCGCATGAATCCTACAACGACCAAAAGCGCAAGGAGTAGAAGGAAGATTTTTGGAGAGCTCAGAATCAGAGCTTCAAACGACGTCGCAAAATACGCGAACGAGGAGAGTGCCAGACCAAAGATGAGTGACGATTGGATTAAGTTCTGTTTGCCGGGAAGGTACGGGCACGTGAAGGGAATCCGGTTCCAATTCCAAAGAACCGCCTCAACAAGCACCAGCGTCATCAAAAGAACAAAACACGTGTGGATTGAGCCTAGAAGCAATCCAAGCCAGCCGACCATGCCGATCCATGTCCCCGCAATTACTGGCCCGACACCGACCAGCAGCAATGCCTTTTCTGTAGCTGTAGTAACTGCCAAATCGGGAAGCTCAGCGATCCGAAAGATCCAGTTTCCACGCGGCTCGACTGGAAGTAGAAAGATATAAGTCAGACCACAAACTAGAAAGAACGAGACTACAAGAGGGGCTGACAAAGCCGCGTGATGCCACTCCCAACGACGGAACTTGTGGTGGAGGATCTTCTCCCTCACAAACAACGAAACAAAACTATCGACCACCAGGGAGAAACAAGCGCCACCGATAGCAGCAAGCAGCAATTTATGAATTCGGCTTCTCGCCAGGGTCTTCATTAGGAAACTTAGCAGTGCCGCCTCACCTGGTGACCTTGCGATTAAATGGAGCAGCTTAGATAAGTGCAATGCCCAAACTCTCTCGCCCGTTTTCTTCCGGCTCTCCAGAACCTGCGCGATTGAACGGCCGTAAGTCAGGGCATAGAGAGCAAAGCCGGCAATGATGGATCCGCCTAATGCCCACTCTGCTCGTGCGGCTAACAGCGCGGTAAATCGGTCGCCTCTCCCAAGCATCTGCTCCTCCCAAGCCAGAAACCAAGCTGGCGGTAACCACCATGCAATCACCGGCCTCTGTAACATGAACGCGTGCAAGTCTGGAATCCAAAGCAAAAGTGGAAGCGCAGCCAGCACAATAATGAGCAGCCCTGCCTGTAACGTAAGTGAGCATCTTGCAAACAAGCGTGCAGGGAGGAGATTTAACAGGATCGCCTGCGTCGTTAGCAGACCAAAAAATGCGAAGAGCCCGGCAGAGCAGCACGCGAGAAATAAGGACACGATATGAAGGAAACTGCCAGTCGGCAACTGCCACTTTCCAGCCATCACCATAGGCAGAGAGAGCGAGGGCAAGAAATTCACTCCCACGATGAGGATGCCAACAAACAGAAGTAGAGCGCCGAGTTTCGCCCGAAAGATCTGAAACCGTTGCAGAGGGAGCGGGCCGAGAATCAGGAAGTCGCGTGTGCTCGGAAACAAGGACTGCCAACTCAGTAATGTGCCAAGCGCAACCAGATCCATTGAGAAACACACGAACATCAATTTGTCGGCTAACCCTGCTTCCTGATAGAGCACCGAAGTTGGAAGGGCGTTCAAGACATGATATTTGTGATTGAAGAGAATCGGTAGTAACAGCCCGAATGCAGCCAACAAGGAAAGAATACTGGTCAGAACGGGCAGCAATCGGTCTCGAATGGAAAGCAAGTCACTTTCAAAGAGCTCATTGAAGAAGTGCGAAAGGAGAATCAGGTCGGCTGAGTCGACCCTGAAGAGTGACGCTCGCGCCATTCGATTACGCTTTCATTACCCGCATGATATTGTGCGCAACCGCTTCAGTGTCTTCACTCAACGCAAGCTGTGAGAAGACATCTTCCAATGAAGGTGATGCCATCAGATTCCGCAAGTTCGTTACTGAGTCGTAAGCCACGACAGCACCCTTGCGCAAAATGACAACAGCGTCGCACACCTTCTCTACAACCTCGAGAACATGAGAGCTGTAGAAGATTACTTTGTTGTCCGCGGCCAATGCTCTCAGCAGGTTCTTGAATATTTGAGCAGTTGATACGTCCAGACCCGAGAAAGGCTCGTCGAAAATCAGGACATCCGGATTATGCAGCAGTGCTGAAGAAAGAAGGACTTTCTGCCGCATTCCTTTGGAGTACGAAGACAGTAGCGCATACCGATCCTCATACAACCCAAAAAGGTACAGAAGCGAATCGATCTTGCGATTCAGGTCCGCACGAGTCATCCCACGGAGTCGTCCGATGAGCTGCAGGTACTCGCGGCCAGATAGATGCGTGTAAAGAAAAGGCTCTTCTGGAACATAACCGACACAACGGCGAAACGCAGTCGGATCATCCAACACATTCTTTCCACGGAAGAGGATCTCACCGGCCGAAGGCCGCAAAAGCCCGGTCAGCATCTTCACTGTGGTGCTCTTGCCCGAACCATTCGGCCCCAGATAGCCGAGGATCTTGCCAGGCTCAATAGTGAAGGAAACATTCTGCACAGCCGCTATGCCGCTGAAGCGTTTGGTCAACCGGCGCGCTTCCAGCATGTTGTCTTTGACACCGCTCGGCCCTGATTAGTTCACGAAACGGGAAAAAAGATGCGGAGTGGCTCCGAGAGCAAGCGCCTACCAGCTAAATCCGCCGACTTAGATTCAGAGCCGTATATGACTACCACTCAACACGCCACAACAAAAGTGATTAAATCTTAGGGCGATGGTCCGATTGTCTTTTGCTTTCTTTACAGTGATGTTGTTTGCGGGTGGGATGTCAGGTCAGGAACGCCCAGCGGTCAACCCGGATTGGTTTCCAAACAAAGACATGATGACGATCGGAGTCTACTATTATCCGGAAGCTTGGCCGGAATCGCAGTGGGCCCGCGACATGGCCAACATTCGCAAACTCAACATGGAGTTCGTCCACATGGGAGAGTTCGCGTGGACCTTCATGGAACCGGAGGAAGGCCGGTACGATTTCGCTTGGCTGGATCGAGCCGTTGACCTTGCAGCAAAGAACGGGCTCAAAGTCATTCTGTGTACTCCGAGCGCAACGCCTCCTATTTGGTTGAGCCGCAATCATCCGGAAACGCTGATGGTGGACGCAGCGGGAAGGAGAATCGACCATGGCAGCCGCGAACATGCCGACTGGAGTTCGCCTGTCTATCGCGACTATGTGCGGAAGATCGACGCCGAACTGGCAAAACACTATGGCCATGACAAACGTGTCTGGGGATGGCAGATCGATAACGAGTTGAGCCACTATGGCAAGCGCTTCTCCTACTCGGAGGCTTCAACAAAGAAATTTCAGGACTGGCTGAAAGAGAAGTATGGCTCGGTTGATCGTTTAAATGCAGACTGGGGTGCCGCGTTCTGGTCGCAGCGTTATCAGAGTTTTGACCAGATAACGATTCCTAATGCGGAGGTGCTGGTCGCCGACCCGAGCCCTCATGCCGTACTGGATTTCCGCCGCTGGTTTGCGCACGAGGCAGCCAACTATCTGGCTGATCAAGCAGCCGTGTTGCGCAAAGGCAGCAACAACCAATGGGTGACAACTAATTTCATGTCTATGAACGAAGACGTGGATCCGTCGCTTTCGCAGAACTCGCTCGACGTGTTCAGTTGGACTCACTACCCGGTACACGGAAACGCCAACGAGGGACCACTGGGCTTTCGGCTTGGCAGCGCGGCGACCATGTCCTTCATGCATGACTTGATGCGGTCATTCAACGGCATCTCAGGCCCTATGGAGTTGCAGCCCGGGCAGGTCAACTGGGGCGAGATCAATCCTTGGCCGCAACCGGGTGCAATTCACATGTGGCTGATGCGGGCCTTCGGGGCGGGCGCCCGTTTTGTGTGCACCTACCGGTACCGCCAGCCGCTGTTCGGAAGCGAGCTGTATCACAAGGGCTTGGCCGAAACTGACGGAGTCACTCCCTCCCCAGGCGGTCGCGAGTATGCGCAGGCGATGAGCGAAATTGCAGAGTTGCGGAAGAGCTACGACCCAAACGCGAAGGCTCCGGCCGAATACGAAGCTCGGCGGACGGCTTTCCTAATTGACTACAACAACCGCTGGGACATCAGCAATCATCAGCAGACCAAACGCTGGTCTACCGAAGACCATTGGATGAAGTACTACCGAGGACTGAAGAGCATGGTTGTGCCAGTGGATGTAATCACGCCAGATCGGGATCTTTCAAAGTACCCGTTCGTCCTCGCGCCTGCTTATCAATTAGTAGATGCGGAACTGGTGAAGCGATGGACGGCGTATGCCGAAAGCGGAGGGCACCTGATTCTCACTTGCCGCACTGGACAAAAAGACCGGCGTGGGCAATTGTGGGAAGGTCCGTGGGCGCAGCCAATTCTGCCGCTGATTGGAGCGCGCATTCCGATCTATGACGATCTGCCTGAAGGAGTGAATGGCCAAGTTAGCGCAGGCGGCAAAACCTATAATTGGAGTTCCTGGGCCGACATTTTAGAGCCCATGGAAGGAACTCGGACACTCGCGACATACTCCGACCAATTCTATGCGGGTAAAGCAGCAGCGGTGACTCGAACGATTGGACGAGGAACGGTGACCTATGTGGGTGTCGATACATTAACCGGCGAACTCGAAGCGCAAATCCTGCGTGGAATTTACGAGCGGGCCGGTGCAAAGCCAGCTGCGCTTCCGGCGAACCTTGTCGTTGACTGGCGCGACGGCTTCTGGGTGGCAACTAATTTCACCAGCGTCAATCAATTGCTGACCACCGGAGCGGGAACCCAGTTCCTGGTCGGCAGCAGAGATCTGGTGCCCGGTGGCGCTGCTGTTTGGAAAGAAAAGTAGCGAGTGAGATCTGAACATTCATGCCACTTACGGTTAACAGCTTCAGGGTGTATCTGCCCGCAAAAACTTTCGAACAGTCAAAGCGATTCTATTCGGCCCTGGGCTTTAACATGTCTGAAGGCTGGGGAGGCAGCGCTGACTTCGAACTGAACGAAAGTTGCTTCCGGCTTCAGAACTACTATGTGGAGGACTGGGCGAACAACTGCATGGTCGCCATTAGCGTTGATGATCTAAACGCTTGGCACCAACGAGCTCGTGAACTTGAGAGCAATCGTGAGTTTGACAGCGTTCGTATTGAGCCGCCGAAGATAGTAGACGGTTCGAAAGTTATGCACATTTGGGATCCATCCGGGGTGTTGCTGGTATTTGTCGAATAGAGTCTTGCCTCGTGTATGGACCAGGGATCTAGTCCTAGATCTTAGCTGTACGAAGCCGCAGAGAATTGGCGATAACGGAAACCGAGCTGAAGCTCATCGCCGCGGCTGCAATCATCGGACTTAAAACCAAGCCGAACACAGGATAGAGAACTCCGGCCGCCAGCGGTACCCCCAATATGTTGTAGACGAACGCAAAAAATAGATTCTGGCGAATATTGCGCATGGTCGCCTGGCTAAGCCGACGCGCGCGCAGAATCGCTCGTAGGTCGCCTCTCAGTAAGGTGATACCGCCAGCCTCGATTGCGACATCCGTACCCGTGCCCATGGCCACGCCGACATCGGCTTGGGCGAGAGCCGGCGCATCATTCACTCCGTCACCTGCCATGGCAACCACTGACCCGCGCTGCTGTAGCGCTTTCACAACCTCGGCTTTCCCTTGCGGCAGAACGTCGGCTTCGAATGCAATGCCAAGCCTCTCGGCTACGGCGCGTGCAGTAGTGGCATTGTCGCCGGTGATCATGATGATCTTGAGGCCCGCCGCTTTCAAATCACGAATGGCCTCAGGAGTCGAGTTCTTAATCTGGTCAGAGACGCTCACGACGCCCGCCGCTTTCCCATCGACCGCTACCAACATTACGGTCTCGCCAACTTCCCGTAAGACTTCAGCCCGGTCGAGTAGTGGCCCTGGGTCGATGGACAATTCGCGAAACCACTGGCTGTTCCCGACCGCAATCTCTTTCCCGCTAATAACGCCTGCCACACCTTTGCCTGTGGCTGAATGGAATCTGCTGACCTCTGACAGCGTGAGTTTCCTATTCCCGGCTTCGCAGATCAACGCCACAGCAAGCGGATGTTCGCTATGTCGTTCCAGACTCGCAACCAGTTGTAGCAGTTCCGATTCGCTGATCCCTGGCTCCGGAACGATCGAATGCAGAGTGGGCTTGCCCTCGGTGAGCGTTCCTGTTTTATCTATGACGAGCGTGTCAACTTTGCCGAACCGCTCCAGCGCGTCCGCATTGCGAACTAGAATGCCGGCTTCCGCTCCGCGTCCTGTGCCCACCATAATTGCCATGGGCGTTGCGAGTCCAAGAGCGCACGGACAGGCCACGGTGAGAACCGCGACTGCACTTACCAGAGCGTGTGCCAAATGTGGCTGCGGCCCAACTATGTACCAGGTGAAGAACGTTACAAGAGCTACGACGATGACCACCGGAACAAAGTAGGAGGAAACCTGATCGGCTAAGCGTTGAATGGGCGCGCGCGTCCGCTGGGCTTGACTCACCATTCTGACAATCTGGGAGAGGAGGGTGTCTGCTCCAACGCGCTCGGCCCGCATTACGAAGCTGCCAGTCCCATTGATGGTTCCGCCCGTGACTTCAGAACCCGCATCCTTCTCTATCGGTATTGGCTCACCGCTGACCATCGACTCATCTACAGAACTGCGACCCTCGAGAATGGTCCCGTCGGACGGAACCTTTTCGCCGGGGCGAACGCGAAGCCGGTCGCCGACCTGCACTTCAGCGAGTGGAATATCAATTTCGCCGCCTCGGCTATCCAACTTCCTAGCTACCTTCGGAGCTAAACCGAGCAGAGCCCGTATAGCACTGCCGGTCTGGCTGCGCGCTCGCAATTCCATCACCTGCCCTAGTAAAACAAGCGCGATAATGACGGCGGCAGGTTCGAAGTACAAGCCGATCTGCCCATGATTACTGCGGGTGGACTCGGGAAAAAGCTGGGGGAGAAATGTTCCGGCAACGCTGAACAGGTAGGCGGAACCGGCTCCTAACGCAATCAGGGTGAACATATTGAGGCTGCGGTTGACAACTGATTGCCAGGCTATGGCAAAGAAGGGCCAGCCACACCAGAGCACTACCGGAGTCGCCAGGGCAAACTCAAGGTACGCCCATGTCCGTTCCCACAAAAGGTGTTGCAGAGGCATGGACGGAAGTAACTCGGAGATCATCAGCGCGAGCATTGGCAGTGTCAGCACAACGCCGACGGCGAAGCGCCGCGTCATACTGCGCAGCTCCGAGTCGTCCTCCTCGCCCGTTATCTCCCGCGGCTCCAGCGCCATGCCGCACTTCGGACAGCTGCCCGGACCAATCTGGTGCACCTCCGGGTGCATCGGACAGATGTATTCAGCTCCCTGTTCCACTGCTGGCGGCACCTGCGCCTGCTTCGGAGAGAGAAATATCTTTGGGTCAGAACGAAACTTGGTAGCGCAACTTACGCCGCAGAAGTAGAACTCCGCCCCTGCGTATTGCATCGACGCCGCTGCTTTGGCCGGATCGACTTTCATTCCACAGACAGGATCAGTCACAAGTTCGGCAGAACTTCCTGAAGATGCGACCGCCGTCTCTGGTGATTGCAGATATCGGTCGGGTGTATCCTCGAACTTCCGTTTGCATCCGGCCGAGCAGAAGGCGTACAGCTTGCCGCCGTTCTCGCTCGAAAACTTAGTTGTTTCCAGGTTGACCGTCATACCGCAGACTGGATCTTTTACCAAGTTGTCTGACCTGTTAGCAGCAGAATCCATTCCGGGCTCATTTAGTCTGATGAGCGACCCGCCTGAATGGTGCGAACTGCTCGAGCTTGAGAGATCAGGCGCCTGTGCCAAAGATCTCCCAATCAGCGATTACTCCCGGAGTATGGCCGCAACCGGATGAATACGTTTGTGCCGATCGGACTCGAGCCGTAGATCGGCTGCAACGGACTGCCGCCGTGCTACGCCGTGATCTGTGCTCCAATCGCCGATGCGAGATGAGGAATCAAGTCTATGTCCCGGTCATATCCAAACGTAAAAGCCCCAACATGTGTCAGCGGTGATTCCTCGAAGCCGATGGGCAGCGGCCGTTCGCCGATGAGCAGTTCATTCGAGCGCCCAGCATTCTCCATTCTTGTCCAAACATGGTTACGAATCTGGAAGCGTAGCGTCGATTCGAGTAAATAACTGTTCTCTTTAGAGGAGTTGCCAAGCGAACGGGTTCTGCCCCATAACAAAGTGTTGGCCCAGTCTCCTTGAGCAAGCGGCTTGTTGTACATCAGCGATGCAGTCATCCGTTCTTGATTCTCGGAAGGGAACAGGGCTTCGGGACTCTTGATGCGCGCATACGAATATTGCGCGCTCCAGTTCTGGCCGGGCTGCACAGTCAGGCGCATCGCCCAGGAATCTATTGCTCCCCCGTCGATATTCCAGCGATACTCATCGGGTTCTCTGCCGTGAAAGCCGCTCGCCTCAAGACGGACTATGTTTTTTGTGAAGCCGACGGTAACCACATTGCTTGCGATGTGAGTCGAGTCCTCCTGATGGTGGCCGAGTGTTCCCACTGGGTTCTCAGCCGCCGATGCCCGATGCGGGTAAGCAGTTGGACCAATGGCAGGGTCTCCTTGCGGGGCGATGTAGAAGCTCAACAAGCTTTTCTCGCCTACTCTAATGTCGTAGAGCGCGGCCAGTTCCATAAAGAAGTCATGAGGATGCTGACCGTCGGAGATAGGTTTGCCATACGCTGTTTCACCCTGCTGAAAGAGCAACGGGTAGCGTTCGCCGGTAATCGTAGCCGGCTCCAGACTGATCATGGCACGCAAAGTGAGTTGCCCCGGTCCGACTTCGCGTTCTGCCATCGGCATAAACCAATTGGTGGAGAAAAACTTATCTGCACCGCGCGAACTGGTCTGTTGTGTGTCGTTAAGAAACACGTTCGCATGAAACATCAACATCCAGGAACCCTTCATTGTCATAAGCATGGGCGTAGGCGTTGAATTCGGTTCCGCACTGGTGCCCGAAGCAGCGTGATGCTGAATCTGTTCAATGAAATTTGCCGGGTTCATCCCGCTCATGTCTGCCATGGAGCTCCCAGGCTCTTCGCCCTCAGCAGACATCGGCTCCATACCGGGCATAGCCCGATTCGCTGGCGCCTGCTGAGCTCGCAACCAGGCAGGTGCAATCAGGAGCAG
Organism: uncultured Bryobacteraceae bacterium; assembly: GCA_964248065.1. GTDB lineage: Bacteria > Acidobacteriota > Terriglobia > Bryobacterales > Bryobacteraceae > Bog-105. The sequence continues at coordinate 16,119 of CAXTWQ010000051.1, read as the reverse complement.
ACCAAGAACACTCTTTAGCAATAACTGATGACTCATACCAAAAACTCCGGTTTAAATCGGCTGGAAGATCTTTCCCACTAGCGCGTGAGTGTCCGTCGATGGGCAGACACACTGCGGCTGTGGCTAGCAAAAGCGAGCTTGCCGTTCCGGGTTTAAACGCGGAGAATCGAAATGCCCGACTCGGGCAGGGATGCCGGCAGACGGAGCCTGCGCTCCCTATTAGGACGCCGGCTGAGTGCTCCCGGTTGGAAGGAGCGGAGTGTCTCTAGTCCAGACAAACTAAGAAAGGGTGATGAAACCGTAGTTCCTTCATCGCCTGGCAGTTCGGGTTGACCTACGCAAAGGTAAAGCGGGGATGAGTCAGAGTGTCCAGAAACAGTAGGGCTTTCAGGCTGGCGAACGGCTTCACCCATTCCACAATCAGGCATTCCTGCCATGGCAGCTTTTGGAAAGGAAGTATTACCAGCCACAGGGTGCTGTACGCCGATGCAAAAACAACGGGCATCACAAACTGCGGCGTAGCAGCTAAGCGAGAGCAGAATAGCAATCAGCAGGCTTGCCGATGCTGTTCGAGGTGCCACGAAATTATCTTACATCGCGCAGCGCTTGTGTGTCCTGGGCCATAGTAGCCTGGGTTGCTGTTGCCGAAAATTCAGTAGCTACTGAGATCCGCCTTACATTAAAACGGACCGAAGGCGACGCGGTAATTCAGCCAAAGAAAAACCGTAACTAAATTAGATCTTCGAACAGTGCAGATCTCGTAAGCCCCAGTAAAATCTGGGCTTACGTTATTCAGTGCGGGTCCGGTAACGGTACTGACACCGCGAAATCCTACGATATTATGCTCGGAAAATAGCCTTTAAGTCGGATAAACTAGGGAGGTCGATGCAGCAAACTACTGAGCAACGTAAACGCGCAATTATCATTGGAGCTGGTCCGGCCGGGCTAACGGCGGCTTTTGAGCTTCTTACCAGGACAGACATCCTGCCGGTCATCCTTGAAAAAAGCGACTACATCGGTGGTATCTCGCGAACGATCAATTACAAGGGTAACCGGATTGACATCGGTGGTCATCGGTTCTTCTCCAAGTCTGACCGGGTTATGAAGTGGTGGTTGAATATCATGCCCATGCAGCAGATTGAAGGTGCAAGCACTCAAATCACCTACCAGCGGCAGACCACAACGGTTCCGGCTCATCCCGTCGCGATCGATCCGGAAGTTGACAATTCCGTCATGCTGGTGCGCAATCGCAAGTCGCGCATCTATTTCATGCGCCAGTTCTTTGATTATCCGATCACGCTCAGTGGCGACACCCTGATGAAGCTCGGCTTCTGGAAAACAGTGAAGATCGGCTTCAGTTACATGAAGGCATTGCTGTTTCCTATCAAGCCCGAAACAAACCTTGAAGAGTTCTTTATCAATCGGTTTGGTCGCGAACTCTACCTCACCTTCTTCAAGTCGTACACCGAGAAGGTCTGGGGAATTGAGTGCAATGCAATCTCGGCCGAGTGGGGTGCACAACGGATCAAGGGCCTTTCCATCTTGAAGGCAGTCACTCACATCCTGAAAAAGATGCTTCCGAAAAAGAAGGACATCTCGCAGAAGGACGTAGAGACGTCCTTGATCGAGCAGTTCCTGTATCCGAAGTACGGTCCAGGCCAGATGTGGGAAGAAGTCGCGACGTTGGTGCTCAAATTGGGCGGCGAAATCCACATGGAGTGGAACGTTGATCAAATCAAGCACAACGGCAGCCGGATCCTGTCGGTAGCTGCCCACAGCGATAAGACCAAGGAGTCGAAAGATTTCGAAGGCGACTACTTCTTTTCCACCATGCCGGTGAAGGAATTGGTCGCAGATATGAATCCGCCGGCACCGGCGCGAGTTCGTGAAGTGTCCGACGGCTTGGTTTACCGCGACTTTATTACTGTCGGTGTTTTGTGCGACAAGATCAAGCTTCGCGAGGCTTCCGGCGAGCTAGTGCGCGACAACTGGATTTATATCCAGGAGCCGGATGTTTTAGTCGGGCGTCTGCAAATTTTCAATAACTGGAGCCCATCCATGGTGGCCGACCCGAACCATATCTGGATCGGTCTCGAATACTTCTGTAATGAGGGCGATGCGCTCTGGACACGCTCAGAAGCTGAGATGATCCAGCTTGCGAAAGATGAGTTGGCATCGATGAATATGCTGGAGAAAGAGGATGTCCTGGATGCGACAGTGATTCGGGTTCCGAAGACTTATCCGGCCTACTTCGGTTCCTACGATCGCTTCCCGGAAGTCATCTCATGGGTGAATGGCTTCGACAATTTGTTCCTGGTCGGCAGGAACGGCATGCACAAGTACAACAATCAGGACCACTCGATGCTGACGGCAATGACCGCTGTGGACAACATTATTGCTGACGTGCGAAGCCGCGATAACCTCTGGGCATTGAACACAGAGCAGGAGTACCACGAGGAAAAAGATGAAGCAGCCAAAGTGGCCTCCAATCAACAGACGCCTGCTACGGTGTCTGCCTAAGGACTGCATTCCGGGCTATTCTGGAGCCTGAAGCATCCCAGAGCCGACTCACCGCATAGACTGATAACAAAGTGAGAAGCCAGTCGATTGGGTAGCGCTGGCGGGCGCCGACGTGCACCAGATAGCTTGGTGCGGAGTAGAACAAAAGGATAAGCGAAGAGGCTAATCCCGCCTGCCAGCAATGTCGCCAGACCAGAACCAATCCGGTAAGGCCGAGAATCGCCGTAAGGTCGCCCAGCAATGCTTTCACCCTGGACGGGTCTGGGTAGAACCAGAAGTCAGCGAAACGGCCAATAGTCAGTTCGGCGAATCGTTGTGGGTGAGCGGCGATCCAGGCTTTGGTATCGCGCATGGCAAGCCGATTGTATTTAATTTCTCCAAGCTGTTTAACTTTGAGAGCTTCCCCAACGTTCTGTAGCGGGTGGAAGCGATGGTAGACTCCCCGGTTGTAGTTGACGCGCTGATCGGGCGTTGCTTCATCATTGTTGGAGACGCGCAATTCAATTCCAAGATTGCTCCGCGTGGCAACGGGCGACCTAAGAGCTGCTTCATTGCGAACAACCCAGGGCACCAGGCACAGTAAAGCAATAGCTAGTTCGAGACAGGCGGCTACTCCGTATCGTTTTAGGCCTGCATTTCTGAATACGTACAGTCCGGCCACCAACAGCACAGGCAAAATGGGCAGAAGTACAGAAGAAAAGAGCAGAGCAAGGCCCCATAGCAGCCCGCGCCCAGCCGCGTGGGACAACAAAAGATCGTGAGTGCGCCACTGTCTCACCGTCGAAATGCAAAGAAGAGCGATGAAGATTGCCGTGTAGGGCGCTTCCCAATCGCCGTCGATCTGCACCAACGGCTTGAGGGGAACAAGGGCGAAGATGATTCCAGATATCAATCCGACCGCACGGCTCAACCGGAACGCAGACGCGACCGGTAAAATCAGGGCGCAGCCAATCGCGGAAACCACTGAAGCGAGTAGCTCTTTAACGATCTCCCCGGAAGTGCCATCGCCAAACAACCGGAACAGCGCGGCTAACATTACCGTGTAACCAGGCGAGACATGCGCGGTAGGACCGGTCGGGATAGCGTACGGGTTTCCATAGACTCCGGTATGTGCCAGCGAGAGCGCTGTTCGTTCTAACTCGAAGCGAGCGAGATCGAGATACGGATGCAGAAAGAAAATACAAGCAATTCTTACCGTAATTGCCAGCAGGAAAACAAAGATACTGTTACCCCAAGTACCTCCGTGTGTTATAGCTACCCAGCTTTTCCGCATGCAAATTATCCGGAAAAGGGTCTAGCTTTTTTGATGGAGTGAATCGAAATTTCTATCGGCATTATGAGGTACTTTGCCTGTGAACCATCAGTATCATAAGAATGTTCCTTTTACGCCGCACTTATTTATGAGGCTTGATTGATCGCTGAAGCCGAATTGGACCAATCGCCACCTGATTTCACTTCATCACAGGATGTAATGGCGAAGCGGGATACGCACGGTTGGCAGTACCAAAACCTCGCAGTCTTTATCCTGTTTTTTGTTGTCGTTGTTGCTTTGCAACTTGTAAGTGGTGCTTATCGGGCAGAGTTCGGCGCATACCCGGATGAGCCTGCACACTATGTTACGTCTCTGATGTTGCGTGATTACTTCACCCATTTTCACGCCGGGTCGCCGCTTCGCTTTGCGCAAGACTATTACCGGCACTATCCAAAAGTGGCATTCGGGCACTGGCCGCCTTTGTTTTACATTCTGCAGTCAGCCTGGATGATGCTGTTTTCTGCCTCACGTGCTTCAGTGCGATTGGAAATGGCCGTCACTACCGCGCTGCTGGCTTACAGCGTCTACCGTGAAGGGAGACAGTGGTTTGGCTTGCAAGCCGCTCTTCTTGGTGGTCTGCTTACTGCTTGCCTCCCGATTGTACAGACTTACAGCGACGAGGAAATGGCTGAATCCTTGCTAACTCTTCTTTGTTTTTGGACAGTCATCTACTTTGCCCGGTACGTGGAAGAGCAGCGGCGACGTGATGCATTGCTTTTTGCTGTCTGTTTTTCCGCAGCCGTACTCACCAAGGGCAGTGGATGGTTGCTAGCCTTGATTCCGCCCGTCGTCCTGCTGCTTTCCCGAAAGCTGTCCCTTCTTAAGCGAGTTTGGCTGTGGATACCGTTCGGGATCATTTTTGTCGCCTGTGTTCCCTGGCAGATCATGACCATGCGCTTGGCTGAACGCGGTTGGGACGGTGGATCTAAGCCAAGCGTGGCTTATACAGAAAATGCGCTTGCCGGGTTCCTGCTTTTATTTCCGAAGATCCTAGGGCCGGTGCTTCTTCTTTTCATGGTGGTTGGGGTGTTTGTCCTGGTGGTGGCTCCGAGCATCAAGGGTCCGGTTGCGCCCAGGATGGCCGGCCTTTTCGGGCTTTTAATCAGCGTCTGGATTTTTCATTCTTTGGTTCCGGCCGGAGTGGAAGATCGAAAGCTGGTGATCGCAGTTCCCGCCATGGTTCTCTTTGCTCTCGGAGGCGGGATATGGATCGCCAATCGGATTCGTCCTGGTAACCGCCTGTATGCGTGGCGTTATCGGCTAACAGCCGGAGTGGCCGCCCTCTGCTTCTTTACAATGACGTTCAGCGTGCCCCGTATTCAACACTATGGATTTATTGAAGCGGCCCGTTATCTTACCTCTCACAAAGACCTGCAAAACGTGAAGCTGCTTGTCTCGTCTGAATCGGGCGGCGAAGGAATGCTCGTCTCTGAAGTGGCCATGGATGAGCGCCAGCCTGCAGATGAGATCGTTCGCGGAACCAAGGCGCTGGCTAGCGTCGCCTGGAACGGGATCGACTATCACTGCACTTACTCAAATGCAGCGCAGATCCGCGACTACCTCCTCCGTGATCATGTGCAAGTTGTCGTTCTGGACACCTTTGCTCCTCAGATTCACTTTGCCCACAATGCTTTGCTACGCCAGGCCATTGATGCTGACAAGCACTACGTTCTCGTGGCCACGTTTCCTTCGCACGACAAAGGAGTTAGCGGCCAGGTACAAATCTACCGGCGTCAAACTTAGATTGCTTGGGCGACAAAAAGGTCAACTTACGTCACAATCGGTTGAGAGTTGCTGTTGAGTCGCTAGACTACCGTGGAGTATGTCTCGAGACTGTGCCTGGGCACACGCTACAACAGTCATTGTCCCGTGCTTCAACGAAGCCAAGCGCTTAGATCTGCCCGAGTTTGAGAAGTTTCTTTCGCGTGAGCAAACTGTCCGTATCGTCTTCGTCGATGATGGAAGCCGCGATGGTACGCTTCAGGTTTTGCGAACCTTGAAGGAACAAGTCGGATGCGGCGCTGAATTAATTGCTCTTCCCAAGAACAGTGGCAAAGCAGAAGCAGTCCGTTCCGGGGTTTCGTATGCCCTGGCGAATTACCAAAACGAGTATGTTGGCTATTGGGATGCGGACCTGGCAACGCCATTACGGACTATTCTAGATTTTGCGAACGTCCTTTCTGCCCATCCCGAGATTGAGATGGTGTTCGGCGCGCGCGTGAAACTTTGCGGAAGGAACATCGAGCGGCAGCCGCTAAGGCATTACCTGGGTCGAACATTCGCTACTGTCGTTTCCAGCATGCTTGGATTGGCCATCTACGACACCCAATGCGGTGCCAAGCTGTTCCGAGTCAATGCACAAACTCCCGGCATCTTTGCCGAGCCTTTCCTGTCTCCCTGGGTTTTCGATGTCGAGATTCTAGCTCGCTACCTGCAGGTTGACAGCCCGGCAGTATTGGAGAAGAAGATTTATGAGTACCCACTGGAACAGTGGACCGATATAGCAGGCTCAAAAGTCAAGCCCACAGATTTCTTCCGGGCGCTTTGGGAGACGTTATCTATCCGGCGCAAGTATCTTTCTTAGGTCGCTCTATCCGACAATAGTCTCTGTAGATGACTGACGTAGTTAACGAATCCGACAAGAATCAGAAGGCGCAGCGATCGCCGATGCACCTGGTGTACTGGGCGATTGCCTTTGCGCTCGCCGGGGTGCTGCTCTACTTCTCTCTCCGCGGCATTGATTGGGCACGGGTCTGGCAAGTCCTGTCACGGGCGGATCTGGCCTTTGTCTTTCTGGCACTCTTAATTTCCACTGTGGCTTTGTTTCTTCGGGCCTTCCGATGGCGCATTCTGCTGCAGTCGCAGGCACCTGTCAGCTTGGGAACTGCCTTCTGGGCAACATCGGCTGGCTACTTCGGAAATAACTTTCTCCCTGCGCGCGCCGGTGAAATTGTAAGGAGCATGATGGTCAGCTCTGCGGCTGGTCTTGGCCGGACATTCGTCCTCACAACTGCACTTACTGAGCGGTTAGCCGACGCCATTACCTTGGTAATCATCAGCTCGGTGGTTCTTCTCTCCTTGCCGGTGAAGCCGGGCTGGATCAATCATGCGGCAAAGCCATTTGCCATTCTCGGGTTCGGTGGTGCCTTTGCCATTCTGATCGTGCCGAAACTCGAGAAGCTCTGGCATTCCATCATCATGCGCCTGCCGCTGCCGCACGGTATTCAAGAAAAACTTATTAAGATACTGGAGCAGATACACGTCGGCCTGCGTACCTTTCACGATGGCCGGCGCCTCTCTGGCTTTTTCGGGGTCACAATGATTATCTGGTTGTGTGATGCCTTGTCAACGCTGGTTGGTATGCACGCGCTGGGTATGGGTACTACGATCGCAGTCGCGCTACTGCTCATAACGGGATTAGGCCTGGGAAGCGCCATGCCCTCCACGCCTGGCTATGTAGGTATTTATCAATTCGTTGCAGTCAGTATTCTCGTGCCTTTCGGGTTCAGCCGAACCGACGCAATTGCCTATATTCTCTTGGCCCAAGCAATGCAATATGTGTACATCACCTTCTGGGGTTTAATTGCGTTGGCCAAATCGCGTGGGTTTTCGTTTCGAACACAGCCAGCTTAACTAACCCCAAATCCTTGGCAAAAACTGCTGAACTCTAATCAGTCTGGTGGTTAGGGGGCTCGTCGCTGAGAAACAATGGGCAATGACAAGGTGTCGGAAGTGATATTCCCTCTGCTGGCGAGGCAATCGCACTGACCATCGAGGAGCAGGTGGAGTTGGAACAAATGACGCAGACGCGCACGCTGCCCGCAGGCAAAGTGTTGCGGGTTCGGCTGATTTTAATGCTCTCTGAAGGTCTGCCGTATCGAACCATTCAAGACAAGCTGGATATTTCGGCTCCTACCATTTCGCGGTGGAAGGACGGTTTCTGGAACAGCGGGTAGAGGGCTTGGTGAAATCCGACACCCCGGGCAAAAGCCGTCCGTTATTACGCCAGCGTTGCAGGCCAAGGGTTTAGATGTGACTCGCCGCAAGCCGAAAGATGGATCGACGCATTAGTGGTGTCGCAAACTGGCCGCGCATCTCGGAGTGAGCAAAGACACGGTACAGCACATCTGGCAAGGCCGGCTGAAGCCGCATCGATGGGAGCGCTATAGGTCTAGCGATGATCGAAGTTCGAACAGAAAGCAGCCGACATCATTGGGTTGTACTTGCATCCGCCGCAAACATGCGGCGGTCTTCTGTGCCGATGGGAAATCGGCTATTCAAGCACTCGATCGCCGCCATCCGGTATTGGCCATGTCACCGGGACTAGCCGAGCGTCACGGCTTTGAATATTTTCGTCACGGCACGCTATCCCCCAATGCCGCACTGGATGTTCGCAGCGGCAAAGGTCCACGGCAAGACGGCAGCCCGCCACACCAGTGATGTGTTCTTAGATTTCCTTAGGCAAGTGGTCGGGTTGTGCAAGCCCAAACAAGACGTCCATGTGATTCTAGATGACCTTTCGGCTCACAAAATCCACAAGGTCGCCAGCTTTCTTCAGGCACGCCCTCACGTTCGACTTCACTTCACACCCACTTACTCATCCTGGCTCAATCAGGTGGAGATCTGGCTTTCCCGCATCGAGCGAGACGTCATGGCACGCGGTATGTTCAGTTCCGTCCGTGATCTTGGACGCAAGCTCGTCCGCTACATACGGGCGTATTCCAAGACTGTACGCCCCTTTCATTGGAAGTATTTCGACCCTCCGCCGGCGCGTTAACCCATACTAATGAACTCACTGCGACACGCCCATTAGTGAACTGTCCTTAAGTAACTGCTAGCGGCTGATGATTCGTCAACATAATGATGGCGAGTACAACGATCGCAAATAACTCCAAGCCAACCAGGCGAGTTGCAGGCGCAACTACGAAAGCGCAGTCTTCCGGCCAGCGTCGCGCAACGGATTCGCACCA
>CAXTWQ010000051.1:5924-7307 GCA_964248065.1 uncultured Bryobacteraceae bacterium | reverse complement strand
TCGCACCATTTTTTTGTTGGAGTAAGGCTGTCATTATTCCGAAATCGAATAGCAACTGCTCGTCCCTGCTTCCACGATCTCGCGATGAAAGCCACGTCGTCAGGAAGATGAGGTGCATGTGATTCTGGATAACTTCTCCGCACATAAGACCAGTCTGGTGAAGCAGTTTCTCGTCGAGTATGGCAACGTGACCCTGCACTTCACACCGACTTACCCGTCTTGGCTCAATCAAATTAAAGCTGGTTCAGCAGACTGTAGCGTTATGTCGTTGATCGGGCAGCTTTACACCATTCGCCGACCTCAAACGCAAAATCATGCGGTACATCCGCCTTTACGAGAAGGCTGCCAAACCACTTAAATGGAAGTACTCTGATCTTCGTAAGAGACTGCATTCATGCTCGCAATGTCTCAAGGACAATCCACTAGATTGCAAAAAGCGAAATTCCAGCTAGGTGTATTCCTTCATGCGAACTTCTGTATCAGAAAGCTGAGCCGCTTCGGATTGTTCGCTTACTGCTGACTGCACCTTTGAATGTTCTGCTCTGAGCACCTAATCCGCTTGTAGTATCTCTTACCGTGAGCATTCATACTTGTATGTGGACGGCAACTCGTGTGGAAAGCGCCGGTTTCTATCACCGGAGCTTAATGCCAATCTGCTGAACATGGAATTCATAAATCGCCCGCGACTCAGCCGTTGTAAGTAGTTATCAATTGACTTGTAGGCCCTGATACTTCTTAAACTAGCGATCAGAGGAGATCAGCGGGCAATTCTCAAGTTATCTGGATCCGAGACAATCCTACGACTCTAAACGAATGAACACTTCAGTGTCGAGAAGAATTCGCATGGCCTAAACGTCTCCTCGGAGCCAAGCCTCTACATCGTTCTGAGGTTTGGCCGAATTCGGATCGTGAATGACAATTAGGTTCTTTCGCGCTGCGAAAACCGGCGGTTGCCGCTGCTCTTCTATGGTAGGAACTAAGCCTGCAATCGGAGTCCCATGACGACAGATTGTAACCCGTTCGCCTCTTTCAACTTGCTGAAGCAGCTGCGTAAGCTTGTTTTTGCTTCCGCGACACTAACCTTCATTTCTTAATTTATAGTTATAGGCTAGCTATAAGCCCCAAGTGGTTTGTATGAATGACTATCTCCGGATCCCTCGTACCTGCAGAACCGTGTCACGTACTGCATCGGCAATCGACTGCGGCGCCTCGGTGGGGATCGCATGGCCAACATCCTGAAGTACGACTTGCCGTCCCCGGCTAGACAACTTGGCAAGGTGAGCCTGCGTGACGTGAACGCGCCACTCCATAAAAAGGTCAAGGGCTTCTTTCTCGGAGTCGCTATCGAGGTCAACTGTCGGCTGCTTGGCGGCAGAGAGGACA
>CAXTWQ010000051.1:0-5914 GCA_964248065.1 uncultured Bryobacteraceae bacterium | reverse complement strand
CACTTCTCTCACCTGCAACAGGCTTTCAGGACGTGATAAGCCTTCGTAAATCAAGGCGTCAAACGCCTTCGGTTGAAGCTGAAGCTGGTGAATCAGCATTGTGTCCCCTAATGACAAACGACCGTCGGGACCCGCAATACCGTTGTCGAATAAGCGCAGCACTCCTACGTGTACAGCAAACCGAACGGATCCGATAATCATGGGCATAAGGAACTGAGGAATGTAATCGTTGAAAGACGATTGCATGCTCTTCGGCAAGCGCGTGCGGTCTTCGTATTCATCGGCCGAGTCCACCAGCACCATACCCGCCACTTCCTCAACGTGCTGTGCCGCGAAGACTCGCATATTAAAGCCAGCCAGCGAGTGACCGACTAATACATAAGGCGGCGAGACACCCGCAACGTGCAGCAATCTGTGAAGATCGGTAGCCATGTCGGCGGCTGTGCGAGCGCGGGGTCCAGCATCGCTCCATCCATATCCGGCCCGGTCGTACCAACACGCTCGAGTGATTTGAGAAACGCCTGACTGCACGAGCTTCCAGCTATAACCCGCGATCCCTCCGCCTGAATCCATCACCACCGTCGGGCTACCCGATCCGGAACAGTAAAGATTTAGCGAGCGCCCACCGATATCGACCAAATGCCCAACTTGCGGAAATCTTCGTTCATCGAGCCACTCCCCGAACCGCTCATAGGAGAAGCCGACTGCTGTGAAGAGAACCGATCCGAGTACAAACATCTTCGCTTTCGACCAAAACGAACGTGGAGGAGGCGAACTTACTGCATTGAGATAGTCGCTCTCATTGCCGTAGTCGAGATCGCGGCGCAGGTCGAGAGCAAAGATCTCAGCAACGGGCAAGTCTTCGAACTGAATTCGATTATTCGGCGCAGCTGCAACAGCAGCCGTACGTCGCTTTGCCAGGAGCACGCTCGTAGTAAGGAACGCCAGCACGGCCAGGTACCGCGCTCCCTTTTCCATGGACCATTCCTCGACACTCGCGCCGAGGTCCACTGCAACCAGGAACAGGCAGCCGGCTATCCCGAGCTTCAACTTAAGATTGGATTTGCCCGGAAGGTAGGAACAGGCAAATGGAATCTTGCGGAATCTTCGAAGCAAAACTTGCACGAGCCAAAAGCCAAGAAGAGTCAGCACAAGCAAATGCTGGAGCGCCGGGCGGTTTGGCCAAATAGCCAGATACCCTAGAGCCGCGATGCATAACACTGGAAGCACGGCAATCGTAAACAGAGTCTTGCGTATGGCGGAGAAGTACGACGCTGGACTGCGCACGGCAGTGATTTGAAAAATCCACTTGGCCTGAAGAGTAAAAGGAATTGCGAATACGGCACGGCTCCCCACCACAGCAAAAATCAGGGTCACGAGCCCGGTGATAAGTAGCGGTACCCCGGGCTGATCCCAGTGTTCACCGGGGACTCCGTAGACAAGGCTTTTTGCGTAAGCCAGCGAAATGGCGAGAGCTACTCCGATGTAGACCGCAAGAAGTAGCCGATGTTGCCGGCTTCGCGCTAAGGTTCGTGCTGAAAACAGAAGGATGGCCCGATCAATCGGGTCGGCCAGCGTGCGTACGATTAGCGCTGATGCAAGTTTTGACAGCGTGCCTATCGATTCGCTAGGCGCAATGTCAGGCTGTTCGACGGCGCGGCGTGTATTGCGGCGATAATTGAGCACAGCAGTGCACAACGCAATGAGAGAGGCGAGTACCAGGCTGCACGCTGCGCGCCATGCAAGCGAAGCGAACGCCACATTAGACGTCCCGTTTAATTCCTGGAATAGTCCTAAGAACCAGAATGAGGGGAGAACCGCAAGGAGATGCTGGTTCGCTGGAGAGCTGAGTTGTGAGGGTGTGGCAAGCGGCGGAGTCAGAAAGAAGAGTGCAAGTGTGCCAAACAAGGCTAGCAATTGCAGCAGGCTTGAGATGCGCTGGAAACGCTGATAACTCAGCAAAGTAGCCGCAACGCCTTGGACTGCAAAGATGCAGCTGAAAGTGAACGCTCCGGCGGCAGCCAGCGTGGCCCAGTAAGCAACGAAGCATCGGATTACAGCGATCAATCCTCCCTCAGAAACGATAAGAAACGGAAAGCTGAGCCCGGTGAACACATTAACCGCGAAGATGCTGATGCCCAGAGCTGTAATCACAGACGCGCTTTTAGCTCTCAGGATTGTTCTGGCTTGAATGGGAAGCGGATCGAGTACGAAGCCGTCGCGGGGATCCGGAACCAGCGCGTTCCATGAAAGGACTGTGAACAGTCCGACAACGGCAATAGTTGTCGAAATATAGAACTCTTCAAGTCCCCAAGCGCTTACGGCCAGCTTGGATTGCTCGGCAGTCGACAATGCAAAATGCGAGACGGTGAATATAGCAAGAACGAAACTGTACGCTGCAAGCAGGGCCGCAAACTGACTTAGTAAGTTGCGCGCGTCTCCGGAAGCGGAGAGCAGTTCCAAATCAACAACGCGAAACAGAAGGCTTCGATAAAGGACCAGGAACTGCCGCCTTTGATCCATCCGCCCGACCGAGCTTGCAGGCGCAATGCCGGTTGCCATCACGACTCGATCACTTGAACAATTTCCTTTGTAATGGCAGCCGTGTCTTGCTCAATGGCGAGCTCAGAAAAGATTCCTTCCAGGTCAGGCTGAAACAAAATGGCGCTTAAATTCTGAATGGAATCATTCGCGACGACTCGGCCCTTGTGAAGAATGACCACGCGCGAACAGACGCGCTCAACGGTGTCGAGCTCATGCGAGCTGAAGAGAACAATCTTGCCGCTTCTGGCAAGGGCGGAAATGAGATCCCGAAGTACCAGTGCCGTACCAACATCGAGACCCGAAAATGGCTCGTCGAGCACGAAGAGTTCAGGATTGTGGAGCAGGGCGGCAGCAATCAGAACTTTCTGCCGCATGCCTTTCGAATAAGAAGAGATTGGCACGTGCTGGTTGGACAACAGCGACAAGAGCCGAAGAAGTTCATAGATCTTTGTCGCTGCTGCTCGTCTCGGAAGACAGCGAAGTTCGCTGACCATTTCGAGGTACTCAAGCCCGGTGAGATGAGGGTAGAGGTGCGGCTCTTCGGGAACGTAGCCAAGGCGCTGGCGATGCGCGATGCGGTTCCGATCAATGGGCTCACCGCGAAACAGGATTTCGCCCTCGCTCGGCTCAATCAGGCCGGTGATCATTTTTATGGTCGTTGATTTGCCGGATCCATTTGGTCCCAGGTAGCCGGTAACCTCACCCGGCATGGCGTAGAAGCTGACGTCACGAACGGCCGGGATGCCCGAATACAACTTAGTTACCTTTCGCAGTTCCAGCATGGAGACTACTTCGGCGCTTGCAAAGAGTCCCAGTGATGGGCAATCGATAATGCTGAACGGAAGCTTCTATTCGTTACCGAACGCCGACGCATAAACCGCGTGTTCCACAATGACATGAAAGTAATCACGACGAACAAGCTGCACACAAGAGCCAGCGCAAACAGAATGACTTGTTCCATTGAAGGTGTAAGTGCCTGTTGATTTTCGGCCCAGTACTGGTGGCCTTTGATCGGCACGCCGAAACCAAAAACCTGGATATAGCCGCCACACACGGCAACTAGCAGCTTCCAGGAATCGGTTCGTAGAAGCCACTGGCGTGTAAAGGACAGCAGGCCATCAAAGATTAGATCGAACGTGTGGTCAGCCCCTGCCTCATCAAAGACGCTTATCATCTGGTCACCAAACCGTCCGCGGAAGGCTGGTGGATGCATCCGAACAAGCAGTTGATAGAAGCTGCGACACGTCATGAGCGCCTTCCTAAAGCAGGCTTTAGCTGAGCCTTGGCCTCACGAATCACCTCTTCCAGCCGATTCACCTCAGCGGTAAGAACGCTTTTACCCAAACGGCTCAGACGATAGTAGCGGCGTCGGGGATCCTCGTCGCGGCCAGCGCGACGTGCTTCCTCCACCAAGCCCTGAGCCGTCATCTTTTGCAGATTGTCGTAGAGCGTACCGGGCCCGATTTTGTACTGGCCATGTGACTGCTGAATGATCTCCTGCATAATGGCGTACCCATGCCGATCCTCAGCAGCTAGCGCGAGCAGGATATGAAGCATTGCCGGAGACAACGGCAAGAATGAGGAAGTATTATCAGCTTGAGTCAATTCGCTTTCCGTTATATCGAAATCCGAATAGTCTTGTCAAGTGAACCCGCCCTATTTGCCAGCAGCTCGCACAAGTAGCCTATTCCTTGTGGAAGTGTTTCTCGGTCAGTAGCCAAGCGGAGGAGACCCAGCGTTCGACCATGTCGGCATCGCGCCATCGGGTCACGGGATGCGTTCTCTCTTGAGCGCCGCTTTGTGGTTTCTCGATAACGTTCGTGGTTTCAAGGTACTTATAAAGCGAGGGCAAAAGCTGGAGCCTTTGCACGGTAAACATTTTCGTTAAGCCTTCGCGAAGCTTCTCGCGAATCACTCGTCTTTCAATGTTGTGAATACGGCTCCAAGACTTTGCGCAGAATACGACACGCCCAGGCTCACTCTGGGAGAGGGCGCACGTCCCGTGTTTGCCGGATTGATTATCGAAGTCCCTTTCTTTTGAGCTTCGTACGTATTACGCGGTGTGCTCTATATTGGTCGCTTGTCAAAACAGCTCGCCGTAAAATACTACTTCAACGGTCCTGCTATCGCCTGCGTTTAGTACCGGGGTAGCGCAATAGCCGACATCGTTGTCTCAAGGGCTGTGCCGGCCTCTTTCCTGTTCAGCACGGACGATACCCGTGGACTTTGGCTGACCCGTCTGCTTCTGGAGCGCGGGATCGCTTTTATCTGCTTGATTGCCTTTATCAATGCGCTTCAGCAGTTTCGTCCGCTGCTGGGTGAACATGGGCTGCTGCCTGTCCCAATATTTGTTCGCGAAGTCTCGTTTCGCGACGCTCCCAGCTTGTTCTTCTGGCTGCCCAAAGATTGGGCCTTTACGGCCGGTGCGGTGCTCGGGATCTTGCTCTCCTTACTGGTGCTGAGTGGGATCTCCTCACGATATACGGCTCTGTCCATTGCAACCTGGGTGCTTATTTATCTGCTTTACCTTTCGTTCGTCAATGTCGGCCAGACATTTTACGGTTTTGGTTGGGAGTCGATCCTGTTGGAGTGCTGCTTCTTTGCTATTTTCCTTGGCAGCGCGGGCAGGGTTCCGAGCCTAATCCCGATCTGGCTGTTCCGCTGGCTGCTGTTCCGGATCATGTTCGGAGCCGGCCTGATTAAACTGCGCGGTGATACATGCTGGCGAGACCTGACCTGTCTGGACTACCACTACGAAACACAGCCGATGCCCAACCCGGTCAGCTGGTTCTACCAAGTAGGACCACACTGGCTGGGCAAGGCTGGCGTTCTGTTCAACCATTTTGCTGAACTGATTGTTCCGTTCGGCCTGCTTCTGCCGCAGCCCATAGCCGGGATAGCAGGTATTATCACCATCGTCTTTCAGCTGAGCATTATCTGTAGCGGCAATCTTTCCTGGCTGAATTGGCTCACGCTTATTCTGGCGTTCTCCACCCTGGATGCGAAGTTTCTGTCGGGCATTGTGCATTGGTTGCCGCCCTCTATGCAGCCATTGCCGATGCCGGTGCAGTGGAGCTACGTAGGCGTTGCTGCGCTGACCGCCTGGTTGAGTGTTCCGGTGGTGGTAAACATGCTTTCAGCACGCCAGGTAATGAACACGAATTTCAACTCACTCCATCTGGTGGGTACGTATGGGGCGTTTGGAAGTATCACTCGCACGCGTTACGAGGTGATTGTCGAAGGTACCGACGAGCGCGTGCTGACATCCTCGACGCGTTGGCGTGAGTATGAGTTCAAAGCAAAACCCGGACGCCTGGATCGCATGCCCCCACAGATTGCGCCCTATCATTTGCGGATCGATTGGCTAATG
>CAXTWQ010000050.1:25571-36428 GCA_964248065.1 uncultured Bryobacteraceae bacterium | reverse complement strand
CGAGTTAGCCGACCGGTTCGATGTCCTTATCCTTGCAAAAGGCGGCGGCGTTACAGGTCAGGCTGCGGCTGCACGGCTCGGCATCTCTCGAGCGCTGATCGAGTTCAATCTTGAGCTTCGCGGACGTCTGAAACAGTTAGGTCTCCTGACGCGCGACGCCCGCGCTCATGAGCGTAAAAAGTACGGCCAAAAAGGCGCTCGCAAACGCTTCCAGTTCTCTAAGCGTTAACCCTTCTCTCTTTCTGTCCTGCGATCGGGAAACAGTTCTGTTTCCCTGATTGCCCAATCTTGCTGACCTCCATGCTGCGCAAATTCCGACTTGGACGCGTATCCCTCTGTTTGTCAGTCCACCCTTTAAGCCTTAGGAGGCAGATTTGCCATCGATTTCGATGAAAGAGCTGCTCGAAGCAGGCGTTCACTTCGGGCACCAGACCAAGCGCTGGAATCCAAAGATGAAAGAGTACATCTTTGGCGAACGCAACGGCATTTACATCATTGATCTTCAGAAAACACTCAAGCTTTTCAAAGATGCAATGCGGTACGTGGGCGAAATGGCCGCACAGGGCAAGACAGTCTTGTTCGTCGGCACCAAGCGGCAGGCTCAGGAAGCCATAGCTGAAGAAGCTGGTCGCTCCGGTCAGTTCTATGTCAACCAACGCTGGCTTGGCGGACTGCTGACCAACATCGCAACCGTCCAACGCTCCATCAAGCGATTGAAAGAGCTTGACGCCATGGCGTCTACCGAGAATGCCTATGAAGGCCGCGCCAAAAAAGAGGTCGGCCGGTTGGAGCGTGAGCGGAAGCACTTGCAACAGAACTTGGCCGGCATTAAGGACATGGTCGGATTGCCTGATCTTCTTTTTGTGGTCGACTCCAACAAAGAGTCGATTGCTGTGAAGGAAGCCCGCAAACTCGGAATTCCCGTTGTCGCCGTTGTCGATACCAACTGCGATCCTGACGAGGTCGATTACGTGATCCCGGGCAATGATGATGCTCTGCGCGCTATCCGGCTTTTCACCACCAAGATTGCCGATGCGGTTGTGGAAGGTCGAAGCCTCGCCACCGAGCAGGAGTTTGCGGCTGAAAAGATCGTCAGCGATGACGAATCGGGTGAACAGAATCCGGAAGAGTACACCCAGTACATGGATCTCAAATACGCCGAGCAGCTGATGTCCGAAAGTTTGGCAACCAGTCTCGATCCTGACGCTCCGCCCCGTAAGGGCCCTGGTAGCGAAATGATCGATGAGCCGGTTGCTAGCACTGTCGGCGAATAACCAATTACAGAGTAGCTTGGGAAAAACGGGCGACCAGTCTATCTAGGGCTGGTCGCCCATTGTGTGTAGTCAACAAAGTGTAAAGCCGAGTAGGCTTTGGCTGGAGGAATGGAATGGCAGAAATCAGCGCACAACTAGTGAAGCAACTGCGCGAACGAACTGGCGTCGGGATGATGGAGTGCAAAAAGGCGCTCCAGGAATCCAACGGCGATTTGCCTGAAGCAGAAGTCATCCTGCGCAAACGCGGCATCTCACAAGCGACGAAGAAAGAAACTCGTTCTACAAAACAGGGTCTTGTTTCATCCTACATTGACAGTGATGGAATGCTCGGAGTCCTGGTCGAGGTTAATTGCGAATCCGACTTCGTTGCTCGCACCGAAGACTTCCAAACGCTAGTCTCCGATATTGCAGCTCATATTGCGAAAACCAAACCGAAGTATGTCCGAGTGGAAGAAGTGACAGAAGCCGAGCGCGCCAATTTCGCCGCTCACCACGCTCTTTACGAACAAAAGTTTTCTCATGACTCGAACACCACGATCGGCGAACTAGTTAAAACTAAAATCGCCAAACTCGGCGAGAATATCTCAATCTCGCGCTTCCAGATCTTCGAAATCTCGGGTACTGGGCTCGTTGGCAGCTACATCCACACTGGTGGTCAAATCGGCGTCTTGCTGGAGGTCACCGCAGCTAACGCTGCCACAGTTTCGAGAGATGAAGTCAAGGGACTTATCCGCGATGTCTCCATGCAGGTCGCTGCCGCATCTCCGCAGTTCGTCAGCAAAGAAGCTGTTCCTCCCGCAGTACTTGAGAAAGAACGTGGCATTCAACGCGATCGAGCGCTCAACGAAGGCAAGCCCGAAAAAATGGTCGATAAGATTGCAGAGGGCCGCATGAGCAAATTTTACGAAGAAGTCTGCTTGCTGGAACAGCCCTTCATTCGTGAGAACACAATCTCAGTCGGCGAACTGGTCCGGACCCTAGGCGCAAGACTTGGCGACACCCTTACCGTCTCTCGATTCGTTCGGTTCAAAGTCGGTGATTCTGGAGACGCACCCGGCGTTGGCGAAAGCCCGCTTCCCGTCACCGAATAGCTGCCCCGTTTGAGAAAATTTACCCATGCCGCGTTACAAGCGCATTCTGTTGAAGATCAGTGGTGAAGCCCTAGCCGGACCACTCTCTTTCGGACTCGATGCCGATCGGGTTTCCGGACTCGCTTCCGAGGTTGCGGAGCTAATTCGTGCTGGCATCCAGGTCGGTCTGGTGCTCGGCGGCGGCAACATTTTCCGGGGCATTGCTGCAGCCGCCTATCACATGGATCGCGTTCAGGGTGACCACATGGGCATGCTCGCAACCGTGATCAACGCTCTGGCTTTCCAGGATGCACTCGAACGCCAGGGCGTCCCAACTCGCGTCATGACTGCGATCCAGATGCACCAAGTCGCCGAGCCCTATATCCGGCGTCGTGCCATTCGGCACCTCGAAAAAGGCAGGGCTGTCATCTTCGCAGCCGGCACTTCCAACCCTTACTTTTCAACCGACACCGCTGCCACCCTTCGCGGTCTCGAGATCCACGCGGAAATCATTGCAAAGGCAACCAGCGTCGATGGAGTTTACGATAAAGATCCTAAGAAATTCCCCGATGCTGTCAAGTATCCTGAGGTTACGTATACCGAAGTTCTCTCGAAGGCTTTGCGGGTCATGGATGCTTCAGCTGTTGCAATGTGCCGCGACAATCACATGCCCATCATGGTCTTTGATCTTAAAGTCCCTGGCAATATAATGCGAATGGCGATGGGCGAGTCAATCGGCACTACTATCCGAGATACTACTCCCTCCACCTGAACATGAAACAAGATACTCAGTCTTCCGTTCCAGTAGGAAACTCACCTTTTAAGTCAGTCAAAGAAATCGAATCGAACACCCGTACTCGTATGGAAAAGGTGTTGGCCGATCTTGGAGGCGATATGGCGCAATTCCGCACCGGCCGTGCCTCCATCAATCTCCTAGACAATATTCGCGTCGATTACTTTGGCTCGCCAGTTCCGTTAAATCAGGTGGCCCAGCTTCACGTCCCTGAACCGGCCATGATTACCGTTCAGCCCTGGGACACCTCAAACATTCGAGAAATAGAAAAAGCCATTAGACAGGCTGATCTCGGGTTGAATCCTTCCAACGATGGCAAGATCATCCGCGTTCCCATCCCGCCGCTTACCGAAGAACGCCGCCGCGATATGGCTAAAAAGCTCAGCCACTTCGCCGAGGAGCGGCGCGTCAATCTGCGTAACTTGCGACGCGATGCGAATGAGCAGCTGAAGAAGTTATCGAAGGACAAGGTCATCAGTGCCGATGATGAGCGCCAGGCACTCGATGCTATTCAGAAGTTGACCGATGGCCAGATTGCGAAGCTCGACTCGGTTGCCCGAACCAAGGAGAAAGAGATCCTCGAGTTCAAGTAGTAAAGCCGAGCAGGTCAGGGCTTTCTATTTGGCGTCACCGTCCGAGGTAATTCTCCTAAGGCGGAATCAGAATATGTGATTCCGTTCTTCTCTAGTAAGCCGCCTACGGCTCGGTCAAGAGCCACTCTCGCTTTGATCCATACACTCCGTGACGCTACCTCGGTCGAGCGCGCCTGAGCCAGATAACTCTGCTGTTGAATTACCAGAAGGTTCGTCGACGCCCCCACCGTTAATTTGTCCCGTTCTGCCTCGACAAGCTGCTCCTGGTAGCGTCGGCTCTCAATTGCGGCGTTTAGAGCTGATCGTGCCGTTTGCAGTGCAATCACTGCGTTCTCCACTTGCTCTCTCACCTGATTCGCCAATAGCTGTGTTCTCGCTTGTGATTGCCTTACCTGCAACAAATCGCGTGCCGCATCAGCTTCGGCAACTCGGTTCCTCAAAGGCAAGTTGAGCTGAATGCCCGCTTGGTAAATCTTCGACGTGCGCAGCCCCGCAGCACTCAAATCTGCAGGCGCACCTATCAGCCCAGTACCCGGCGTTCCAATTGCCGTGAACGGACTCTCGGTGCTGCCTCGTGTCTGGAAATTTCCGATCACATCCACCTCTGGCCTGGTCGCGTTTTGCGATCCTTGCAATGCAATCTCCCCGCTCTGCACTTGAAGCGATGCTTGCAGCAAATCAGGTCTGGCGCCTAACGCAGTATCCACCAGTTGACCAATCGGCGAAGTCTCGTCTTGGGGCGGTATATAGATCGGATCAGTGGGCACAATCGGAATGCCGGCCAAAAACGGATCAGCGCTGCCCTGCCTGGCTAGCTGCGTCTTCAGAATCACTTCTTGCTGATGCACCAACCCTTCTGCCTGAATCAGGTCCAGTTCGCTCGAGGAAAGCAGTGATTGAGCGCGCGTCAGTTCCAGTGGAGCCAAAGTCCCCTGCTCCACCTGTGCCCTGTTGTCCTCTAGAAGCTTTCGAGCCGCCGTCAGAGATTCGCGCTTCACCTGCACATTCTCATTCAGGCTGACCAGATCATAATAAAGTCTCGCCACCCCATAGACCGTGCTGATCAGTTGCTGATCAAACAGGAGGCGCGAAATCTTCTGGTCCAGATTCGCAATCCGAAGGTATCGTAAGTTAACGCCCGTTCCACGTCCCCTCAGGAGCGGCTGCACGGCTGTTACCGAGACATTTGGTGATGCAAAAGGATCGTACCGGCTCTGGGGTGAATACAAAACCTGGGCTGCATTGTTGACATCCACTTCTACTTGCGTGCCGTACTTGAACCCTTCCACAAGCGAATAATTTGCAGTGATGAAGTTAAGAGTATTCGAGGAAGGCATAAGCGGAGAGCCGCTCGTACCACTCGCTGTGAACAGGGCGCTATTGGCGCGATTGAAAAAGGTGCTTTGCCCAACCAGTGTCGGCTGGAATGTTGGAATCGGAGGACCTGCCGTGAATTGGAAAGGCCCGAGAACAGACAAATTGCTGGGTGTCTCGCTCAAAATGTTCAGCGACGTCAAATCATTCACCGTTGGCGTGCTCGGCGTTACAGTCGAAGCCGCGCTATTCAGCAATGGACTGCCTGGTCCTCCCACGCCCGTAGGACTCTCTTCCACTGAGAGATCAATGCCACGAAGATTCCCGCCACCGGAAGCCCTCAAGCTCTCGGTCCCGGAAATGGTCAGGTTGTACCGCGCAACCTCTACGTCAAGGTTGTTTTCGATGGCAAGAGCCAGCGCATCGTACAGCGACAGGTACAAGGTGCCATTTCTGGTGAGCGTACGCGCACGCTCGGCTGGGCCTAGCGGAAGCGCCGTTGCTGTCGGGCTCCGATACTGGGCTCCGAAATGCAAGATTGATGTAGACGGAAACTGTGGCTTTGCCTCTGGCGAAACGGTGCTGCTCCCTTCAATGCCTTTCAGCTCTGGAGTAATTTTTTGTTGCTGACCGAAAGCTTCGTATGTAGCCAGCAACAGGCAGCACGCGCAAACTAAAACTCTCATTGTTTGGAGGGCTTCGACGAGTTAGAGCCAGCGGCTTTTCCGCCCCCGCTCTTTCCTGCAGCGCTCGGTGTTTGCGCCTGGTCGTCCAGCCTCTGGTCTCCATAATTGTGTTGGCTTCCATGTCGTGGAGAAGATCGCGAGGTTCCTTGCTGCGAGGATTGTGAGTTCCCCTGCGCAGCACTCGGACCGCCGCTCTTGCTTTGTCCAAACTCCGGCTCTATCCTTGTCCCGTCCGTCACTTCGTCCGTCACGTCCAGAACGATCGCGTCACCCTCTTTCAAGCCCGACACCACCTCTGTCTGGTCGCCGTAATCGCGCCCAATGCCGATGGGACGGAGATGAACGATATTGTCCTCCACAACTGCCACCGAGTTCTGCCCGCCTCGCACCACAATCGCAGCACCCGGAATAATCAGGGGCGGCTGCGCTTTTACCTGTACGAAAGCCACACTGACGTACATCCCCGGAACCAGCTTCTGGGTATTAATAAGTTGCACTTCCACCAGCAGCGTTCGAGTATTCTGGTCGATTGAGGCCGAAGTTCGGGTAACTTGCCCAGTAAAGTCCTGGTTTGGTCTTTCCTGAAACGTTAACCGCGCCTTCTGTCCTACGCGAATGATCGAGGCGTAGGACTCTGGAATCGATACCAAGACCCGCAAACGATCAATGCTTGCCACAGAAAACATGGGACCGCCTTGAGCTCCGCCCGTGGAAGGACTCACGCTCGACGCGACATTTCCCGATGAACCCTGATTGTTGCCTTGTGCCGCAGACAACGAAGAAGAGTTCGTGGTTGTAGAAGATGACGCATCAGTTGACCCGGAGCCCCCAGCACCAATCAGAGTGCCAACATCGACGTTTCTTGCGGTAATGACACCGGTGAAGGGGGCCGTCACACTCTCAAATTGCTGCAGCACGATCAACCTATTCAAGTTCTGCCGATTCGCTTCAATTGCACTCTGCGCCGCGTTCACATTGGCCCGTGCCACGTTGAAGTTTGCTTCCTGTTGATCGCCCTCCTGCCGCGAAAAAACGCCTCTGGCTACCAGCACCTTGTAACGATCAAAGGTCAAAGCCGCTAATTGCTGCTGGGCTTGCACTTGCACCAGTGCTGCTTGACTCTGGGCTAGGTTCGATTGCGCCTGCGCAACTTGCCTGTCTAAATCAGGTGCATCGATCCTTGCCAGCAGCTGCCCTTGCCTCACGTGATCTCCGATATCCACCAGGCGCTTGGTGACATAGCCGGAAGCCCGGGCATAGATATTTGCTTCCGTATAAGGAATCGTCGTTCCCGGAATGATCAATTCACTCGAGGTTGGCGCACGTTTTACCCGCACCGCTTCTAATCGCGGCACCGAGCCTGTACGATCGGTTGCCTCCTTATCAATCTCCTGGGTCTGCGTATGCCGCGGTAACCAACCCAGAAAGAATACAGCCGCCGCGAATGCACCTAGCAGTGCAAGAGCAATTAGCCATTTGATTGCCGATCCGCCTCTCCGTTGCTGCGGCTGCTTTAACCTAACTTCCTGGTCCGTCTCAGTGCTTACGGGTTCTTCTGATACTGGCATTGATTAAGCCTCCTGCAGCCTTCCGGAACTCTTAGAGCCTTTGCCACTGCCCTTTTCCGGAGCTCCCTCGTCGTATTCCTTGGTAATCAGAGCATCATAGTCAACCGGCGATTTTCTTCGCAGCAGGGTGTACATGATGGGAACTACAAACAAAGTACTTATCGTTGCTACCAGCAGTCCGCCAATAACGGCCCGTCCCAGCGGCGCATTCTGTTCGCCGCCTTCGCCGAACGCCAAGGCCATCGGCAACATTCCAATAATCATGGCAAGCGCCGTCATGCAAACCGGTCGCAGCCGGGTGAAACCCGCCGATAGCGCAGCCTCCATCGCATCTTTGCCCTCTGCCCTTTGATCATTCGCGAACACCACCAGCAGAATAGAGTTCGCAGTCGCCACGCCGATTGTCATAATCGAACCCATCAGGGACGGAACGCTAAACGTGGTTTGAGTCAGGTACAGCATCCACAAAATTCCAGAGAACGCCCCCGGCAGCGCCGTTAGAATGATCAGCGGATCCACCCAGCTCTGGAAATTCACAGCCATCAGCAGGTAAACAATGATTACTGCGAACCCGATACCCAGCAGCAGACGCGTAAACGATTCCTCCATTGTCGTGACCTCCCCCCGAAGCTCGATGAAAGTTCCGCTTGGTAGGTTTTTCTGCTGCGCGATGATTTTGTGAATAGCGTCGGCCACTCCGCCCAGGTCCCTTCGATCCACATCCGCATAGATATCGAACGTTGGCTGAATGTTGTAATGGTCAACCACAATCGTCGATACTCCGCGCTGCAGGGTCGCCAAGTTGGCGAGCAACTGACTGTTAGTGCCGGTGGTCGAAGTTATCGGCGTACGCTTCAGCGCTTCGAACGAGTCAATCTGGTACAGAGGGCTCTGCACCACAACTTGATAATTCACGCCATTTTGCGGGTTCAGCCACTGGTTCGGTGCAGTCTGGCCGCTTCCCGATAAGGAGATCAACATGCTATTTGCCACATCGCGCTGTTGCATGCCAATCTGCTCTGCCTTCTCCCGATCCACATTCACCTGTACCGTGGGATACGAGATCTCTTGGTGGATGTGCACGTCAACCGCACCTGGAATCGCTTGCACTTTTCGTAACAGGTCCTGAGCGATTTTGTAGTTTGCAACCGGGTTACGCCCTACTACTTGCAAGTCGATCGGCGCCGGCAATCCAAAGTCGAGAATCTGGTTCGTAATATTCGCCGGAGTGAAAAAGAATGTTTCCTCTGGGAATTTCTGTGTCAGCTTCGCCCGCAACTGCCGTGTGAATTCAAGCGTCTCCCGCTTCCCTTCTTTAAGGGAAATAAGAATGTCGCCATCTGAGTTACTGATAGTGGCGTTGTTGCCGAAGGCCAGATTGATACCTCCGTTCGGCAGCCCGATGTTATCCAGAATCATGTCGACTCTACCCTGCGGCAGAATGTTCCGAATCTCTTGCTCAACGGCTGCAAACACCAACTCCGATTGCTCAATGCGCGTGCCCTGTGGCGGTACCACATGCAACCTCATCTGCCCTGAATCCACATAGGGGAAGAAGTCCCGCCCGATTGCCAGGGTCAGCAGCGAGGACCCTCCGACAAACACCAAAAAAATTGTCAGTGCTATTGCGCGGTGCGCCAGGGTCCACTCGAGCACTCCCTTATAACGCACTCGCAGCTTCTCAAACTGATGCTCGAATCGTTCATGGACGCGCCAGATCGGATTCTGTGCTTGTTTCGGCTTTTCACCATCATGCTGCTGATAGAGCACCACTTCGGCAGGCAGCAGAAAGTGCATCATGGTCGGCACCAGGGTTCTCGAAAGAAAATACGAAGCCAACATGGCAAACACAACCGCCATGGCAAGTGGGGTAAATAGATACTTAGCTGCGCCTGTCAGCAAAACAACCGGCAGGAACACGATGCAAATGGAAAGTGTCGAAACCAGTGCCGGAGCTGCAACCTGACTGGCGCTTTCTAAGATCGCGTGCACCAGCGAACGGTCCGATTCGGCCAGGTTGCGATGTGTATTCTCGATCTCCACAGTCGCATCGTCAACTAGAATTCCGACAGCCAGAGCGAGTCCGCCCAGCGTCATCACGTTTATGGTTTCTCCAAGCGCCGCCAGAATACAGATCGAAGTCAAAATCGAAAGCGGAATCGAGATGCAAACAATCAATGTGCTGCGCCAACTTCCCAGAAAAAGCAGAATCATTAGAGCCGTCAAACCCGCCGCTATGGCCGCTTCACGCAAGACCTCATTGATTGAATTGCGTACAAACAGTGACTGATCGAACAGCGGCGTAATCTGCAAGGTTGGTGGCAAATCTGCTTTCACCCGAGGCAATGCCTTCTTCACCGCAGTCACAATGTTCAGCGTGGATGCCTGCCCGTGTTTCAGAACTGTTAATAGTGCTGAACGCTTTCCGTTCTCCCGGACAACGTTGGTCTGTACCGCGAAGCCGTTGCGGATCTGCCCAATGTCCTTCATATAAACAATCGCGCCATTGGCCGCCCGGATCGGAAGATTATTCATGGCCGAAATTGTTGTCGGACTGCTGTTTACTCGCACCAGGTACTCTGTCGATCCCACGCGAGCCGTTCCTGCCGGCAGAATCAGATTTTGAGCATTGAGCGCATTAGAGACATCGATCCCTGAAAGGTGCTTGGCATATAAAGCATTTGGGTCCAGGTCAACCATGATTTGTCGCGTTTTCCCGCCCCATGGCAGCGGTATGGAAGCCCCCTGAACGGTCGCTAAACGAGTGCGGATGAAGTTCGTCCCCAGATCGTAAAGGTCCTGCTCTGTCAATCCCTGGCCCGATAATCCAAGCTGTAAAACCGGAACGCTCGCCGCATCGTACTTAACAATGGCTGGCGGAAAAATTCCAGGAGGTAAGACCCGCAAAATCGTTTGCACAATCGAAGTGATTTGCGAGAGAGCTAATTCCACTTTCACTCGGGGCTGAAAAAAAACCCTGATGATGCCGACGCCTGTATATGACTCCGACTCGATATGCTCAATATCGTTCACGGTCGTGGTCATTGCGCGCTCACAAACCGTAATCACTCGCTTTTCCATGTCGTCCGGCATCAGACCGTTGTAGGTCCAGACCACGCTGACAACCGGAATATCAATGTTTGGAAACACATCTTTCGGGGTCACATAGGAAGCGATCCCCCCTAGAATCAGCACCAAAACAGAAAACACCACGAATGTATACGGGCGCCGAAGCGCTAAATGAACAATCCACATCTTGCCCTCAAGTCGAAAAAGCTCAAAAAGTTTCTAGCCAGAGCTGCAGCCAGACAGTTGCAAACGCCAGCGAACCGGCATTGCGGTTACAGAACCAACTCCCCTATCATCTCTGATTGCCACAAGAGGGCAAAAAGTTACAAGGGCAGTTGCGTTTGCTCTCAAAATAGCTATCAGACTCTTGCTATTGATGAAAGGAAACAATCATGCCTGAATCTGTCAAGCACTACGACGCAATTATTATTGGCTCCGGTCAGGGTGGTAACCCGCTTTGCCAGAAGCTGGCGAGCGCCGGGGAGAAAGT
>CAXTWQ010000050.1:6274-25561 GCA_964248065.1 uncultured Bryobacteraceae bacterium | reverse complement strand
TAACCATGTAAAAATGGTGGAACATGTATTAATACCGGCTGCACGCCAACCAAGACCGTTGTCGCTAGCGCCCAGGTAGCTCACTATATCCGCGCAGCCGAACGCTGGGGCGTCAGCGCATCAGATCTGCAGGTTGATCTCCCAGCCATCATCGACCGCAAAAACAAGATAGTCTCTGAATTCAGAAATGGCTGGCAATCTAAGATAGACAAGCAGCCGACTCTGGACCTGTATCGAGGTACAGGTCGTTTCATCTCCTGTAAACAGGTGCAGGTCAACTCGGATTTACTTCAGTCCGACCGCATCTTCATCGACACTGGCTCCAGTTCCATCATTCCCAAAATTCCGGGTCTCGATTCTATTTCCTTCCTCACTAACGAGACCCTGCTTGAGCTGACTTCTCTTCCCTCACACCTGATCGTCTTGGGTGGGGGTTACATCGGACTCGAGTTCGCGCAGATGTATTGTCGATTCGGGTGCAAAGTAACCGTCATTCAAAGAGACCCTCATCTCCTTCCGCACGAGGACGACGAGATCGCAGATATTCTCCAGCACGCGCTGGAGGCTGAAGGAATCAATTTTCTGCTCGACGCGGACGTGCTCGCTGCGTCACAGAATGGTCCTGAGGTTTCTGTGACCGTCAACGTTGCCGGAAGGGAGGGGAAACTATCTGGCTCACACATTCTTGTCGCAACCGGGCGCGCACCGAATACTTCTCAACTAAACCTTCCTGCGGCCGGAGTTGCAACAGACAACCACGGTCACATCATCGTCAATAGTCGCCTCGAAACTAATGTGGAAGGCATTTGGGCCCTTGGCGATGTCACCGGCGGACCGGCCTTCACCCACATTTCCTACAACGATTTTCAAATCATCTACGGCAATCTGTACGAAGGCAAAAACATGAGTACTGAAGATCGCATTGTGCCCTACGCCGTTTTTACCGATCCACAATTGGGCCGCGTTGGCATGACTGAGAAAGACGCTCGGAAAACCGGCAAGTCATTAAAGATCGGAAGCGTTCCCATGACTGGCGTCGCCCGGGCCATCGAGCGCGGCGAAACAGAAGGTAGGATGAAAATTGTAGTTGACGCCCAAACTGATCAGGTTCTCGGTGCAGCTATTCTTGCCACCGAAGGAGGCGAAGTTGTCCAGATACTGCATACACTGATCCTGGCGCAAAAGCCTTATACCTTACTGAAGGGATCGATCTTTATTCATCCCACCATTGCTGAAGGATTCTTCGGCCTGCTGGAAAGTGTGAAGGCAGCAGACTGACGCGCTCTGTTGCACCAGTTTCCACTAGTTATTACCGTTCGCTTTCCGGCGTTGCTCTCTTGGGAACCACGCGTACAGTTTCGCCGTTCACCAGTGAGTCAGGCGGGTCTGCCACCACTGCGCTCTCTGCAGTTAGGCCCGAGAGTACCTCTACTGTATTGCCGAAATCCCGGCCCAGATTAACCGGCACCATGGCAATCTTGCTCCCATTCTGTACCGTTGGTACGCGCAATCCTTCGCTCCTAAACACCAGCGAAGTAGACGGAATCACCAGCGTAGTGCCAGCCGATTTCATCTTGAAGTGAACCTCGGCGTAGGAGTTAGCAAACAACTGTCCGGTTGTATTGTTCACATCCACCTCTACAAGCAGAGTTCGTGTTGTCTGATCGAAGGCGTCCGCAGTCCGCACCAGTGTTCCCGGAAAACGTTGGTTTGGCATATCCGGTAGTGTCAGGTCAGCTTTCAATCCAACCTTCGCGGCATGTGAGTAAAGCTGCGGAACGTTCACAAAAACTCGAAGCTTATTTACTGCTGCGATATGGAATAGTTCGCGGTTTCCGGCTCCTCCTGACCCGGACGCAATCAACTGCCCGACATCTGTGTTGCGTGCTGTAATTACGCCATCGAATGGGGCATAAATCTTCTCAAATGAAACCATATCCTGCAGCCGCCGCACATTCGCCTGGGCTGATCGTAAGCCTGTTTGACGCGCCGCAGCATTCTGCACAGCCGTGTCCACATCCTGCTTCGCAATCGAGTCTTGCTTTAGCAAGCTCTGGTAACGTTCAGCTGTAATCTCGGCGAGCTTAAGATTTGCTTCAGCCGTTCCTACGTCATTCTGAGCCTGCTGCAGTTCCTGATCTACCTCC
Organism: uncultured Bryobacteraceae bacterium; assembly: GCA_964248065.1. GTDB lineage: Bacteria > Acidobacteriota > Terriglobia > Bryobacterales > Bryobacteraceae > Bog-105. Next base: position 23,414 of record CAXTWQ010000050.1, on the reverse strand, counting down.
GGGCTTTGTATCTCAGCTAGTAACTGTCCACGCTTCACATGCGACCCGATATCGAAGTACCACTTAGTCAAGTAACCATTTGTGCGAGCGTAGATCGGGGCATCAATGAAGGCTTGAATGTTGCCCGGCAGCACGACTTCTTCGGCCGGAGCCTGCTGTGCCGGATGCACAACCGTCAGGGCCGGGAGCGCGCTTGCTGTTGCTTGCTCACGCAAAGTCTGCTGGTTCTTCACTCGCGGTGTGATGCCGGCAACAATCAGTAGCGCTGCAATAGCCAAGGCCGCAGCCACGGCAAGAATCAAACGAACCCGTCGCATCAGGCTGCTTTCCTGCGCCGATGCACGATGCTGAAAAATACCGGCACGAAGAACAGAGTCGCTATTGTTGCAAAGAACAGTCCGCCAATAACCGCCCGTCCCAACGGCGCATTCTGCTCACTGCCCTCTCCTAGTCCAAGTGCCATGGGCAGCATTCCAATCATCATCGCGAGCGCCGTCATCAGCACAGGCCGGAAGCGCGTAAACCCGGCGAGCAGTGCTGCGTCTGAAGCCGAGTCCGAATCCGGCAGCTGCTCTTTGGCGAAGGTCACCACCAGAATGCTATTTGCTGTGGCCACTCCCACGCACATGATAGAACCGGTCAAAGCCGGTACGCTGACGGTGGTGTGCGTGATGAACAGGAACCAGACAATCCCGGCCAGCGCTGCCGGTAGTGCCGATATGATCACTAGCGGATCAAGCCAGGATTGGAAGTTGATCACAATCAGCATGTAGACCAGAATGATGGAGAAAGCCAGTCCGCCGAGCAGCCCTTGGAAAGACGAATGCATCGTTTCGATCTGCCCGCGCACCACCACCCGTGAGCCACGTACCAGCCGCTTAGTATCTGCCGCAACGATTCGATCCACCTCTTTGGCAACGCTTCCCAGGTCCATACCATCCACGTTCCCGTAAATATCAATCACGGGAGCAATCGCGTAATGCGATACCGAAGCCAGTCCCATACCTCGCTTTAGCGAAGCAACGCTTGCCAGCAATTGAGGAGCAGCCGTTGACGCCGACACCGGGATGTTTCGAAGATCCTGCAGCGAATCCATCTCATACTGAGGCGATTCGGCAGCAATGTTATAGCTGACTCCGGTCTTCGGATTCAGCCAGAATGTCGGTGCTGTTTGAAAGCTTCCACTCAGTGCAACCAGAACATTGTTGGCTACATCGCGCGCACTGTACCCAACTTCCTGAGCCTTTGTGCGGTCAATGTTCAAGAATAGTTTTGGTTGATTGAACGGCTGTTGAATGCGCAGGTCCGTTGCTCCTGGAATGTATCTCAACTGTTCCAGCAGCCGGTCTGCAAAGTCGCGATTTGCTTCCAGATTACTTCCCAGAACCTGGATATCAATAGGTGCAGGAAGTCCGAAGTTCAAAATCTGGCTTACTAGATCTGCGGGAAGAAAATAGAAGAGAACGCCCGGAAACTGTCCTGGCAGTTTCGCGCGTATGGCTCGCACGTACTCCGATTCTGGGCGGTGATCTTCGGCCAGCGAAATCAAAATATCCGCATCTGCCGGACCAATTGTGCCGCTGTTGCTATAGGAAGTGTTGGTTCCGCTATACGGCAATCCAATGTTGTCAAGAATATTGGTGATCTCGTGAGCCGGCACAATTTGCCGAATTTGATTTTCAATCAGATCGCATAAGCGGGCCGTTTCCTCGATGCGCGTACCCGTCCGCGCTCTGACATGCAAGCGAAGCTGACCGCTCTCGGACGCCGGGAAAAAGTCCTGCCCCAGCCAGGGAATCAAACCCAGCGACGCAACGCAGGCAATCAGGAACCCTGCCATAAAGACAAGCGGATGCCGTAAACATCCTGCAAGCAGGCCGCGATAACTAGCCCGAAGACGTTCAAAGCTCCGCTCAAACTTCAACTGCAAAAACACAAACGGGTTTCGCGGGTTCGCGTGCGCCACCGCCTCGTGGTGCCCATGTCCCGCCAGCAGATACTTTGCCATAGTCGGCACAATCGTGCGCGACAGAATGTACGACGCGATCATGGCAAACGAGACCGCCTCGGCCAGCGGCACGAAAAGATAGCGTGCGACTCCAGTAAGGAAGAACATCGGCACAAACACGATGCAGATACTCAGCGTCGAGACAAAAGCAGGGATAGCAATCTGAGCTGCGCCGTCCAGAATCGCCTGCTCAATCTCCTTCCCCATCTCGAAGTTGCGGTTGATGTTCTCAATCTCAACAGTCGCGTCATCCACCAGAATCCCAACCGCCAGCGCCAGACCGCCCAGCGTCATGATGTTAATGGTCTCGCCTAGCGCGCTTAGCGCGAATAGGGAACAGAGAATTGACAGCGGTATCGAAACAGCAATAATGATCGTGCTTCGCCAGCTGCCCAGAAAGATCAGGATCATAATCGCTGTCAGGCACGCTGCGATCACTGCTTCCCGAACCACTGCATTGATGGATGCGCGCACGAAGATCGATTGATCTCCAATGGGAGTAATCTTCAACTCGGGCGGCAAGGTCGCCGCAACAGATGGCAGCAGCCTTTTTATTCCTGCAATGATGTCCAGCGTAGATACATTGCCCGACTTAAGAATTGTCATCAGCGACCCGCGCTGCCCGTCCGAACGCACCACATTGGTCTGCGGTGGATAGCCGTCCCGCACGTGAGCCACATCGCGCACAAACAGCGTGTCCCTGCCCATGCTCTTCACAGGCAGATTGTTCAACTCCGCCACTGACTGCGGGCTTCCCTGTATCTCAACGTCGTATTCCAACGGTCCAATTTTGGAGGTTCCGCCCGGCAGAATCAGGTTCTGATTACTGATCGCTGTCGTTATGTCCAGTGGGCTCAGGCCATGCGACTGCATCTGCCGGGTATCCAGATCCACCATGATCTGCCGCTGCTTGCCACCGTACGAATTCGGTATGGCCGTCCCTGGAATCGTCACTAGCTGAGTGCGGATGAAGTTCGAACCCAAGTCGTACAATTGCTGCTCGCTGAGCCCCTGCCCTGAGAGCGCTAGTTGCAGCACAGGCACAGTGGAAGCGTTATAGCTCAATACCAGCGGCGGCGTTGTCCCCGGCGGAAGTTGCCGCAGCTGTGACTGTGAAACCGCGGTTACTTGCGAAAGCGCCGAGTTGATATTTGCGTGCGGCTGAAAGAAGACCTTCTCCACCGCGATTCCGTTCATCGACTGCGATTCGATGTGCTCAATGTTGTTGACCGTGGTGGTCATTGCCCGTTCGCTGAAGTAAACGATCCGGTCCGCCATGTCCTGGGCAGATAGCCCGGCATACTGCCAGACAATGCTCACCACCGGAATATCTATGTTCGGGAAAATATCCACCGGCGTCCGCATGATCACCACAGGTGCCAGCAGAAGCAGCATCAACGAAAGTACGACAAAGGTGTATGGTCGCCGTAGAGCCAGGCGAACAATCCACATATTTTCTCCCCGAAATTCATATCTCTGAAGCGGCGGTGCCGCACAACGCGGATGTCGGAACAGTTACGGCCAACAAGGCTATAATTCGCAACACCCGAAGCTTGATTATCGAACAACAGACAAGTGATTCTTTGCCGTGCCGGTAGAAATCTACTAATTCTCTTCGAACTGTATAGAATATGTCTCGTGGAAGGTCCGCGCATGACAAGAGTGATCACCATTGAGCGAGAGTACGGTTCGGGCGCCGGAGCTATCGCAAGACAGCTTGCTAATCAGCTGGGCTGGACTCTTTGGGATCGCGAGATCAGTGAAGAGATTGCCCGCCGTCTCAAGTGCCACGTGGACAAAGTTGAGGAGCGTGAAGAGCGTCTCGATCCCACCTACTACCGGCTCATGAAAGCTTTCATGCGCGGCAGCTTTGAAGAAAGTTTTGGCGGAAAGGGTGTCGAGATGCTCGATGCTGAATCGCTTTCCAAACTATTTGAGCGCGTAATTACCCAAGCGGCTGACGGCGGCAACTGCGTCATAGTGGGACGCGCTGCCCCATGGTTTCTTCGCGACCGCACCGACGCGCTGCACATCTTTCTCTACGCCCCGTATCAGGACAAAGTGGACCGGGTTATCCGTATGGGCAAAAGTCACAAGGAAGCAGATGAACTCGTTGCGAGCGTAGATTCCGAGCGTGCCGCCTTTGTCAGGAGGTATTACGGCAAGCAGTGGCCCACCCGGGAACTCTACCACTCTATGCTCAATACCGCTGTCGGCGCAGACAACGTGATAAAACTGATCCTGACTGAGATGGATCTTGTCGGACGGCGTTCGGCCATGTCGGCATAGCTGTTTCGGTCCGCTGGTCCACTCTCATGCGCAGCTTAATACACCTCCTACTCACCACCTCTCTGTTACCTATGCTCACTTCCGCTGCTCTCGGCGCCCCTGCTCCTACGCGGATTATGGCGCTGGTCAATAAGCATCTGCCCGGTATCACAATCTACGATGCCGATACCCTGACTCAGGTTTGCCAAGCCACCACAGGGCTAGCACCTCACGAAGTTGCCTTGTCCCACGACGGACGCTTCGTATACGTGCCGGTGTACGGCTCCTCCGGCGTGGGCAAGCCCGGCACCGATGAGCACATGTTCCATATCTTCCAGACATCGGACTGCAAGCAAGTAGCGGCCATCGACACTGGCGAATACAAGCGTCCCCACTGTGTTCTCGTAGGCAAGAGCGGAACAATTTACGTCACGGCCGAGATTGCGGCCTCGGTCATTCTGATCGATCCCAAAACTCACAAAATCATCGGCGAGATCCCAACCGGTTCCCACACCTCGCACATGATTGCGCTCAGCCCAGATGAAAGCCGTATCTATTCCAGCAATGTTCAATCCAAAACGGTCTCGGTGCTCGATGTCAATGCACGCAAGCTGATTGCGACAATTCCCACGGGTGCAGAAAATCAGCGCATGACTATCAGCCCCGACGGCAAGTGGTTTGTCACCAGCCTTGGACCTGATAGCAAGATCGCTTTCTTCCGCACCTCCGACAATCAACTAGACTTCACGGTTCCTGTGGAAGGCGCGCCCTTTGTTGCAAAATTCAGCGCCGACGGTCGCTTCCTCTTCGACGCTGGAACGCACGATCATCAAATCTGCGCCTGGAAAATCGACGTAAACAATCGCAAAGTTATCGCAACCAACTCGGAAGACCTTGGGCGCGATCCCGGCTCCCTTGAAGTCGATCCTTTCAACGGCAATGTTCTGATCAGCGATCAGCCCAGCAACAAAGTAACCGTGCTTGATCCTGCTTCGTGGAAATCTGTGAAGACCATCGCTACGGCCCAGACACCGGACGCAATGGCCTTCGCCGTAGTTCGCTAAACCTGTTAACTGTTCGCGATCCCGAACTTAAAAATCGTCTGCTGATGAAACAGTTGCCCGGGCCGAAGCTCCGTCGTGGGAAACGATGGCTGATTCGGCGAATTCGGGAAATGTTGCGTCTCCAGGCAGAAACCTTGGCGAAATTGGTACGCCACTCCGCCCTTGCCTTTCACACTGCCATCCAGGTGATTCCCTGAGTAGAACTGCACGCCCGGCTGCGTTGTATGCACCTCTAGCGTTCGCCCTGATTTGCGTTCAGTTGCCCGTGCCGCTAATCGCAAACCGCTGCCATTCACCACAAAATTATGGTCGTAACCGCTGCCCAGCTTCAGCTGTTCGTCATCCTGATCGATGCGCGCGCCGATGGTGGAAGGCTTCCGAAAATCGAAGGGCGTTCCCTCTACTGCTCGCCGCTCTCCAGTCGGAATCAAATGCCGGTTCACCGGCGTAAAAGTATCTGCGTTAATCAGGATCTCGTGATTCACAATCTCGGCGGCTGGCTCGCCGGTTAGGTCGAAGTAAGAATGATTGGTCAGGTTCAGAACTGTCGGCGCATCGGTCGTTGCTGAATAATCCAGCTTTAACTCGTTGTCATCGTTCAATGCGAACAACACAATTGCGGTCAACGTTCCTGGATAGCCTTCCTCACCGTCCGGGCTCACCCGCGTCAACTCTAACGCTTTGCCACCGTCCCCATCCACCTGGCGGCTCCTCCACAGATACTTATCGAATCCCCTCTTCCCGCCGTGCAGTGAGTTTTCACCATTGGTTGCCGCCAGTTGATATTGCTGGCCCTCCAACGTGAACCGCGCTCCGGCAATACGATTCGCATACCGTCCGACGCTCGCCCCGAAATATGGATTTTTGGCCTGGTACCCGCTCAGCGAATCGAACCCCAGAACGACATCCGCAAATCGCCCGCTTTTGTCCGCTGTCTTGATAGACACAATATGACCGCCGAAATCGGTGATCGCGACCTCCGTTCCCTGCGCGTTACGTAAGGTGTACAGGCGCACCTCTTCGCCGTCTTCTGTCCTGCCCCAAACCTGCTGCGTTAGTTCCGTCATTGTTTAAGCCTCCGCCATTGAATCATAGGTCTCCTGCTCCACCGCACTCGTCGGCAGCCTGCGTAACAGAAGCGAACTGAGCAGCGGCGGAACTGCTACCAGCCATGCGGCTTGCCGGTACAGATGATGGTCGCCCATCCAACCAATCACTGGTGAGATTACCGTCTGCAGCACGCCATAGGCGCACGTCAATGCCGAGACCGCCAGCGCCGCCCTGCCTGAACCATACAAGTCAATTGGCAACGCATATAGATTCACGCTTCCCGCCAGCACAAAAAAGAAGCTGACCGCAATTAAGATCGTCGCTCCGGCCGCGCTCTCCACCTTCAGTAATCCCAGTGCGCTCAAGCACCCGATCGCACTTACCAAAATAGTTTGCCGTCTGGCACGCACAACAGGAACCGCTCGCCTGATCAAAGTCAGAGAGAGCCATCCGCCAAAGAATCCGCCCAAGTTCGAAATCAGCGGTGGTATCCAGGCAAGGCTCTGCACTGTCTGCAAACTCGCGTGGTGGACGCCTTTCAGGTACAGAGCAATCCAGAATGTCCAGACTGAGTAGCCGCTCATCCACAACACGTTCGCCAACATGAGGATCACAATAGGCCTCTGCTTTAACAACGCCCAGTCAGGCCGCGTTCTGTTTACGCTACGTTCAGCTTTCTGGAAGCCTCGGCTCAAAAGGAGCCACAACGGAATCCACACCAAGCCGAGAATCCCGCTGACGACGAATGGTCGCCGCCATCCATAAACCGCCGCGATTCCCAATGAGAAAGGAGCTAGCGCCAGGCCCACGCTGATCCCAACCCCGTTGACGGCCGCTCCCAATGCTCGCTCTTCAGGTTTCAGAAACTCGCCATTCACTTTGCCAAACGCCGGCACCCCAGCAGCCTCACCGGCACCTAACGCTGCCCGGCAGAAACCCATCGCACCCCAGCTACCTACCAGGCCTGTGCTCAAAGATGCCAACGACCACCAACTCACGGCTATTGCGATGCCTTTATTCACTCCCAACCGATCGAGTAACCAACCCGCCGGTAACGACATCGCTGCATACGTGATCGAAAACAACGACACCATCCAGCCGATCTGCTGCTGGTTCAGCGAGAACTCCTTCATAAAAAGCGGTGCCATGAAGCCGACGAGTGCGCGGTCCAAATAATTCAAAGTGGACGACAGCACAAAGACACTCACTGCTATCCAGCGCCAAGGGTGGTAACGCATTCAAGGTCTATCATCGGGTATGCAGGCATGCCCATTTCTTCACGTCCTAGTTCACCCGGCCGCCGGCGCTTTCTTCAAGCTGTTCCGGCACTGACGTTCGCCGCCGCGCCTGGGTTTGTTGACGGGTTTGCTAATAGGTTTGCGGACGGCCCACTTCACCTGCCCGCCGGCTCCATCACTGACGTGCCGCATGTACGCGCCGGTAATTTCACCCACCCTTCGCGCCCTACTGGCTGCACGGTTCTCATATTCGATGGCGGTGCGGTTGTTGGCGTGGATGTTCGCGGCTCTGCGCCTGGCACTCGCGAGACCGATCTCCTTAACCCCATCAACACGGTCCAGCAGGCGAACGCCATTCTGCTGAGCGGCGGCAGTGCTTTTGGGCTCGACGCTGCTTCCGGCGTCATGCGATTCCTCGATGAACACAACATCGGGTTCCCTGTTGGCAATCTCCACGTGCCTATCGTCCCCGCTGCGGTACTTTACGATCTTTCCGTTGGCGACGGCCGCATTCGCCCCAATGCCGACTCGGGCTACCAGGCATGTCAATCCGCGACAAACGCGCCACTCGCCTTGGGCAACGTCGGCGCAGGAGCAGGTGCTACCGTCGGCAAAATTTTTGGCATCTCCTCAGCTATGAAGGGAGGTCTTGGCAGCGCAAGCTTAAAAGTACCCGGGACCGATCTGGTCGTTGGAGCTGTTGCCGCCGTGAACGCCGTTGGCGATATCTACGACTCGCAGACGGGCCGCCTGCTGGCAGGAGCCCGTACACCCGACGGCAAAGCCCTTCGCAACAGCATGACGCAAATCCTTAACGGCGCCACCATCAAATCGCTCTTTGGAGCCAACTCCACAATTTCGATCGTCGCCACCAACGCTGCACTTACCAAAACAGAGGCCACAAAGATGGCGCAGATGGCTCACGATGGCTATGCGCGTTCCATCAATCCAGTCCACACCGCTTACGATGGCGACACCATCTTCGCTGCTGCAACCGGTACCAGCACGGTCAAAGTCGATACGCTCACCATCGGCGCACTCGGAGCCGAATGTATCGCTCGAGCTATTAAGAGCGGTGTTCTTAATGCGCAAAGTATCAGCGGGTATCCGTCCGCCTCTGATTTACGGTAAGTGCCAGTCGAGGTTGCGTGAGACGAACTGATCGGTGTCAATGACAACGCTCTCTTCGTGCCGCTGTTCACCGCGCGCCAGCAGCAACTGATGGGTTCCCGTTGTCAGACGTAGCGTCACAGGCGTTTGTCCGGCTGCTTTCCCGTCCACACTCACGTCCGACCCGCTTGGCGTGCTGGTCAGCAGCAGAACTCCCATGCTCTGGTCTAGTTTGATGCGGAGATCACTCTCGCCTGGCAGCCAGACGATTCGCCGTGCCACATTAAATCCCGGCGCAGTCGCACTTACTGTATGGCGTCCTACTGGCAGGCGCAACTCACATGGGGTCTGGCAAGTAGATTCCTCACGCTCGTCCACCACTGCCGTTGCTCCCTCCGGATCTGTTGTCAAGCTCAGAACTGACACTGCACTTGAAACCGGGGCCGGAGAAGGTGGCGCGTCAGACGTCGTTGTTGCCGCTTTCTTTTTAGCCCCCGGACTGTCACGCACCGCCGGCAAATCGGGTACCACCGTAGGCGGACCGGCGGACGGCTCTGGCCTGGCCACTCTGTCGTGAATCAAGGCCACTAAACCCACCAGAAGCAAGCACCCCGCTCCCGATAATGCTGCAACTCTCGAGAGCAGAGCCCGCTTCCGTCGGCTGTCCGGCTCCTCTGGAGCAGCATTCCTGACTGGTAATGGAGGCAAGGTGTACGCTGCTGCTGGCACCGCTATCACCTTCTCAGCCGTCGGCGCAATCACCGGTGCCGCAACCAGCACCGGCAAATCTGCGGGAAAGCCGGCCGTCAAGTCCGCTACAAGCTCGCTGCAGGTGAAAAATCGCCGGTCCGGTTCCTTGGCCAAGCCTCGGGCAAGTGCCTTCCCTGCCCTTGCAGACAACTGTGGATTTACCTGCTCGGCTGGCCTTGGAGTCTGTTTACAAATTTGATAAAAGAGCGCCGACAGGTTATCCGAATCAAATGGCTTCTGTCCCGTCAGCAGTTCATACATGGCCACCGCCAGCGAAAACTGGTCTGATCTTCCATCCGTTCGAAGACCCTCAATCTGTTCCGGCGAAATGTAGCTCGGAGTGCCAATCATCGTCCCGCTATGCGTCGTGTTCTGTGAAATGAACTTCGCCACCCCGAAGTCGGCCATCTTGGCCACGCTAACGCCATTCACCTTCGTGCTCGAGACAATCATGTTGCCCGGCTTTACGTCCCGATGTATGACACCTTTCTGGTGCGCATAATCCAGCGCCTCTGCCATTTGCTGAAAGTATCGGAGCAGGTCCCTGCGCTCGGGTGTCTCGCCGCGCCGGAACAGCTCGGCCAGCGACTCTCCACTCACATACTCCATCACGATGTAAGCAGCTGAATCCTGCTCAACCAGATCGAACACCGTGACGATGTTGGGATGAGACAAGGCCCCGGCAGCTCGCGCTTCCTGCCATAAACGCTTATGAATCCGCGTTCGCTCATCCGGATCTTGAAAATCGCTCAACCGGATTGCTTTGATCGCCACCGTCCGGCCAATGGTGGGGTCTGTCGCCCGGTATACCACCCCCATCGCGCCGTGGCCGATTGCCTCTTCGATCTGGTAACGGCCGACGCGGGTCAAATCCAATCCAGTATATAAGCGAAACCGCATGGCAACTGCGCCTGCCCTGTTAGCATGAGGGTATCCCGCATGATTCCTGAGGTAATCCAGGAAGGCCTCACCTTCGACGACGTCCTTCTGCAACCAGCCCACAGCTCAGTCGCGCCCGCTGATGTCGACACCCGAACCCGCCTTGCCGCTCACATCGAACTGAACATTCCCATTGTGAGTGCGGCCATGGACACCGTCACTGAATCTCACATGGCTATTGCTCTTGCTCAACAGGGCGGTCTCGGCATCATTCACCGCAATATGACAATCGAGCGTCAGGCCGAAGAGGTGGACAAAGTCAAACGCAGTGAGAGCGGCATGATCGTCGACCCGGTAACTATCGGGCCCGAACGCAAGATCTCAGAAGCGCTTGAATTGATGAGCCGCTATCGCATCTCCGGCGTTCCTGTCACCAAAGACGGCAAGCTTGTCGGCATCCTAACCAATCGTGATCTTCGGTTTGAGACACGCTATGATCTGCCCATCTCCGAAGTGATGACCCGCGAGGATCTCATCACAGTTCCGGTAGGAACAACTCTGCAGGATGCTCAGCGGATCCTGCACAAAAACCGGGTCGAAAAGCTTCTCGTTGTCGATGACAATTACGTCTTAAGAGGTCTGATCACGGTCAAGGACATCCAGAAAAAGATCAAGTATCCGAATGCTGCCAAAGACGCCCATGGGCGCCTGCGCGTCGCGGCCGCCATCAGTTCTGCCGGTGACTTTCTTGAGCGCGCTCAGGAACTGGTTCGCCGGAATGTCGACGTTATTGCCATCGATTCTGCCCACGGTCACAGTCAGCGCGTTCTTGACTCGGTACGAGCCGTCAAACATGCGCTGCCGAATGTCGCTCTCCTGGCCGGCAATGTGGCCTCGTTCGAGGGTGCCCGCGACCTGATCCGTTATGGCGCTGACGGAATTAAAGTCGGCATCGGGCCGGGCTCCATCTGTACTACTCGTGTCGTCAGCGGCGCCGGTGTGCCCCAGATTACAGCTATCTCCGAATGTGTGAAAGCCACTCGCGATGCTCACGTTCCGCTCATGTCCGATGGCGGGGTCAAATTCTCCGGTGATATCACCAAAGCCATTGCCGCCGGTGCCGATTCGGTCATGATGGGAAGTATGCTCGCCGGTACCGATGAAAGCCCGGGCGAAACGATCCTGTACCAAGGCCGCACTTTTAAAAGCTATCGCGGAATGGGTTCCATGGGCGCCATGCCTCACGGCAGCTCCGAGCGTTACGGGCAATCTCCCAACGGCAAGCTGGTTCCTGAAGGCATTGAGGGCCGCGTCCCATACAAAGGTTCCTTGTCTGACTTGGCCTATCAGCTCGTCGGTGGTTTGCGCGCCGGTATGGGCTACTGCGGTTGTTCGACTATCGCCGAACTGCAAGAGCGCGCTAAGTTTCTCAGAGTTACTGTCGCTGGCCTGCGCGAAAGCCACGTTCACGACGTCATCATTACGAAGGAAGCCCCGAACTACCGCTTTGAGTAAGTCAAGTTTTCGCAACTTACTCCTTTCTCGCCTGCCAACTGAGGTACGCATTCAAGGCCGTACTTACCTGCCCAACTTACTTCTCGATATTCGCGATCGAGTAACCGGTAAGTCAGACACCGGCATTCCGCCGCGACGCCTCAATATCTCCGGGAACGGTTCCTTCCGGGAGTTAGGCAAGCACAATGTCGCACTCTGCCAGGCACTCGCCCAACTCACGCCCTCTGATCAGGTCCTCGATCTCGGTTGCGGAATTGGCCGTACAGCTCTGGCGATGACCGAGTTTCTCTCGCCCGAAGGCTCCTACGAAGGTCTGGATGTCATACAGTTTGCGATCAATTGGTGCCAGAGTAACATTGCGTCTAAGTACCCGAACTTCCATTTCACACACGCCGACGTCTTCAACAAGACTTACAATCCTGGCGGCTCGCTACCTGCCCACCAGTACGTGTTTCCTTTTTCGTCGGCAGCTTTCTCCTTTATCGTTGCCAACTCCCTCTTCACTCATGTGCTGCCTGAGACAGCGAGCCGCTATATCCAGGAAGTTTACCGAGTCCTGAAACCCGGAGGCCGCTTCCTATCAACTTGGTTTTTGCTTGATGACATTACTGAGCCATGCGTTTCTGCCGGCAAAGCGATCTTCCCTTTTCAGCACCGTTTCGCTCACCACGCGCAATGCACGCTAAACCTTCCCGAGCAAGCAGTTGCTTTCTCCCGCCAATATGTCGAGAACTCCTTGTGTGAAGCCGGCTTCTCTCTCAAGAGCGTTCAGCATGGAGGTTGGTCTGGTGCACTGGCTGAACTCGACTCCGGCCAGGATGTAGTTGTTGCGAGTAAGTAGACCGGACTTCCCCAGCCCGGTCCTTGTCAGCTGCTACTTACTCAAAGCAGCCAAAATCCGCTCCTGATTCTTCACTATCTGGTCAAGCGTTTGCTGGTTTCTCTTGATGATCTCCTGATTCTCCACAATCGTCTTCTGATTGTTCAAGATTGATTCCTGGTTCTTCAGGATTGTCTGCTGGTTCGCTATCACGTCGTTTTCGGCCATAATTTCCTCAGTGCCATAGATGCGCGAATCGACATGTTGTTTCTTTGCCCGGACGGGAACTCAGTGGTCGCACAAAGTCCCTCGAAGCCTAAGCGCCGTCCACTTCATCTCATAAGCTCAGTCGGATAGGCGAAACTAACAAGATGCCGCTTGGTGATCACATTGCTGCCATCAAACGCGAGGACCCTGCGGCTAAAAGCAGCCTTGAGATTCTGCTTTGCTACCAGGGCTTGCATGCCGTCCTCTTCCATCACGTCTCGCACTGGCTCTATCTACGGCGTTTCTTTGTACTCGCGCGATTCGTTTCCACCATCGCCCGTTTCCTAACCTGCATCGAGATCCACCCCGGCGCCACTATCGGCGAGCGGCTCTTTATTGACCACGGTCTTGGTGTGGTCATCGGCGAAACAGCCGAGATTGGAGACGACGTTCTTCTGTACCAAGGCGTCACCATTGGCGGCACGGGCAACGAGCGTGGCAAGCGTCACCCGACTATTGGCAACCGCGTTGTTGTGGGTACTGGTGCCTCAGTTCTTGGCAACATCACGCTTGGTAATGAAGTGAAAGTCGGCGCAGGTGCAGTGGTCGTTCACTCAGTAGCCCCTGGAGCAACTGTCGTCGGTATTCCCGGGCGTGTCGTAAAAACCCGGAGTCAGGCGCTAGGCTCACTTGAACACGGTCGCGTAGCAGCAAGCGGCGAATCTGAACCTGCTGCCCTCGAACACCTTAACGATCGCATTCGCGAACTCGAAGCACTCATTCACCTAATGCTGGAAGAACGCGTCGGCCAAGGTCGCGGCTGATTCGGTCGAAACTGTATCGAAAACTGTTCTCCGCCAGCTGCCTTAGTTGCTCCCGCGAAAATCCAAATACCTCCGCCGCCCGTTCATACTCGCGCGTGAGGTCCGTAGCAAACAGCGCTGGATCATCCGTCCCCAACACAATCGGAACGCCTGCATCCCACAGCTTCCTCAACGGATGTTCCGCTAGCGTTCGAACTGCCCCGGTTCCAACATTGCTCGATGGGCAAACCTCGAGTGCAATCTCATGCTCGCGCAAGTACTCCAGCAGCCGAGTATCATCTATCGCTCGAATCCCATGCCCAATCCGCTGCGCACCAATCTCTATCGCTTGCCAGATGCTCTCTGGCCCCGTCACCTCACCCGCATGAGCGGTCAAACAAAGCCCGGCGTCCCGAGCCCTACGATACAGATCGCCAAACCAAATTGCCGGCCCGCGTTCCTCATCGCCTCCGATCCCGATAGCCACCACGCCTGTGTCACGGTAAGCCGCCGCCTTCTCGAATACTTCAGCCGCTTGCTCGACACCAAATTGCCTGATGGCATCGAAGATCCAATGGACGCGAATAGCCGGGTGCCCCGCGCACTCCTCGCACAGTGCTTCGAAAATAGCGTCAAGCTCCTGCTTTTTCCAAAGAATCACGCCGGCCGAAAGCGTGATCTCAACCGCTAACACATTCTGCGATCCCAACTTTTCCAGCAATCGTCGCAATGCGATTCGGTAAGCCTCAGCCGTTGTTAGCTTCTGTGAAACCCACACATAAGCTTTCAAGAATCCGGCAAATCCCGAGAACCGCATCGCTGTCTGAATCTCATCGAGCGATAACTCGGGATGAATCTCTCGAATCGTTTCCGCCTCAACCGAACCTTCTAAATGAACGTGCAACTCGGCTTTCGGTAATTGCTGCACATACTCTTGCAAGGAAAGTTCAGGCTCAGCTGAAAGCATCGTAAACATACCGGCAACGCCGATCTCGCTATCTGGACCGCCATAGCCGTTAAGCCGTTTCGGACAAGTTCTCCTGACATAATGATGAGCAATGACTGATGGCGAATTGGAAGCAATTTCAGGCGGTTACCACGGCGATCCCTTTGCCGTTCTTGGCCCGCATCCCAGAGATGAGAACGAGAAAAACGGCTGGGAAGTCACTGCTTTCTTTCCACATGCTCAACGTGTCGAAGTGTTGCAAAGCGGTCATGCGATTGAAGCGAAAAAGATTCATGACGGCGGCGTCTACGTTGCGGCTTTTGAGTCCCGGCCCGAGCGTTACCGCCTTCGCATCACCCACAGCGACGGCCAAGTAACCGATCAGGAAGACGTTTATCGCTTCCCCCCGTTACTCAGCGACTTCGATCTCTACCTCCACTCAGAGGGCACGAATTTCGAGGGCTATAACACTTTCGGCGCACATGTCAAAGTTCTGGAAGGCGTAAGCGGAACGGGCTTTATTGTCTGGGCTCCCAATGCTCTGATTGTCAGCATCGTCGGCGACTTCAATGGTTGGGATACTCGCTGCAATCCAATGCGCCAGCGCACGGGCGGCGTATGGGAAATCTTTCTGCCTAATGAAGGCCCCGGCACCGCCTATAAGTACGCGATCAAATCGCGATACCGCGGCTATACTCAGCTCAAGTCCGACCCTTTTGGCTTCTCCATGGAGCTGCCGCCCAAGACCGCGTCCATTGTCGCCGATCTCGACAACTACGAATGGCAAGACCAAGCCTGGATGGAAGCCCGCACCATCACGCGTGCGCTGGAAATTCCCATCTCCATCTATGAAGTTCATCTGGGCTCATGGCATCGTGATGGAAGCAATCAGCCCCTCAGCTATCGCGAGGATGCGGACCAACTTCTGCGCTACGTCAAGCAGCTCGGCTACACCCACATCGAGCTCATGCCCATTGCCGAGCATCCTTACGCTCCGTCCTGGGGCTATCAAGTCAGCGGCTACTTTGCGCCCACCTCCCGCTTCGGCACTCCGCAAGACTTTATGTACTTCGTCGATCGCTGCCATCAGGAAGGTGTCGGCGTCATCATCGATTGGGTTCCCGGCCACTTCCCGAAAGATGCTCACGGCCTCGCGCAATTTGACGGCACAGCACTCTATGAGCACGAGGACCCGCGCCTTGGCGAGCATCGCGACTGGGGCACGCTCATCTTCAACTACGGTCGTAACGAGGTCCGCTCGTTTCTCATTTCGAACGCGATGTTTTGGCTGAAAAAGTATCATATCGATGGTCTTCGCGTCGATGCTGTCGCTTCCATGCTCTATCTCGACTACTCGCGCAAGGCTGGCGAGTGGATTCCTAATATCCACGGCGGAAATGAAAACCTCGAAGCTATTTCTTTCCTTCGCAAGGTCAACGAACTTGTTCACCAAGTTCCGGGCGCGATGACCTTTGCCGAGGAATCAACGTCCTTTCCCGGCGTCTCACGCCCGGTCTATCTCAACGGGCTTGGCTTCACCATGAAGTGGAATATGGGCTGGATGCACGACATGCTCCGCTACTTCGAGACCGATCCTCTTTATCGTAAATACCATCAAAACGACATCACGTTTAGCATGGTATACGCGTTCTCAGAAAATTTCGTGCTGCCCATTTCGCATGACGAAGTGGTTTACGGCAAGCACTCACTTATCGGCAAAATGCCCGGCGACGAATGGCAGCGTTTTGCCAACACTCGCGCCTTCCTAGGCTTCATGTATGGGCACCCCGGCAAGAAACTTCTCTTCATGGGATCGGAGATTGGCCAAACTCAGGAGTGGAACTCCGAGGCGCAAGTGGAGTGGTGGCTGCTCGACCACGCAGTCCATCGCCAGCTTCAGACATACTGCACCGAAATCAACAATCTCTATCGCCGTGAGCCAAGTCTCTATGAGGTAGATTTCCAACCTGCCGGCTTCGAGTGGATTGACTTTCACGACAGCGAAAACTCGATTATTTCTTTTGTCCGCCGAGCCAAACGACTTGAGGACTACACAGTGTTCGTCTGCAACTTCACGCCCCAACCGCATCTGAACTATCGCATTGGTATTCCCGAAGCTGGCCAGCACCAAGAAATCTTCAACTCCGACGCCGGCATGTTCGGTGGCAGCAATTTAGGTAACGGCGGATACGTTAACGCCGAGCCAACCGAAGCTCACGGTCGCCCTGCTTCCGCCACGCTCGTCTTGCCGCCACTGGGCGTAATCGTATTAAAGCCAACTCGTCCGCTGCCCGAACCTGCTTGAGCTGGACGCCGGGCTCCACCTTACCCTTGTCGTCTGAAACAGCGGCTGCAATCGGGAAGGTCAGGGCAGCGTAATCCGATATAAGTTTCGGTGCTCTGTCGTATTCACATACGCAAAATGAGTAAGGTCATTACCCGGCACCAAGTCTGCACGATCCAGAATATGTGATCCCCGCAC
>CAXTWQ010000050.1:0-6264 GCA_964248065.1 uncultured Bryobacteraceae bacterium | reverse complement strand
CTCGACTGTGGATGTCGGGCCGATTCCAGCTGGAGGAAGCTCTGGAAGACTTTCTCCCGGGCCGACCGGTATCGCCAGATTCCGGCCCAAACTCGTTCGTGATGGCGCTTCCACCGCAATCAGAAGGAATTGTCCATTGGGTGACCATTTGGAGATACAGTAACCGTACACAGGCGTTTGGGCAATCCCCCATCCAGCGGTATCGCTACCTGATCGGGAAGAGTCTCCTTTTCGAACTGAATAGATGCCATCACCCAGCGCCGATGCGGAGATAAGCCGGTGAAATCTGTAATCGAGTAGGGAAGAACCTTTGCAAGGCCTGAGTCGTCCTGGTTCACCTGTTCCCGATAAAGCGCTCTATGTCTCCAACCTCGGCGCCGTCCCGGGATCAGCAGGCCAGATTCTAAAAATTGACGTGCCGCTTCAATACTAGCCAGGCAAGAAAAGTCCTCGAAGCTCATTTGCGTCTTGCTTGAACTCTGCCGTCAGCGGAGGTGAACCATGCACCCGCGCTAACGGCATGTTGGAGAAAACGAGAGTTTCTCAGCTTCGTGATTGTTCTAAAACCAATCTGTCCGCTGCCCGAACCTGCTTGAACTGAACGCCGGGCTCCACCCTATACTTGTCGTTTGAAGCAGCGGCTGCAATCCGGGTTGACCATTTTTGGCTGGTTCACAGTCATTGGATTGCTGTTCTTTGGCTATCGCTACCTCGAGTACGTAGCCAATCGCGAACCGGTATCTCCACTCGAACCGCTCATCAATGAATTGCTGACGGGCGCATGGATGGCGGCTCTGCTGTTTCCCTTGGTTCGTCGCTTTGCGAGACGATTTCCGGTTAGCCTCAGTAACTGGTACACTGCTCTCCCGCTGCATGCAGGCGCTCTGATGGTCTACTCCATCGCACACACGTCCCTTGTATGGGGACTCCGTAATGTCTTATACGCCGCCTTTGGATTGCGGCGCTATGACTACGGCGTGATGAGCGCGCGCTATCCGATGGAGTTCTTTCACGATGTCATCACATACGCACTGATGGTCGGCATCGTCTATGTTTTCGACCGCCATGTTCGTGTCGCGCAGATCGAGGGAAAGCTGGCTCAAATGCGCCTTGAAAACTTACGTCTTCAGATTCAGCCGCACTTCCTGTTCAACGCTCTGAATACTATCTCCTCTCTGGTCTACGAAAGCCCGCGCAAAGCAGACATCGCCATTGCACAGCTCAGCACTCTCCTCCGTAAGACCATTTACGATGCTGATGAGTCGCTCGTTTCGCTCGATCGCGAAATGGAAACCCTTGAACTATATCTCGATATCATGCGCTCCAGGTTCGAGGACAAGCTCAGCGTCAGATTCAACGTGGCGCCTGAAGCGAGAACAGCATTAGTGCCGCATCTGCTTCTGCAACCCCTAGTTGAGAACTGCATCCGTCACGGCACAGATCCACGCTCGAACGCGGTTACTATTCGCGTAACAGCCGAACTCAACGGCGCAGACACTCAGGTGCAAGTCCGTGATTATGGACGCGGATTGCCGCCCGGCAAGCTACGCCCTGGTACCGGCATCTCAAACACGACGGCGCGCCTGGAGCAGTTGTACGGCCCACAGCACACTCTGAGATTTGACAACTGCGAGGACGGAGGCTTGGCCGTCACCGTCGCAATCCCCTACCGAACATGATCGGTATAAGTTAACTCGCCTAGCGCAATCCCATACTCAATTGCGGCAGACTAAATGATATGAGGGACGCCCCCGTCATAGTTCGAGATCAAAATATAATGAGCGGCACTCCGTGTTTCCGCGGTACTCGTGTGCCTTTTCAGACCCTACTTGACTACCTTGAGGGCGGTGAGACTCTGAACGAATTCCTGGAGCACTTTCCCGGGGTCACACGAGAGATGGCCGTTGCTGCACTAGAGAATGCAAAGGAGTCTCTGCTTGCACAAATTGCATGAAACTGTTGCTTGATGAGTGTGTTCCGCAGCCGTTTTGCAGACATCTCGGAGAACACGAATGCCACGGTGCGAGCGTGCCGAGTAGGCTGCGCACAAGCATTGCAGGATTGTCACTGGTGCCGCAGATGAAATCAATTTCGCGAACATGATCCGAGTGCTGATTGTTGACGACGAGCCTCCTGCCCGTAGAAAAGTGCGGCGCTTTCTGGAGAACGATCCCGAAATCAGCGAGATTCAGGAAGCCGGTTCAGGCGAGGACGCCATTGCCGCCCTGCACACTTTCGCCCCCGACTTGGTCTACCTTGATGTCCAATTGCCAGATCTCGATGGCTTTGCAGCACTAGCATCTGCACGCAACCCACGAACTTTTCATGTCATCTTCCTCACCGCTCATGAACACTATGCAATTCAGGCTTTCCAGGCGGAGGCTCTCGACTATTTGCTCAAGCCCGTTGACCCCATACGCTTCGAGCGAGCCCTTGAGCGGGCTAAAGAACAACTTGCGCTACGAAAAAAGCCTTCGTCCGCTGAGCAACGAAGCTTTGTCAAACGTCTCCTCGTCCAGAGAAACGGGCGTGAGATTTTCCTTCCGGTGGAACAGCTCGATTGGGCGGCCTCCGATCGTAACTATGTCCACTTACATTCCGGCCCCGAGACGTACACAGTTCGATCCACGCTGGAGAACGTAGTGGAGCAACTGAACCCCGACCAGTTCGTACGCATCAGCCGGTCTGAACTAATCAACCTTGACCGGGTAAAAGAAATGCAGCCTTGGTTTCATGGCGAGCGGCGAGTCATCCTGAAAGACGGTCACGAACTCACCTGGACGCGCCGTTTCCGGGCCGGAACGTCCCGGGATTAGGCCTGTTCCTCCCACAACTGATGCAATCTTTAGAAGTCCTAGACAGAATGACTCCGTGCGATTCTTCCTACTCATTGCTTCTCTCATAACAACGACGCTGGCTGCAGGCCAAACTTGGAATATGTATGGCGGTGACGCAGGGGGAACGCGTCACTCGTCCTCCAAACAGATTACGCGAGAGAACGTCACGGAGCTCAAGCCTGTCTGGACCTATAACACTGGCGCTTTGAAGCCAAAGACCAGCCTGAACGAGAAAGCCGCCTTCGAGGCAACGCCGATCCTTGTCGAAGGCACTCTGTACCTCAGCACTCCATTCAATCAAGTCATTGCGCTTAATCCGGCGGACGGCACCGAACGCTGGAGATACGACCCGAATGTCGACAAGTCAGATGACTACGCGGAAGTTTCATCCCGGGGAGTATCGGCCTGGATCGATTCAAAAGCAGCCGACAGCACGAATTGCAAGCTCCGCATTTTCGAGGGCACCATCAACGCGCGGCTCATTGCACTTGATGGTAAAACTGGCAAGCCCTGCAGTGACTTCGGCCATAGTAGCACCGTGGATCTAACTCGCGGCGTGGTCTACGGCCCGGAGTTCCACGGCGATTTTCAAGTCACTTCTCCACCAGTAACCATTGGCGACTTAGTCATCACAGGCTCTGCGATCGGTGATAACGGAGCAGTGGACATGCCTCGCGGTAGCGTCCGAGCGTACGACTGCCGTACCGGAGCTTTGCGCTGGACTTGGGACCCAATCCCCTGGGCCGAGAAGCAGCAATCTCGGACCGGTGCGGCTAATGCATGGTCAGCCTTTGCCGCAGACCCTGCGCGCGATCTAATCTTTATTCCAACGGGAAGCGCAAGCCCCGACTACTACGGCGGCACTCGTCCTGGCGACAATAAATGGGCTAACTCCGTTGTGGCGTTGCGGGCGTCCACGGGAGCATTCGTTTGGGGATTTCAGGTCGTTCACCACGACTTATGGGATTACGATGTCCCTTCCCAGCCCACGTTGATCAACTTCAAAGGTCAACCGGCAGTCGCAGTCACAACAAAAATCGGCCACGTATTCGTGCTCGACCGCCTTACCGGAAAGCCTCTGCACACCGTCGCCGAGCAATCAGTTCCCCAAAGCGATATCCCCGGCGAGAGCGCATGGGCAACCCAGCCCATCCCTGCTTGGAGCCCCATGGTTCCCCAAAAGTTGACGCCCGATCAGGCATGGGGTGCGACTCCAGAGCACCGCAAGTGGTGCCGCGACAAGGTCGAATCACTACGGAACGAGGGCCTGTTTACCCCGCCTAGTTTTCAGGGCACCGTTTCGTTTCCGGGCAACCTTGGCGGCGTGAACTGGGGCAGTGCGGCCTGGGACCCGGAACGAAATCTCCTGCTTGCAAACACAAATCGTGTTGCCGCCATCATGCAACTCATTCCGCGCGAAGATCTGGGAGCTGCCCGCGATGGCGCAAAGAAGACTGAAACAGCCTGGGGCGGCGAATTCGCCCGGCAACGCGGAACGCCCTACGCTATGCACCGGGAGTGGCTGGTCGCGCCTGACAGACAGCCCTGCAACGCTCCGCCCTGGGGCGCTCTGGTTGCCTTTGATCTGAATACGGGCACGCTTCGCTGGCAAACTGCCATCGGCTCTATGGGCAACGGCTGGCCGGAAGGCTCGATCAACCTCGGTGGACCGATCGCGACTGCAGGTGGACTCACCTTTACTGCGGCGACGCTCGATCCTTATCTGCGCGCATTCGATTCCGCCACGGGCAAGCAACTCTGGCAGGCAGAACTCCCTGCCAGCGCCCAATCCACCCCAATGACTTACGAATGGAATGGAAAGCAGTATCTAGTCATATGCGCTGGAGGTCACGGCAAGATGAAAAGCAAAATGGGCGATTCAGTCATCGCATTTACAATTCAATAAACCCTAATCATTGGCACGCCACGCTCATCTTATTCCTGAGCCTTTGCCGTCCAGCCACAGCCGATACCGCTTGTCCCGAAGGCGCGCCTGTGTCCTGAACTTCAACACTGGTCGTCGCTGCCAATGGTTAACAGTTTTTAAAACGTACCCAAACTTTTTAGGAACGGAATTCTAGAACTCCGCCGGCCCTTCCAGACTCCGCCACAGATACCAGCAGGCCACCGTACAATGCGGATGCCAATCCCTTGCGATAGCCGCTAAATCAGCCGGTTTCGGCGGTTCCACTAACCCGTAGGCCTTGCGTACTGCATTGCGAATGCCCAAATCTCCCAGAGGCATCACATTCGGTCTGCCCAGCGAGAACATCAGGAACATCTGCACCGTCCAGACGCCAACGCCCCTCACTTCCGAGAGTGCCGCGATAATGTCGTCGTCTTCCATCGCCGCGAACTTACGAAAGTTGATTTCGCGCCGGGCTACCCGACCCGCTAAGTCCCGCAGAGAAGCTATCTTCTGCCTGGATAACCCGCAAGCCCGTAGCTCTTCGTCGCTCAGCTTCAGGAATCCCGCTGGGGAGAACCGCCTTCCCGTCGCCGCGCGCACCCGGTCGAAGATCGCCTTTGCCGCCTTGCCACTTAGTTGCTGGAACGTGATGGAGCGTGCTAGCGTCTCGAAAGTTGGTGGCCGCAATGCAATGCTGCAAGGTCCGTTCTGCCGAATAATCTCGGCCAGGATTGGATCTGCTGCCGTCAAGTGAGTTATGGCAGCATCTCCCGACAATGTTTCGGGAACTCTCTTGTCCGGTTGCAATTCGTTCATAATGATATCGAAAACTGTGCTATTTTCAGCTCGTTCTGCCGCTCTCTGCCTGGTTCTGGCGGCCTCCGTTTCCGCTCAAGCCCCACCCCCACCGGAGCCGCCTAGCCAGGACACGACCATTCGCGTTGATGTCGAACTTGTCAACATTCTGTTCACTGTCAAAGCCAAAAAAGGCGGTGCGCTCATTCCGAATCTTGAGAAGCAAAACTTTACCATCTTTGAGGACGGCAAGCAGCAGCCGATCCAGCGTTTCAGCCGGGAAACGGACCTGCCCATCACGCTCGGCCTGCTGATCGACATCAGCGCCAGCCAGGAGCGCCTCGTCGAGATCGAACGTCAAGCCGCTTCGTCGTTCTTCTCCAGCGTTCTCCGCAAAAAGGACGAGGCCTTTCTGATCTCGTTCGGCAAGAGCACCGACCTGCTGCAGGACTACACTAACTCGCCAAAACAGTTAGTTGCGGCAATGCGCGATCTCCAAGGTGACGGGCAATCTCCCTCGTTTGGCAGCGGTCCCATCCCGAACGTCAACACCGGACCGGTCCCCACCGGACGAGTAAAAGGAACCTTGCTCTACGATGCCATCTACTTGGCGGCAAATGAAAAGTTGAAAAGCGAGGTTGGCCGCAAAGCCATGATCCTGATCACCGATGGAGACGACCAGGGCAGCACCTATGACCGCCGGGCTGCCATCGAAGCCGCACA